>CABUIE010000011.1 GCA_902491565.1 uncultured Collinsella sp.
TCCTGTCGTTTCCGTGCCCCTGGATTGGGTCATAGTGTCTGACTTATGCTCAACCAGCGACGTTTGCGCGCTTGTCAAGAGATTAGCCGTTGGGAAAGTGTCCAAAAATCCCACGCTCGTTCCTTTTGGATTGCGTTGCCCGTGGCCGACAGCCGTGCGGCGCCGGTCCGCGTGGCGGCGTATAATCGGCGGCAGATGACTTGGACGTTAGGAAACCATGACCGATAGCATGCAGCAGATGGCGCTCGACACGCTCGGCGCCTATTTTGGCTACACCTCGTTTCGCCCGGGACAGGACCGCATGGTCGATGCGATCCTTGCCGGTCGCGATGCGCTGGGTGTTATGCCCACGGGTGCCGGCAAGTCCATTTGCTACCAGGTGCCCGCGCTCATGCTGCCCGGCATCACCTTTGTGGTGAGTCCGCTGCTGTCGCTTATGGAGGACCAGACCCGTGCGTTGCTCGCGGCGGGTGCGCGACCCAGCTATCTCAACTCCAGCCTTACTCCGGCCCAGCAAAACACCGTGCTCAAGCGGGCGCGCGAGGGCCGCTACCAGCTTATGTACGTGGCGCCCGAGCGCTTGCTCGAGCCGCGTTTTTTGGCCTTTGCGCAGGAGGCTGCGGGTTCCGCCGGCATTGGCGTGCCGCTCGTGGCCATTGACGAGGCCCACTGCGTAAGCCAATGGGGTCAGGATTTCCGCCCCGCCTATCTGCAGATTCGTGAGTTCATCGATTCCCTGCCGCAGCGCCCCATCGTGGCGGCGTTTACCGCCACGGCGACCGAACGCGTGCGTGCGGATATTCAGCAGATGCTCGGCCTGCAAAACCCTGCGACGGTGGTGACGGGCTTCGATCGCAAGAATCTCTACTTTGGTTGCGAGGAGATGGGCGACAAGGCCAAGACTGCCTGGGTGCGCGACTATGTGATCGCGCATTCGAGCGAGAGCGGTATCGTGTATTGCTCGACCCGCAAGACGGTCGATGCGCTGGCGGGCGAGCTTGCCGAGGCGCTGGGCCCCAGCGGCATTCGCGTTGGCCGCTACCATGCCGGCATGGGCAACGACGCTCGCCGTCAGAGCCAGCGTGCCTTCATCGACGATGACATTCAGGTGATGGTTGCCACCAACGCCTTTGGCATGGGCATCGACAAGCCCAACGTGCGCTACGTGATCCACAACAACGTGCCCGAGAGCATCGAAGCCTACTACCAGGAGGCGGGCCGCGCCGGCCGCGATGGCGACCCGGCCAGCTGCTACTTGCTGTGGAACGGCAACGATTTTCGCATGCGCCGCTTTCTGATCGACCGCGGCGATGCTGCCGATGAGGCGCTCGACGACGAGCAGCGCGCGTGGGCGCTCCAGAATCGATATCGTCTGCTCAGCCAGATGGAGGGCTACTGCAATACCACCGGCTGCCTGCGCGAATACACGCTGCGCTACTTTGGCGACGAGGCCGCGGCCGAGCATGCCGCGGCCAGTACGGGCGGCACCGCCGCGGACGACGTCGAGAGCTGCGGCAACTGCAGCAACTGCCTCACGCAGTTCGAGGTCGAGGACGTCACCGATATGGCCCGCGCCGCCGTGCGCTACGTGGCCACGCGTCCCATGCGCTTTGGCAAGTCGCTCATCGCCGATGTGCTCCACGGCGGCAACACCGAGCGCATTCGCCAGATGCATCTGGACGAGGACCGCGGCTACGGTGAGCTGTCGAGCGAATCGGTCGGGCGCATCAAGGACATCATCGGCCAGCTGTGCGGCCGCGGTTATCTGGCCACCTCGCAGGGGCAGTACCCGGTCGTGGGGCTGGGTCCGCGTGCCGTCGAGGTCGAGGATGAGGCGTTCGCCTTTACCGTTAAGCGTCGTGCGTCCAAGCGCAAAGCTTCGGCCCGCGCCCGCCGCGCCGTCGATCTGCTGCGCGAGGAGGCCGAGCTGGATCAGCGCCCGCGTGTTGGCGACGATGCCGAGCTGTTCGAGCGCCTGCGTGCCCTGCGCAAGGAGATCTCGACGGAGCTGGAGATGGCGCCGTACATGGTCTTTTCCGACAAGGCCCTGCGCGGCCTGTGCCGCCTACGCCCACAGACGCGCGACGAGCTTATCCAGGTCAACGGCATCGGCGAGAAAAAGGCCGACGCCTTTGGCGAGCAGTTTATGGCGGCGATTGAAGAATTTGAGTCCGAGCATGCGCGGGATGGAGTGTAACGATGGCATTCGACGATAAAACCGACCGCACTGACGTGCCCGCCGTGCCGCTGTACCAGCAGGTCATGGACGACCTAAAGGGCGAGATCGCGCGCGGCGTGTACGTGGCCGGCTCGCGCATCCCTGCCGAGATGGAGCTCGCGAAGTCCTACGGCGTGGGGCGCATCACCGTGCGCCGTGCCATCGAGGAGCTGTCGCGCGCGGGGTATCTCAACCGCCAGCAGGGGAGGGGCACGTTTGTGTGCGCCCCCAAGCTCAAGCGCAAGATTCGCCAGAAGGGTGACGTCCAGAGCTTTACTGAGGGTTGTGCTGCCAACGACATGGTGCCGGGTGCGCGTCTGGTGTCGCGCACGGTGGTCGCGGCGACGCACGAGGATGCGGCGTTCTTTGGCGTGGAGCCCGGCTGCGAGCTTATCGTGGTCGAGCGCGTGCGCACGGCCGACGGCATCCCCGTCATGCTCGAGAACAACGCCTTTGTGCTCGCCGACCATCCCTACCTGCAGACGCTGGCCGACGAGGACCTCACCGATAACTCAATCTTTGCGCTCGTTGCCGAGCATTCGGGTCGCGCGCCGCTCAAGTCCGACCCCTGCACCGTGGAGATTGCGCTTGCCGATACTCAGACGGCCCCGCTGCTGGAGGTGCCGGTCGGCGAGCCTCTCTTCTATATGGAGGCCTACTTTACCGACGCCGGCGGGCGCCCTCTACTGCTCGGCCGCCAAAAGATCGTGGGCTCGCGCTACGTCTTCGACATCTAACGTCCACAGATAGAACAATATAGAACAAATTTGCTAAGATGACTTCACGGGCGTTGTTACACGTGCTATAAATAGGACAACATAGAACGACAGCAGGTATGAGCTGTCGTCGTTCAAAGCCGCCCCACAAGGAGGAGCATCAGCATGAACGCACATGATCTGGTTCAGGAAATCATCGAGCGCAAGGGCAAGGTCGAGAACGTCTTTTGGATCGCCTGTGGCGGTTCGATGATCGACCTCATGCCGGCTAACGAACTGCTCAAGCGCGAGGCCACCACGTTTACCTCGACGGTCTACACGGCACGCGAGTTTTGCCTGATGGCTCCCAAGAGTCTTGGCGAGAAGTCGCTCGTCATCGCCTGCAGCCACAGCGGCAACACGCAGGAGGTCGTCGACGGCTGCGAGATGGCGCTGGCCGCCGGTGCCGAGGTCATTGCCCTTACCGACTGCGAGGGCTCAAAGATCGACAACGGCAAGTGGACTACCTGGGTCTATCCGTGGGGTGAGGGCGTGTCGCAGGCCGAGGTGCCGCAGGGCATTGGCGCTCTGATCGCCGCCGAGTTGCTCGACCAGCAGGAAGGCTACGAGTCACTCGCCGACATGTATGAGGGCCTCAAGCAGATGGATGCGCTGCTGCCCGCCGCCCGTGAGAAGGTCAACGCCGAGCTGGGCGCCCGCTTTGCCGAGCTCTGCCAGCAGCACAAGTTCTTCTATATCCTGGGCTCCGGTCCCAACTTTAGCCAGACCTATGCCATGGCGATTTGCTCGCTCATGGAGATGCAGTGGCAGCACTGCTGCTACATCCACTCCGGCGAGTACTTCCACGGCCCGTTCGAAGCCACCGAGCCCGGCGTGTTCTACTTTGTGCAGCTCGGATCGGGCGAGTGCCGCCCCATGGAGGAGCGCGCTCTTGCGTTCCTCAACACGCACACCGATACCGTCATGGTGCTCGATGCGCTCGAGTACGGCGTGGGTGAAGTGCCTGCCAGCGTGCGTTCGTACCTGGAGCCGATCTTCTTCTACAACATGAGCTGCGAGCTGCGCGCCGCCCGCGGCAAGGTCTTCGACCACAGCCCCGAGGTTCGTCGCTACATGGGCATCGAGCAGTACTAGGTACCGGGAAAAGTATTCACCTTCGATTCGCAAGGGCACTGCGTGAGTCAAAAAAGCGGGCCGCGCCGGTAGTATTCCGGCGCGGCCCGCTTGGTATTGCGCTTAGATTCGCGAGATTGCGGCGATTGACGGCCTACTTTGCGTCGTAGGCCTCGGCGTCCCACCAGTCGAGCTGGGCGATGTTGTCGCGGATGTGCTGGCAGCTCTTGTGGAAGCCCTCGAGCTCGTACTCGGACAGGTCCAGCGTGTAGACTTCCTCGACGCCCTCGGCACCGATCACGCACGGCAGGGAGGTGAAGATGCCCTCTTCGCCATACTGGCCGGTCATGAGCGTGGATGCCGAAAGCACGGTGTGCTCATTGTGCAGCACGGCGGCGCAGACGCGCGCGGCGGAGTTGGCGACGGCGTACTCGGTGCACTGCTTGCCGGCGTAGGTCACATAGCCGCCCTTGCGTGCGAGCTCCTCGACCTCCATGTGGTCGAAGGCGTACTTGTCGGGGTTTTCGGCCTGAAGCTCGTTGAGGCTCTTGCCGGCGATGGTTGCTGCCTTAAAGGCGGCCAGCTGGCTAAAGCCGTGCTCGCCGATCATGTAGGCGTCAATGGACTTGGGGCTCACGCCGACCTTCTTGGAGATCTCGGTGCGCAGGCGGGCGGAGTCCAGGCCGCAGCCCGAGCCGATGATCTTCTTGGGATCATAGCCGGTCAGGTGCCACAGCTCGGTGCACACGACGTCGCAGGGGTTGGAGATGCTCACAAAGATGCCGTCGAAGCCGGCGTCGACGATGCGCTTGGCAAAGGTGCGGGCGGCGTCGGTGGTAAAGAACAGCTCGCCGTCGCGGTTGCCAGCGGCCAGCGCGACCTTGCCGGCGGCGTTGACGATGACGTCGCAGCAGGCAAGCTCCTCGTAGTGGTCGTAGCAGTTGACGATCTTGGTGTTGTACGGGACAAACGAAAGGGAGTCGCGCAGGTCCTGGACCTCGGACGTCACCTTGGCCTCGTTGATATCGCACAGGTACAGCTCGTCGGCAATGCCCTGCATAAGCAGGCTGTTGGCGACATGTGCTCCTACGTGGCCCTGGCCGACCACACCGATCTTACGCGTCTGGTACATATACGTATCCTTTCGGCCGAGTTTTTCGCGTCGAACCATTGTAGCGTCCTGCTGCCACTTTGCTAGGCTAAAGCGCCGTAGATTTTTGGGCATACCTTAATCTCTACTTTTGGAGTGATTTGGGCCGCTGACGGCATCGCTGGGCGATGTGCTCGCGCGGATGGGGCCGGTCGTTGTACCATAGCTGCAACTGACTCGTAAGGAGCATCCATGCCCATTCGCATTCCCGACGCCCTCCCTGCCGCCGCGCAGCTCGAGAGCGAGAACATCTTTGTCATGACCGAGTACCGCGCGCTGCACCAGGACATCCGTCCGCTGCGCGTGCTCATCCTCAACCTCATGCCCACCAAAATCGCTACCGAGACGCAGATCATGCGCAAGCTCTCCAACACGCCGCTGCAGGTGGAGGTGGACCTGCTGCGCACCAAAACACACGAGGCCACGCACGTGAGCGCCGGCCACCTGGAGACGTTCTACCGCACGTTCGACGACATCCGCGACATCCACTACGACGGCCTGATCATCACGGGCGCCCCGGTGGAACAGATGCCGTTCGAAGAGGTCGACTACTGGCCCGAGCTCTGCCAGATCATGGACTGGTCTACCACGCACGTACACTCTACGCTGCACATTTGTTGGGGCGCGCAGGCCGGTCTGTACCATCATTACGGTATCCAGAAGTACGACCTGCCGGCAAAGGCGAGTGGCGTGTTCGAGCATTATCTGGTGAAGCCGCAAAGCCCGCTGGTCCGCGGCTTCGACGACCGTTTCTATGCCGTGCATTCGCGCAACACCGATGTGCGCCGCGAGGACGTGGAGGCCGAGCCGCAGCTTGAGGTCGTGGCCGTGTCCGACGAGGTGGGCCTGTACATCGTCAAGTCGACCGACAGCCGTCGCTTCTTTGTCTTTGGCCATCCCGAGTACGACACCGATACGCTGCGCCTGGAGTACGAGCGCGATGTGAAGCGCGGGCTCAACCCGGAGGTGCCGGCGCATTACTTCCCGGGCGACGACCCCTCCGCCGAGCCGTGCAACGTCTGGCGCAGCCAAGCTCAGCTGTTCTACACCAACTGGCTCAACTACTACGTCTACCAGACCACGCCCTACGACCTGGCCCGCGCCGGCGAGGAGCACTAGGCTGCGATGGTACTGCTGTAGCCGTGGCTGATATGGCGGCGATTAGGCGCTGATGATGTGGGGTAGCGGCAGGTCGTGAGCGTCGGTGGGAACGCGGTCGACACGCTGCTCGTCAAAGGCGATGCCGATGATCTGGCATGTGGCCGAAAGCGTGGGTAGGTAGCGGTCGTAGCAACCGCCGCCGTAGCCCAGGCGCGCGCCGGTTTGATCGAAGGCCACGAGCGGCACGACAATCATGTCGAGAGCTTTGGCAGGCACGATAGGGAAGCGGTTGCTGTCGATGTCCGTGGCCGCGAAGGCCCGCGTAGGGTGGGCGATAAACGGGGCCGCGGACGCATCGTCGACAGCAACTGCCCGCATGCACATGCGCTGGCCACAAGCTGTGGCTTCGGCTGCCGAGAGCATGCACGGATAGGCCACGCGCCAGTCGCGTTTGGCGGCCGCCGCGGCAAACGCGGCAGGATTGACTTCGGAACCCATCGCGGCATAGACGGCAACGGTGCGCGGCGCCGCGGCATCCAAGCGGCCCAGCAGCTCAACCAGCCGCGCACAGATATCAGCAGACTTCGCCGCCTGCACATCCAAATCAAGAGCGTCACGTCGGGCAATCACCGCCCGTCGCAATTTAGCCTTGTCCATCCCAACCTCCTCTAGCAAACCTGCCAAACAGGGACAGGTTTATTTTGGCGGGTTTTATCTGGGCAAACGTCGAAGCCGCCACAAAGGCGCCCTGTGTGGCGGCTTCGACTCGACGTTGGCTTCACAGCGCCGCAGCGATCGCTTCAGTCACAAACTTATTGAGTGACTCACCCTTCTTTGCCGCTGCCAGCGCTGCTTGCTTGTGGAGCTCAGAGCCCGTTCTTACGTTGAACGAGCCCTTAAAAGCCCGCTCGGGTTCCTTGCCCTTCTCGGCGCAAAACTCAAGGTAATCGTCGACGGCGTCGTGGAAGCATTGCTCCACTTCTTTAGCCGCGGAGCCTTCAAATACGATTGCGTCCTTAATGCCGGCGACCATACCTGTTAGCACATGCTGTTCAGCATCGAACTCGACCGGGGCGAAATAACCCTTGTATGCCAAAACGTTACTCATGACTACCTCCGACATCTTGCAGAAAGCGAACGATGTTTCGAATGGTCCCCGCTGTCAATTCGTCAGATGGATGAGGTGTGTGCATTACGAACATCCTGCCATCTGATGGCCTGTAGAAGCGAACGCGCGATCCGGATGTCTTGCCTTTGCTGTCCATTTCAAAGCCATATGAAGCCATGACTTTTAAAAAATCCGCATAACGATACGTCGAAGGGCAGCTAAACAGTTGGGCGATGAGTTTATCGGATCGAGTCATCCCGCCTCACATTCTGCAACTATATTCTAGTTGCAATTTCAGTTCGATGCAAGCACCTCTACTATAGAACATGTGTGCGTATAGAACAAGTGTTCGAACTACCACGAAGGGCGCCTGTGAACTGCGCCCTTCGTGGTAGTTTTGCTTGCCGTGCCTTAGCCCAGCAGGTCGACTACGTTAAAGCCGGCGTTGCTCTTGGCGATGACTTCGCGGCTGCCAAAGACGCAGGTGGGCGACTCGGCTGCGATGCGCGTCACGTCGGCGCCGAGAGTGCGCAGCTCACCGGGCGTGGCGGCGAGCATCTGGGCGCGGCGCTCCTCGCGTGCATGCGGATCGAGTCCAGCCAGATAGGTCGTGTTGCGGCGCTTGGTGAGCGCGTACGGCTTCACCGGCGCATCCATGCCGCTCACGCAGCTCACGATAAAGCCCTCAAAGGCGGCCTCGTCGGGCTCAAAGCTGCCGAGCCATTCGCCTGCGCGCGCCACGCGCTCAATCGAGGGATCGATTGCCGGGTCGCGGTAGGTGTAGAACGCCGCCTGACGCTCGCCGGCCGCGCGGAATCCGCAGCCGTACGCGCCGCCCTTCACGCGGATCTCGTTCCACAGGTAGTCGTAGGAGAGTGCGTTGGCGGCAACCGCCCAGGCGCCTGTCACGTCGAGCCCCAAGCGACGCGGGTCGCACGCGCTTGCCGCAAAGCAGATGTCGCTGGGGATGACAAAAGCCTCGTGGCGGTCGCACGGCGTCGGCACCACGAGCGCGTCGCGGCCGGCACCGGCGCCGTCGCCAGCGTCCAGCCCCAGGTCGCCCGCGGCGGCCCAGTACGCGTTAAAGTCCTCATCGCTGCCGGTAAAGCTCGCCAGACAGCCATCGGACACAAAGATGCGGCCTGCCAGTTCGGCAAGCTTGGTGCGCAGGCCCTCCAGGCGCTCGTCAAAGTGGTCGAGCAGATCGCGCAGGAACAGGTAGAAGTCTACGCCCGAGAGCTGCTCGCGCACCACGGCCGAAGGCGAGCTGTAGCTCATCGCGCGGCCGAGCGCCGCCGAGTGTCCGTTGTTGATAAAGCCCTGCTCAAGCCCAATGCGAATCTGCGTGAGCACGTCGCGCACGCGGTCGGCGTCGGCATCCGCCAGCAGCGTGCTCGACCACACCTCGCGCGGCAGGCTCGCCAGCGCGTCGATCTTCTCGGACAGGGCGCCGGCGCTCACCAGTAGGTAGGGGTGCACGCCGTCCACGTCGGGTTGGGTCATGACCTCGGTCGTAAAGCTCAAAAAGCCCAGCTTGCCGGCGAGTAAGTTGTCGAGCTCCTCGGCCGAGTGCTCGCTCGTGGGCAGCTGTTTGAGCAGGCGGCAGAGTAGCGTCACATAGGGCAGGTCCTCAAACGCGACGCAGCTCAGGTCGAAATACTGCATGGCGTAGGCCAGACGGTTGGTGGGGATACCGTGGCGCAGGCAGGGGATGGGCACGGTCGTGTCCACAACGAGTGGCGGCTCGGGGCGTGCCTCGCCAATGTCGGACACGCGCAGGCGCGGCAGCGTGGCCTTGGCCTCGGGTGTGTCCTCGGCCTCCTGCGCGGCACGCAGCGCGGCCGTGCGCTCGACCACATCGGCCAGCTCGGCATCGGTCATGGCGTCGCGCTTGGCTGCCAGCTCGGCGGCTTCGGCACCCTCCGAACCCTCGGCGGCATCCACCGGCACCAGTTCGACCAGTGCCATATGGTCGTTTTCCAGCACCAGCTCGCGCAGCAGGTCCTCAAAGTAGTTGCCATCCAGCTCGCCACGCAGCTCCTCGTACACCGGGCCGTACTTGAGTGCCAGCGTCGCGGCGTCGTCATCGTAGAGCCAGGTGCTCAGCGCGTCGCACGCAATGGCCACGCCGTCGGCGATACCGTAGTCGCGCTGGCGCAGGTCGTAATCGTTGCTGCTGATGATGGCTTCCAGGCGCTCGCGCGGAACGCCGTGCTCGCACAGGTCGCGGCAGGCATCCTGGAACACGCGGCGCAGCTCGCGCGCCACGCCGGGCTGCGCGTTTTGCAGCATGATGAGCTCGTAGGGCTGCAGGCTTTCGGCCGCGGTGTAGCTCACCACGTTGCCGCCCAGGCCGGCGGCCAGAATGGCCTTCTTAACCGGCGCCTCGTTGGAACCCAACAGTGCCTCGAACAGGATGTCCGCCGCGATCGTGCGCTTACGGTCGAGTGCGCTGCCCAGCACCAGGCCCAGGCCAACCAGGGCGTTCTCGGGCGTGGTTGCCATCTCGACGCGCTTATACTCGCAGGTCACGGGCGCTTGCACGCCCAGCGGATTGGGCGCCAGCGTGGACGGGTCCTCGCCGGCGGCGACGGCAGCGTCCATGCGGCGACTCGCGGCACTCGGCTGCGACAGATAGCGCTCGTCCAAAAAGGCCAGTGCGCGGTCCACGTCCAGGTCGCCGTAGAGCGTGATATAGGAGTTGGAAGGATTGTAGTGGCGCGCGTGCGTATCCAGGAACTGCTCGTAGGTGAGCGCAGGGATCGCGCGTGGGTCACCGCCGCTCTCGTGCGCATAGGCGGTGTCGGGATAGAGCGCGGCGTTGACGGCGTCGTCCAGCACGCTCATGGGGTCGGACAACGCGCCCTTCATCTCGTTGAACACCACGCCGTTATAGCGCAGCGTGCCCTCGCGCAGGCTCGCGAAGCTGCCGTCGCCCTCGCCCTCGGCGCCCTCCGGCAGGTCCAACTCGTAGTGCCAGCCCTCCTGCTCAAAAATGGTGGGTTTGGTGTAGATGGCCGGGTTGAACACAGCGTCCAGGTACACGTCCATTAGGTTGTACAGATCCTGCTCGTTGGTGGTGGCAACGGGGTAGATGGTCTTGTCGGGGTAGGTCATGGCGTTGAGGAACGTCTGCATGGAGCTCTTGATCAGGTCGACAAACGGCTCCTTGACGGGGAACTTAGCCGACCCGCACAGCACCGAGTGCTCAAGAATATGGAATACGCCGGTGGAATCGGCCGGCGGCGTCTTAAAGCCAATGGCAAAGGCCTTGTTCTCGTCGTCGCACGCCAGGTACAGCAGGCGAGCGCCCGAGGCGGTGTGGCGCAGCACGTAAGCGTCCGAGTCGAGCTCGGGTACGGTCTCGCGGCGCTCGACGGCAAAGCCGTGACAGGTGGTGCCGGGCACCAGCAGCGCGGAGGCAACGGCGCGCGGGTCGGTTGAGGTGGTGGGCATATGCAGTCTCCTTTGACGCCCCATCGGGGGCGAATCGAGTCGAATCCTCGAGAGTATACCCATATGGGGCCGCGACCCTGCGGCGAACTGAAGACGATGCCAACGGATTGGGTAAAGGCCTCGCGTGCCCGCCGCGCGAGCGTGGAAACTTGGACGCCTATCGAATGAGAGTGGTTTTTCGGACGGAATCAGCCTCAAAACGCCCAAAAGCCGTCCAAATATCCACCCTCATTTCCCGACCGTCCAAAATCCACGCTCATCCGCCGCCCGCACATCTCTCATCTCTCATTCGTCACGAATACGAGAGATAACAGAAAGACGAGAGATAAATATGAGAGATAACTGAGCAGTAAAGAGACAAGCAATCATGGTATTATCTCAATATCGATTGTTCTACCAGCAAAAACATGTTTATATGAAACAGATGGCAGACATCTTATCTTTTATCTCTCACTCATCTCTAATATGAGAGATAACAGAAAGATGAGAGATAATTACGAGAGATAACTGAGAGACGAAGGAAATCCATTCGCGGCATTCTTCGCAGAACCGAGCGAAAGGACGTGCAGATGAACAAAAACGAACTGACCGGTCTGCTCGAGTCTTTAAGGCGCATGGGCTCGGACGATCTTAACGTCGAGGTCAAGGAGAGCGCCACGACGCTTTCCCGCGACGTATGGGAAACGGTCAGCGCTTTCGCAAACACCGCCGGCGGCATCATCGTACTCGGAGTGAGCGAGCGCGCGGGTTTTGCCCCAGTTGCAAACTTTGAGACCGAGAAAGTGCTCAACCAATTCGTGGCGGGCATGGGTGATGCCGGCGGTCGCGGAAAGCTGGCCAATCCGCCCAAATACACCATTGAGCGCGTGGAGCTCCAGGGCACCGTGGTTCTGGTCATCACGATTGAGGAGCTCGACCCGTCGAGCAAGCCTTGCTATGTCATAGAGCGGGGCGCTCAAGGTGGCAGCTACAAACGCATCGATGACAAAGACGTACCCCTTTCGTCGACCGAGGTTTTGGCACTGTCGTCATATGAACGGACGAGTCCTAGCGATCGCGATGCGGTGCCCGGCACGAGTGCGGGCGATCTCGACGAGTCGCTGGTCGACCGCACGATAGAGCGTGCCTATTCGTTGACGCCTCGAGCGATGCGCGGTGCGGCGGACAAGAAGACAAAGATGGAGCGTCTGAATTTCCTCGACTTCCAGGGCAATGTTACCAAGGCCGGCCTCCTTGCCGCGGGCGTTTACCCTCAGCAGTTCTATCCCAAGCTCTTCATTGATGTGGCTGTCCATGCGGGAACTCAAAAGGGCACTGCGGGACCGCTAAGATTTATGGACCGCACAGTCTGCGAGGGCACCCTGGGCGAGATGATTTCGGATACTGTCGCGGCTGTCGCCAAAAACCTGCGCCGCACCTCGACCGTCCAAGGCATCTCGCGTATCGACTCGCTGGAGATTCCCGAGGAGGTCCTGCGCGAGGCAGTCGCCAACGCGGTTATCCACAGGGAATACGGGGATCGGTTCTGTGGGCAATCGATCGCCGTCGACGTTTTTGACGACCGTATCGAGGTGACGAATCCCGGCGGCCTTTATGGAGGGAAGACTCGCGAGAGCTTGTTTGACGGCAGCTCCCGATGCCGTAACGCGACGCTCGTGAAACTCATGTCGATTGTCCCGCTGCCGGATGGCGCAGGTTCGCCGGCTGAGGGCAATGGCTCGGGCATCCCGATGATGATCGATGCCATGCGCGCGCATGGTCTGGCCGAGCCCCTGTTCTGCCCGGGGTTCGATCGGTTCAAGGTCGTACTTTACCGTTCAAAGATTGAGCCGGTCGATCATGGCGGGGACTTGATTATGACGGCACTCAAGCGCTACGGCGAATTGGGGACGCGCGAACTGGCGGAGCGCACGGGACTCACGGTTTCCCAGGTTAGGGCACGCGTCAATGCGCTCATTGAGCAGGGTGAGCTTGAGCCGACGGCGCCGTTGACAAGCCGCAACCGCAAGTATCGACTGTCAGAGCGCGTGGAATAAATGCGTTAGTGGACGAGGCGACTCAATAATCGACCCTCGATTGGCGCCCACTAAGGTAAAGCGGTTGTTGCCCAGTCGACGGTGATGCTAAAGACTCGGCTTACGCCGGCATGGCCCCGAACCCGTCTATCAAGAACAGCCTAAGAACCAGCTTGATGACATTTCCCGGTTTGACTTCAGCCGTGCCAAAGACGCTGCGCTCGGCGAGCTCGCTGCAGTATGCATAGATGTCGCGGATAAGGTCCGCGCCCGAGAGCGTAAACATGTAGCCTGCGTCCGAAAGCGCATTGGGCGCGGCAGGCAACTTGGCCATGTGACAGAACGTTTGCAGATCGGGCGCCATAACGTTCTGGTAGTCGAGGTGGCCGTTGGCATCCTGCGCGGCAAGCTCCAATTGGCGCACAAAATCCAGCGCCGCCGCTAACACAAAGCTCGGCGTAGGCGCATTGACGTCCTGGGTGGTCGCCACAAGCCTGCCCGCTGCCTGCGTGATAAGCCAGGCGACCTCGCGCTGGCAGCGCACGGCCTTGCGCGTAACCGGCTTGATGGACGAAGAAGAAACGCTCCCCTTAGGCGGATTCGAAGCAGCCATAAGACCCTCCCATGAACGACCCGGCCCAACAAGCCCGGATGAAACACGTGCTACATCAGTATACAGGGAAGTGGGGTAGCGGGGTACAAGCGCGCCAGCGGCAAACCGAGAGCATCAACGATGTGCCGATCGCGGAATGAGATCTCGTAATAATTGACTTCCGGCCATATTATTGAGGGGCATGACTCGCGTTCGTATGGTTGTAGGTGCTGGCGATGAACGACATTGACCTTGCTGTTCCGTTGATGGATGGACCAAGCTATGACCGCGCCTGCAGTCTCGTGCCTTCTGAATACGTTGAGGCATGGGAGTGGTTTCTGGGTGAGGAACAGCGCGGCGGCGTTTGGACCAGCCTTCCGCACCACACCAAGGAAGATAGCCCTCAGTATCAGTATCGTTTGAGAATTGGCTCGGTCTTCTTTCCCGTAACGCGGGATTCAGGGATCTTCTGGCCGGGCCAGGATCGGGTGAAGCAAGATCCCAATAAGATCTTTGCGCTTTCGGTCCATAACTCTAAAAAGAGCTTCTACACCGATGTGCCTCCGCTCTATTTGGACGATGGCACGTGGGTCATTAAGTATTCGGTTCAAGCGCCAGGCGCCGTTGGTTCTCGAGACCAAGACTATAACCGTAAAATGCTCAACTGCATGGAATGTGGCGTTCCGGTCGGAGTCATATTTGCAACCGAGGTGGGCTATAAGGTGCTCGGCCTTGCGTTTGTTGAGCGGTTCGAGCCCGAAAACGGATGGTTTGTTCTGCACGGTCCTGTTCATAAAGGCGGACCGGACCCTCGTTTTGCACCCGACATGAGTTATCTGAAGCACATGCCCGTCGATATTGAGTTTGCCGGACAGGGTGCGACCGACGACGAAAAGGTCCGCTATGCGTTAAGGCGCGAGCGATTGGGGCAGCAATGGTTCCGCAAGCAGCTCGTTGCCGCCTATGACGGCCGTTGCGCGGTGTCGGACTGCGGCGTCAGCGAAGCTCTGGAGGCTGCACATATCGAGAATTACTCGGGACCCAAATCGCAGGTTGCCAGCAACGGTATTCTGCTTCGGCGCGACTTACATGCTTTATTCGATGCTCACCTGATTTCGTTTGAGCCTGTTTGCGGCGAATATCGGCTGTGCGGATCGTACCTGCTGGATAAGACCGGCTACGCTTCCTTTGCGGGTGCGACGCTAAGGCAGCCGAATGAGCGTCAGTGGCGACCCAATACGGTGTTTCTTGAGGCCCATCGCATTGAGTTCGATCGCTCGGAAAAGAAGCGTGAAAAGGCGGGGCTTCTGCCGTATTAGCGTATTTGGCTTTGGCATTCTTTGACAATCGTGTTGTTTGATCGGATCGCGTGGCGATGCAATATCGCGCCCACCCGCCGGTGCATGCTCTTCCTGATTTGTATAGCGAGAGGGGAGCGTGTATGAGCTGGCGAGGCGATATTGCGATGGGGAAGTACGGAAAACTGCCGTGTGCCCTTATAGACAACAATATGTTTCCGAGCGTAGAGGTTGATTGCGGGTCGTTTGTCGTCACCTGCCCTTGCTGCGGCTCGCAAATACCGTGTCTCGACATTCGGTTCATCGATGCGCGCGACAGACTCAGCGACGAAGTGAGAAAACGGACGGGCGTTCATATGCCGGTGTATCCGGAGAAATGCCCTGTTTGTGGCCTCGATATCGTGTACGACGCCGGCGACGAGGGATAGGTGATGCGGAGGAGTTGGCTGTGAGTGTCTTTTGCCTCTACAAATAAACCCCCTCACCGAGTTGCCTGTGGAACTCGGCGTGATGGTCGCGTGCCCAGGTAAAGAGCGCCTGGTCAAAGTCGGTACGCGTGGCCGGGACGCCAAAGACGCCGGCAACTTCGACGCGTATAAACTCCAGTGCCGGCAGCTTGTTGATGGCAGTGAGGGCAAACGGGGACGAGGGCTCCTCGAACAGATAGCGGCTGCCTTGCAGCGCGTCGCAACTGGTGCACGTGTTGCCGAGCGACGGGGCTTTGGAGGCTCGCGCGCCTACGGGCTTGTAGCCGCAGCGCTTAGAAAGGTAGTCACGGATCTCGCCCGGCACGCAGCCAAGAGCGGGCACGATGGCGAGTGCGTTGGCGTTGACCGTGTCGATGGCAATGTGCCCGGCTTCGTTGGGCGCGTGCGCGATTACGATGCTCTCGTCGTTATCGGCTCGATAGGGAATGCCGAAGGCCGCGACCGGGGTCTCTTTGTGACACTTCCAGCACTCGCGCTTGCCCAGTACTAGATATATATACGGCGCTGAGGGGTCGGATCGGTCAACACCGGGCAGCCACTCGGCAAAGGGCTCGGGGTTGACGCCGCTGGGTACATACCAGATCTTCTTGGTCCGGTCCCATTTGGCGCCCAGCGCCTTGGCTTCTTCTTTGTGCGAAAAGGGGACATCGAGCTCGGTGCGCATGGCGGCTCCTTGGTGCTGCAGGTGCAAGTGACTCAAGGATACCGCAGGGTGTGGACGTTGTGGCGTTTTGCCGAGAAGCTGCGGCTCAGATGGGTTCGAGACGCGTTGGTCTCGGCCTCGGTGGCTATTGGGGCGGTTTTGATTGACTGCGGGGTCAGCCGGGATAGGCGCTTGGGTCGCTGACGCGGTTTTGCGCATGGGCGGGGTGGTTGTTTGGGCGGTTGGAGCTGCCAGCGGATTTGGCGACATAAAACAAAACAGCCCAGAGGACATAGCCTCTGAGCTGCGAACATTTGGTGGGCGTTAGAAGATTTGAACTTCTGACCTCTTCCGTGTCAGGGAAGCGCTCTCCCCCTGAGCTAAACGCCCGATCAAGGGTGCGCAAGCGCGCAAGGGATAATATAACGGAGCCTGAACTCGGTGGCAAGAACATTTTTAAAAATCGCTTACATTGTGGAATTCGGGGGCTTTGGCGTATCCATCTCAAAAGAGCCTGCTGCCGCGATTTGGCTGTCGCATAATGCAAGGCCATTGCGGTATCGAGCTATGGAAAGACGCCTGCGGAATTGTCCTACCGATAAGCGGACAAGCCTCCAGCTGATGACTTCGCCGTGGTAAGGTAAGCCGAATTGTTTCCAGGCTGTTTCGGGGGAGTGGAATGAGCAAAGAGTGTGTCGAGCAGGTCGAAGGCGCAGGGGCTTCGGTGCCGATGACCGATATATCGAACATTGATGTGCCCGAGGGCACCGACGAGCTCAGCCGTAGCACCCGCCGCGCCTGGCGCGAGCGCCTTAACGATGCGTCGTCGCGCAAGATGATCACGGGCGTCTTGGCTACGCTGGTGGGCGGTTCGTTTTGGGGCTTCTCGGGCACCAGCGCGAGCTTTCTGTTCGATACCTACCACGTCGACACCTTGTGGCTTATGAGCGTACGTCAGATTCTCGCCGGTCTACTCTTTATGGCCGTGGTTGTTACGCGCGACCGCGAGCGCCTGATTAAGCTCTGGACCACACCCGCCGATCGCAAGCAGCTGCTGCTCTTTACCGCCTTTGGCCTGCTGTTCAACCAGTTTTGCTATCTTTCGGCCGTGCGCCTGACGAACGCCGGAACCGCGACGGTGCTCCAGTGCCTGCAGCTCGTTATCATCATGGGCTACACCTGCGTGATCGATCGCCGCATGCCACGTACTCGCGAAGTCATCGGCATTGGCCTAGCTCTGGGTGGAACCTTTTTAATCGCCACCGGCGGCGACCCCACCAGCCTGAATATCTCGCCGCTTGGCCTGGCAGCAGGTCTTATGTGTGCGGTCAGCGCCGCGTGTATGGCGGTGATTCCCGCCAAGATCCTGCCCGAATACGGTAGCCCCATCGTCACGGGCTCGGCAATGCTCACGGCGGGCGTGGTTTCATGTGTCTTCGTGCGGCCCTGGGCGCATATGCCGGCGCTCGACGCTGCCGGCATCGAGGCGCTCGCGGTGTTCGTGGTTATCGGCTCGTTTTTTGCTTACATGCTTTATATGCAGGGCGTTAAGGACATCGGCTCGGTGCGCGCGAGCCTCATCGGAACTGTGGAGCCGGTTTCGGCGACTATCACCAGCGCCGTTATGCTGGGCACGGTGTTTTTGCCGACCGACCTTATCGGCTTTGCCATGATCATCGTGATGATGTTCCTCACGGTGTAGCTGGCGCCGCCGCCAAGACAGAAAAGGTGTTGTGCCGCATTTTCGCCAATTGACGTCCGTGTCTGGAGTTTAGCTGTCGATGCCCAAAATGCCATAAACTAGTAACGTTATGGACTTTTTCATTGCGACTCAATTGCGAGGATTTCTTTATGGCTGGTAATCACTTTAAGGGCAGCGATAGCGGCCGTCCTGCAGTTCCGCCGCGTCCGAACGGGGCTGGTAAGGCCGGCACGCCGGGCGGCGCTGGACAGGGCGGTTCCGGTAAGCGCGTGTCCCCGGGCGAGACGGCGATGTTTACCGCTCTGTACGAGCAGTCTCAAAAGGCAAAAAAGACCGGCCGTGCAAGAGGGAATGTCTTTGCGGGCGGTGCAACCTCCGCGTCGCAGCCGATCGGGGCTCCTTCGGTACCCGCGAACAACGCGGGTGCTGCCAACGCCGCGAATGCCGCCGGCAACGTTAATGCCGGCAAGGCCGCCAACAATACTCCCTCTGCCGGTGGCGCGGGGCTTACGGGTAACCTTGGCACGATTTACACCGGCGCCTCCGAGACTGGCACGTTCGCCCGCCTGGATGATAGCGGTGCCGAGTTTGCGGGCTCGGGTTCCAAGGAAGATTATTACGATTTTGGCTTGAACTACGGTAGCGACGCTTCGTCGAGTTCGACCTCTGACGGTCTGGTCCGTCATCGTCATCGCAAGGGCGAGCGCAAAAAGCGTCACACCGGCGCCATTATTGCCGCTGTAGTCGCGGTGCTTCTCGTTGCGCTTGGCGCAAGCGGCTTTATGCTGCTTAACTCGGCAAAGACCGTAAAGAGCGAAGCGAAGGAGGCTGTCGAGATCGTCGGTGGCCTTAAGGACAAGGTCACGTCGGGCGATTTTTCGACGCTGCCTGACGACGCGAAGAAGATCGATGAGCTCTGTAACAGCATGAAGGCGAAGACCTCGAGCCCGCTGTGGGCGGCGGCTTCGTTTATCCCGGTGTATGGCAGCGATATCAATGCGGCCCGCACCATGATCGACGCCCTGTCCGATGTCTCGAGCAATGCGCTGGTTCCCATGGCCGATAACCTTTCGCAGGCTACGCCCGGCAAGCTGTTCCAGGACGGCTTGATTAACGTGTCCGCGCTGCAGGCGGTCGCCGATTCGCTTTCCAGCAGCTCGAAGGTGTTCAAGAGCGCCAACGAGAAGGTCCAGGGCATTGGCGATACTCATATTTCCCAGGTGACCGAGCTGGTCGATAAGGCCAAGGACGGCTTTGCCACCCTCAACGGTGCGGTTGACGCGGCGGAGAAGGTCGCCCCCGTCCTCCCCCAGATGCTCGGCGCCAACGGCCAGACGCGCAACTACCTTGTGTACGCCATGAACAACGTCGAGATTCGTGCTTGCGGCGGCTTTGGCGGTTCGCAGGGCCTGATTTCGGTCACCGACGGCCAGATGTCGATTGGCGAGTTTGTTCCCCGCATTGGACTCAGCGAGGATGAGGCAGTCGAGAGCGTCGACGAAGAGGATGAGGCGCTGTTCGGCAACCACAGCAACCTGTACAACTCGGGCAATACCTATTCGCCTGATTGGCCCCGCAACTCGCAGCGTGTCGCCGCGCTGTGGAAGTCCCAGTATGGGCAGGACGTTGACGGCGTCGTGGGTATCGACCCGGTGTTCCTGCAGTATCTGCTGGGCCTGGTCGGTAACGTGTCGCTGCCCGACGGAACGGTTGTCGACGGCACCAACGCCGCAAAGGTCCTCATGCACGATGTGTACTGGAACTATCCGGTCGAGGAGTCGGACGGCATCTTTGCATCCGTTGCCAGCGCTGCCTTCGACAAGATTCTCGGTGGCATCGGTGACGTCGACGTTACAAAGCTTGTCGGTGCATTCGAGCGCGGTGCCGAAGAGGGCCGTCTGATTGCTTGGATGAGAAACGATGATGAGCAGAATGCCATCAAAGAGACGGGCATTGACGCCTCGCTGCCCGATCCGGATGATCCGAGTGCCGATCCCGTTGCCGGCGTTTACTTTAACAACCTGAGCTTTTCCAAGCTCGACTGGTATCTGAACGCCGACACGCAGATTGGCCAGGGCGTGAAGAACGGCGACGGCACGTGTTCCTATCGCATCACCGTTACCCTGACGAACATCATGACGCAGGAGGAGGCCGGCAAGCTGCCCGACTACGTCGCGGCGAGCGCGCCCGATGCCGCGCGCGACGACGAGCGTCTGAATGTCTCACTGTTTGCCCCGACGGGCGGCAACATCAGTGACCTTACGGTTGAGGGCACCCAGTTTGGTCTTGGCGCCGCTACGTGGCATGGAATCCCCTTCTATTCGGGTACCGTTGACCTGCATGCTGGCGAGACGACGACGATCACGTATACGCTGACCACGTCGGCCGAGGCGGGGGACAAGCCGCTTACACTGCGTCAGACTCCTACATGCCAGGCGGCTCGCGACAGCGCGTCGGCGTAGGGTTTTTCTGGTAGCGCAGATAATCGAGTACCATTTTGGGGCGGACAGGCAATCTGTCCGCCCCTATTTTGTAAGGAGAGCGCATGAAGTACTTTGGCACCGACGGCTTTCGCGGTGAGGCCAACGTTGGGCTGACGGTAGAGCACGCTTATAAGATTGGCCGTTTTGTGGGCTGGTATTACGGCGCCAACCGCAGTGCTAAGGCGCGCGTCATCGTGGGCAAGGACACGCGTCGCTCGAGCTATATGTTTGAGGCGGCGCTGGTGAGCGGCCTGGTCGCGAGCGGCGCGGACGCCTACATGCTGCACGTGATCCCGACGCCGGGCGTGGCGCATCAGACCGTGGAGGGCTGCTTCGATTGCGGCATCATGATCAGTGCGAGCCACAACCCGTTTTGCGATAACGGCATTAAGCTCGTCAACAGCGATGGCTTTAAGATGGACGAGGACGTGCTGGAGCTCATCGAGGACTACATCGATGGCAAGAGCGAAGTTCCGCTGGCCACGGGCAACCACATCGGTGCCACGGTGGACTACATGCAGGGCCGCAACCGCTACATTGCTTCGCTCATCGCCAGCGCGAACTTTTCGCTGCAGGGCGTCAAGATCGGTATTGACTGCGCCAACGGCTCGGCTTCCTCGGTGGCCAAGCCGGTGTTTGACGCGCTGGGCGCCGACGTGCGCGTGATCAATGCCGCGCCTGATGGTTTTAACATCAACGTCGACTGCGGCTCCACGCATATGGAGCGCCTACAACGCCACGTGGTGGAGCAGGGCCTGGACGTGGGCTTTGCCTACGACGGCGATGCCGACCGCTGCCTGGCCGTGGATGAGCGCGGTCGCATGGTAGACGGCGACCAGATCCTGTACGTGTGCGGCGTGTATCTGAACAAGCACGGGCGACTCTCGGGCGGTACCGTGGTGCCGACGATTGCCAGCAACTTTGGCCTGGTCAAGTCGCTGGAGCTTGCCGGTCTGAGCGCCGTGACCAGCGGCGTGGGCGACCGTCACGTGTATGCCAAGATGCGCGAGGGCGGCTACAGCTTGGGCGGCGAGCAGACGGGCCATACGATCTTTGGCGATATCGAGCGCACGGGCGACGGCATTATGACTTCGCTGCGCGTGATGGAAGTGATTCGTGCCGAGCGCGAGACGCTCTCGCAGCTCACGGCTCCGTGCAAGCTGCTGCCGCAGGCGCAGGTGGCCGTGCACGTGGCGGACAAGGACGCCGCGCTCGAGAACATGGGCGTGCAGAACGCCATCGCCGAGGCCGAGGCCGCGCTGGCAGGCGAGGGCCGCGTACTGGTGCGCAAGAGCGGAACCGAGTCGGTGATCCGCGTTTTGGCCGAAGCCCCCGACCAAGCCGCCGCCGACGCCGCCATGAAGCGCATCGCAAGCGCTCTGGAAGCTTTTTAGTTACGCGGTTTTACCAAACCGCGTAACTGCTCGACGCTGCAAACGGCCCCAAGCGGCAGTCTGACGTTCAATTTCAAGGGCGCGACCAGAAGGTCAGCGCCCTTTCATTTCACGTCACCTTGCTCGCTTAGGGTCGTTTTCGCTGACGTTGCCAAGACATTAGCGTCAACGAACTAGTCATTGGGTACCTAGTTATTGGGTGAAAAAAGGGGACGCTGCGGATTGGTTCCGCGGCGCCCCCTTTGCGTTGGCGTGTCGGTTATGCCTTACAGCTCGTAGAGCGTGGTGAACTTGTCCTGCAGGTAGCTGCAGTAGTAGCGGGCATCGAACGCCATGCCGCAGGCGCCCTTGATGAGCTCCGGCGCGTCCTTGGCGCGGCCCCACTGCCAAATGCGCTCGCCCAGCCAGGCGCGGACGGGCGCCAGGTCGCCGCTCGCACAGGCGCCGTTAAGGTCGACACCGTCGCGGCACATGGCCGGCACAAACATGGCATCGTAGGCACTGCCCAGCGCATACGTAGGGAAGTAGCCAAACGAGCCGCCGCTCCAGTGCGTATCCTGCAGGCAACCACGCGTGTCGTCGGGAACGGAAATGCCCAGGTACTCGTTCATAAAGCGATTCCAAAGCGCGGGGATGTCCTTGGCCGTGGCCTCGCCGGCAAACAGCATGCGCTCGATCTCGTAGCGCACCATAACGTGCAGCGGATAGGTGAGCTCGTCGGCCTCGGTGCGGATCAGCGAAGGCTGCGCGATGTTCACGGCGTGGTAGAGCGTGTCCTCGTCGACGTCGCCGTAGACCTCGGGTGCGTGGCGGCGCAGCACCTCGAGCAGCGGTCCCATAAAGGCGCGGCTGCGACCCACGGTGTTCTCGAAAAAGCGGCTCTGGCTCTCGTGGATGCCCATGGAGGTGCCACCCTCCAGGCACGTGCGCGCATAGGCGGGGTTCACGCCCAGCTCGTACATGGCGTGACCTGCCTCATGGATGATGCTGAAGACGTTGGAGATACAGTCGTTCTCGTAGATGTGCGTCGCGATGCGCGCATCGCCCACGGCAAAGCCCTCGCTAAACGGATGCTCGGTAAAGGCAAGCGTGGTGTCGTCCAGGTTCAGGCCGACGAGCTTCATGAGGTCGAAGCTCATGGCGCGCTGGGCGGCCTCGGGCACGCGGGCGTGCAAAAAGTCGGCAGCGGGCTGCTGGCCGCGCTCGCCGATGGCGTGCACGAGCGGCACGACCGTCGCCTTGACCTCATCGCAAAACGCATCGAAGCTCTTGGCGGAAAGGCCGCGCTCGTACTGGTCGAGCCAAACATCGTATGGGTCGCGCTTGGGGTCCATGAGCTCGGCCTGATGCTTAAGTTGGGCGACGATTCTATCCACATAGGGCTCAAAGCTCGCCCAGTCATTGGCCGTCTTGGCTTTGTGCCACACGGCATCGGCCTCGCAGGTGAGCCTGGTCCAGGCCTCGGCCTCCTCGGTGGGGATGACGCTTGCCTCGCGCTGGTCACGGCCGAGCACGCGGATCTCGTCGAGCAGCTGCGGGTCGTTGATCTTGCCGCCGACGACGGTCTCGCGCGTCAGCGAGCGTACGAGCTCAACGGACTTTTCGCTGGTCAGGAGCTTATGGTGCTCGCCGGCAAGGGTGCCCATGGCATCGGCGCGCGCTGCGGCGCCGTTGGCGGGGGCAATGGTCGCGCCGTCAAACTCGGCAATCTTGAGCAGGTACTCGCGGGTCCACAGCTTGCCCTCGAGCTTGCGGAATTTTTTGACGGTCTTATCGACCTTCATGCCTTTGGGCGTCTTGCCCGCTGCGGGCTCTGCCTTCTTATCGTGTTTCTTTCCCATACCATATCCTTGATCTCGCGAGCCGAGCGCCACAGATGGGCGCACGGCCAGTTTGCACAGCTACCTGCCTTGTACCCAGCACGAACAAAACGGAACGCGGCGATACGCTCACACAATGTGGTATCCTATAGCCCAATGCGTTGACGGAGAGGGTTTTGCCCGCCGCGTCGCCGGCAAGAGAGGGAAGGTCATGGGCTGCAAGCCTTCCTGCGGTGGCAAGGGCCAAGCGTTCACTCCCGAGCAGCGACCTCAACGGGCGCGCGGCCAGCGGCGGCGATGTCCCAGTAGGGAAGCCGTGAGCCTCGCGACAAGGGGCAAAGAGTGGGCGCGGCGGGCCAGACATCCGCCGGGTCAAACAAGGTGGTACCGCGGAATTCAACCGTCCTTGGGCAATGCACATGCCCGAGGGCGGTTTTTTTGTTACCGAACCGGGCCGCGTTTTCGCAACGTCAGACGGCGGCAGCCGCCTCGGCAAGCGGGGAGCGCGAGAGACGAAAGGGAAGACATGAGTCTGATTGATGATCTGGTCAAACTCGAGGAAGAGGCCAAGGAGCTCGTCGCAGGTGCCGACGACGCCGCCAAGCTCGAGGCTGCGCGCGTTGAGCTGCTCGGTCGCAAGGGCCGTATCACCGGCCTGATGCGTATGATGGGCAAGCTCGCCCCCGAGGATCGTCCCATGATGGGCAAACGCGCCAACGAGATGCGCCAGCTGATCGAGGGCATGCTCGACGAGCGCACCACCGAGATGAAGGCCGCCGCCCTCAAGCACGCACTCGAGCACGAGGCCGTCGACATCACGCTGCCGGGCATCCGTCCGCAGATCGGTCACCAGCACCTGATCAAGCAGATCATCGAGGAGGCCGAGGACATCTTCTGCGGCATCGGCTACACCGTCGAGTCCGGCCCTATGGTCGATACCTCCTACTACAACTTCACCGCGCTCAACGCGCCCATGGATCACCCGAGCCGCTCGGCTCGCGACACGTTCTATGTGGTCGACAACAACCCCGGCAGCGTCGCGCATCCCGAGGCTCACGCTCACGGCGAGTCCGACGTGCTGCTGCGCACCCAGACCTCGGGCGTGCAGATCCACACCATGGAGTCGCAAAAGCCGCCCATCTACATGATCTGCCCGGGCACCGTCTACCGTCCCGACACGGCCGACGCCTGCCACCTGCCGCAGTTCAATCAGATCGAGGGCCTGGTCGTCGACGAGGGTATCACCTTTGGCGATCTTAAGGGCACGCTCGACTACTTTGTTAAGTGCATGTTTGGCGAGGACCGCAAGACGCGCTACCGCCCGCACTTCTTCCCCTTTACCGAGCCGAGCTGCGAGGTGGACGTGAGCTGCCACGTGTGCGGCGGCAAGGGCTGCAACTTCTGCAAGCACAGCGGCTGGATTGAGATCCTGGGCTGCGGCATGGTCGACCCCAACGTTCTGATCAACTGCGGCATCGACCCCGAGAAGTACACCGGCTTCGCCTTTGGTATTGGCGCCGAGCGCGTCGCGGCACTGCGCTACGACTTGCCTGACCTTAGAACTCTCATGACTGGCGATATGCGCTTCTTGAATCAGTTCTAGGCTGCGGCTTGCCCAAGCACGACACCTCGGCGCTCATTCGTCGCTTGCGTACCAAAGTACGCGGCGCTCCTCTTTCGGGCCGATCTGCCGCACTTGGACAACCCTCGCTTTGTAAGGAATGTTCACAAAGTTGAAGTTTCCACCTGCATCTCTTCGCAGGCTTTCAGTATGAAAGGAGAGCTAGATGCGTGTTTCTTACGACTGGCTCAAGACCATGATCGATATTCCGGAGGATCCCAAGACCCTTTCGGACGAATATATCCGTACCGGCACCGAGGTCGAGGCGATCGACACCGTGGGCGAGTCCTTCGACCACGTGGTGACCGCCAAGGTGCTCACCAAGATCCCGCACCCCGATAGCGACCACATGTATGTGTGCTCGGTCGACGTGGGCGACAAGAATCTCGACGCCGACGGCAATCCCGCTCCGCTGCAGATCGTCTGCGGCGCGCAGAACTTCGAGGCCGGCGACCACATCGTCACGGCCATGATTGGCGCCGTGCTTCCCGGCGACGTCAAGATCAAGAAGAGCAAGCTTCGCGGCGTCGTGTCCATGGGCATGAACTGCTCCGCGCGCGAGCTCGGCCTGGGTGGCGACCACTCCGGCATTATGATCCTGCCCGAGGATACGCCCTGCGGCATGCCGTTTGCCGAGTACGTGGGCTCGAGCGACACCGTGCTCGACTGTGAGATCACGCCCAACCGTCCCGACTGCCTGTCCATGATCGGCATGGCCCGCGAGACCGGCGCCATCTTCGACCGCGATTTCCACGTTGAGCTGCCCGCCATCAAGGTCGAGACCGGCCGCGCGACCGACGACGAGCTTTCCGTCGAGATCGCCGACGAGGGCCTGTGCGACCGCTACGTTGCCCGCATCGTGCGCAACGTCAAGGTCGGCCCGTCGCCAGACTGGATGGTCAAGCGCCTCAACGCCCTAGGCGTGCGCCCGCACAACAACATCGTCGACATCACCAACTACGTGATGATGCTCACCGGTCAGCCGCTGCACGCCTTTGACCTGGACACCTTTGCCGAGCGCGATGGCCACCGTCGTGTGGTGGTTCGTGCCGCCCAGCAGGACGAGAAGTTCACGACGCTCGACGGCGAGGAGCGCGTGCTCGACGCCGGCATGGGCCTCATCACCGACGGCGAGCGCCCCGTGGCGTTGGCCGGCGTTATGGGTGGCATGGATTCCGAGATCGAGGACGATACCGTTGACGTGATGGTCGAGAGCGCCTGCTTCAACGCCGGCCGCACCTCGCACACCAGCCGCGACCTTTCGCTGATCTCCGACGCCTCCATTCGCTTTGAGCGCCAGGTTGACGAGACCGGCTGCGTGGATGTTGCCAACGTTACCTGCGCGCTGATTGAGGAGATCGCCGGCGGCGAGGTCGCTCCCGGCTATGTGGACGTGTTCCCCGCGCCCAAGACCATCGACAGCATCAAGCTGCGCCTGGCCCGCGTGCACGCCATCTGCGGTGCCGACATCGAGTCCGACTTTATCGAGCGCTCGCTCACCCGCCTGGGCTGCACCGTCGAGCGCGACGGCGAGGACTTTATGGTCACGCCGCCGAGCTTCCGTCCCGACCTGCCGCGTGAGATCGACCTGATCGAGGAGGTCTTGCGCTTATGGGGCATGGGCCGCGTGACGGCGACCATTCCGGCTGCCAAGAACCACATCGGCGGTCTGACCCGCGAGCAGAAGCTCACTCGTAAGGTCGGCGAGATCCTGCGCGCCTGCGGCCTCAACGAGACCACGACTTTTGGCTTTGCCGCCCCGGGCGACCTGGAGAAGATCGGTATGTCCACCGAGGGTCGCGGTTGCCCCGTGGTGCTCATGAACCCGCTGGTAGCCGAGCAGACCGAGATGCGCCGCTCGCTGTTGCCAGGCCTGTTGCAGTCTGTGGCCTACAACGAGGCCCACGGCACGCCCAACGTGCATCTGTACGAGGTCGGCAGCTTGTTCCACGGTCGCGAGAACGCCAGCCTGCCCAAGGAGACCAAGTCCGTGGCGGGCGTGCTCTCGGGCCAGTGGAGCGAGCGGTCCTGGAACATGAAGTACCGTAAGCTGCGCTTCTTCTTTGGCAAGGGCATTGTCGAGGAGCTGCTTGCTCAGCTGCGCATCGAGAAGGTTCGCTTCCGTCCCGTCGAGGGCGAGGGCTATGCCTTCCTGCAGCCGGGTCGTGCGGCTGAGGTTCTGTCCGGCGGCACCGTGCTGGGCTGGGTTGGCGAGATCCACCCCAAGGCGCGCGAGGCCATGGGCATCGACGAGGTCGTCGTTGCCTTTGAGCTCGACTTGGACAAGCTGATCAAGGGCGCCCGCAACCAGGAGAACTACCGCGAGTTCTCGCAGTACCCGGCCGTTGAGCACGACCTTGCTATCGTGGTCGACAACACTGTGACCTGCGAGGATCTTGAGCGCCGTATTACCAGCGCCGGAGGCAAGCTGCTCGAGGGCGTGCGCCTGTTCGACGTCTACCGCGATCCCGTCCGTATCGGTGCGGGCAAGAAGTCCATGGCCTTTGCGCTTACGTATCGCTCCGACGACCACACGCTCACCAGCGAAGAGGTCGAAAAAGCGCACCAGAAGATCGTCACCAAGGTGTGCAAGGGCGTAAACGGCGAGGTCCGCGGCTAGGTCCTGCGCTGGGGTATGGGTCAGCGGTGGCTGCTGCCGAGTCCTACGTGACTGCTGTGCCCGGTATAAGGCACCGTTGAGCCTGCATATATGACACGCGCATTACATAACGGCGTGCTGCTTTGTCGGCAGTGCGCCGTTTTGCTATGATAGCCCGCGGCGTGTTACGAATCTGACATTACGTAACACTGGAAAGGTGATTCAAGCGGCGTTGCAATTCCGTGCGCCGATAACCGGGAGGCGTACATGCACATTCCAGATAATTATCTGTCCCCGCAGACCGATGCCGTTATGGCGGTGGCGATGGTGCCCGTTTGGATCCACTGCATCAAGAAGGTGCGCGCCACGCTCGATCGCGAGCACATGGCGTTCCTGGGCATCTGCGCCGCGTTCTCCTTCCTGCTCATGATGTTCAACGTGCCGCTGCCTGGCGGCACCACAGGCCACGCCGTTGGTGGCGCACTCATCGCGCTGCTGCTGGGCCCCGAGGCCGCGGCTATCGCGGTTTCGGTCGCGCTGGCGCTGCAAGCGCTGCTGTTTGGCGACGGCGGCATCCTGTCCTTTGGCGCTAACTGCTTTAACATGGCCTTCGTGTTGCCGTTTGCCGCAGCCATCGTGTTCCGCGCGCTTAACAGCCGTTTGCACGACAAGAGCTGGGGCACCTCGGTTTCGGCCATCGTAAGCGGCTGGGTCGGCCTGTGCCTGGCGGCCCTGTGCGCAGCAATCGAGTTTGGTATTCAGCCGATGCTTTTCACGAATGCTTCGGGCGCTCCGCTGTACTGCCCCTTCCCGCTGTCCATTGCCATTCCGGCCATGATGATCCCGCATATGTTGGCAGCCGGCGTGGTCGAGGGCGTGGCGACTGCCGCGATCTACGGCTTTATCAAGAAGACGGCGCCGAGCGTTATCGTCGGCCCCGAGGCCGCCGATGGACAGCTTGCTGCCGAGGGCGCTGCTGCCAAGAAGACCTCGCTGGTCCCCACGCTCATCTTGGTTGCCGTGCTTGTCGTGGCCACGCCGCTGGGCCTGCTGGCCACGGGTGACGCCTGGGGTGAGTGGGACGCCGAGGGCGCCGCGACCGCCGTTCAGGAGGTTGGCGACGACAGCCTGCAGGCTTCGGTCGGTCTCGACACCCCGACCTTTGCCGATGCGCTGCCTACGGGTGATTACCTGCAGGCCTATTCCGAGGAGCAGGGTCTCGGCTTTGCCGGTCAGGCTGCCATGTATATCCTGTCCGGCGTGATTGGCGTGGCGGTGCTCACCATCGCATTCCGTCTGATCTCGCTGACGGTCAAGGAAAGCGGTGCTCATGGCGATGGTCGAGCTGCCTAGCTGGCTTGCGGTCGAGCAGCGTTACGAGCCCACGGGCGCTCGTCATCGCGTGATGCAAAAGAACGTCCTGCACCTGGCGAGCCTGCTTGAGCGGGTTCGCCTGGGCGGGGGCGCGCACGAGGGCGGGTCGATGGTCGACCGCGCCCTTTCTTGCGTTTCGGCTCCGGTGCGCCTGGTGGGGATGTTCTTTTGCGTCCTGTGCGTGTGTCTGACGCAGAGCCCGCTGTACATCATGTTGATGGCGGCTATCGCGCTGGTGCTCGTTGCCGTGCGCCCTGTACGCGGGCTGCGCGCGACCTTTGTGCCGGCGTTGGCTGCCGCGGGGTTTGCCGTGGTTCTGGCACTGCCTGCCCTGCTGCTGGGCGCTTCTGCCGCGGGTGCCATGCTCAAAATTGCGCTTAAGACGTTCATTAACGTGTCGCTCGTGCTGGGTGTTTCGTGGACCCTCACGTGGAGCCGCATGTCGGCGGCGCTCAAGATGCTGCATCTACCCGACGAAGTTATCTTTACGTTTGATATGGCGCTCAAGCACATCGAGGTGCTGGGTCGTACGGCGCACGATCTGTGCGAATCGGTCATGCTGCGCAGCGTTGGCCGTGCGCCCGAGGGATTTTCGCGTACCGATTCGATCGCGGGTATCATGGGCATGACCTTTATCAAGGCGATGAAATGCAGCCGCGCGATGGACGAGGCTATGCTTTGCCGCGGCTTTGCCGGTGCGTATCCGGCTCCCGCGCGCGCCAGGTTTGGCTGGCGCGATGCGGCCTATGCGGCCGGCGTGGCGCTGCTGACAGTGTTGTGCGCCGTGCTGTAGGCGCTGCTGGTTCCGACTGGGGATGCAAATGGGGAAGGGCGACGTTTTGACGATCGATATGAATAGTGCGGCGGGCACGAACGGTGTGGCCGGCGCCGAGGTCGTTCCGCTCATCGAGCTGCGCGACGTGGTGTTCTCCTATGCGGGGCATACGGTTGTCGATGGCGTGTCGCTGCAGGTCGATCGTGGTGAACTCGTTGCCCTGCTCGGTCCCAACGGCTGCGGCAAGACGACGATTATGCGTCTTATTAACGGCCTTGAACTCGCGGACGCAGGGGCATACCTGTTTGACGGGCACGTGGTCGATGCGGCGTATCTGAAGGATTCTGCTGCTGCTCAGAAGTTCCACCAGCGCGTGGGCTTCGTGTTCCAAAACGCCGATGCCCAGCTGTTCTGCGCCACGGTGGGCGAGGAAGTTGCTTTTGGTCCCGCGCAGATGGGGCTGCCGGCAGACGAGCTCGAGCGCCGCGTGCGCGATGCCATGGGGCTGTTCCAGGTTGCCGACCTTGCCGACGCCTCTCCCTATCAGCTCTCGGGCGGGCAAAAGAAGCGTGTGGCGCTGGCGGCAGTTGTATCGATGAACCCCGATATCCTAGTGCTCGATGAGCCCACCAATGGGCTCGACGAGGATTCATGCGACATCGTGGTCAACTTCTTGCTGGCCTACGTCGCGGCGGGTAAGACGGTCTTGATGAGCACGCATCACCAGGATTTGGTGCGACGCCTGGGTGCCCGTGCAATCTATATCGATCGATATCACCATGTGGTCGAGGCGCCTTCGCCGTCGTATGGAACCGAAAGCGGTACTACGGACTAGTTGCTGCGTAGAGCGTGCGTAGCCGCCCGCGCGGCTTTGCCGTGATGGTATAGTTATCCAGGTTTTTTATGGGGGTGGCTATGCCAAGTTGGAACATTCATATCGCTCAGACGGAGCGTTTGCTGGAGCGCACCGGTGCACTTGCCAATAGCGTGCGCGACCGCAATGCCTTTTTGTTTGGCTGCGTGGTTCCGGATATCTTCGTGGGCTATATGGTCCCTGGCATCGCCGATCCCATCCCGTACCGCATTACGCACTTTGCAAAGCCCGAGCCTATCCCTAAGCCTCGTGAGCATGAGTTCTGGGATACCTATGTGGCACCGTTGCTTAAAAGTTCGCCCACCGGTGCGCCAGCCTCGGCTACCTCGATTGTCGAGGAGCGCGAGCGACTGAATCGCGTGCACTATCCCCAGCGCTACAGGGATGCCGAGCCGGTTGTCGGTCCCGGCGCTCGTGAGTTCTCGCTTGCGTCCGAGGACGTGGCACAGTCGTTGCTCGATTTGACATTGGGTGTCTGGTCGCATCTGGTGGCCGATACCGTATGGAATACGCGCGTGAATCAGTACCTGGAGGCGCACGGCGGCAAGCCGTGCGAGGAGTTCCGCATTAAAAAGCAAGGCGACTTTGACTGGTTTGGCAAGACGCTCGGCATTGTTTCGATTCCGCGCGCGACCGATCGCCTGTATACTGCGGCGACGCGTTTTGGGCAGTATCCCATCCATAAGGAGTATGTGCTCAAGACCATCGGCGTTATGCACGAGATCGTGCGCGAAAACCCCGGCGAGCCCGACCATCCGCCATACCGCCTGCTGACCGAGGAATTCTTCGACGAAACGTTTACCGAGGTCATCGAGCTGACCGAGGCGGGATTTGCCGCCCGCGTCGCATCACCCGGTGTGCCTGCTCTGCCCCTGATCGCGAGCTGCTAGCTGGCCGGCCCGGCAGTGAATAGCTCAACCCAATCGACAAGTAGCTCTTGCCGTAAGGTATCTTCGGCAATACGCTCCTGTTTGGTCTTTGGGGTGTAGGAAAGTCCAGCCTTTTTATGGATGAGCTCGGCTATGTGGTCGAAGCTCTTCTCATCCTTAATCTGGCCAAAGGTAATTTGGATGACGTCGTAGCCCATGCTTGTGAGCGCGGTGGCGCGCTCGGCATCGGAGAGGCTCGCGGCTTCGCTGCCGTGGGCGGAGCGGCCTTGGCATTCAAGGATGACACCCATGCTGTCGGTGGCGCTTTCGATGAGGATATCGGCGTAGCAGCAGGTTTTGTCATACAGCGAGCGCGCGGCGTCGCTGAGTGGGATGCGCACGTTGTTTGCGATGTTGATGCCCATGCCGCCCTCGTCGCGGGGGAGCGAGATAAGCATGGAGGTCTGTACTTCGAAGGGCGAGGCGGTCTGTCCTGTCATGCGTTCGGCGGCCCAGCGGAGCTGCTTAACACCGCGCAGGCCTGCGGCCTGCTTGGCGAACGCGGCGATATCCGCTGCGGAAAGAAGCGGCGTGCGCTTCCACAGGTCGGTGTCCTTGCCGTTGACGTCGATAACTCGCTCCCAGCCGCAGTTGGGTGGAATGAGCTTAAGCGAAATAGCTTCATCAAGTTGCCGTTGCGCTCGTTTGCAGGGTGTATACACAGCAAACGAGCTGCACATCTCATAACACGCCATAAGCAGCTGGTTGCGTGAGGCCTGCGTAGCAAGGTTGAGCAGCGTGAACTCGGGCGATGTGACATCAAACCCATGCTCGGTTTGCCTAAACGACCCGGGAGGCGGCTCTTGGGTCAGGAGGTGCGATTTAAACAGGCTTCGCGACCCGGATTGTGCCCGAGTGAATACAAGCCTGTGAAGCGGTGCGTGAAGCAGGTCTTTTACAACTGCATGACTTCCGAGGCCGCAACATCTGCGATCCATATTGCCAAGGCTAATGGCAGGGTAAAGGCCTAATACCTGCGGCGGGATGCGGTAGTAGTTAAAGGCGGATTGCCCACAAAGCGTCAGGTCCATAATGCCCTCCTGGCCGAAATCATCTCTTTGAAGCGAGTGATGCCAGCGTCAATCCGGAAGTATGCGGCAAAATCTGAACCCTATGAGCGGACCTGGCTTTTGAGGCTAGTTTATCAGGCATTTTGTTGCGAAAAAACAGGGTGTGCTCGGAGGTTCCAGAATTTGCCGCATACTTCCGAAAACCAGGTCGATTTGGTTCTTGCTAAAACGATTTATCAGCCCTGTGTGAGGTGTGGGTTTGCCACCGGGCGAACACTTTTAGCGCTTGGGGCTTTATTTTTTGGGCCTCGAAGGGTGGATTTCGCGCTTTTGGTAAAGAAATGAGTGCGTGTTTTGCCGTGCGGCGGCATTGGCACAGAAAAAGGGCCCGGAAGGCGAAGCCTTCCGGGCCCTTTGCAATGCAAGTATGCTTGCAAGTGCGTTTTAGCGCACCTGAGCGACGTAAGCGACGTTGGTCGAGGAGACCTTGTCCTCGAGCTGGACGCTCATGCGGGGATCGCCGGCGGTAGCGACGGTCAGATCGCCGGCCTCGACGTAGCCGAGCTCCTTAGCGGTCTCGATCGCCTTGACGATCGTGCCGTTGACGGTGCCCTGGGTAATCTCGGCCTGATGCGGGATAACGCCCCAGTACATGATCATCTGCTGGACGGCCCACTCGTGGCGGGAGAACGCGCAAATCGGCATGTTGGGACGGAAGTGCGAGATCAGGCGAGCGGTACGACCGGTGGTCGTCGGCACGGTGATGCACTTGGCGCCAACGGTGGTGGCCATGTTCACAGCGGACATACCCACAACGTTGTTGACGACGCGGGTGCCGTGAGCGTCAGCCGGAACCTCGAGCGGAGCGTGAGCCGGGAGGTACTTCTCGGTCTCGAGAGCAATGCTGGCCTGCATCTTAACGGCCTCGACCGGGTACTTACCGGCAGCGGACTCGCCAGAGAGCATAACGGCGTCGGTGCCGTCGTAAATGGCGTTAGCAACGTCGGCAACCTCGGCGCGCGTCGGGCGCGGGTTCTGCTGCATGGAGTCGAGCATCTGCGTAGCGGTGATAACGGGCTTGTAGGCTGCGTTGCACTTAGCGATGATTTCCTTCTGGATGTGCGGAACGAGCTCGGGCTTGATCTCGATGCCCAGGTCGCCACGGGCGACCATGATGCCGTCGGAAGCCTCGAGGATCTCGTCGAAGTTCTCGACGCCCAGGGCGCACTCGATCTTCGGGAAGATCGTCACGTGCTCGCCGCCGTTCTCGCGGCAAAGCTCGCGGATGCCGCGGACGGACTCGCCGTCACGGATGAAGGAAGCGGCGATGTAGTCGATGTTCTCGGTCAGGCCAAAGAGGATGTCCTGACGATCGCGCTCGGTGATAGCGGGCAGCGAGATGTTGACGTTGGGCATGTTAACACCCTTGCGCTCGCCGATCAGGCCGTCGTTCTTGACGACGCAGGTCATGTCCTGGCCGTCGACGGACTCGACCTCGAGGGCAACCAGGCCGTCATCGATCAGGATGAGGGAGCCCTTCTCGACCTCGGAGGGCAGAGCCAGGTAGTCGAGGGAGATGTGCTCAGAGGTGCCGTGGAAATCCTCGGACGTGGGCTGAGCGGTGACGACGATCTTATCGCCGGTCTTGACGGCAACCTTCTTGCCATCGACCAGAAGGCCGGTGCGGACCTCGGGGCCCTTGGTGTCGAGTAGGATGCCGACGGGCAGACCGAGCTCCTTGGAAATACGACGGACGCGCTCGATGCGACCGTGGTGCTCGTCGTAGGATCCGTGCGAGAAGTTAAAACGGGCGACGTTCATGCCCGCCTTGATCATCTCGCGGATGGTCTCGTCGCTATCGCAGGCGGGACCCATGGTGCATACAATCTTGGTGCGCTTGTACATTCAGACCTCCATCTGACATCGTCTTGCGCTGATAGATAAACCATAAGAAATAAAACTGAGATGATTATAACGAAATGGCGACCGAATACCCCAAAAAATCGACCGTATGCCGAATTAGAAGTTCATTTTTTGCGGAAAAACGGTATATGCAAAAACTTTACCAACCGTTCTGACCGCTGCTATCTGGGCGATATTTCAGTTTGACGATGTGCCGAAGAAAAAACGTTTTATCAATATTGAGCATCACACGGTCTGCATCGTTGCACTCGAGCCGTGTTTCCAATTGGAATGTTTTGGCTAGACGCGCTGCTTTGGGGTACCATAGCTCCACTATCAACTGCCGCTCAGCACGGCAGCCTTGATGAGCCCTTGCCCTTCTCCTGGGAATTATGATCGGGCATCAATCTGCTGAGTGGCCCGAATCCCAGGAGGGGACTCTATATGCAAAAGGAATACCTGTCCGCCGCGGCGGAGGTGCTCAGCGACCAGGGCGTCGATGAGAACCTCGGCCTGAGCAACGACGAGGCGTCGTCGCGCCTCGCCAAGACAGGCCCTAACAAGCTCGAGGAAGCCGAGAAAACGCCGCTGTGGAAGCGTTTCTTTGAGCAGATGGCCGACCCCATGGTCATCATGTTGATCGTTGCCGCCGTCATCAGCGCGCTCACGGGTATGGTCAAGGGCGAGCCCGACTTTGCCGACGTCGCCATCATCATGTTCGTCGTTATCGTCAACTCGGTACTGGGCGTGGTCCAGGAAGCCAAGAGCGAAGAGGCCCTCGAGGCCCTGCAGGAGATGAGCGCGGCGCAGTCCAAGGTGCTGCGCGACGGCAAGCTCGTGCACCTGCCGAGCGCCGAGCTCGTGCCCGGCGATGTGATCATGCTCGAGGCGGGCGACTCCGTCCCGGCCGACTGCCGTGTGCTCGAGAGCGCCACGATGAAGATCGAGGAGGCCGCCCTTACCGGCGAGTCCGTGCCCGTCGAGAAGCATGCCAACGTCATTGAGCTCGCCGCCGGCACCGACGACGTGCCGCTCGGCGACCGCAAGAACATGTGCTACATGGGTTCCACCGTGGTATACGGCCGCGGTCGCGCCGTCGTGGTCGGCACCGGTATGAACACCGAGATGGGCAAGATCGCCGGCGCCCTGGCCGAGGCCAAGGAAGAGCTCACGCCGCTGCAGGTGAAGCTCGCCGAGCTCAGCCGCATCCTCACCATCATGGTTATCGTCATCTGCGTCGTCATCTTTGGCGTCGACATCATCCGCCACGGCGTGGGCAACGTTCTCACCGATCCGACCGCGCTGCTCGACACCTTTATGGTCGCTGTCTCGCTTGCCGTCGCCGCCATCCCCGAGGGCCTGGTTGCCGTCGTGACCATCGTGCTGTCGCTCGGCGTGACCAAGATGGCCAAGCGTCAGGCGATTATCCGCAAGCTCTCTGCCGTCGAGACCCTTGGCTGCACGCAGACCATCTGCTCCGACAAGACCGGTACCCTCACCCAGAACAAGATGACCGTCGTCAAGCACGAGCTCGCTGCGCCTAAGGAGAAGTTCCTGGCCGGCATGGCTCTGTGCTCCGACGCCCAGTGGGACGAGGAGCTGGGCGAGGCCGTGGGTGAGCCGACCGAGTGTGCGCTCGTCAACGATGCCGGCAAGGCGGGGCTCACTGGCCTGACTGCCGAGCATCCGCGCGTGGGCGAGGCCCCGTTTGACTCGGGCCGCAAGATGATGTCCGTGGTCGTCGAGACCCTGGACGGCGAGTATGAGCAGTACACCAAGGGCGCGCCCGACGTGGTGATCGGCCTGTGCACCCATATCTACGAGGGCGACAAGGTCGTTCCGCTGACCGAGGAGCGTCGCGCCGAGCTCGTGGCCGCCAACAAGGCCATGGCCGACGAGGCCCTGCGCGTGCTGGCGCTGGCAAGCCGCACCTACACCGAGGTCCCGGCCGACTGCAGCCCCGCTGCGCTCGAGCACGACCTGGTCTTCTGCGGCCTGTCCGGCATGATTGACCCGGTCCGCCCCGAGGTCGCCGACGCCATCCGCGAGGCCCACGATGCCGGTATCCGCACCGTCATGATTACGGGCGACCACATCGACACCGCCGTGGCCATCGCCAAGCAGCTGGGTATCGTCACCGATCGCAGCCAGGCCATCACGGGCGCCGACCTCGACCGCATGAGCGACGAGGAACTCGACGCGCACATCGAGGACTACGGCGTGTACGCCCGCGTTCAGCCCGAGCACAAGACCCGCATCGTCGAGGCTTGGAAGTCGCGCGACCAGATCGTGGCCATGACGGGCGACGGCGTCAACGACGCCCCGTCCATCAAGCGCGCCGACATCGGCGTTGGCATGGGCATCACCGGTACCGACGTCACCAAGAACGTCGCCGACATGGTGCTTGCCGATGACAACTTCGCCACCATCATCGGTGCCTGCGAAGAGGGCCGTCGCATCTACGACAACATCCGCAAGGTCATCCAGTTCCTGCTTTCGGCCAACCTTGCCGAGGTGTTCTCGGTGTTTATTGCCACGCTCATCGGCTTTACCATCTTCCAACCGGTGCAGCTGCTGTGGGTGAACCTGGTCACCGACTGCTTCCCCGCGCTCGCGCTGGGCATGGAGGATGCCGAGGGCGACATCATGAAGCGTAAGCCGCGCAACGCCAAGGACGGCGTCTTTGCCGGTAATATGGGCCTGGACTGTGTGGTCCAGGGCTTAATCATCACCGTGCTGGTGCTGGCGAGCTTCTTTGTGGGCGTGTACTTTGACATGGGCTACATCCACATCGCCGATATGATCGCCGGCAACGCCGACGAGGAAGGCGTGATGATGGCCTTCATCACGCTCAACATGGTCGAGATCTTCCACTGCTTCAATATGCGCAGCCGTCGTGCGTCGCTGTTTAGCATGAAGAAGCAGAACAAGTGGCTGTGGGCTTCGGCTGCGCTGGCGCTGGTACTGACGGTTATCGTGACCGTTCAGCCGACGCTTGCCGAGATGTTCTTTGGCCCTGTGACGCTTGAGCTCAAGGGCGTTATCGCCGCGCTGGGCCTTGCCTTCCTGATCATTCCGTTGATGGAGATCTACAAGGCGATCATGCGCGCAGTGGAGAAAGAGTAACGTACCTGTCCGGGTCCGCCCCACGCCCTTTCTCCCTCACTGGTCCTCGCGCTTCGCGCTGCGGGATCGTTCGGGAGAAAGGGCTTCCGGGGCGGGCCCTGCGGCATCCTTGCTGGCTTTTCTCCCGCGCGGATGATAAAGGGCTGAAGGAAAGTGTGTGAGCTGGTCGGGCTTTGCCCGGCCAGCTCTTTTTTAGAGCATTTGCTCGACCGACTCTTTTTGTGAACTGGATCTATGGGGTTGAATCGGCGACGCGTTAGGAGAAGCCGGGAACGTCGCTGAAGGGGATTTGGGGCATAAAGAGAACGATGACGGCCATAATTCCCCAGTAGATTTGCAGAGGTAGCGGAGCCGATATCAGGGCATTAAAGAAGGACAAACCCTTTTTGCTTCCATATAGCTGGACCGAGCTGAGAAGAGCAATTCCAAAAGAGATGGCGCTCGGCCAGCATGCTTTGACACTGAGGCTAAGGAAATAGCATATTAATGTTATCGCTATGCACCCAATGCCCCAGAGCCACTTCTTGTTGAGGAAATACTGGATGCCCCATACACCAATTACGGGGGCAATGATGACTGGCAACATAGCCGTATCCTAACTATTTATACAACGAATGTATTCTCCGGAGTTGGGGGGATAGACGCTGCAAGGTAGACGGTACGTGTTGCCTGCGGGTACGGGGCGTCCAAGAAGTTGCTTTGCTGCATACTCAGTCCAATAACCTCCGGTTATGCTTATGAACTTCTTAACAAGTCCGTCGATTACAACCCCCGTTACATAGCCGATGAGTTCTTTTCCAATAAAAATGGCAATTTTGACGATCCATTCTTTAGCGCCGCGTGTGGCAGCTGCTAAATCATCCAAAGACAGGGTCTGGAATCGATCGATAATTTGGACATCTCCGTTTTCATCTAGTGCGTATGTCGTCCATCCTGTGCCGGACTCATTGACAGCTTCAATGTACTCTTCGGCAGAAGGGAACTCTACTTCAAGAGGTTGCGCCTTAGATTGCTTTGGTGAAATGGCAATTGAGCAAAGCGCAACTGCGCTTGCGATGAATGACTTACGGCTTACGGGAACGTTACGTAGCATGTGTATCCTCCTGACATTTAGCTTGACATTGCTGTGTTGTTCAGATTCAGCCTCCAATCCGTGAAACGCATTTCAAACGAATCAAGCGTGGAAAGGTCGAACTCGGACGCTATCTTTCCTTCAGAGATGGCAAAAATTGAAGGATAAAACTCGAATGACGGCAGAAGCGCCTTAAGTGTTTCCCTATCAACCTCCTTTTGGCTCTTAGGGACAACGAGGATCTCGATGTCGTTCTTGAGACTCGGCGAAAGCGAGCGTTCTGCCGCACGGAGCTCTTCACAGGCCGGGCAGCCCTCCAGCTCAATTTGCACGATAAAAGATTCGCCTCTGCTTAATTTCAATCGAAATTCGGGCAATGAGATATTGATTGGATCGGAATTGGTTCGTACTGACGAGAAGAGGGCGAAAAGGGACAGCGATAAGATAAGGATAAGGACGGCTTGCTTTCTCATGGGTCCTCCAAACTCTATAAAGGTAAATTACTTTATATAAAACATTAAATAAAGAGTTCTAAAAATGAACGGTATTGATTTGCTGGTAAATGGTTTTGAGCGAGAGCGGTTGGATTGAAAAGTACAATGAACGCAGGGAAATAAGGAAAAAAGGAGGAGAAATGAAAGATCGCGATATACATCTGCGGTTGACGACGAGTTTTCTGACAATCTTCTGTATCGCCCTGGCGGTTCAAGCGCTATGTTGCGTGGTGTTGTTCGTTCATCTTGCGAACCTGTTGCTCATCGAGGGTATCTCTGCGGTGAGCGGCGGATTTCTGCTCTTGTTTATGGTTAGCACGCTTTGCGACGCTGCAACGTTTCTCCTGTTTACGATTCTGACGGCGAAAGTCAGGCATGAGGGTCGTCCTTTTGGTAAGTGGCAGACCAGGATTTTGGTCGCGGCTGGCCTCCTGATGTCGGTAAAAGCCGTCATCAGCATCATATGGCCGACGATTCAATTACCATACAGCAATGTTCTTGGAACGGCTGAGCCCGTGTTTCCCGAGTTTGATTTTCAATCGCTTTCTTACGGACTCGTTTTCTTTGCGTTGGCGGGGGTCTTTGAATACGGTAGGGTATTGCAGGAAGATGCAGACGAGATTCTCTAGGGGGTGGCACGGTGCCGATTGTTATGCGTCTTGACCGCGTGATGGCGGACCGTAAAATCTCGTCGCAGGAACTTGCCGAAATCATTGGAATATCGCCTGTTAATCTGTCTCGAATTAAAACGGGAAGACTCAAGGGGATCCGCTTTTCTACACTTCAAGCAATGTGCGAGGCGCTTCATTGCAAGCCCGGCGACATCATCGATTGGATGGATGATGACGAGTACGCCGCAGCATTTGGTAAGTCGGACGGAACAATGCGTTAAAATACCTGCTCAGTTGTGATTTGTGGTGCTGGGAGGCGCTTGTGGGCAAGGCGAAGGCTAAGGCGAAGAAAAAGACGACGGGGGCGCGGGCTAAGCGCGATCGTCGTCGGAAGCTTGCGACCGAAGCTCCCGCGTCTGCCGAGGAGCTGCTGGCAAGCGTGCCGGGACTCGATGCGCTGCAGGATGTTCCGGCGTTCGACGATCTGCCGGTCGATGATGCTCAGCGGGCTGCCTTCGATGATTATTGTGCTCGGGCCGAGGAGCCCGAGCAGATGCAGCTTGGTGCCGTGGTGCGCCTGGATCGTGGGTTTCCGCTGGTGGCGACTGCCGATGACACCTTTCGTGCCGAGCATGCCGTGGGGTTTGCCAAATCGCGTGGCGAGGATGAGGTTCTGCTGCCCGCCGTGGGCGACCGCGTGGCGGTGCGTCGTGCGCCCGGGCATGACATGGGCGTGATTGAGTGCGTGCTGCCACGCCGCACGAGTTTTGAGCGTTGGCGTGGACGCGCTCGCGGCGAGCGTCAGGTGCTTTGCTCCAACGTGGATAGCGTGCTGATCGTGCAGGCGCTCGGCGCCGGCGAGGTACTGCTCGACCGCGTGGCGCGCTCGCTGGTGTTGGCACTCGACTGCGATGCCGAGCCGGTGGTGGTACTCACCAAGGCCGACCGCTGCGACGCCGATGAGCTCGAGCGCGATCTGGACCGCGTGCACCGCTTGGTGGGTCCGGACGTGCGCGTGATCGTGACGTCCTCTGCCGAGGGTCGTGGCCTGGATGAGGTGCGCGCCTGCGTGCCCGCCGGGAGCTGCGCCATGATCTTGGGTGAATCGGGTGCTGGCAAGTCGACGTTGCTCAACGCGCTGCTGGGTCACGATACGTTGGCGACCGGCGGCGTACGTGAGCGCGATGACCAGGGTCGCCACACCACGGTCGCGCGCGTGATGGTGGCGCTGCCGGGCGAAGCCGGCGTTATTGCTGACGCGCCGGGCCTGCGCAGTCTGCCGCTCGTGGGGCATGAGCGGGGCTTGGCACGCGCGTTTCCCGAGATCGTCGAGGCGTCGCGTGCGTGCCGGTTTGGCGACTGCACGCATACCCACGAACCGGGCTGCGCCGTTCGCGAGGCCGAGGATGCCGGGCAAATCGACAGCCTGCGCCTGGAGACGTTCCAAAACCTGGCGTCATCCATGCGTGTGAGTGCTCAGATGCTCGATCCCGATGTCCATCTGTAATTGAATCTACCTATGACAGCCGTCTCCCAATGGTACGGGAGGCGGCTTTTTTATTGCCGATGCGCCCCTAAACGTGCGTTTTGCTGACGTGCTGACCAAAACCTTGCCACGAGCTTGACGGGCCGGTCAGCTTTTGGTCGGCAATTGGTTTGACACTCAAAACCAAGATCGCGATCGCACCGTTTTGCTGCTTGCCCGCTCGGACAATGGTGCTACGGGCATCCGCCCGGTGCTACCTTGAGAGGAGCGGCCGTGAACAAGAGCAAGCGCATCGCCATCAGTCTAATCGCGGGTGTGCTCGCCGCGCTGCTCTGCATGGTCTACGCATCGTCGATTCGCTCGCAGGCTGAGCAGGTCCAGGCCGAGACGCTGGCCAAGTATGGCGGCGATCGCGTCGAGGTGTGCGTCGCGGCGCGTGATATCGATGTGGGCGAGACCCTCGACGAGACCAATGTCATAACCCAGGAATGGCTGGCGAGCCTGTTGCCGCGCGATGCGGCGACCGAGCTGCGCCAGGTGCGCGGCGACGTGACGACCTCGCGCATCCCTAAAAATGCCGTGATTTGCGATGACTACACCAAGGCCGAAACCCACACGCTCGAGGTGCCCAAAGGCAAGGTCGCCGTTTCGGTGGCGGTCGATGCCGAGCATTCGGTCGGGGGCGCCACGGGCGTGGGCAGCTACGTGGACGTGTACGTGCAAAAGGACGGCGTGACCGATCGGCTGTGCGGCGCGCGCGTAATCGATACCAGCGAAGATGCCGGCGCCACGCGTGAAGGCAAGATCGAATGGGTGACGCTGGCGGCCGACCCCGAAGACGTTAAGGAATTGCTGGGGGCCTCGGGTAAGGGGACGGTCAGTTTGACGATTCCCGCCACGGTGCGCGACAAAAAGAGCGGAGGCGACGAGTGATGAAGGCGATCTGGCTTGCATGCTGCGCGTGCGGTGATTACGGATTGCTGCAGCGGGAAGTCGAGGGCCGCGATGCGGGCGCGCAAGTGCTTCGCGTGGGCGACCTGGATGGGCTGGTGTCCATGGCACGGGCGTTTCCGTCGCGTCGCGGGGCGGCGATTATCGCGGCAGCTCTGTTCGATGCCGAAGACGTGCGAAAGACCGTTGCGCGCCTGACGGCCGAGGGCCGCGTGAGCCGCGTGGTCGTACTGATAGAGACGCTCGATCCTTCGGATATCGAGGGGCTGTTTCGCGCAGGGGCGACCGAGGTTATCGCTGCGCGTAGCATATGCGGCAACGGGCGCGCGGGCGAGGGAACGGTTGACTACGACCGGTGTCTGACGATTGAGCCCGATGCTTTTGTTGATAGGGAACCCGGGGCGCCTCGCGCTACAAGAGGCCCGCGTGTTGATGATTATGGAAAAGCGGAAGCCGAGCATGGTCGGTGTCCCCGGGATCCCCTTGCATACGATGAAGTCGGAGAGCCGGTGCCGTATGGCGAGAATCTTTTGGATGCTGATATGGGATACGTGCATGGCGTGAGCCTGGTCGATGAGCTCGACGAGGTGGAGGGGCTTGCCGAGGGCGACAGCGTGCGTGTCGATGCGACCGTGAAGTCTCCAGACTCGGTCCCGCAGACCGAGCAACCTGCCATGCCGGCTTGGGCGCAGCATATGAGCGCTGCCGGGGAGACGGGGACGTTGCCGTCCGTGCCCGCGTCGCCTGCCCCCGCGCCGCCGGCGGATGCCGCCGCTCCGTCGCATCGAGCTCCGGTTGTCTGCGCCGTCTCGGGTTCGGGCGGTTGCGGCAAGTCGACGATCGTCGCCGCCATGTCGCACGCGGCGTCGCTGCTGGGCCTGCGTGCTGCCGTGCTCGACTTGGACCTGATGTTTGGAAACCTCTACGACCTGTTGGGCGCCGATGCCCCGCATGACATGGCGACGCTTATCGAGCCATCGGCTGCGGGCGCACTCGCCGAATCGGACATCGTGGCCGCCTCGATGCGCGTGGCCCCGGGCGTCACGCTTTGGGGCCCGGTCGCCGCGCCCGAACAGGCCGAGCTCATGGCGCGTCCGGTGGAGCTGCTGCTCGATGTCTTGCGCCGCGAATCCGACGTGGTGCTTGTCGACACCTCGGTCTTTTGGGGTGACGCCGTGGCGGCCGCGGTGGCGGCAAGCGACCGCTGCCTGGTCGTGGGCGATCAATCGGTGTCATCTGCGACGTCCGCGGCACGCGTTATCGAACTGGCGAGCCGTGTGGGCGTGCCGCGTACGCGCATGAGCGCCGTATTCAACCGGTTTGGCGCGCGCGGCGCCGACGAGGATGTCGCCATGCGCTTTGAGATTACCTGCGCGTTGAGCTCCAAGATTCGCATTGCCGACGGCGGGCAGGACTTGACGGCGCTCATGGCATTCGGCCGTGCTGACGAGGCAGTGGGCCAGACCAGCGCTTTTGCCACCAGCGTGCGCGAAGCCACGCGCGAGATGCTCGTGGAGCTGGGCTGCGCCGTCGGTCCCTGGAGTGACATGGTCACCGACCGCGCGACGCGCACCGAGCGCCCACGTATCCGTCTTCCCTGGTCGCGCGAGGGTGATTCGCGATGAGCTTGCAAACAAGGATTAAGGAAGCCGGTGCGGCCGCGGCGGCGGCGCCTGTTGATGCGGGGCGCCACCGTGCCGTCAAGCGCCGCACCAAGCGCGCCGTGATGGACCGCATGGGCTATGACGAGGTGGCGCGTATCAGCGCATACATCGATCCGGCGCGCGCCCGCTCGGAATTGCGTCCTGCGGTGGAGGCGGCGCTCAACGTGGAGGAGCCGGGCGACCTGGCGACGCCCGAGCGCGAGACCATCATCGACGAGATCTTGGACGACGTGGTGGGCCTGGGCCCGCTGCAGCCGCTCATCGAGGACGACACCGTCACCGAGATCATGGTCAACGGTTGCCGCTCGGCTTTCTTTGAACGCGGCGGCGTCTTATATCCCATCGAGCATGCATTTGAGGATGACGAGCAGATCCGCGTGCTCATCGACCGCATCATCTCGCCGCTGGGCAGGCGCATCGACGAGCGCAGCCCCATTGTCAACGCCCGCCTCAAGACGGGCTATCGCGTCAACGCGGTGATCCCGCCCGTGGCGATTGATGGACCAATCCTCACCATCCGCAAGTTCTCAGATCGCATCTGTTCGTTGGACGAGCTTGTGGGCCTGGGGTCGCTGCCGCTTTGGTATGCGCAACTGCTGTCCTGTGCGGTGTCGCTGCGTCAAGATCTGGCGGTTGCGGGTGGCACGGGATCGGGCAAGACCACGCTGCTCAACGCGCTGTCGTGCGAGATATCCACCGGCGAGCGCATCGTGACGATCGAGGACTCCGCCGAGCTCAAGTTTGCGCATCACCCGCATGTGGTTCGCCTGGAGGCGCGCGAGGCTTCAATTGAGGGCGAGGGCGCGGTGACAATCCGCGATCTGGTGACCAACGCCCTGCGCATGCGTCCCGACCGTATTGTGGTGGGTGAGGTACGCGGTGCGGAATGTTGCGACATGCTGCAGGCCATGAACACCGGGCACGACGGATCGCTCACCACGCTTCATGCGGGCACCGAGCAGGAGACCGTGGTGCGTTTGACGCTGCTTGCGCGCTATGGCATCGATCTGCCGAGCGAGCTTATCGAGGAGCAGATTGCCATGGCGCTCGACGGCATCGTGATGTCCGAGCGTCATGCGGACGGCAGGCGTTTCGTGTCCTCCTATTCGGGGGTGCGACGCGGCACGTCAGGCGGCGTGGAGCTTGAGCGCTACGTGACGTTCGATGCCGCCACGCGCACCTGGACGCTCGATCGCGAGCCTCCGTTTATCGCGGAGGGCCTGCGCTCGGGAACGCTCACACAAGAGGAGGTGGACGAATGGAGATCGTTGTGCCCCTCGTCGTAGGGGGCTTGACAGGGCTTTCTGCCGCGGTGGCGTGCGGGGTGGAGCCTCGTGTGTCGCGCGTGCCGCCGGCGGAACTGGTCCGCCATGCGCTTGAGTCGGTTGCCGAGAGGCTGCCGCGCGAGTTGGTAGAAAACGACCTGCTAAAAAAGATTGCCCGCTCCTGGGCGGCGCTGGTTCCAGCACATCGCCTTGGTCTTGTTATCGAGGATGACGAGGTGCGCCTGACATGCTTGCTGCTATCGAGTGGTGTCTGCGGCATTGCCCTGACTGTCGTATCGCTGTCGCCCATCGGCTTTGTCCTGGGGCTGCTCGCACCGTTTGGCGTAGGCGCCGCTCGCGACACCTTCGACCGTCGCCGCGAGCAACACGATGTGGAAGAAGCCATGCCCGAGGCCTTTACGGCGCTCTCTATGTCGCTCGCCTCGGGTCATTCGCTGGCCCAGGGCATGAGGTTTGTGGGAACTCACGCGCAAGAGCCGGTGCATACCGAGTTTTTGCGCGTGGCGACGGCGATCGACTGCGGCGTCTCGGCGACTGATGCGTTGGATGACCTACTCGACCGTATCGATGCCCCCGGCCTTTCGCTTGTCACCTTGGCGCTCAAGGTGTCGCAGCGAACCGGTGCCCCGCTTGCCGACCTGTTGTCCGAGGCGTCGAGCATGGTGGGGGAGCGCATTGAGCTCAAGCGCCGCTTGGACGTCAAGACATCGCAGGCTCGTATGTCGGCACACATGGTCTCGGCGATGCCGGCGGGTATGTGCGCGGGGCTGGCGCTGCTTTCGGCCGACTTTCGCCGCGGCCTTGCAACGCCGGCGGGTGCCGGTGCCGTGGTACTGGGACTTGCCCTCAACGCCGTCGCCCTGGTGGTCATCCGACGCATTATGCGGGTGGAGCTATGAGTGCCCTGGTCGGGGTCGCGGCATGCCTGTGCGCGCTCAGCGTGTTTATCGTGACAGGGCTCAATCGTGCGGACGCATGCAAGATCGCCCAGGTCTGCAAACGCGAGGCGCTGCTGGTTGTTGCGGCTGCCCGATCGGTGACCGATGTCCTGGTAGCACGGTTGAGGGGCATGCTCGGCACGGGTGGTACGGCGCAGGTGTCGCTCGGCGAGGTGTCCGAGATGATCGACGTGGTGCGTCTGGGGCTTTCGGCCGGCCTTTCGTTCGATGCGGCGCTTGAGGTTTTTTGCGCCAATCGCCGATCGACGTTGGCGCTCCGCCTTGAGCGAGCCTGCATGGCATGGCGGGTGGGCGTAGGGACGCGAGAGGATGAGCTTCTGGCGGCCGCGCGCGACCTGGATGTGCGGGCGCTCGAGACCTTTGCCATCACAGCGGGGCAGGCGCTTGCTCTCGGTGCCCCGCTTGCCGAGACGCTGGCGGCTCAAAGTCGCGAGATTCGCGCGGCCCATCGCGCCGCGGTCGAGCGCGAGATTGAGCGTGCGCCGGTCAAGCTGCTGATTCCCACCGGCACGCTCATCTTGCCGGCGTTGCTTCTGTCCATATTGGGCCCGCTGCTGGGAGCAGGCGGGATGATGTAGGGAGGAATACATGAATACGATGACTGACGTTGTTGACAAGGTCTGGAGCTTGGCGTTTTGCCAGTCAATTCACGCTCGCCAGCGTGCCGAAGAACTGCTGCGGGAGGAGAGCGCGCAGGGCACCACCGAGTACGCCATCCTAGTCGGTGTGCTCGTGGTGATTGCCATCATTGCCATCGTCGCATTTAAGGGCAAGGTCCAAGATTTATGGAGCGCTATCAGCGAGGGCATCAACAGCCTGTAGAGGGCGCCCGTCCCGTCGGCGCGTTGCTGGTGCTCGCCTGTGCGGTCGTGGCGGTGGCAGTGGCGGTTTGGGGGCTTAACGCAGCACGGCAACAACGTTTAGGGGCTGCCGCGGATGCGGGATCGGGTTCGGCTGCGGCGTCTCAAATAGACGATGCGCGAGACGCGGCCGATGCGAATGCCGCCGTCACGGCGCAAACGTTCTTGCAAGCACTCGACGAGCGAGCGGACGCTGCAACGGGTTCATCTGCAAACAATGCCGTCGCTGTTCGTCTCGCATGGTCCGAGTGCCGACCGATGACCGAGGCGGCGGCGGATATGCTGCGTGCCTATCGCGAGGTGCCCACGGCGCAACTTGCTCTGAGCGGCTATCTCGACATCAAGGGCAACGTGTGGGGCGCCATCGTGCGTGACGGACGCGGCTGGGTCGATATGGTGACGGTTGCCGCGGATGCTGGTGATACTTCGTGTTGCCTGCGCGTGGTCCGCCTGACCCCACAGACAACGAACTCAAAGGAGGGGTCGTGAAATGCATTATGTCCTGCGCGAGGAATCTGCCCAGGCAACGGTCGAATACGCCATCGTCACGGTGGCACTGCTTTCCATCGTGCTGGCGATCGCAGGGCTTTGGCGTGCCGGTGCCGATGGGCGCTTGGCGGCGCTGGTCGAGCGGACGGCATCTCACGGCGTCACCTCGACATCGGTTGTCGACGCTGCTGCGGGTGCTAAGGACATCGTGCTGTATTGATGTTGCGCGCGAGGACCGGGCTCAGTCTACGGTCGAGGCGGCATTCCTACTGCCGACGTTTCTGACGCTCGTCCTGTTGGCGCTGCAGCCGGTGTGCCTGCTCTATACACGCGCGGTCATGGAGTCTGCCGCCGCCGAGACCGCGCGGCTCATGACCACGACGACGGTGGGGGATGACGAGGATATTAAGGAGTTTGCCCGCCGCCGTCTTGCCGCGGTTCCCGACGTTTCGATTTTCCATGCCGGCGGGCCCCTGTCGTGGGATATCGAGCTTGGTCGGGCCGATGCGGGCGGCGTCTCGTCCGTTTCCGTTACCGGCGAGGTTAAACCGCTGCCCGTGATCGGTGCGTTTGCGCAGGCTATGGGTAGCGCAGGCCAAAACGGCTATGTCGAGCTTAAGGTCGACGTCTCGTATCGATCGCGTCCCGAGTGGCTGGAGGGAGATTATGATTCATGGATTGCTGCATGGGATTAAGCGCTGCCTGTTGAAGGTGACGAGGGGGCTTGCGGGCCGTTGCCGACCGCGTGCTCGCTGCAAGCGAGGCGGCTTTATGGGTCGAGCCGGGATCGACCTGTTTATCGAAGACGGTGCCTATACCACGCTCTCCTCTGCGGTGGTCATCTTGGTGGTGCTCACGCTGCTGTTTTCGTCAACGGCGGCGATATGGAGCATGTCGCGCGCGGGGGACACCCAGGTGGCTGCCGATAGCGGCGCGCTGGCAGGCGCCAATGTGGTGTCGTCCTACCACACGGCTGCGACGGTGGTGGATGCGAGCATTTTGAGTTTGGGCCTGGCGGGGTTTGCCACGATCGGCACCGGCTTGGTCGCCATCCTTATTCCGGGTGCCGAGCTTGCCGCGGGCGATATGGTCGACACGGGAATTGAGATCATTAAAACGCGCAACAAGTTTGCCAAAAGCGCCTCCAAGGGCCTGCAGAAAATCGAGACGGCTCTACCGTATCTGGTCGCTGCGCGAGCTACGCAGGCCGTGTCGGCGCAGGAAACCGAGGGCGCGACCTATACCGGTACGGCGCTTGCCGTACCCAGGACGTCCGAGTCGGATTTCGTTGCGCTCGAGGGGTCCGAGATCTCGACCGATGTCATTAAAGACACATCGAAAGATCTGGAACGCGCAGCAGATGAGCTGCAGAAGGCCTCGGAGGAGACGGCGAAAGCAAAAGAGCGCGCCTGGCTTGCGGATTGCGGCGGGTCGGATCCGGCTTCGGTCGGCAGTTGCTCATGCATGTGGGAACGCGCGAGGAGTTTGGCGAAGCTTTCGGATATTGAGAATCCGCACTATGCCTCGAGCGTCACATGGGAGCCGCAAGTGGCGCTCGATCGCGCGAAGGCCTATTACCGCTTGCGCCTTGCAAACGAGGCGCCTCAAGGCTCAAGCGTCGAGACGAAGACGGAGTCGGCGGCGCGCAAGGCGTTCTATACCTATGCGAGCGCAGAGGTCAATCGCGCATATATAACCGAAGACGGAGACCGGACCACTTCCTATATTCCGTTGTTGCCGCGCAACACTGACGAGGTGCGAGCGACGGAACTCTATACCGATGCGGCGTGGCCAACTAGTACCAACGATGGCAAAACGTATCTGCATTATGGAACGAGCTGCCCCAACTATAAGAAAGGGACGCCAGGCGGGCTAGCCTCGGTCGCTGCTTATGACGGGCAGGACAAATGCAACAGATGCCATTTTGGTGTTTCGTCGCTCGGCGCCGTTGCGGCTCCTTCGACTTCTATCGAAAACGGCTTCGAGTACCACTTTGATGAGTTCAAAGGCGCTCTGGAAGACTACGTCGAATGCCGCAACAAAGAGCTCGAGCTCATGCGCCAGACCGAGGACGAGGCTGACCGTGCGGGCAATGCGTTTGACGAGGCCATTAAAGCGCTTTCGGGCGAGCGTCCGCGTATCGCTCCGCCCGGTCGCAATGGCGTGGTCGCCTTTGCGGTTTCGGGTGCCATTTCGAGCCCCGATGAGCTCAGCTCTTCGTTTAACGCGGCGGTCAGGCTTGGCGAGCGCGGTGCTATCTCTGCTGCGGTGCTGGCACCCGATGACGCGACGGCGCAGAACAACGTTCTCTCGCGGTTTTTCTCGACGTTGGAGGAGCGTTCGGGCGGTGTTGCCGGTGTACTCGATGGCGTCATGGATGTTTGGGGACGGCTGCTTGTGGGATACGGAGACATCCAAGGCTCGGCTGACGAGCTCATGGGCGAGATGATCGATGGCCTGGGAGGGGGCAGCGGTGCGTTGGGCTCCATTGCGTCGTGGCTCGGCGATACCGTTTCGGCGTCCGTGGCGGCGCTGGGCTTGGAGCCGTGCGACTTGCGCCTACGAAAGCCGGTACTGACCGACACCGCCAATGTCATCAAGAGCCCGGGGTCTGACATCACAGGTCTTTCTAAAGTGCAGGACAAGCTACGAAGTATTCCGCTGGGCGTGACCGACCCCAAGGCGCTTTGCGAGGCGCTGGAATATCAAGTCGAGCGCACCATCAGCGGCACGGTGTTCACGCTTGCGGAGATTCCGCTGCCCGGCGGCGGTTCCATCCCACTTACCGTCGATGTCGCCACACTGGCGGGTGCCCTGGGCGGTGGGTCGTAATGGGCATCCGCACGCGCCTGTGCGAGGAGCGCGCCCAGGCGACGGTCGAGATGGCCGTGGTCACGCCCGTCCTGCTGGTTCTGGCGTTTATCGTGTACAACGTCATGGTCTTTGCCGACGCGGTCGCGCGCTTCGATCGCGTGGTGCCCGATATCGTGCTAGCGCATGCCGTGGCGCCGAGCGGGGAGGGCGATGACAGCTCCATCGATGCCTCCGCGACCGTTCAGGCTCAGATCCAACATGCCATGGAAGGCTATGACTTGCAGATTGAGGTCTCGAGCGAGCAGGGTGCGACGACATCGGATGGCGGTCTGCTTTCGCTCTCCGGCACGTTTAGGACCTATACCTGTACCATGCGCTACGAGCCGTGGCCGAGCTCGCTCGGCATCGCCGGCGTTTCGCTGGGGGCACCGGCAAAGTTGTCGCACGAGCGCGCAGTGACGGTCGATCCGTGGCGTCCGGGGGTGGTTATGTGACCGCGGCCTCATCCTACATTGCCTACGCGCGGGCGCTCAACAGGCTGGGTTGGGCGCCTGCCGAGTTTGTGGTGGCGGAGTCGTTTGCCGTGCGCCTGCGCGGCATGCTGGGACGGTCTCCGATTGCCGCCAACGGGTTGCCGCTCGTCATGGCGTTCCCACGCTGCTCTTCGGTCCACACCTGCTTTATGGCCTACCCCATCGACATTGCTTTTATCGACCGCAACGGCAGCATCCTCGCATGCTACGAAAACGTCCGTCCTTGGCGCATGTGTTCCTGTCCCGGTGCCTGGGCGGTGCTGGAACGCCCTTCAATCCTCGCTACACCTCCCGCCTTTCAACAAGTGCCGGCGTAAGAATTGGCGACAGCGGACTTTCGTCATACGAAATTGGGTAAGATGGAGGAGAAGATGCATGGATGTTGAGATCCATCCCAACGCCAAAAAAACACTTGACGGAAAAGAAAGTGCTTGGTGCCTGGTTCGCGGTTACTGAGTGCATTCGCCGCGAGTCGGAGGACGAGCCGCCGAGATGGCTTGCCATTGGATGGCTTCCAGATGGTCGAAGTATGGAACTTGTTGCAGTCGAACTAATTCGTGGATGGCTCATTATTCATGCCCTGTCTTCGGTTCAGAAGAAATTCTGGCAAGAGATCGAGCAAGCTCGGCAGAGGGGTCGATGATGAGCAAGGCGTATACGGCTGCCAATGGTCAGGTTGTAACGGATGAAATGATTGACGCGTGGTGCGAGTCGTACGAGCATGGCGGGTTTCCGGACGGCGAGCATACCGTTGGGGGGATCGTGCACGGGCGGCCTCCGCTCTCAAGCGAAGGGACGGCAACGCTATCGGTCAAGATTCCCCTAGGGATGAAGGAGGCGATTCGTCGTCGGGCGGCGGCTGAAGGAATGACGCCAAGTGAGTTTGCCCGTGCAGCCTTGAGCGAAAAACTTCTTGCGGTGGGTTGATGTCTCTAACGTGCTGTTCTATAGGGTCGGCCTTGTGGCTGGCGCCGTGCTCAAAAACTTTTTTCAAATTCTCGGTTGACCGGAGCGCGTCCTTGGTTATACTAATCAAGCCTTGAAACAAGGCACACCTCAAATGGCTGGGTAGCTCAGTTGGTAGAGCAGAGGACTGAAAATCCTCGTGTCAGGGGTTCGATTCCCTTCCCCGCCACCTTGAATTGACGAGGACCTCTGCAAAGGGGTCCTTTTCTTTTATGTGGACCATGCATGGAATCGAACCCCGTGAGGGCGCGGAGCTGAGGAAACGCGCAAGCGTTTTCCAGCGTAGCTCGCAAGGCGCGCAAGCGCCGCGGCGGTCCGTCCACGCAGCGCGCGGACGCGATTCCCTTCCCCGCCACCTTAAATTGACTAGGACCTCTGCAAAGGGGTCCTTTTCTTTTATGTGGGGTTCCGCGGAAAATGCACCCCATTATTGATTGATAAAACGGGATGCGCTTTCCGGCGCCTACTTCCGACGTGTGCGCACATCTCGGCGCACCAGCTCGTGCCCGCCTGCCCCAGACATTCCTCCCGCTTTTGCGCCACTTTACAGACCGTTCGGTCGTCTGTCCGCACGCGCGGGTATACTCAAAACAATACTTTTCCTATGCAATACGATGCAGGCTCGACCTGCACGATTCGAAGGGGGCAGTGATGGAGAGGATACTCGGCGTTAATCTCTCTGGCTGGTTTATTCCCGAGCCTTGGGTGACCCCGTCGCTATACGCGGCGACCGGCGCATCCAATGCGGCCGAGCTGCAGGAGGCCATGGGCACCGCCGCCTATAACGAGCGCATGCGCCGTCATTACGAGACGTTTGTGAGTGAGGACGATTTTCGCCGCATGGCGCAGATCGGTCTCAATGCCGTGCGTCTGCCGGTGCCCTGGTATGCCTTTGGTTCGCAGGAGGCCGATGCGTCCTACATCTCGGTTGTCGACTACATCGACCGTGCAATTGAGTGGGCTGCCAAGTACGACATCCGCGTACTGCTCGATCTGGCGACGGTGCCCGGTGGCCAGGGCGATTCCAACGATTCGCCCACCACGCCGGAGGCTGTTGCCGAGTGGCATTCGTCCACCAACGGCCGTCATGTCGCACTCGACGTGCTCGAGCGCTTGGCCGATCGCTACGGCGAGGCCGAGAGCCTGCTGGGCATTGAGCTGCTGGACACGCCGCAGATGAGCGTCCGCAAGAGCCTCTTTACCATGACGGATGGAATTCCGGCCCACTACTTGCGCAATTTCTATCGCGATGCCTACGAGCTCGTCCGTTCGTATATGCCCGAGGATAAGATCGTCGTCTTCTCGTCTTCGGGGCATCCCAGCGAGTGGAAGCATTTTATGCGCGGTGCCAAGTACAAGAACGTCTACATGGACCTTCACCTGTACCATTACCGCGACGAGTATGCGCTCGACATCACGAGCCCCCGCGGGCTGACGACGGCGATTTCGCGTAACAAGCGCGAGCTTAAAGAAGCGATCTCGACAGGGTTCCCCGTGCTGGTGGGCGAATGGTCGGGCGCGGCGATCTTTGCCAACTCGTCGGTTACGCCCGAGGGCCGCAATGCCTACGAGCGCGTGTTTATCGCCAACCAGCTGGCTTCGTTTGCGCCGGCTGCCGGTTGGTTCTTCCAAACGTGGAAGACCGAGAAGCGCATTGCAGCATGGGACGCCCGCGCGGCACTCGGTACGCTCGAGCGCGGCATGATTGAATAGGTTGATATGACGCAAAACAGCGCCCATACGGGCAAACTCTATGTGGTCGGCACGCCCATCGGCAACCTGGGCGACCTGTCCCCGCGCGTTGGCGAGGCCTTTGCCGCCGCCGATGCCATTTGCTGCGAAGACACGCGTGTGACGTCAAAGCTGCTGATGCATCTGGGCATTTCCAAGCCGCTTGTCCGTTGCGACGAGAATGTGATCGCGAGCCGCGCCGCCGGCCTGGTCGACCGTCTGCTGGCGGGGGAGACTCTCGCTTTTGCCTCGGATGCCGGCATGCCGAGTGTGTCCGATCCCGGCCAGGCGCTGGTCGAGGCAGCACGTGAGGCCGATGTGCCTGTCGAAGTTATTCCCGGGCCCTCTGCTTGCGTCACGGCGCTCGTTTCGTCCGGCATTCCCTGCGAGCATTTTTTCTTCGAGGGCTTTTTGGGCCGAAAGCACGGCGACCGCGTGCGCCGTTTGCAGCGCCTTGCCGTGGTGCCCGGCGCGCTCATCTTCTACGAGTCTCCACATCGCATCGTGGCGACGCTCGAGGCCGTGGTGGAGGTCTTTCCCCAGCGTGAGGTTGCCGTCTGCCGCGAACTCACCAAGCTGCACGAGGAAGTCTTGCGCGGACCCGCCGCCCAGCTTGCCGAGGAACTGCGTGCTCGCGGCGAGGTAAAGGGCGAGATTGCGCTGGTCATCGCGCCGCCGAGCGAGGACGAGGAGGCCGGCATCGTGCCGGTTGGCGCCGCGGCAGCGGATCCTGACGAGGCCCTGCGCGAGGATATCCGCTCCGCGCTCGAGGAGGGGGAGCCCGCCTCTGCGGTGGCCAAGCGCCTGTCTCAGAAGTATTCGCGCCGCAAGCGCGATGTCTATGCCATGGTGCTCGATATGCAATAGATGGAGGATATCCAGCCCTTGCGCTAGAATCATCCCCTGTATGCAACGTTTTTCTGGAGGACAAACCCCATGGATCAAAGCAAGCCTTCGTTCTTTATCACGACGCCCATCTACTACGTCAACGCCGATCCGCACCTGGGCACGGCTTATTCCACCATCATCGCCGACGTTCAGGCTCGCTATCGCCGCTCCGCCGGCTATAACGTCAAGTTCCTGACCGGCATGGACGAGCACGGCGAGAAGGTCGCCGAGGCCGCAGCCAAGCATGGCATGACGCCGCAGGAGTGGACCGACAGCCAGGCTCCGCACTTCAAGGAGCTTTGGAGCAAGCTCGAGATTTCCAACGACGACTTCATCCGCACCACCGAGCCGCGCCAGCATCATGCCGTGCAGTACCTGTGGGAGCGCATGAAGGAGTCCGGTTACCTGTATAAGGGCAGCTACGACGGCTGGTATTGCGTGCCTGACGAGACCTACTTCACCGATACGCAGGTCCAGAAGGGCGACGAGGAGTACGACAGCGTCGGCCAGCACCTGTGCCCCGACTGCCACCGTCCGCTCGAGCGCGTGCAGGAGGAGTCCTACTTCTTTAAGCTTTCCGCCTTCCAGGACAAGCTGCTCAAGCTTTACGACGAGCACCCCGACTTTGTCGAGCCTGCGTTCCGCATGAACGAGGTGCGCAGCTTTGTCGAGGGCGGTCTTAACGACCTTTCCGTGAGCCGCACGAGCTTTGACTGGGGCATTCAGGTCCCGTTTGACGAGGGCCACGTGACCTACGTGTGGTTCGATGCGCTGCTCAACTATATGACGGCCGTCGGCTACGGCGTCGACACCGACGAGGCGCGTGCCGAGCTGGCCTATCGTTGGCCCGCGCAGTTCCACATCGTGGGTAAGGACATCATCCGCTTCCACTGCGTCATTTGGCCCGCCATGCTCATGGCCATCGGCGAGGCCCTGCCCGAGCACGTCTTTGCCCACGGCTTCCTGACCGTGCGCAATGCCGAGACCGGCAAGGCCGAGAAGATGTCCAAGAGCCGCGGCAACGCCATCGCTCCGCAGGACGTTATCGACATGCTGGGCGTCGAGGGCTATCGCTATTACTTCATGACCGACGTCGTCCCCGGCACCGACGGTGCCATCAGCTTCGATCGCATGGAGCAGGTCTACAACGCCGACCTGGCCAACAGCTGGGGCAACCTTATCTCGCGTTCGCTCAACATGAGCGGCAAGTACTTTGACGGTTGCGCGCCCGCCAAGCCCGCGTCGTTCGATGCGTTCGAAAACCCGCTGGCAAAGATCGCCGATGGCCTGGTCGAGCGCTACATGGCCAAGATGGACGTGCTCGATTACGGTGGAGCTAAGGACGAGGTTATGGAGCTCATCCATGCCGCCAACCACTACATCGAGGACTCCGAGCCCTGGGCGCTTGCCAAGGACGAGACCAAGGCTGACGAGCTGGCATTTGTGATCTACAACCTACTCGAGGCTATCCGCATTGCCGCTCACCTGCTGATGCCGCTCATGCCCCAGACTTCTGCCGAGGCCCTGCGCCGCCTGTCGTGCGAGGACGAGGCCGCGAGCGACGACCTCAAGGGCATTTGCGCTTGGGGCTTGCTTGCCGGTGGTCAGCCCGTCGAGAAGGGCGAGCCGCTGTTCCCGCGTCTGGGCTAAGCCGCCGCGCGCCATATCGGCAATTTGCTGTTTAGATGTAAGGGCATGGCCGCAACGGTCCATGCCCTTTTGTTTCAAGACGCCGCCACCATGCTAAGGAGGCAACTATGACAACTTCGCCTTTGGCAAACCCCACGGCAACAAGGGAGCTGCTGGAGGAGTTTGGCCTTGCGACCAAGCATCGCCTGGGCCAGAACTTCCTGATCGACAACCATGTAATTGAGCGCATTTGCGAGCTTTCCGAGCTTGCGGGCGATGAGCGCGTGCTCGAGGTCGGTCCGGGCGTTGGTACGCTCACGCTTGCGCTGCTGCAGGAGGCGGCGTGCGTCACGTCGATCGAGGCCGACCCCGAGCTCGAGCCGGTGCTCGATGCCCATGCCGCCGACTATGCCAACTTCCGTTTTATCATGGGCGACGCGCTCAGGGTGACACCGGAGCAGATTGAGCAGGCTGCGGGCGGTGAGCCGACGGTATTTGTCGCGAACCTGCCCTATAACGTGGCGGCGACAATCATCCTGCAGTTCTTCCAGACGATGCCCGCGCTCAAGCGCGCCGTCGTTATGGTTCAAAAGGAGGTTGCCGATCGCATTGCCGCAGTGCCGGGTAACAAGACCTATGGCGGCTATACGGCAAAGCTCGGCCTGTATGCGCAGGTTACGGGTCGCTTTGAGGTGCCGCCGCGTTGCTTTATGCCGGCACCGCACGTGGACTCGGCCGTCGTGCGTATCGACCGTATTGACGGCGTGGTGCCCGAAGGACTCGATCGCGAGTTTGTGGCCCGCGTGATTGATGCTGCATTTGCTCAGCGTCGCAAGACCATTCGCAATTCCATGAGCGCCAACGGCTTTGCCAAGGACGTGCTCGATGCCGCCTTTGAGGCTTGCGGTATCTCACCCACCACGCGCGCCGAGACGCTCGATGTTGCTGACTTTGTCCGCCTGGCCCAGGAGCTAATCCATGACGCTTAATGCCGAACGCGTGACGTTTACCAAGAAAAAGAAGACGGTTGCCTGCCCCGTGCCCTTGGCACCGCTTGCCGACACGCATGCGCATCTGCTTTCGTTTTGGGGCAAAGAAGTGCCCGAAACGCTCGTGCGCGCCAAAGCCGCGGGCGTCGATCTGTTGGTGACGATGCTCGACCCCATCGCCGACAAGCGCAGCGTGACGGACTATAGCGACTGGCTCGTGCGCGAAATTCTGCCGATGCGGGATATTCCGCAGATCAAGTATCTCGCTGGCGTTCACCCCTATGGCGCGCCGGATTATACCGACGACATTCACGCACAGGTTGTTGCTGCGCTTGATGACCCTTTGTGCGTCGGCATCGGCGAGATCGGCCTGGACTACCACATGGATTACGATGACGACATCGCGCCGGCGCCCCATAGCGTGCAGATTGATTGCATGGCACGTCAGCTCGAAGTTGCCGTGCGCCGCAATGTGCCGGTGGAGCTGCACCTGCGGCACGAGGACTCGGATGGGGAGCGCACTTCGCACGTTGATGCGTACAACGTGCTGCGCGAGGTAGGCGTGCCTCAGGCCGGTTGCGTGCTGCACTGCTTTGGCGAGGATCGAGCTACGATGGAGCGCTTTGTGGGTTTGGGCTGCTATATCGCCTATGGCGGCGCGGCCACCTTTAAGCGCAACGACGACGTGCGCGAGGCATTTGCGGCGACCCCACTCGATCGCATTTTGTTCGAGACGGATTGCCCGTATATGGCACCGGAGCCCATTCGTGGTCTTGAGTGCGAGCCGGCAATGATTTCTATCACGGCAAACACGCTGGTCAACGACCGTGTCGATCGTACCGGCGAGGATGCTGAGGCAATCGCGCGTGCAGCTTGGGAAAATGCCTGCAAACTTTTTCAAAAATAGTTCTTGCGTTCGCGGTAGCGCTCCGTTATTCTAATTCCTGCACGCGGGCGTGGCGGAATTGGCAGACGCGTACGGTTCAGGTCCGTATGGGGGCAACCCCATGAAGGTTCAAGTCCTTTCGCCCGCACCATTGATTGAAAGAGCTCCCAGCAATGGGAGCTTTTTTGTTATGGGCCCATCGCGGGGACTTGAACCTGCGGCTTATAGGACAAAATGTGTGTCTACTTTAGGGGTATCGGCGCAGGTCGATGCCCCTTTTTCAGCCGTTTAAATTCCGTGCCCGCTTTTAACCGCTCGGACAGAATGTGTGTCCGGTTGCCTATCGTTCCCGCAGGTAGATAACCTTTTCCGGAACCGTTAAATACCCTTTCGGAAGAGGTGCCCATGAAGGCCGTTTATTGCCCCTACTGCGGCGGTCGGACCAAGCGCAACGGCAGGACCTCATCGGGGTCCCAGCGGTGGAGGTGCACGGCCTGCGGCGCGTCGACGACTGTGAGGTACGACGACACGGCGACGAGGCTGGACGAGTTCCTCGGGTGGCTCCTCTCGAAGGACTCCCAGGCGGCGATGCCGGGCGGCGGGCGGTCCTTCAGGCGCAGGACGGCCGAGTTCTGGGAGGTCTGGCCGATGCCCGTCCCCGACGGCGAGCTGCACCGCGTGCTCTACGTCGACGGGATCTGGGTCGCGCGCGACCTCGTCGTGCTCATATGCTGCAGCGGCGAGCGGGTGGTCTCCTGGTACATGGCCAGGTCGGAGAACTCGAGGGCGTGGTCGGCCCTCATGGCGCCGATCCCGGCGCCCGACGTGGTCGTCACCGACGGCGGGAGCGGGTTCGCCAGGGCCGCGCGAGAGACCTGGCCGCGCACCAGGGTCCAGAGGTGCACCTTCCACGCCTTCTCGCGGGTCAAGCGCTACAAGACGACGCGGCCGAAGCTCCAGGCGGGGCGCGAGCTCTACCTCATCGCGCGCGACCTCATGGGCATCGAGACGCTGCACCGGGCCGAGCTCTGGGTCGAGCGCTACCTCGACTGGTGCGGGTTCTGGGCCGACTTCCTGGAGGACAGGACCGTGGTGGACGGCAGGAGGGTCTACACCCACGAGAGGCTGAGGCGGGCGCGCTCGTCGCTGTCGGCGCTGGTGTCGGCGGGGACGCTGTTCACCTACCTCGGCCCCGCCCTGGCCAGGGCCGGCCCGCCGCCGTCGACCAACAACATGATCGAGGGAGGGGTGAACTCGCAGCTGAGGGCCGTCCTGCGCAACCACCGGGGGCTGACGTCGGTCAAGCGCGTGAAGGCGGTATTCTGGTGGTGCCACGCGCACTCGGGGGACGCGAGGACGGCGCGCGAGAAGCTCGCCACGATGCCGACCGACGCGGACATCGACTTCCTGTTCAGCGTCTACTCCGCCTCGCCGTCGCGTGACGACGGAGGGCCGGAGTGGGGCGACAGGGCAGTGTGGGAGGACCTCCACCACAGGGACCCGTACCCGTTCTGGCTGGATTAATGGATGGAAACGGATGTTCTATCGGGACACACATTTTGTCCTATAAGCCGAACCTGCGAAGGAGCGAGCGTCAAGAAAACGCGGAGCGTTTTTAGCGAGCTGGCGAGTCCGCCGGCAGGCGGGCGAAGCCGGTGCGGATCCGCGAAGCGGATACGCGGACGTCCTTTCGCCCGCACCATTGATTGAAAGAGCTCCCAGCAATGGGAGCTTTTTTGTTATGGGCCTCCTGTTGGTGTCACGTGGCTGCTTCGTGCGGGTATCCTAGTGCCAACGTGTGCCTATCAGAGGAGAGACCATGCTGTTGTCCGGTATTATCGCTGCTCTTACGAGCCTTCTACTTCCCATCATCATTTTGTTGTTGCTGCTTCCCAACGCCTGCTATGTCGTTGAACAGCAGCATGCCGTGATCATCGAGCGTCTGGGCAAGTTCAATCGCATCGTCAACGCGGGCTTCCACATGAAGGTGCCCGTGATCGACCGCAAGGCCGCCACGGTGAGTCTGCGCACCATGAAAAACGGTTTTGGCATCGACGTTAAGACCCAGGACAACGTGACCATCGGCCTTGAGATCTCTGCTCAGTACCACGTGAGCTATGACATGGGCGCCGGCCCGGCAGATTCGGGCATCTACAAGAGCTACTACATGCTGCAGGAGCCCGTCGACCAGATGCGCGATTTCATCACCGACGCCCTGCGCTCTTCCATCCCTGTCTATACGCTCGATGAGGTCTTTGCCAAGAAGGATGACATCGCCAAGGACGTTAATGCCACCGTGTCCGAGCAGATGGCTGCCTACGGCTTTACCCTCGTGTCGACACTCATCACCAAGATCGCGCTGCCGACCGAGGTCGAGAACTCCATGAACGACATCAACGCCGCCCAGCGCAAGCGCGCTGCTGCGCAGGAGCTCGCTGAGGCCGACCGCATCAAGCGCGTAACCGAGGCGACCGCCGAGGCCGAGGCGATGGAAAAGGCGGGCGAGGGCATCGCCAACCAGCGCAAGGCCATCGCGCTGGGCATCAAGGATTCGCTCGAGATTATCCAGGAGACGGGCGTCGGCAACGACGAGGCTAACCAGCTGTTCATGTTTACGCAGTGGTCCGAGATGATGACGGAGTTCGCTCGTACGGGTAAAACCTCGACGGTCGTGCTGCCGAGCGATTTCTCGCAGTCAGCCTCGATGTTCGAGCAGATGCTGACCGCCGGCAAAGTTCAAAACGATTCGAAGGAGTAGACGCGCGTGAAATATACCGTCGTTTGCGTCGGTAAGCTCAAGGAGCGCTTTTGGAAGGACGCGTGCGCTGAGTACACCAAGCGCCTAGGTGCCTATGCCAAGGTGGATATCCGCGAGGTGGCCGATATCGACCCGGCTAAGGCGGGCGGCGTGGATGCCGCGCGCGACAAGGAGGGGGCGGCGATTCTTGCAACCCTGCCGTCTCGAGCGCATGTGATCTTGCTGGCCATTGAGGGCAAAGAGCGCTCGAGCGAGGAGCTTTCGGCGCGGCTCGATGATCTTATGCTGCGTGGTAACAGCGACATCGCCTTTGTGATTGGCGGGTCGGACGGCGTGAGCGATGACGTGCGCGCACGAGCCGACGAGATGCTCAGCTTTGGACGCATTACCTTGCCGCATAACCTGGCGCGCGTGGTGCTGCTGGAGCAGATTTACCGCGCCTGCAAGATCAGCCGTGGCGAGCCGTATCACAAATAGTTTGGCAATACGAAACAATGCCGTGGGACAATACCTTTCGTTTTGAGGAATGTGTCTGAAAGGACTATGCGATATGAAGATTGGATTTGTCGGTTTTGGCAATATGGCGAGCGCTATGGCCGATGGCTGGATCGCTGCCGGTGTAGCTGCGAGCGACATGTGCGCCTGTGCGGGTCGCTACGACGCACTGGTTGAGCGCTGCGAGGCGCGCGGCATGGTCGCCTGCCACGATGCCGCCGAGGTCGTCGCCGCATCCGATATCGTGGTCGCTGCGGTCAAACCGTACATGATCGAGAAGGTATTCGCCCCGCTCAAGGATGCTCTTGCCAAAAAGGTCGTTCTGTCGGTTGCCTGGACCTGGGACAGTGCCAAGTGGGAGCAGGTCCTGCCGGGCGTTGCGCATATCTCGACGGTGCCCAACACACCGGTTTCGGTGGACGAGGGCGTCATCGCTTGCGAGAAGGCTTCCACGCTTAGTGATGAGCAGAGCGCAGTGGTGCTTGATCTGCTTGGCAAGCTCGGTGCGGTGGTCGAGCTCGATACGAGCCTGCTGTTTGTGGGCGGCACGGTGGGTGGTTGCGCTCCGGCATTTGTCGCTATGGCAATCGAGGCCCTGGGCGATGCGGCGGTCAAGCACGGTATCCCGCGTGCCGATGCCTATCGCATTGTGAGCCAGATGGTGCTGGGTACGGCAAAGCTGCAGCTTGCAACTGGCCAGCATCCTGCGGCGATGAAGGATGCCGTATGCTCGCCCGGCGGCGCCACCATCAAGGGCGTCATCGCGCTCGAGGATGCCGGCATGCGCAGCGCCCTGGTCAAGGCCATCGACGCCACCCTTCAGTAAAACCTTCCATTTAGGGACAGGTTTATTTTGGCTGGTTTTCCTGCGGTTTTATCTCTATAGCAAAAAGCGCCCCGCAACTGGCTCAATTCCAGTTGCGGGGCGCTTGCGTTTGCCCAGATAAAACCGACCAAAATAAACCTGTCCCTTTTTGGCAGGTTAGTCCCAGAAGCCGTCTTCCTCATCCTCGGACTTGGGTCCGCGGTCGACGTACATCTTATGGGTACGCTTCTCCATTACAAAGGCAAGAATCGCAAATAACAGGATGCCGCCGGCGAAAAGGATGGCAAAACCGGTGCGGGTGCCAAACAAAAAGGAAAAAACTGCGTCCATTGGGTGCCTTCTTGCGTAGTTGAGTTGGGTCGTAAACGCTCATAAGTATATACTTGCCCATACATGTACAAGGTTGCAACCTAAATGGAATGTATATCGCCGGAGGATCTAATGCTTGATATCAAGTTTGTTCGCGAGAATCCCGATGCCATCGATGTCGCCATGGCTAACCGCCAGACGTCTTGGGATCGCGAGAAGTTCTTTGAGCTCGACGACGAGCGCCGTGCCGTCATCACCGAGGTCGAGGAGCTCCAGGCTACGCGTAATGCCGAGTCCAAGAAGATCGGCGCCCTGATGAAGGAGGGCAAGAAGGACGAGGCCGAGGCTGCCAAGGAGGCCGTGCGCGCCGTCAACGAGAAGATTGACGGTCTGGCCGAGCGTCGTACTGCCCTCGAGCAGGAGCAGTACGACTTCATGGCTCACCTGCCCAACATTCCTTGCGAGGCCACGCCGTACGGCAAGGACGAGGACGAGAACATCGAGCGTCGCCGCTGGGGCACCCCGCGCGAGTTCGACTTCGACTTTAAGCCGCACTGGGATCTGGGCACCGATCTGGACATCCTCGACTTCGAGCGCGGCAACAAGCTCTCCGGCAGCCGTTTTACCGTTCTCGGTGGCGCTGGCGCCCGCCTGGAACGCGCCCTTATCAACTTCTTCCTCGATACGCACACCAGCCGTGGTTTTAAGGAGTGGTGGCCGCCCATCGTCGTCAAGCGTCAGACCATGTTTGGCACGGGTCAGCTGCCAAAGTTCGAGGACGACGCCTACCACGTCTCGGGCGACAACTTCCTGATCCCCACCGCCGAGGTCGTGCTTACCAACCTGCACGCCGGCGAGGTCCTCGACGCCGACACCCTGCCGCGCCGCTACACCGCCTTCACCCCCTGCTTCCGCGAGGAGGCCGGTTCCGCCGGTCGCGACACCCGCGGCATCATCCGTCAGCACGAGTTCGACAAGGTCGAGATGGTCAAGTTCGCTAAGCCGGAGGAGTCCGACGAGGAGCTCGAGAGCATGACCGCCGAGGCCGAGTACCTGCTGCAGCAGCTTGGCCTTCCGTATCGCGTGATTAGCCTGTGCACCGGCGACTTGGGCTTCTCTGCCCGTCAGACCTACGACGTCGAGGTCTGGCTGCCGAGCTACAACGCCTACAAGGAGATCAGCTCCTGCTCCAACTGCGGCGACTTCCAGGCCCGCCGCGCCAACATCAAGTACCGCGACCCCGAGAACTTCAAGGGCTCGCGTTACCTGCACACCCTTAACGGTTCCGGCCTGCCGGCTGGTCGTACCATGGCTGCCATTCTGGAGAACTACCAGAACGCCGACGGCACCATCACGATCCCCGAGGTTCTGCGTCCTTACATGGGCGGTCTCGAGAAGATCGAGCCGGTCGCGTAACTTGGCTGCATAGGGGATATGCAAGGGCGCTCCTTCGGGGGCGCCCTATTTCGTGCGCAGGTCCATACCATGCCGTGCGGACAGCTCAATAGAAAACACACGAACAACTGTTCTGTATACAGCTATCTACCTGTTATGCTTTTGCTAAATAAGAGCGAGAGAAAGGGGACGCGATGGAGCTGTTTGATGATCGGGTGGTTTTGTTTGAGAGCGACGAGGGTGGGGAGTACCTGCTTGTAACGTGTGAGCCGTCTGGCATGGGTGGCCTGGTGCTTCGGCAGACGAGTGAGGGTCCGTTGACACAATGGTGTTTTGAGGAGTCGCCGCATGTGGTCGAGACCTTTGTGACGCACGTGGGGCTTGTGGCGCTGGAGCACTTCTATGGAGTTGGGACTTCCAACCAGGTCGCGCGCATGCTGAGCATCTCGTTTGCCGATTATGATTGTGCCCAGCGGGTGAGATCGCTCCTGAGGGAACTTGATGCCAAGTTTGACGTGATCGAAAAGCCAATCGATCGTACGGGGAACGGCGGTATATGCGGAGCAGCATGACAAAACTGCGTTTCACAAAAAAGTTTGAGATTGAGCTTGACTCCAATAAGCTAAAGTGGTTTTATATGTCTTGCGCTGCGGCGTTACCTCAGCTGGATAGAGGGTCTGACTACGAATCAGAACGTCATAGGTTCGAATCCTATACGCCGCACCAATCGAACTTAAAGCCTCCGGCAACGGGGGCTTTTCTTTTATGCCGCCACCGCATGGATTCGAACCTCGGTCGAGGCGCGAGCGTCAAGAAAACGCGAAGCGTTTTTAGCGAGCGGGCGAGGACGCCGGCAGGCGGGCGAAGTCGGTGCGGATCCGCGAAGCGGATGCGCGGAATCCTATACGCCGCACCAATTGAACTTGAAGCCTCCGGCAACGGGGGCTTTTCTTTTACGCCGGCACCGCACGGATTCGAACCTCGGTCGAGGCGCGAGCATCTTAATCATCACTTCGTAAAATTTTTCCAAATTGTCGCTTGACCCATCGAGGGGTCACGTGCATAATAATCCGTGCGTTGCGGCGTTACCTCAGCTGGATAGAGGGTCTGACTACGAATCAGAACGTCATAGGTTCGAATCCTATACGCCGCACCAATTGATTTTAAAGCTCCCGGCAACGGGAGCTTTTCTTATATCGCGATGCGTCGAAGATCGCATCAAGTGGTCTAAATGAGTAAAAATCAAATTCAATAACTTTTTTCGAAAAATGCTTGACCTTTATTCAGTCGATGTGCATAATAATCAACAAGTCGCGGCGTTACCTCAGCTGGATAGAGGGTCTGACTACGAATCAGAACGTCATAGGTTCGAATCCTATACGCCGCACCAATTGAACTTGAAGCCTCCGGCAACGGGGGCTTTTCTTTTACGTAAGCACTGCATGGATTCGAACCTCGGTCGAGGCGCGGGCGTGAAGCGGACGATTTCTTATCGACTCGTGTAAGATTCCGAGTAGGTATCGCGGCCTATCCGCGACCACTCCTTCTCTCAACGACCGATCAGGGTGATACTTCGTGGCAGAGCGTCCGACATACAAGCTCAGGTTTCTCGATCCCAAGAAGCGCTTTCCGGCGATGCCCGAGCAGCCTGCGGGACGCTCATATGGCGTGGTCTGGAAACTCTTTGGCGAGGACCAGCATGAATCTTGTTATGTCGTCGAATTCGTTGGCAAAAGTCATGTGTCGCTTTTGGGCTACGTAAGCGTTTCGGGTGAGGTGTACAAGGTGGACCGCCCCGTTAGCGAGGCTCCGCTGCCCAACGATCCCGACATGGAACTGGTCCTTGACGAGTCGGATTCCAGTATTGGTGAGATTATGGTAAGGGAAGCCAGCGGTGCAATGCGTACGTGCGCGCGAACCGTCGGCTCTCCCGAAGGCCCCATGCGCGAGCAGTCCGATCACGATACATGGAATTCGGCCCGCTCCCTTCCTTACGGCGAGTTCATGGCATCGATGTTCCTGCGCTACGTGATATTTGCCAACTCCGAAAGCGCTGTTGCGAACACGGCGGACGCCGACGGTCTCGATGCGGACATGCAAAACGTTGTCGACAAGATCAAGCTCGTAAAGTTGCCCGAGCCGGTCGAGGTGTTTTTGGGCTTTAACACGGCACCGCTACCTGACGCTATCGAGACGCTGCTCTACCGCGTTGACCATGCCGAGAATCCGAGCGGTATCGAGCGTTATGCCGCCGCCCTTATGAGCGAGGTCGACTTGCCCCGTCTGCGCACCATTGCCGCCAAGTCCGAAATGAGCCTAGCGCGCATCGACCGGTCGAAGCTGTTCTATCTCAATTTTGATCGTAGCCTGCTGGACCAGGGCGAGATTGACATGCTGCTTGCCATCGAGTGCCGTCTCAACCGCCTCTCCGGCATCCTCGAGCGCATCGGGGCCGGATTGGCCCCTGCGGCATCCTCGCCGAGCCTTGAGGGCTGCGCGCTCTTTGATGCGTGGCATATCGCCAAGACGACCAACGATGTTCCCCGACTGCTCGATACGACCTCGAGCGATAACCCGTGGGGCAAACCGGGTACGGTGGCTTGCCAGCCGGGCGGTGAGTGGGATGTGCGTACCCGCTTCGCGCGTATTGTCGAGGCGCTCAACGTGGTCACGCGGCTCGACTATACCTATCGGGCAAATGTTGCCGAGGGGATTATGCTCGTTCGGTTTGGGCACTCTGTCGTGAATGCCATGCCGCAACGTGAATACGACGCTCAAGATGACGCCTGGCGCGAGCTGGAAGAGGACACGCGTGCGATCTGGGCCGCGGAGCACGATGCGCGCGTGGCACTCACGCTTGCGGCAGCGTGTTTTGCCGCGGGCACCTGCATCACGCGCTGCTATGTGCAGATTGCTGCTCCCGACAGTGAGCAGGGCGAGCGCGTTGTCGCAACGTATTTCTTTGGGCGCGCGGCCTATCTGGCCGATTGCGTGCCTGTCGCCAAGGATCTTGAGAGCATGGACATGGACGATATGCCGTGCAAGCGTGTGCTTGAGGCGTATGAGTCAACCGCTCCGGAGACGATTGAGCCTGCGGAGGTTCATGCTCGTCCGCGTGATGACCATCGCACACTGCCGCCGGCGCTGCGCGATCTGCTGCTCGCCGATAAGGCTGACGAGTTGGAGGTCATGGAAGAGGACGATGACCCATACGTGGCCCGTGTTGTTGAATTGCGCGAGCAGGCAAAAGTCGACCGTACAGGTGCTTTTGAAGGCTTTTCCCGTCTTGTCGAGGAGTTGGAGGCTAAGTGCGCCGTCGCCGAGCTTTTGGCGACAGGTCCGGTTCAAACGCAGTTTTGCGATAACCAGCTGGTGCGCATGGTGCTACCGGTGTTGGAAGAAGACCGCTCTGTGCGAATCCTTCGTGCGCCCGATGCGCTGTACTTTGCCCAGCACGAGATCTGCAGCTTTTACGCCGAGCAAGAGGACTTTGAACGAGCGCTGCCCGAGGTGCGCCATCTTTACGATCTGGCGCGCTCGTCCATGCAATCGCACTTTGCGCTCATCAACGTGCTTGCGCGTCTGGAGCGCTTTGACGAGATTATCGAGGTGGCGCGCCACGGCCTACGTATTGCCAGCGATCGTTCTGCAATCGGCTACCTGTTCTATCGCTTGGCGTTTGCCTATTGGAATTGCGATCAGCTCGACCTGGCGCTGGCTTGTTACCGTCTCGTGCCGCGCGGCGAGGAGTCGGGCAGTAGCGCGCTGGAAGAAATGCAGGGCCTTATGAACGAGATGGGCGTTAGCGAGCCTCCGACGTTCGAGGAAGCGGGCGAGACTATCCGCAAGGCTGGACTTGAGTTGCCGCCAGTGTCCGCCGTGACGAATCAGCTGGCAGATGCCGCTGTGCAACTGGTCGACAACGGCTTCTTTTTCCTGGCACGCGGTTGCATCTTCCAAATGTGGCGCACCATGGGCAACGACGAGCTCGGCTCCCTCAACCGCTCGCTGGGGTAGGGGCGATATAGAGGGGCCGCACCGCGCTATTTGTATCGGCGCGGGCGGGAGGACCCGGCAGGATTGGTAAGGCATAAAGCCGCCGAGCCTGCTAAAACTGTTAAACTCTGCTAAAGTTGCTAAACTTTGTTAAAGTTGTTAAAACTAGCAGAGGAGGGCAGAATGACGAAAGCTGTTAACCCCTTTAAGCCAACGGCGGGCATGAATCCGCCTGAGCTTATCGGACGGGACACTGTTTTGGATGACTTTGCCGAGGCTCTTGAGAATGGTCCTGGTGCCCCCGATCGACTCATGCGCATCTCGGGCGTCCGAGGCACAGGTAAAACGGTGCTCCTTAATGCATTGGGTGACCTTGCACGCAAAAAAGGATTCGAGGTCGTTGACGTTGCCTCCAATGCTGGTTTTTGCAATAGAATCCTCGAGGCTCTGCAGCGAAACGTTCGTCTTGAATCAATCTCGATTTCCCCATCGATTTTAGGGGTCAGCCTTGGCTCCATGGAGATGTCGAAGTCGGCCTCTCATCTGGGCGAGGCGATGTACGATGCTGCGAAGCGCGGTGGTCTGCTCATTACGCTCGACGAGATCCAGGATGCCTCAACTGAGGAAATGCGCGAGCTAGGCAATGAGATGCAGCTCTTGATCCGCCAAGGAGCGAATGTCGCTTTCGCTTTCGCCGGGCTGCCGACATCGGTAGATGGCGTGGTGGTGGATGATACGTTGACGTTCCTTCAGCGAGCCAAACATGTTGAACTTACTCGGCTTTCCGATTTTGAAGTTGGCGGATCGTTTGAGGATACGATGAGACGAGCGGGCAAGGAGCTCGACAAAGGTGCCGCTGAGCTATTAACAAAAGCTTCGGCAGGCTATCCCTTTATGGTCCAGCTGGTCGGATATTACGCTTGGCAGGTTGCTGCGCGCAGTGGGGCGGAGAGCGTGAGCGAAGAGGCGGCTCGTAAGGGTATCCAGGCGGCTCTTGATAGCTTTAATGCTATGGTGATTGCCCCAGCGCTGCGCAGGGTGTCGGAACGGCAGTTTCAGTATCTCGCGGCGATGGCTCAATGCGAGGGCGTCGATATCGCCAACGGCGATATCGCCAAGAAGATGGGTTTGTCGGCGAACAAAGTTGGGTCATATCGCAAGCGTCTGATCGATGCGGGGTTGATTGAGCCCGCGGGCTATGGCCGTGTTTCGTTTGCAATTCCATACATGCGCGATTATCTGTTGGAGACCGTTCGAGAGGACTAATAAAGAATGGGCTGTCCGCGCTGTCGCTGGGGCCGTCCTTGTATCTTTGTCTCAACCTGTAACATCTGGAGGGGATTACGGCCTGCAGATGTTACAGGTTGAGATGATTGACTGAGACGTTTACTGGTAAAAGAGAGGTAAAAGAGGAAACGCCTCAAAATTCCCCTTGCCCAACTTCGGCTGTTTGGTTACTATAGAACGGCTGTTACGGAGAGCTGACCGAGAGGCCGAAGGTGCTCGCCTGCTAAGCGAGTATGCCCCAAAAGGGCATCTGGGGTTCGAATCCCCAGCTCTCCGCCAGTATGACTTTGAAGAAGGGGCCCATTTGGGGCCCTTTTTTATTATCAAGAATGGCAGCTGGGGATTAGAGTCCGAAAGGGCGTGAACATTAGGCAAACACGGGGCGCTTGAAAACGGGGAGACCCAGGCGTGCTCGTGCACCCCGGTGTGGGGTTCCGAGGGGATGGAGTAGAAATATGGTAAAGGTCGGGCTGCGTAAGCCGAATCTAAAGACATCACTCAAGGCAAGAACGACCGGCAGAGCGAAGCGCGCGGTAAAGCGGGCGATAATCCCCGGCTATGGTAAGAAGGGCATGGGGTGGATCAAAAATCCGAAGAAGGCTGCTTACAATGCCGTATACAGCAGAACGACCGTCGGAGTTGGGGATGTCGCTCGCGCCGTTGCTAAATCAGGCGCTCGGAGCTCGGCGTCAAGGACGTCCTCAATTACTGTTTCATCGCATGAAATTACACCTTTGGCGAAGCCTGAACAGAAATCTCTCACTCGAGAGATTACGTCGGTTGACAGGGCAAACAAGGCGCTTTTGCTATGCTTCCTTCTTGGGTGGTCGGGCGCTCATAGGGCGTATGCACGGATGTGGGGTAGCTTCTTTCTATATCTCTTTACCTTTGGCCTTTTTGGATTTGGTTGGCTGTTTGATATTGTGACACTACTGATGAGACGCTCCGAGCTAAGGCGTCTCGGCGACAGTGATCAGACTCAACAGCAAGCGCCATGTTCCGTTGATTCTACATTCGATCGAAATGTCGCCGACTCCGGAAATTGGGAACAGCGTGGAGATGGGGAGGCTGCGGCTCGGCTAGAGCTTCAACGTAAAAACCGTGCCTATATGGAAGAAAACGGCATCGACGTGGAGATGTTTACCGAGGAAAAGGTCGCGGCGGACGCCTTGCGAACCATTGAGTCGGTATGCCCGTGCATGCTTAGGTTTGACCGAGGCATGAGCGAAGAGGAGCCAAGCATCAGCTTTTGCTCTCCAACAAAGACGGGGAAGATGCCCAAGAATGTCGTCGAGGCCCGCATTTACCATCAGGACGTGAAGCTATTGATGGATTCCCACGGCTTCGAATTGCCGGAGTATGGTGACAGCATCAATGTCATGATTAGTTATCTAGCTGATGGGCGCATAAATAAAGTCGATATCCATGGGTTCCATAATGGCCGCTCCGTTAGTGTCTCCATTCGCAGGCGGAGCGACGATCTTGTTATGACGAGTGCGGGCACCATCGGAGAAACGGGTGCCTGGCAATCGCTGTGTCCTGGGGCAGACCCCTCAGCTGGGGACCTTTTCAGGGCCTTGACCAAGGAGGTCGAAAGGATCTACTAGCATGCCCGGTGGACCCGTTTTCAAGGTCCGAAAAGACACAGCGAAGGTAAACGGCTAGCAATGTCGCTTTGGTGATTCTGACGCATCCCGTTTAAGAGGTATTCAAAAAGAGGCGCCCGTTGGACGCCTCTCCAATCTCAAATGTAATGTTCCCCCAGCCCTACACCTCGGGCGCCTTGGCTACGGTCTCGCTCTCTGCCGTGAGTGGCCGGTTGTCGATGCGGCGGCCCAGGCGGTCGAGCTTCACGAGGAGCCATTCAATGGGATTCGGCCCTGTGCCTTCCTCGTCGGCAACCAGGTCCATGACGGCGACCTTGGTGCCGTCCTGCTTGAGCGTAACGCTGCCTACCTTGTCGCCAACATGCACCGTGCCCGAAAGATCGTCGTAGCTAACCTTTTCGGTCACCTCGCCGGCAAGGGAAAACACGGTCGCTTGCGCCGTAGGATCGGCGAGCGTGGCGTCGATCGTCTTATCCGTCCAGTCGGTTTGACTGATGCGCGCCATAAGCGGGTTGCCGTTGGCGGTCTTTTCCTGCGTGTTGGCGATTGCGACCGCCGCCTTGTGACCGTAGTACCAATTGGCAAGGGTTGCGGTATCGGTAAAGCGCTGGTCGGTGGTGGTGGAGTTCAAAACGACGGTGTAGATCTCGTCGCCGTCGCGGTTGTAGGCGCTCGTAAAGCAATAGCCCGCGTCGTCGGTGGTGCCGGTCTTGCCGCCGATGTTGCCATCTTGGCCCAGCAAATAGTTATGCGTGTCCATGGAATGCGAATGGTCGGTGCCGTCGGCGCCCGTGGCCTCGATCCAGGAATCCTCGCTCGCTACGACCTCGCGGATCGTGTCGTTTTTCATGGCCTCCTGCATCATCAGCGCTACGTCGTGTGCGGTTGAGTGCATATCGCCAGCCCACTCATCAAAGTCCAGACCATGCGGGTTTTCAAAAAGCGTACCGGTGCAGCCGAGCTTCTTAGCGCGCTCGTTCATGGCCTTCACAAATGTGGCCTCGGCGTCTTTGGTCTTAGGGTCGATCTTCTTGCCCACATATTCGGCGAGCACGATGGCGGCGTCGTTGCCCGAGGGAATCATCAGGCCGCGCAGCGCCTGCTCCACGGTAAGCTTGTCGCCTTCGAGCAAGCCGGCGGTCGAATTGCCCACGGTGACTGCGGCGTTGCTCACCGTGACCTTCTCGTCCATCTTGCAATTCTCGACGGTTAGGATTGCGGTCATGACCTTGGTGATCGAGGCAATCTTGACCTGCTCATCGGCGCCGCGCCCATAGTAGACGGTGCCGTCTTTGCCCATGACGAGGGCATTGGTCGCATCGATATCGGGCAGGTTTTCGGCCGTGATGCCGCGCGCATCGGCGGTTTTGCCGCAAACATTGTCGGTCGTGAGCACTTGGGCGCCGGCGACGGTGGGCGCGCCAGCGGCAAGGGCGATAGCGCAGACAAAGCCGGCGGCAAGCTGGGCTGAGCGCTTTGCAAAAGAGGTGAGGGACTTCACAGATTTCGCTTTCGACGGGATGGTCTCTTCTGAAACTAGAGTATATCGTTTGCCGGCGTCGGCGATCATCGCGTGCGCGCTTGGCCCACATCCGCACCCGAACGGGCACAAGGGTGCTTAAGGCCGACTTAATCACCCACGCTTGTTGTGTGTGGCGTGCGTCGCCTCAGGCATAATGGAGCGCGAGAGGAGCACGCATGAACGAGCGCATTTTGGTAGTTGATGACGAGAAGGCCATCGCCGACTTGGTTGGCATCTACCTTACAAAAGAGGGCTTTGATGTCCAGATTGCCTATAGCGGGGCCGATGCTGCCAAGGCGATTTTGGAGCAGGAGTTCGATCTGGCGCTGCTTGATGTCATGCTGCCCGATATCGATGGCTTTGAGCTGCTGCGTACGATCCGTTCCAGCCATACCTATCCCGTGATCATGCTGACGGCGCGCGATGCCCAGCAAGACAAGATCGAGGGCCTTTCGCTTGGCGCGGACGATTACGTGGTTAAGCCGTTCCGCCCGCTGGAGCTCATCGCGCGCGTGCACGCTCAGCTTCGCCGCTACACCAGTTACGGTAGCCGTGCACAGGCGGCCGAGTCGCCGACCATTCAGCTCGACGGCTTGGAGATCAACCGCGACGCTCGTTCCGTGACGGTGGACGGTGCACCGGTACGCCTCACACCCACCGAGTATTCAATCTTGCTGTATCTGGTCGAGCATCGCGGCAGCGTGGTGGCCGTGGAGGACCTGTTCCGTGCGGTGTGGAACGAGGATTTTATGCCCGGCTCCAACAATACGGTGATGGTGCACATTCGCCACCTGCGCGAAAAGATCGGCGACGACGCACAAAAGCCGCGCTTTATCAAAAACGTCTGGGGCGTCGGCTACATAATCGAATAACGCCTTTGATGGTGGGGAAGTGGATATGACAAAAGACGATAGGCAGGCATTCGAGGTACCCGATCGGCTCTTTGATTACGTGAGGTCGGTCGTCGACAACCGTGCGCTTGCAACGGTGCTGCTCTTTTTGCTGAGCCTGCTGCTGATTGGCATCGACAACATCGTCGGAATCTTGGCGGTGCTGCTTGTTGGCTTTTTGCTGATCGATCGATTTGAGATCGTGCGCCGCTGCGTGGTGATTGGCGGCGCCGCGTGGGCCATGACGTTGGCGATTGGCGCCATGGCGCTCGGCGGCATCGAAGGGCCGGTGCTGTTCGATGCCGGCTTTGTATTCAACATGCTTGGCTTTGTGCTGGCGCTTGCCGCGTGCGTGATGTTCTTGTGCGGCCGAGCCCTGTACTACCAGGGCTACGAACAGGGCGAGCAGCATGCCGATTGTGTGCTGGCCGCTCGTATTCAAGATCGCCTGATCGATCACCCCGACACCTGGGACAACATCGACGGCGACTTCTTGGAGGTCGAGGGCGCCCTTAACCGCGTGCGTGACCGTGAGCGCAAGGTGCAGCAAGCTCTGCGTGACGAGTCGCATCGCAAGGACGATCTGGTTACGTACTTGGCACATGACCTACGCACCCCGCTTGCGAGCGTAGTGGGCTATCTTTCGCTGCTGCAAGAGGCTCCCGAGCTGCCGGTTGAGCAACGTGCGCACTTTACGGGCGTGGCGCTCGACAAGGCGCACCGGCTCGATACGCTCATCGAAGAGTTCTTCGATATCACGCGCTTTGACTTCCACGATATCGTGCTCACGCGCGGCTATGTTGATCTGGGGTTGCTGCTGGCTCAGGTGGCTGACGAGTTCTATCCCATCCTCAACGAGCAGCATAAGGAAGTCCAAGTTGATATTCGCGAGGACCTGACGGTGCTCGTGGATGGCGACAAAATGGCTCGCGTGTTCAACAACATCATGAAAAACGCTATTGCCTATAGCTATGAGGGCTCGACCATCACGATCGAGGCCAGACGCCGGGACGGCGGTGGCGTGCGCGTGCGCTTTATCAATCAGGGCGATCCCATCCCTGCGGCTAAGCTCAAGGTGATCTTTGAGAAGTTCTATCGCCTGGATGCGGCGCGTGCGACCAATCGCGGCGGCGCTGGACTGGGGCTTGCCATCGCCAAGGAGATCGTATGCGCGCACGGCGGTACCGTTGCATGTGAATCGACGCCCGAACACACGATATTCACCATCGAGCTGCCCGCCGCATAGCCAGCGTGCCCTTACAAACACTTGACAATGCGCTCACGTGCATATGAGCCGCGATTCCTACTATCGATACTGCTGAATTGATATCGATGTGGAGGTATGCGGTATGACGGCTGCTGCGGCTGTGGAGCCCACGGAGCTTGAAGAACTCATGAAAGCGCAGGCCGAGGCCGCGCACGAGCGCGAGGTTGGGGATGCGACTCGCCCCACGGCAGAGGATCTTGCCGCCTCGCCGACGCGAATCGATGTTGAGGGCCTCGACCTGTTCTATGGCGACCACCATGCGCTCAAGGACGTGAATATCAAGATCCGCGACAAGCAGATTACCTCGTTCATCGGGCCTTCGGGCTGCGGAAAGTCCACGTTGCTGCGCTGCTTTAACCGCATGAACGACGGCATCAAGGACTGCCGAATCGAGGGCAAGATTGCGCTCGATGGTCAAGATATCCTGGGCGACTACGACATCTGCCGCCTTCGCCAGCGCGTGGGCATGGTGTTCCAGCGCCCCAACCCGTTTCCCATGAGCATCTACGACAACGTCGCCTATGGGCCGCGCGGTATGGGTGTGCGCGATCGCGTCGTGCTCGACGAGCTGGTCGAAGACTCCCTGCGACGCGCCGCCCTGTGGGACGAGGCCAAGGACAAGCTCAAAGAGTCGGGTCTGGGTCTTTCGGGCGGCCAGCAGCAGCGCCTGTGCATCGCCCGCGCACTTGCCGTGCAGCCCGACATTCTGCTGATGGACGAGCCGACCTCGGCACTCGATCCTGTGTCGACGCTGGTGGTGGAGCAGCTGGCCTGCGAGCTCAAAGAGACCTGCACGCTCGTGGTCGTTACGCACAATATGCAGCAGGCGGCGCGTATCTCCGATTCGGTCGCATTCTTTTTGCTGGGTGAGCTGGTGGAGCACGCGCCCACCGCGCAACTCTTCAAGAATCCGACCGATCCGCGCACGGCGGATTATTTGACGGGGCGTTTTGGCTGATACCATCTAGTAAAGGTACCTTTAGGGTTAAGATGCGGTCATGCCGGCCGCAAAGGGGTTCAACATGATCTATTACGTCGAGGACGATGACAACATCAGGGATTTGACGGTCTATGCGCTGCGCAAGCAGGGGATTGAGGCCGAAGGCTTTTCGTGCGACGGTGAGTTTAAGGCTGCCGTGGCGCGACGGGTACCCGATGCCGTCCTGCTCGACATCATGCTGCCCGATACCGATGGCTTGGCGATTATGCGTCGACTGCGTGCCGATCGCCTGACGGCGACGGTGCCCATCATGATGCTTACCGCCAAGGATACCGAGCTCGACAAGGTGATGGCGCTCGATGGCGGTGCCGACGATTACCTGACTAAGCCGTTTTCGCTCATGGAGCTCGCCAGCCGCTGCCGCGCACTGCTGCGTCGCGGCGGCATGGTCAAACAGGCAAGCGATGTGCTCAGCGTGGGCGACATCGTGCTCTCGCCCAGCCATCGTGAGGTGACTGTTGCCGGCGAGTCGCTTAAGCTCACCCTGCGCGAGTTCGACCTGCTCGAGTACCTCATGCGCAAGCCCGGCGTGGTCTTTACCCGCGAGTCGTTGCTGCAGAGCGTGTGGGGCTGGGACTTCGACGGCGGTTCGCGCACCGTTGACGTGCACGTGCAGACGCTTCGCCAAAAACTGGGCGAGCATGCCAGCGCCATCGAGACCGTGCGCGGCGTGGGCTACCGCTTGGCCGAGCCTTCTGCCGGTGATGGTGCCGAAGGTGACGACACCGCGGCCACCGCATCGGAGGAGTAACCCGTGGTCTTCGCCCCCCAGGGAAAACATACGCTGTCGCACCGCGTTTTTGTGACGATCTTTGTCTGCGCCATGGCGGTTATCGTGGCGTTTACGGTGCTGGGTGCGTTCTTTGTGCAAAACACCTTGGCGGATGCCACGAGTGCCAACCTGGCGCAAGAAACCGAGCTCATTGCTGCCGCCCTCGACGAGCAGCAGGAGCCCATCCCGTTCTTGCGTAGCCTCGATCGAGAGGACTTGCGCATCACGCTGATTAACAAGGATGGATCGGTTGCCTACGACAACGAGGCGTCGCCTTCCACACTGCCCAACCATGGCGATCGCCCCGAGGTCATCGAGGCCTTTGAGAGTGGTTCGGGTTCCGCGGAGCGCGCAAGCTCTACGCTCGACGAGATTATGCTGTATCGCGCCGTCGCCCTTGATAACGGCCAGGTTGTCCGCTTGGCGCAGGCCCAGCCTGGCGTTGCGGCGATTTTGCTGTCGATGGTGGCGCCGATGCTGCTTATCGCAGCAGCGGGTGCGGTACTCTCGTTTTTTATGGCGCGCCGCGAGTCCCGTGCCATCATCGCGCCTTTGCAAGAGGTGGATTTGGACCACCCACGCCGTAGCTATGAGCACGCCTATGCCGAGATGGTCCCCATGCTTGAGCGTATTGAGTCGCATCGCCAGGAGCTCAAGCGCCAAATGGCGGTGCTGGCGGACAACGACCGTATGCGCCGCGAGTTCACGGCGAATATCACCCATGAGCTCAAGACGCCGCTTACGGCGATTTCGGGCTATGCCGAGCTCATCGCAAACGGCATGGTCGAGGGCGAGGGCGACCTGCGCAACTTTGGCGGTCGCATCTATCGTGAGGCGGGCCGCTTGGCAGCGCTTGTCAACGATATCCTTACGCTGTCTAACTTGGACGAGGCCGAGCGTGCAGCTGAGGGCGAGGCGGTGCCCATTGGGTCCACGGAGCCTATTGAGCTCTCGCGTGCCATCTACGCGGTCGAGCAGCGTCTTGAACAGGTCGCCCGTCAGGCGAATGTGACGATAAGTCATGAGACCAAGCCTGTGGTCATCGAGGGCGTGTCGCGCTTGATTGACGAGCTCATCTATAATCTGGCAAGCAACGCCATCCGCTACAATCGACCCGGCGGTACGGTTACGCTGCAGTGCGGCACCAACGACGAAGGCCATCCGTTCCTTGCGGTCGCCGACACGGGAATCGGTATCGCGCCTGAAGAACAGGGCAAGGTATTTGAGCGGTTCTATCGCGTGGACAAGAGTAGGTCCAAGGCGCGCGGCGGAACCGGTCTGGGGCTTGCCATTGTCAAGCATGCGGCCCTGTATCATCACGCCACGCTCGATCTGTCGAGCGAGTTGGGCGTGGGAACCACCATTACGGTGACGTTTCCCATACAGCAGGACGAGCCATTCGCATAGCGATACAACATAGGTATTGATGTAGACGCCGCATTTGACTTTCGGGTGCGGCGTTGTTGTGCAATTTTACGATTGCTTCCGACATTTTTACAGGAGAGCCTGTTTCTTATGTATAGAGTTTGGTCTCGGTAAAAAGATGCGATAACATACGGATAGTTTTGTCAATCCGAACTGGGGAAATGAAAGGCAAGCTGCATGACCCTTCTCGAACTGTTCCAGCTGCTGAAGAAGCACCTCAAGCTGGTCATCACCCTTCCGGTGGTCTGCGCGATCGCCATGGGCATCGTGTCCTTCGCCGCGATGGACAACACCTATACCGCGACGACGAGCATGTACATTCTCGCCAAGACCGACGATAGCGGCCAGATGAGCTACAACGATCTCTCGGCGAGCCAGATGCTTTCCAACGATATCGCCACGCTGCTGGATAGCGATAGCGTTAAGAGCGGCGCCGCCAAGGAACTGGGCCTCACCGATCTGGATGACTACAAGGTGTCTGTTTCCTCCGAGACCACCACGCGTGTCATTACGCTTTCGGTTACCGGCACCGATGCCAAGGAGACGGCTGAGGTCGCAAAGGCCATAGCTAGCTCGGTGAGTACGGTCGCTCAGAACGTCGGCGCTGCCCAGAGCATCAACGTTATCGACGAGGCTAAGACCCCCGAAGCCCCCAGCGGCCCCAAGCGCACGCTGTATATTGCCGTCGCGTTCCTCGCCGGTATCTTTATCGCAGTCGCCTATGTCGTTTTGGCAGACATGCTCAATACCCGCATCCGCGGTGCCGAAGAGGCGGAAGAGCTCCTGGGCATTCCCGTTGTTGGCCGAATTCCGGCTATGAAAGGTGGTAAATAGGCATGGCTAAGGCAAAGAACACCGATAAGCTCGTTGTACAGAATGCCGCCAAGACCCTTCTGGCCAACATCCGCTTTGCGAGCGTGGACGACCCCATTCGCACCATCACCGTTACGTCCTCGATTCCCAACGAGGGCAAGTCTACGGTTTCCATCAACCTTGCCCAGGCTATCGCCACCAGCGGCAAGAGCGTCCTGCTGGTCGAGGCTGATATGCGTCGCAGGTCCCTTGCCGATATGCTCGGCGTCCGCTCCCGCGGCGGACTCTATGCAGTCCTTTCCGAGCAGGTTTCTATTGACCAGGCGATTGTCGAGACGGGTCAGAAGAACTTCTACTTCCTCGATGCCGAGCCGCATATTCCCAATCCTGCCGACATCATCGTCTCTCACCGCTTTGCCAAGCTGGTAAAGGCACTGTCCGCCAAGTTCCAGTACGTCATCTTTGATGCTCCCCCGGTCGGCACCTTCATCGATGCTGCCGAGATCGCAAGTCTGACCGACGGTGCGCTTTTTGTCGTGCGTGAGGATTTCACCAAGCGCGAGGAGGCGCTCAACGCCATCGGTCAGCTTAAGAAGTCCGAGAAGGTCAAGCTCATTGGTACCGTTATGAACTACTGCGAGACCGAGACCAGCGAGTACTACTACTCCTACTACACCAAGGACGGTAAGAAGGTGAAGAAGGGCTCCGACGATCAGGGGACTTCCAAAAAGGGCATCTTCACCAACCGAGCAAACGTTTAGTTGATTAAGGCTGACCTATGCGTGACATTCATTGCCATATCTTGCCGGGTGTAGACGACGGCGCCGCCGATCTCGATGAGAGCTTGGCGATGCTCGAGGCTGCCAAGCGGGCCGGTGTAACCAGAATCGTTTGCACTCCTCACTGCCGTGATCCCTATTTTGATTACGACAAGATGTGGGATGCCTTTGAGCTGCTGCGTGATAACGCTGACGGTTTTCCGCTCCAGATGGGCTTCGAGGTCAACCATCGAAAGCTCGTTGAGCTTGGTATCGATGCCGCGGAGCACTTGCATTTCGATGGAACCAACGAGTTTCTGCTCGAGCTTTCGACGCATGCCGATGCGTATGCGTTTAGAGAGTACGAGAACACGATTTACGATTTGCAGTGCCGTGGCTACCAGGTGATCATCGCTCATCCTGAGCGCTATCGTGCGGTTCAAAAGGATGTAAGCGTGGCGGAGCGCCTGGTCGATATGGGCTGCAAGCTGCAGGCTTCGGCGGACTTTATTGCCGGCGGTCGCTTTGGTCGCGAGAAAAAGCCGGCACAGCGCCTGTTCGATCAGAACCTGTACAGCTTCATCGCGAGCGATGCCCATAACGTGGGTCATTACGATTGCCTGGCGAAGGCTCGCGCGAAGTTTAGCGTGCGCGGAGCTCATTTTCGCTAAAATCTGTCCCTAACGTTCGCATTGAATGAAGGGGCAGCCATGGATATTCAACTTAAGACGGGATGCTTTGATGACGCGGCGTTGGTGCGCCGCGTCGTTTTTATGGACGAGCAGGGCTACGAGAATGAGTTCGACGCTATCGACGAGGATCCGAACTGCATTCATGTGACGCTCTATGTAGACGGCGAGCTTGCCGGTTGCTCGCGCGTGTTTCCCGAAGAGCTTGAGCGCGTGGCTGACGCAGAGGCCCCGGTGTTGCCGGCATGCGACATGGACGAAGGCGTTGCGGCGGGGGAGACCTACATTATGGGGCGCGTCGCAGTGCTGCCGGCTATGCGTCGTCGCGGATTGGCGAGTGCGATCGTCGAGGCCAGTGATGCGTGTGCACGCGATGCCGGCGCAAAGCTTATTAAGCTGCATGCACAGGAATACGTGCTGCCGCTCTATGTAAAGGCGGGCTACACGCAAATTGCCCCGGTAGATTACGAAGACGAGGGCCAACCCCATGCCTGGATGCCCAAGCGCGTAGATGGCAGATAGGGACGTTCCTTTTAATATGAGCAGGACATTGTCAAGAGGCAAAATCGGGCCTGGCCCCAA
>CABUIE010000012.1 GCA_902491565.1 uncultured Collinsella sp.
CGAGGCCGAGCGCAAAATGGATTCTAAAAAACACCTTGCCAAATAGGAGCGTCAGATCGAATTGCCCCGTCGCGCGAAGCGCACGACGGGGCAATTCATGATCGAGGACGTTTTCAGGGGAAGCCCCAAGGGGGCCGGTGAGAGCAATGAGGCAGGGCGCTACAGGTATTCGATCTGGGCGCCCTCGGTGTCGCACGTCAGGATATGCGTATCACACTTAGGGAACTGCTCACGCAGCTTGACCTGCAGGAACTTTGCCACGATGGTGTCGTCGGTCACAGCCATGAGGGTCGAGCCCGAGCCACTAATCCAGATGGTCTTGGCGCCTCCGTTAAGGCAGGTGTCGCGCACGGCATTATAGTCGGGGATGAGGCGGCGGCGATAGGGCTCCTGGATGCGGTCGTCGTTGGCGGCGGCAATCAGGTCAAGGTCGCCGGTCTCCAGGCCGCGCGTCATGCCGGCGATGCGGCCCATTTGCCATACGGCGGTGGAGAGTGGAATCTCCTGTGGCACAACCTTGCGCGCCTCGCTCGTATGCACCTCGTAGGGCGGAATCACAGTAATAAAACGAAGCTTGTCGCTTACCTCGTAGCGCAGGCACTGGGGCAGCGAGTCGGTCGGCGTAAAGGAGCAGACGGCGCCGCCCAGGATGGCGGGGGCGACGTTATCGGGATGGCCCTCGACCTCGGTGGCAATGCGGACGAGCTCGGCGCGGTCGACGGTGTGGCCTGTCAGCGCGGCGGCCGCCATGATGCCGGCGACGACGCAGGTGGAGCTGGAACCCAGGCCGCGGGCGACGGGCACGTCGGTCTGAATGTCGATAGCGACGGGGAAGGCCGGCTCGCCCCATGCGGCCAGTGCATCCACAAAGCTCACGTAGACCAGGTTATTCTCGTTTTGGAACTCCTCGGGGCAGCCCGTGATGGTGAGCTTGTCGGCGCGCTCGAAGGTGAAGTGCGAGTAGAGGCTGACGGCCATGCCGAGGGTGTCGTAGCCGATGCCTAGGTTGGCGCTCGTTGCTGGGACGGTGATCTTGATCATGTGAGTCCTCCTGGCGTGCCTGGCTGTTTAGTTCGCTGCTCGGGCAGTCCTGCGCAAGACGGAAAGCACATTAAGTGCTTTCCTTTGCGTGCGGAACTCGCGACGAACTAAACAGCCAGGCACGCTGTGCGCGTTCGTCATCATCCCGGGGGTTATCTGATGAAAGAAGGTGCGCCGGCTTTCGCCGGCGCCTTATAAGGGGTTTTAGTTGGAAGCCATCTTTTTTGCTGCGGACTCGACGTAGCTTGCCATCTCATCGACGTCGCAGACGTCTTCGAAGCGGACGGGCTTGGACTCGAGTTCGGCGAGCTGGGTCGGGGCGACCGTGTTGGTGGCCTGCTCGAGCACACGCATAGCCTCAAAATCATCCTCGGGAACGTCGAGGCCCAGGGCGTCGCAGCAGGCGCGCGGGAACTTGTAGGGGCTTGCGGTCGAAAGCAGCACGCGGGCCTTGGCACCCTCGGCGGGAGCGACCTGCTCAAAGACGTGATAGCCGCAAGCAGTATGCGGATCGATCACGTAGCCATTTGCGTCCCAGCAGCTCTTGATGGCAGCGCGGACCTCGTCCTCGCTGGCCCAACCGCAGCCAAAGACGCTCTGAATCTTTGCCAGCAGGTCGGCGGGAACCTCGTAGCGACCAGTCTGTGCCAGCTGCTCCATAAGGCCGGCAACGAGTTCGCAGTCGCCATCGGACAGGAAGTAGAGCATGCGCTCGAGGTTGGAGCTGATGAGGATGTCCATCGACGGCGAGATGGTCGTGAAGAACGGGCGGTTACGGTCGTAAACGCCGGTGGTCAGGAAGTCGGCAAGCACGTTGTTCTTGTCGCTCGCCACGACGAGCTTGGCGACGGGCAGACCCATGCGCTTGGCGTAGTAGCCGGCCAAGATATCGCCAAAGTTGCCGGTCGGTACGCAGAACTCCACGGCGTCGCCGGCCTCGATGGCGCCGGCGCGCAGCAGCTGCGCATAGGCGGCAAAGTAGTAGACGACCTGCGGTACCAGGCGGCCGACGTTGATGGAGTTGGCGCTCGAAAGCACCGTGCCGGCGGCCTCCAGACGCTCGGCAAGCTCCTTATCGGCAAAGATGCGCTTGACGGCGCTCTGAGCGTCGTCAAAGTTGCCGCGGATGCCGCAGACGGCGACGTTGCCGCCCTCCTGCGTGGACATCTGCAGGTTCTGGACGCGGCTGACTTTGCCTTCGGGATAAAAGACGGTAATACCCGTGCCCGGAGCGTCGGCAAAACCGGCGAGCGCGGCCTTGCCGGTGTCGCCCGACGTGGCGGTGACGATCATGATGCGCTCGGCGCCGCCGTCCTTGGCGGAAGTGCGGGCCATGAGGCGGGGGAGCATCTGCAGGGCGACGTCCTTGAAGGCACTCGTGGGACCGCCAAAGAGCTCCATCACATAGGTCTGGGGGGCGTCAGCGCCCGGCGCAGCGTCGAGTTTGACGAGCGGCGTAACCTCTTCACTCGCGAACGTGCCGCGGTATGCCTCGTCGACACACGCCGAAATTTCTTCGGCCGTGTAATCATTCAGTAACATTCCCAACACATCTTGAGCGATTTCAAAGTACGATTTATCTGCAAGCGAGCTGATATCGACCTGCTGGGTGCCGAGCTCGTCCGAGACAAACAAACCCCCGTCGGGAGCGATGCCGGTACGGATTGCCACCTTACTTGAGCACGATAAAGTGCGTCCTCGTGTACTATGATAAGTTCCCATATAACACTGCTCCTCGGATGCCTTGGTCCCAATCGGTGAAACCATGGTATCAGAGCGCGCAAAATAGGTTCGCAGAGGCTTTTTAGAAAGGTAACCTCCAGCCCATGATTAAGATTGCCAAGTTTGGCGGCTCGTCGGTCGCCGACGCCGAACACTTCAAAAAGATCAAGGCCATCGTCGACGCCGACCCTGCTCGCCGTTTTGTGGTGGTTTCCGCCTGCGGCCGCCGCTTTAAGGGCGACACCAAGGTGACCGACCTACTCTACCTGGTTAACGCGCACGTTAAGTATCACGTGTCGTGTGAGGAACTGCTCGAGGACATTGGCCAGCGCTATTTTGATATTGCTGACGAGCTGGAGCTCACCTATCCCATCCGCGAGGAGTTCGCGGCCTTTGCCGAGCGCGCCCGCTCGGGCGGCTACTCTACCGAGGAGCTCGTGAGCCGCGGCGAGTACTTTACTGCTCGCCTGATGGCCGAGTACCTGGGCCTGCCGTTCCTGGACGCCGCGACGGTTGTGGCGTTCCATCACGACGGTACGCTCAGCATGAACCGTACCTCCGAGCTGGTGCAGGAGTACGGTCAACAGGGCGGCTTTGTTATGCCCGGTTTCTACGGCGCGACGCGAGAGGGCCAGATCAAGCTGCTCGACCGTGGCGGCGGCGATATCTCGGGCTCGATTCTGGCTAAGTGCCTGGGTGCCGACCTGTACGAGAACTGGACCGACGTCTCGGGTTTCTACTCTGCCGATCCGCGCATTGTTCCCGAGGCTCAGCCCATTGCCCGCGTTACCTACGAGGAACTGCGCGAGCTTTCGTACATGGGTGCAAGCGTCCTGCACGAGGAGGCCGTGTTCCCTGTGCGCGAGGCGGGCATTCCGCTGGTCATCAAGAACACCAATGCGCCGCAGGACCCCGGTACCATCATTAGCGAGACGGCTGATGAGGGCGAGGCAGAGCCCATCATTACCGGCGTGACCGGCAAGCGCGGTTTTGTCGCCATCAACGTCGCCCGCGACCGCACCAAGCCCCGTGTCGGCTTTATGCGCCGTGCGCTTTCGGTGTTCGAGCGTTATGACGTTTCCGTTGAGCACATGCCCACCGGCGTCGATCGCTTTGGCGCCGTGGTGCAGGAGCAGGACGTGCACGACTCGCTGTACTCGCTCGTGGGCGACATTCAGCAGGAGGTCGAGCCGCTCGAGATCGAGGTTGTCGAGGGCCTGGCGCTTATCGCGACCGTTGGCCGCAACCTGCGCGGTCGTGCCGGCATCTCTGGCCACCTGTTTGGCATGCTTGGCCAGGCGGGCGTGAGCGTGCGTATGATTTCGCAGAGCTGCGACGAGATCAACATCATTATCGGTGTCGAGGAGAAGGACTTCGACCTGGCGATTCAGACCATTTACCGTGCCTTCTCCGACGAAAACGGCATTGTGAAGGTCTCCGACCTGGAGGCTCCCGCGCCGGTTGATCCCGCTCTGGCCGCGCTCCGCAAGTAGCTGCCATCCCGGTGATTTTTTGGGACATGTCTCATAAATCTACGGCGGGGCGTTTCGTTTCGGTTTCGTTTCGACGGGGCGGGTTTCGTGCCCGCCCCGTTCTTGTATAAACTGGGCAAGAATATCCGGCCTGCTTGGCGTGCGGGCGATAGCCACAACCTTTAAAGGGGGAAGCATGAAACAGTACACGGTTGCTATTTTGGGCGCCACGGGAGCCGTGGGCACCCAGATGCTCGAGTGCCTCAACGAGCAGGAGTTTCCGGTCGGTAAGCTCAAGCTGCTGGCGAGCGCACGCTCTGCGGGCAAGACCGTCGAGTTCCGCGGCGAGCAGGTTGTGATTAAGGAGGCTTGCCCCGAGGCCTTTGAGGGCTGCGATATTGTGCTCGGAGCCGCCGGCGACGATATCGCGAAGGAACTGCTGCCCGAGGCCGTCAAGCGCGGCGCCGTCGTGGTCGACAACAGCCATGCCTTCCGTATGGATCCCGAGGTGCCGCTGGTCGTGCCCGAGATCAATGCCGACGATATCAAGTGGCATCACGGCCTTATCGCCAACCCCAACTGCGCGACCATCATCGGCCTGGTTCCCACCTGGCCGCTGCACCAGCTCGCCGGCGTGAAGCGTATGATCGTCTCGACGTATCAGGCGGCTTCGGGTGCCGGCGCTCCCGGTATGGCCGAGCTCGAGGCCCAGCTGGCCGCCCTGGGCCGTGGCGAGGAGATTCCCGAGCCGCGCGCATTTGCCGCCCAGCTCGCGAGTAACTTGATTCCGCAGATCGGTGGCGTCAAGGAGGAGGGCTTTACCTCCGAGGAGATGAAGCTGCAAAACGAGGGCCGCAAGATCATGCATCTGCCCGAGCTGCGCGTGAACTGCACCTGCGTGCGCGTGCCTGTGCTGCGCTCGCACTCCGAGAGCATTACGCTCGAGTTTGAGCGCGATATTACGGTGGAAGAGGCCCGTGCTGCGTTTGCTACCGCTCCCGGCGTCAAGCTGGTTGACGATATGGCTGCCGAGGATGCACACGACCGCTTCCCCATGCCGATGGACACCTCCGACCAGGACCTGATTTGGGTCGGCCGCGTGCGCCGCGACATCTCGAACCCCGAGGCTGCGCGCGGCATCACCTTCTGGTGCTGCGGCGACCAAATCCGTAAGGGCGCGGCAACCAACGCCGTCCAGATCGCTAAGCTGCTCTGCGAGTAGTGTGACCTGTCCGGCGGGGGCCGGGCTTAGTTTTCAGAACGTCCTCGACCATGTGTGGCGCCTTGTCCTGCTCCTTCGGAGCTGCGGACAAGGCGCCACACTGGTCTGCGGAGTGTTCTGAAAACTAAGCCCGGCCCCCGCCTGCGGTGACGCTGTTGCGAGCGGCCTGCGATGGGGCCGTTGTTGGTTGGGGCCGCTGGGCTGATGGGAGCACGTGGCTGTTGTGGGCCCTGGTTCCGGCGGCGGCCTCGGCGCTTTGCGCCTGCCGCCTTGGGGGACTGTGGGGCGTGTCCGGCAGCTGTGGCGCTTCGCGCCTGCTGCCTGAGGTGACTTTGGGGTTGGTGCGAATCGGGGTCTAATACTTTGCCGAGAAGTGAACGACCTTATTTGGACCCCCGAAGCATTGGCATATTTTGACCGCTATTTCCTGCGGTTTTGCAGCGCGAATCCTGCGGTTTTTTGGTCTAAAGGTGCGGATGCTCCGGGGCTTCGTTTTTACTCGTTCACTTCTCGGGAAAGTATTAGAGCTCAGCTGATAGAGGTACCGCTCTGGCGTCGAAGCCCTGCGTCTTCTTCGCTTGATTGGGGAAAACAGCCTCGCTTAAGTAATTGCGATCCCGCCCAGACGTATCTGCGGGGTTGTCTGCACAGTTCGCGGTATTATGTTTGCGAAGTTTTGAAAGGAGCCGCTGGTGGTCACGACGACGTTTGCTTCGCCTTTGGGCGAAATCCTGCTTGCCGCTGATGGCCGCGGTCTGACGGGGCTTTGGTTTGAGGGGCAGGAGCACTTTGGCTCCACGCTTCTCAAAGAAGATCCCGAACATGTTGAAGGCGCCGACGCGGTTTCTGGTACCGGTGGCATGTCGTCGGTAAGTCCCGCAAATGGTGCGGCATCTTCGGTGCTTGAGCGTTCTTGGGCTTGGCTGAATGCTTATTTTGCGGGGCAGGAGCCTCGGTTTACGCCGCCGTTGCATATGATTGGCACGGCGTTTCAGCGCGAGGTTTGGTTTGAGCTGCTTTCTATCCCGCGTGGCGAGGTCGCTACGTATGGTGAGATCGCCCAGCGTGTTGCGGCTCGACATCGTGTACCGGGAAACGAAGCACCCGTTGTGTCTCCCCGTGCCGTGGGGGCCGCGGTCGCGCGAAATCCCATTTCGATCATTGTGCCGTGCCATCGCGTGGTTGCCGCCGATGGTTCGCTCAACGGATATGCCGGTGGGCTTGACCGTAAGGAGTGGCTGCTTCGGCTTGAGGGCGCGTACGAGGACTAACGTTCGAGCACTTTGCATGGCCAAGACGCCCTGAAAGAACGAGTCGCCGTCCTTTCGCGGCCGGCATGCGTCCAAGCGCTCGGCATATGCCCCTTAAGTTTGGCTAAGCCCTATCCAGCGTTTTTAGAAACGTGCAGGTTGAGCAGCTAAGGCCGCGCTAAGGCAGCTTTTGGTACGCTATTATCGGCAGTATCAAAACCTGTGTAGCCGTGCGCTAAAGGAACAACTATGAAGCTGATGCTTGCCGAGGACGAACCCGGCCTCTCCCGTGCCCTTACCGCGATTCTTCAACATAGCGACTACGAGGTCGACACCGCCCTCGACGGTCTGACGGCGCTCGAATATCTGCTCGCCAACGACTATGACGCCGCAATCCTGGACATCATGATGCCCGGCATGGATGGCATTGAGGTACTCAAGCGCACGCGCGCCGCCGGCAAGCGACTGCCCATCATCATGCTTACGGCCAAAAGCGAGGTGTCCGATAAGGTCGAGGGTCTGGATGCCGGTGCCAACGATTACCTGACCAAGCCGTTTGCCGCCAAGGAACTGCTCGCACGCATTCGTGCCATGACGCGTGCCGCGACGGCAATTGACGCCACGACGCTCAGCGTGGGCAACGTGCGTCTCGACACGGCATCGTGCACGCTCGTTGGCCCTTTGGGCGAGGAGCACCTGGCCAATCGTGAGTTTCAGCTTATGGAGCTCTTTATGCGCAACGCCGGCACGCGCATGCCCACCGAGCGTCTGATGCTCGAGGTTTGGGGTGAGGATGCGCCCGAAGGCGCCAACGTAGTGTGGGTCTATATCTCGTACCTGCGCAAAAAGCTGACGGCGCTGGGTGCCAACGTGGCCATCCGCGCATCGCGCAATCAGGGATATTCGCTTGAGGTTGTCGAGGAGGGCGAATAAGCGTGAGCGCGAGCGCGTGGTGGAAGCGCATGGCGACAAAGCTCGGCATGGGAGCGGACTCGGGTAATCCGGGGCGCGTCGATGCTGCCAGTGCAATGGGACGTCGTCTGCGTCGCAAGTTCATCCTGGTTGCCATGGGTGCCGTGACCGTCGTGCTTACGCTCATCATTGCCGGCATCAACGTCGTCAACTACTCGCATATCTGCAAGATGGCCGATGCTCGCCTGGACTATATCTTGGCGGGCAAGAACGGCATTGATTGGACGGATGAGCCTAAGACCGACCCCGGCCAGGATGTGGGCGCCGGTAAGACCGCTGCCGGTGACAGGGTGGTCATGCGCACCGGGCACTTCGAAGGTATGACGGCGGAGTCTCCCTTCGACACGCGCTACTTTACGGTGTCGATTGCCGGTGGGCAGGTGACCGATGTCAACACGGCCCGCATTGCCGCGGTGGGTGCCAAGCGTGCTGCACGCATCACTGCAGGACTATATTCCAAGGGTTGGACCTCGGGTTTTTCTGGCAATTATCGCTATACGACTGACGTTCAAGACGATGAGACCACCTATGTGTTCGTGGACTGCTCGCGCGAGCTTGCAAGCTTTCATTCGTTTTTGAGCGCGAGCGTGGCGATCAGTTGCATTGGCTGGCTGGCGGTGCTGGCAATTGTGGCGGGTGCCTCGGGCGCGGTGATTCGACCGATGGTCGAGAGCTACAGCAAGCAAAAGCGCTTTATTACCGATGCGAGCCACGAGATCAAGACGCCGCTGGCTGTAATTGACGCCGCCAATGAGGTGCAAGAGATCGAGAGCGGCGAGAGTGAGTGGACGCAGAGCATTCACGAGCAGGTCGCGCGGCTGACGGCGCTCACGGAGCGTCTGGTGTTTTTGGCTCGCATGGACGAGGGTTCGGCGGGCTTTACCATGATATCGATCGATCTTTCGGAGGCAGTGGACAAGGCGGCGTCGCCGTTTGAGTCGGTGGCGGTTTCGCGTGGCAAGCGTCTGTCGACGTCGATTGCGAGTGGCGTGCGGGCCCATGCCGATGCTGCAGCGGTGGCGCAGGTGGTTGAGCTGCTGCTGGATAACGCCACGCGCTATGCGAGTGAGGGCAGTGTAATTGAGTTGAGTCTGCGTGCCGTCTCACGCGGTGCAGGCAAAGGTTCGGCCGAGCTTGTCGTTTCGAACGCCGTGGACGAGCTGCCCGAAGGCGACCTAGATCGATTGTTCGACCGCTTCTATCGTGCGGACGTGTCGCGCAGCTCCAAGACGGGCGGCTCGGGCGTGGGCCTATCCGTGGTGCGTGCCATCGCCGAAGCCCATGGTGGGAGCGCTTCTGTCTGCGGCCACGGCAACCAGATCACCTTCACCGTCCGCCTCTAAAACCTGCCAAAATGAACCTGTCCCTTTTTGGTCGGTGCGAAATGGGTAATACTAAAGAGTTATCCGACCAGATGGGAATTAATCGATGGCCTATATCGAATTCAAAGACGTCATCAAGGCATACGGCGAGGGCGACGCCCGCATTCACGCACTCGACGGCGCGAGTTTTACGGTCGAGCGCGGCGAGCTCGCCATCATTTTGGGTGCTTCGGGTGCCGGCAAGACCACGGCGCTCAACATTCTGGGCGGTATGGACACGGTAACCTCCGGCACCGTGACGGTGGACGGGCGCGATGTGAGCTCCGCTAACGAGGCGCAGCTCGTGGAATACCGCCGCGCCGACGTCGGCTTTGTCTTCCAGTTCTACAATCTGGTCCCCAACCTGACGGCGCTCGAAAACGTCGAGCTTGCGGCGCAAATCTGCCCTGATTCGCTCGATGCCGAGCAAACGCTTTGCCAGGTTGGCTTGGGTGAGCGCCTCGCCAACTTCCCCGCGCAGCTTTCGGGCGGCGAGCAGCAGCGCGTGTCCATTGCCCGCGCACTGGCAAAGAACCCCAAGCTGCTTTTGTGCGACGAGCCCACGGGCGCACTTGACTATAAAACCGGCAAGCAGATCTTGCAGCTGCTGCAGGACACTTGCCGCAAGCAGGGCATTACGGTCATCATCATCACCCACAACTCCGCGCTGGCGCCCATGGCCGATCGCCTGATCCGCTTTAAGAACGGTCGCGTGGAGAGCGAGACGGTCCAGCAAAATCCCGTGCCTATCGAGACGATCGAGTGGTAGCGCCCATGGACCAAGACCGCCAAAACAGCCTACGCCGCGACGCGCAGAACACGGAGCGCGAGCAGGATTTTACGACCTACCGCACTGCCCAAAGCTCAAACGATATGGTGCCGACGGTTTTTCGCCGTGGCATCTACCGCACAATCCGAGGCAGTCTTAAGCGCTTTTTGTCAATCGTGGTCATCACCGCGCTTGGCGTGAGCGTGATGTGCGGCCTTAAGGCGGGTTGCGAGGACCTGTGTGATTCGGTTGATGCCTACTTCGACCAGCAAAATGTCTATGACATTAACGTGCAGTCGACCTATGGCCTGACTGACGATGATCTCGACGCCATACAAGAGGTCGATGGCGTCGAAACGGCCGAGGGCATCTACACCGAGACCGCCTACACCGCCGTGGGCACAACGCGCGAGCGCGTGGTCGTGCAGAGTCTCTCCAAGGAGAACATCGATCAGCCGGTGCTCGTGAACGGCGATTTGCCCGAGAGCGCCGATGAAGTCGCGGTGACTTCGAAGTTCCTGAAGGCATCGGGCAAGAAAATCGGCGATACGGTGAGTTTTGCCGCCAATGACGCGAGCTCGTCCAATCAAAGCGCCAAGGACCAGTTTGCCGCGGGCGATTACACCATTACGGCTGAGGTCCTCGACCCCACTGATGTAAGTTCTGACTCGACAGTCAACGCCTTTCGCGCTGCTTCGGCGGCGGACTATAAGTTCTATGTGAGCGAGGACGCCGCGACATCTTCTTCCTACTCCGCGGTCCACGTGATCGTCGAGGGAGCCAAGAGCCTCAACTCCTATTCGGATTCCTACGCGGCAAAGATCAACAAGGTCAAGGGCAATATAGAGAAGATTCGCGAGGAGCGTGAGAAGGCGCGCGCTCAGGAACTGACGGTCGACACGCCGGCAAGCTTGGATGCGGCCGAGCGCCAGGCGAATATGCTCTTTGGGATTGAGCAGGACAACATCAATCGCATGGCAGAGGGCAGCGAGGAGCGCGTGCAAGCGCAGGCCGACCTGGATCAGCGCCGCGCCGCCGCCGACCAGCAGTTTGCCGATGCCCGCGCCGAGCTTTCCGATCTGGGCGAATGCACCTGGTACATCCAGGACCGCGGCAATATCGCAAGCTACTCGAGCGTGGAGAGCGATAGCTCGTCAATTGAGGCCATCGCCACGGTGTTCCCGTTCATCTTCTTTATCGTCGCCGTGCTCATCAGCCTTACCACCGCCACGCGTATGGTCGAGGAGGAGCGCACGCTCATCGGCCTGTATAAGGCACTCGGTTATTCGCGCGGACGCATCCTGTCCAAATACGTGGACTATGCGCTGTGGGCTTGTCTGATCGGCGGCGTGCTCGGCAACATCATCGGATTTGTGGGCCTGCCGCTGTTCCTGTTTACGGTGTTCGACGACATGTACTCGCTGCCCCAGATGCTACTTTCGTACGACATCGTGTCCTCGATCGTTTCGGTGGCGCTGTTTGCCGTGGGCGTGGTGGGCGCCACGATTATCGCCTGCCGCCACGAGATGGCCGAGACCCCTGCCTCGCTCATGCGCCCCAAGGCGCCGCGTGCCGGCTCACGCATTCTGCTCGAGCGTATCGGATTTATCTGGCGCCGCATGGGCTTTTTGAACAAGGTGGCAGCGCGTAACCTGTTCCGCTACAAAAAGCGCGCCTTTATGACCATCTTCGGCATCGCCGGCTGCACGGCGCTCGTGATCTGCGGCATGGGCATTCGTGATACGTCGGTCGCGCTTTCGCCCAAGCAGTACGGCCACATCACACGCTACGACCTGCTGGCGGTTGCCAATCCCGACGATTTTTCGCAGACGTGCGCGGCGCTCGACGAGCGAAGCGCGGTCAAGGATTCCGGTGTGACCGTAACTTCGACGCTGCCGATCATGACCGACAACGTCACCTTTACATTCGGCGGAAAGAGCGAGACCGTGCAGCTGATCGTGGTGCCCGATGACCGCACGAACGATCTGGACGACTATGTTCGCCTTGAGGATGAGTCCAAAGAGCCACTGTCTTTGCGTGACGGAGACGTGTATCTGAGTAAGAGTTCACAGCTGGTGCTGGGGATTCAACCGGGCGATACGGCGCACGTCCAGGATTCGTCACTCAACGTCGCCAAGGTCAAGGTCAGCGACATTTCGCTTAACTATCTGGGCAACACGCTTTACATGACGCAGAGCACCTATGAGCGCGCGTTTGGGCGCAGCGTTCGCCTCAATGGCATCTTTGCGCTGCTCAAGGGTTCGTCGGCCGACCAGATTGCGTTTAGCAAGAAGCTTAAGAGTGACGGCTGGCTTTCGATTTCGAGCACGGCCGAGCATTGGGAGAACTTTGAGGCGAACTTCACTATTATCAATTCCGTCGTGGTGCTCGTGACCTTTATGGCGGCGTGCCTGTCGTTTGTGGTGGTGTTTACGCTGTCCAACACGAATATCTCCGAGCGCGAGCGCGAGCTGGCGACCATCAAGGTGCTTGGTTTCCGCCGTGGCGAGGTGCACCATTACGTCAACAAGGAGACGTTGATCCTCACGGCAATTGGCGCCGCGCTGGGCGTGCCACTGGGCGGCTTGCTGGCCGAGAGTTTTACGTACATTTTGCAGATGCCGTCGCTGTACTTTGATGTTGAGGTCGAGCCGCTAAGCTACGTGCTCGCCGTGGTGCTTTCCTTTGGCTTTACGTTTATCGTCAACCTCGCCACCAATCGTACCCTCAACAAGATCGACATGGTCGGCGCCCTCAAAAGCGCCGAGTAACCTGCCCTGGGATTCAAGTTCTAGCGAGCTGCCGACGCGCCCGCAGCAGCATTTTTGCATAAACCGCCCCGCCAAATGCATACTTTGACGGGGCGGTTGCTTTTTGCCCACAGGTACCCCAGGGGGCGCCGTGCAAATTCCGGAGTATTCAGCGTCCCGGGGTCCGCGGGCGCGGGGGCGGGGGTGCAAAACTGCGCTGAAAGCCCCGATTCTGAGTCCCAACGCCTCTAGAGCCGCTCGTTTTTTTACAGGATGCGGCCCATGGTGCCTGCCTTTCGCCCAAAATCCAGTATGCAGGCACCCTCGGCTGCTGAATACTCCCAAAAATGCACGCCGCATCCTACCCCAGGCACCCGCAGCAAGAAGACGAATAGTCTCGGCCTCCCCAGTCACCGCAGGAGGCCCTAGGGCTTACCTCCCAAATCTTTCCGCAGGACGGAAGGATCCCGCCGCGCGAAGCGCACGGCGGGATCCTGACATGTCCGAGGACGATTTGGGAGGTAAGCCCTGGGGTCTCCGATGAGAGCAGTTTCGGCCGAGGCTATTCGTCGCCGAAGCTGATGCCCAACGCCTTGGCCTCGCGCACCAGATCGCTCTGGGGATCGACATACTTGAGCTTGCCGGCGACATCCTCGAGCGGCATGTGACACATCTTGCCGTCACGCAGGGCGATCATGTAGCCAAACTCGCCGCGTAGACAGCCCAGTGCCGCCTCGACGCCGCACTGGGTCGCAAAGATGCGGTCCTGGGCGTCGGGCTGGCCGCCGCGCTGCGTGTGGCCGGGGATGGCGACGCGGGTCTCGCGACCGGTCTTGGCCTCGATCTCCTTGGCGATGTCGTAGACGATCGACGGGCTCGTGCGCTCGGCGAGTTTCTTCTTGTACTCCTTCTTGGACAGCGCCGCGTCCTCCTTGGAGATAGCGCCCTCGGCGACGGCCACGATGGTAAAGCGGCTGCCGGTCTCCATGCGATGCTCGATGGTCTTGATGACGTTATCCATGTCGTAGGGGATCTCGGGAATCAAGATGACATCCGCGCCGCCCGCGACGCCGGCGTATAGCGGGATCCAGCCAACCTTGTGGCCCATGATCTCGATAACGAACACGCGGCCGTGGCTCGAAGCGGTGGTGTGAATGTCGTCGATGCACTTGGTGGCGACGTCGATGGCGCTCGTAAAGCCAAACGTCAGCTCGGTGCCCCAGGTGTCGTTATCGATGGTCTTGGGCAGGGCGATAACGTTGAGGCCCTCTTCGCGCAGGCGGTTGGCGGTCTTGGTGGAGCCGTTGCCGCCCAGCATAAACAGACAGTCGAGCTGCAGCTTATGATAGGTGTGGACCATTGCGGGTACCTTCTCGACGCCATCGGCCTCGGGAATATCCAGACGCTTGAACGGCGTGCGGCTCGTGCCCAGGATGGTGCCGCCGCGGGTGAGGATGCCGCTAAAATCGGCGGGCGACATGACGCGGAACCTGCTGTAGATAAGGCCCTGGTAGCCGTCCTCGAAACCATAGATCTCGATAGGTTCTTCGCTATTGGTCATAAGCGTTTTGACAATGCCGCGCATGGTGGCGTTGAGCGCCTGGCAGTCGCCGCCACTGGTAAGAAGACCGATCCTGAGCATGATGAATCCTTCCGGGCAAGTTATAACATGCGCATAAGTTTACCCCCGCACACTGTTGATACGGGGGTAAAACGTGTTAGCTCAAGCGTATGGAAATGTAAGCAACGTCAGGGAACGTAAGGTCGACGGGCCTGGCTCCTTACAGTGCGAAGGCGTCGACGTCGCCCCAGTGGCGGCGCAGCGTGATGGCGGCAGCAGGTTCGGTATTGTCAAAGACGACCGACCATTGCGTGTTGCTGGTGATATCTTCCGGATTGGGCTCTTGCGCTGCGGCACGCAGGGCCTTCCAAGCGACTGCCTCGTCCTGGGCACCGACATGGGCGTCAAGGACATCGGCGATTGCGACGGCGCGCTCCTTGCCGTGGCCCAGCTCGTCATTCTTTTGGTTGGGGAGCACTTCGTCGCCATAGCAGGCGTAGAAGTTCGTGACCTGGCGCACGGGCGTCGCCTTGCATGCGCGGTCGGGATCGCGCGGATCCCACTCCACCACCCGTGCGTCACCGGCGGCGTCGTTGATAAAGAAGTGGTAATCGCGTCCGGCCATGGCGTGCATGTCGTGGGCGGAAAGTAGGTCGACGGCCTCTTGCGTGGTAGCCGCGCGGTCGAGCACCAGACGGATGGCGAGCGAAGTGTTGATGACGGGGCGTTGCGCGTCCTGGTCACAGGGCTTGGAATCCAGGGTGAGTACGGCAATGGACACGCCGCATTCGTTAACACCGTCGAGCTGGGCAAACGGGCCCATGAGTGCAGCGGCGCGTCCGGCGACGGAGTCAAGTGGAGTGTTGGCGCCCAGGTTATTGAGGGCCGCAAAGCCGATGGAGGCATAGCCGCCGCGTGGGTGATTGCGCACCAGCAGCGCCGAGGTGTCGTCTTTAAAGTCGTAATTGCGACCGGTGCGCACGCGGCCTTCGGCATCTACGGCGACAAAAGCGCTGCAGGCAAACTGGGGCGCCTGGACATGTACCGGCACACCGGGCAGCACCTGCGCCACCACGGCATCGATGTAGGCCTGGTCGTCGCGCACGCCAGCGGCGATGATGCGATCAAGATCGTAGTCGTAGGCGATGTCGATTGCGTACAGGTCATAGCCATCCGCGTAGCCGGTCAAGCGTTTGAGCGACGCGGCGGACTTGATTTGCTTGTGATAAACGATACCGGTGGCAGCGGCAAGGCCGACGGCGACTCCCGCGACACCGCAGGCGATGGCAATGTTACGTGGCTTCATGGCGGCTCCTCTCGTCCTGTTAGCGTAATTGTCGCAAAAGGTGCACGGGCATGATAGCTCAACTTGGTGAGCGGTGCGGGATTAAACACGGAATGAAGAGTGCAGCGCTGGCGCGGCGGGGTATGCTGGAAGGGACCATCAACCCAGCGAAAGGGGAGAGCATGACGGATCAGGAAACGCCCGAGCGCGCGCATGTGACGGCCGATGATATCGAGGCCGCCAACGACCTTATCGACTTTATCGAGGCATGCCCCAGCATGTTCCATACGGCGGCGACCATTATGGCCGAGCTCGACGAGGCGGGCTTTACCTACCTGTCCGAGAACGCGGCGTGGGACATCGAGCCGGGCGGGCGTTATTACACGCAGCGCAACACCTCGAGCGTCGTTGCCTTTAAGGTGGGCGAGGACCTGGCTGCTACGTGGGGCGAGGACGGCGTTGCCGGCGACTATCATTTTCAGCTCACGGCGTCGCACAGCGACTCGCCGACGTTTAAGGTTAAGGCCGTGCCCGAGCTCGACGGCGCGGGCGAGACGCTGCGCCTGAACACCGAGGCCTACGGCGGCATGATCGACTACACCTGGTTCGACCGTCCGCTGGCACTCGCGGGCCGCGTGCTGGTACGCGAGGGCGACCGTATTGAGAGCCGCCTGCTTGCCACCGAGCGCGAGGTCGCTATTATCCCGAGCCTTGCCATCCACATGAACCGCGGCGTTAACGAGGGCTTTGCGCCCAACCGCGCTGTCGACCTGTGCCCGCTCATCAGCGCCGGTGACCTTAAGCAGGGCGACTTTGATGCTCTGATCGCCGACGAACTGGACGTTGAGCCCGAGCAGATCCTGGGTCGCGACTTGTTCCTGGTCAATCGTCAGGATGCGCGCATTTGGGGCTGGGCCGACGAGTTTATCTCGACGCCCAAGCTTGACGACCTGGCCTGCGCCTATACCTCGCTGCAGGCATTTTTGGGTGCTGAGAACGCGCGCGATATCTCGGTCTTCTGCTGCTTTGATAACGAGGAGGTTGGCTCCGAGACCAAGCAGGGAGCCATGTCGACGTTCTTGGCCGATGCGCTGCGCCGCATTAACGGATCGCTGGGCTTCGATGACGAGTCGTACCATCGCGCACTTGCCGCCTCGATGCTCGTGAGCTGCGACAACGCGCATGCCGTGCACCCCAACCACGCCGAGAAGTGCGACGCCCGCAATCAGGTTGTGCTCAACGGCGGCATCGTCATCAAGGAAGCCGCCAACCAGCACTACTGCACCGATGCCTTTAGCCGCGCGGTGTTCCAGGCCATCTGCGATGACGCCGACGTGCCAACGCAGGCTTTCGCCAACAAGAGCGACATGGCCGGCGGTTCCACCCTGGGCAACCTGTCGAATATGCAGGCGAGCATGCATGCCGTGGACGTGGGCCTGCCGCAGCTGGCCATGCACTCGAGCTACGAGACCGGCGGCGTGCGCGACGTGATGTGTGCCATCCGCGCCCTCACGGCCTTCTACGAGCGCAACCTCCATATCAACGGCGCCGAAAGCGTGGAGCTCTAAATGCGAGCCGAAGAAATGAAGGCCGAGCGTGGGGCTCAGCTTATTGATCGGGGTTTACAGCTGTTCGTCGACGCTTGCCACGAGTCAGGGGTCGACGTGTCCAAGGCGCGACCAACGAGTGCTGAAGAACTCAAGCGTAACGCCTATTCGGACCGCTATGACGAGGAGACGGACTGGCTCTAATAAGCGAAGTGTCGAAAACGCTAGATGTATGTTTGATATCACTTTGGCGAGAGTGCCGCAGACAGAACTACCGGTATGGCGCAAGCCAACCTGACCCCATTACACCAACCTACCAAAAAGGGACAGGTTCATTTTGGCAGGTTTTATCTGGGAAAATGCCGCAATGCCAACAGCTGGACAGAATTGTTATGACACTGCAGGTTGAGCAGCGTCGACCGGTCCGCCGTTCGTTAGAACGGCGGAACCCATGGGGTTCGCAGCGTCGAGAGGTTCCGGCGTTTGGTAAAACGCCGGAACAATCAGTGTTCGATCCAGCAGCGCAGGGTCTCGCCGGCCTGCAGATGACGTAGGTTCTCAGCGGCGATGTCGACCACATTGTTCAGCGTGGCTGCCAGGTGGAACCAGCCCGAGACGTGCGGCGTGATGAGCATGTTGGGCGCATCCCACAGGGGGCTTGTGGCGGGCAGCGGCTCGGGATCGGTGACGTCGACTGCGGCGCCGGCGAGATGTCCCGACTCCAGGGCGGCGACCAGGTCGTCGGCAACCACGAGGTCACCGCGGCCGCCGTTGGCAAAGAAGGCGCCCGGTTTCATCGCGGCGAAGAACTCGGCGTTCGCCAGGCCGCGGGTCTCGGGCGTGCTGGGCATAAAGGATGCGACAACGTCCGCCTCGGCCAGGCGCTCGGGCAGGGCATCCATGCCGTCCATGTCCTCAAATACAATGGGGTAGACGAGCGGATGGCGCTTGATGCCGCGGACGTGCGCGCCCATGCTGCGGCATAGCGTGGCAAAGTGGCCGCCGATATCGCCTGCGCCCAGCACCAGCACATTGGCGTTTTTGAGCGAGGTGACCGACCCCAAATCCTCCCAGCGATGCTCGCGCTGCAAGTCGTGATAGCCGGGCAGGCGCTTCATCATGGAAAGGACCATGGCAAACATGTGCTCGCTCACGGCTTGGCCGTAGGCACCCACCGAGCAGGAAAGCTTGGCGTCGGCTGGCACGGTGCCGGCGGCCAGGTAATCGTCATAGCCCGCGGTCTGCAGTTGCAGCAGCTGGAGGTGCTCGCACGCGGTAAGCAGGGCGGGGTCTATGTTGCCCAAGATCACGTCGGCGTCGGCGACCTGCTCGCGCGTGACGGCATCGGCGCTCGTGTAGATAAAGTCCTCGCCCGGAGCGCTCGACTCAAGAATTGCGCGATGGCGGTCGTTGACGGGCAACAAAACCAGGATGTTCACAAGCAGTCCTCTCCGCTCGACCTGCCAAAAAGGGACAGGTTTATTTTGGCAGGTTTTATCAGGCAAAACGTTCAAATAAAAACGCCGGATGCAAGACGGGCGTGCCCGTCGGCATCCGGCGCATCCACGGCTACCAGCTCAGCAGCTCGTAGCTGTCCTCGGTCACCACGAGCTGTACCTCGCACTGGGCCGAGTCGCTGCCGTCCTTGGTGCGCACGCACCAACCGTCACCCTTGCTAATCTTGATGTCGGGCGCTCCGGCATTGACCATGGGCTCGATGGTAAAGACCATGCCCGGAGCCATGATGGTGTCCACATCGGGCGCCTCGGTGGTAAAGCCCACAAACGGGTCCTCATGGAACTCCTTGCCGATGCCGTGTCCGCCGTACTCGCGCACCACGCTAAAGCCGGCGTCCTCGACCGTCTTTTGTACGGCCTCGGCCATAACGGACAGCGGCAGCCATGGCTTGACGGCCGCCAGGCCCGCCTCCACGCTGGCGCGGGTGACGTCGACAAGACGCTGGCGCTCGGCAGAGACCTCGCCGATGCAGAACATGCGGCTCGAGTCGCTAAAGTAGCCGTCCAAGATCGTGGAGCAGTCCACGTTGATGATGTCACCTTCGTGCAGCACGTCCGTATCGCAGGGGATACCGTGACAAACCACGTCGTTGATCGAGGTGCACACGCTCTTGGGGTAGCCCTCGTAGTTGAGGTCGGCCGGCGTGCCACCGTGCTCGACGGTGTAGTCATAGATCATCTGGTCGATCTGGTTGGTGGTCATGCCCGCGGCGATGTGCTCGCCTACGTAGTCGAGCACGCCCACGTTGATGGCGGCCGAGCGCTTGATGCCCTCGATATCGGCGGGCGTCTTGTAGAGCGTGCGGGGCAGGACCTCCCAGCCCTCTTCCCACAGGCGCTCGAGGCGCTCGTCGAATGCGCTATGACATTTCTTATATTTTTTGCCGCTGCCGCACCAGCAAGCGTCGTTGCGGCCAGGCACGGGTCCATTGTCAAACATGGCTAACTTCCTTTCATCCGCAGCTAGTATAGCCCACTCACGCGTCCATAAAAGTTGCGGTGATATAGTTCCGATTTAAGCGGTTTAACAGCACAAATAGGAACTATATCACCGCAACTGATGGGGCGGGATGGCGGGCACTAGCTGCTGCGTGGTTTTGCTAGTAGCTCACCTGGCAGGGAATGCCGAGGGCGCGCACGCGTGCGGCGATTGTGTCGAGCACCTCGGGCGCCGCTTTGGCAAGGCCGGCGATCGGTGTCTCGCGCGCCACCGTGTAGATGGTCGCTTCTTGTGGGCGAATGCGCTCAAGCGCCGCGAGCCAGGGGCCGACGTACTCCTCGCCGGTGTTATCGATAGACTTGCCCCGGTACTCGCCGGTCAAAAAGATCGTCTGGATAATAACGTGACCGTCAAAGCTTGCGAACGTCTCGATCTGGTGCTCGACGTCGTAGGGGCCAACGGGCTGGTCGAGCAGCTGGATAAACGCCGGGTCGACGGTATCGAGCTTGAGGATGTTGTCGTCGACCATCATGAGCGCGTCGTGCACCTGGGGACGGTCGGCGCGCGTGCCGTTGGAGAGCACGGCGATCTTGGAGTTTGGGGCAAGCTCGTCGTGCAGCGCGATGGCGCCGGCGATGGCCTGCGGAAACTCCGGTGCGGCGGTGGGTTCGCCGTTGCCTGCGAAGGTGATCACATCGGGGAGCTCGCCCTCGGCTGCCATCTCGCGCAGCTTTGCCTCGAGCGCGTCGAGTACCACGGCGGCCGTGTTGTACGGTTCATGGCAGGGGCGCTCGGCGTTGAGGCCGTTTTCGCAGTAAATGCAGTCGAACGTGCAGATTTTGCCGCTGGCCGGCATCATGTTGACGCCGAGCGAGAGACCAAGGCGACGGCTGCGAACGGGCCCAAAGATGGGGCTGGCATTCAAAAACGTAGACATAGGCATATGCTCCTCAAGACAATTGTGCCTAAGCATAGCATCGGCTCCAAAGCAAGGTGCGGGCTCTTGCTTTACAAGTTTCGTTTTTTCACGTCGCTCATGATGCCGTGCCATGAAAAGCCTCGGGTCGGGTACAGTTAATCTGTTAACAAGGCGTAAGGCAATGCGGGTCCATCCAACCGTACTGACGTGCAATTGGATGGGCATTGATGATGGGGGCACAACATGGATTTTACGGTCGAGAATGCGGGCACCACGATCGCCTGCCGCGAATATGCCGGCCCGGATGTGTTGCCTGATACTCCTGCCTTGGTGTGCGTGCACGGCGCCTGTGTCGACGGCACATTTTTCGACGGCATCGCTTGTGAGCTCAGCCGCAACTACCGCGTAATTGCCTACGACCGCCGTGGCTGTGGTGGCAGCAGCGAAGCGGCAGACGGCAGCTATGATCTTGCCGCTCAGGCCGCCGACCTGCAGGCCGTGATCGAACACGTTGGCGCTCCGACAAATGTGCTTGCGCACAGCGCCGGTACGTTGGTGGCACTGGAGCTTCTTCGCACCGAACCCCATCTCGTCGCCCGTGCGATTCTGCACGAGCCAGCTGTGTCGGCCGAAGGCGTCGGCATGGGCGCAGCTCCGGTTTTGCTCGATATGATTGCGGCTGGAAAGGTTTCAAGGGCGCTCCGGCTTTTCTTGGGAGCCCTCGGCGACTTGGACCCCGAGGCTCCTGGGACGACCGAAGCGGAAGCCAAACATGCCCTGCGCAATGGTCGTTGCTTCATGGCCAATGAATACGGAACAAATATGACTTACGTTCCCAATTGGGATAGTGTCCGCGCATCGAAGTCCGTTGCTGCTGTGCTTCTCGGCGAGCTTTCGGTCGGTACGCCCCGCGAGGCTGGTACGCGAGCGGCTGCCGAATATCTCGATTGCCCCCTCGTGACGATCCCGGGCGCGCATAACGGTCTGCGCGATCGTCCCGTTACAGCGGCAAACGCCGTTCGCGATGTCTTGGAGCGTTAGCGCGCTCGATGACCTGCGGGGAGGGGGACTGTTGGCGTTTCGTCATTGTTAACGAATGCGCCCATAACCGCGCGCCCGCGGCTCCATTACCGCTGTTTGCCAGGTCATAAAAATGCAACGATAATCGCGCGTTTGCCTGCAGCTGTTAGATGTTACCCTTGTATCATTTGATATGTGCCGTTGCCGTGCGTGACGATAGAAAGGCCCCCATATGCTCAATAATCACGAGGCAAATCTAACCGACGAGGAGGCTGCCGCTGAGGTCGCCCGCGTCGCGAAGACCTACCCCGTGGTGCGTTTGCTGTCGGCCGATCAGATTAAGAGCGAGCCTAACTGCCTACTCGCCGGCAATCGCTGCCCTTGTCTGCGTCAGTCGAGTCTTGAGGCCTTGGAAGGTTCCGATGATGTATCGGAGCAACTACTCAACGATGGTGTTGAGTACCGCGCCCGTCTGCGCCCTCTAAAGGTCGAGGGCGAGCCTCACGTCTTGCTGATGGTGCGTCCGATTGATGAGCAAGAGGCCACAGAAGAGGACCTTGTCTACACCGACGTGCTGACGGGCGTGCGCAATCGCCGATATTACGAGGAAAAGCTCCGTAGCGCCCGCATGAATGCCGGCATTGCGATGATCGACCTTGATGATTTTAGGGTCTTCAACGATACGTGTGGCCGTCATGCCGGCGACCTTGCGCTCGGTGCTGTGGCGACAGCCATGCGCAGCGGAATCCGTTCGACTGACGAGCTTGTGCGCTATGGCTGCGACAAGTTTGTGGTTGTCATGCCCAATATTCCCTCCGATGACTTCACCCGTCGCCTGCATCAGGTATCCGATGCCGTTCGTTCCACGATTATTCCGGGCCATGAGTACGTGAGCTTGACGGCATGTGTTGGTGGCGTTCTCATTCATGGCGAGACGGTCGATGAGGGCGTTGGCCGCGCTGTCCAGTTATTGAGCCGCGCTAAGGCAAAAGCCGGTACGGTCGTGACCGATGCCGATTCCATCGAGGTCTTCCAAAGCGAAAAGCCTTTGGTGCTTATTGTCGATGACTCCGAGATGAACCGAGCCATTCTCAGCGAGATGCTCAAGGACGAGTATTGCATCCTCGAGGCCGACCACGGTCGTGCGGCGCTCGACATGGTCGACCGCTATGGCGATGAGTTGTCGCTCGTGCTGCTGGATATTGTCATGCCGGGCGTAAGCGGCTTTGAGGTGCTGGCCGATCTGTCGCGCCGATCGGTTAGTGACAATCTGCCTGTCATCATGATTTCGAGCGAAGATTCCGATGATATGGTTCTGCGCGCGTACGAGCTGGGCGCCTCGGACTATATCAACCGCCCGTTTGACTCCCGTGTCGTGCGCCGCCGTGTAAGCAACACCATCCGCCTATACGCCAAACAGCGCCGCCTGACGAACCTGCTGTCCCAGCAGTACAATGAGCGCGTCAAGAACAGTCGCATGCTCATCGACATCATGGCCGGCGTCATGGAGCTTCGCAACGGCGAGAGCGGCAGGCACGTTACGAACATCGAGAAGCTGACCGAGCTGCTGCTTGGCTGTCTGGTCCGGCGTAGCGGCGCGATCTCCCTCGACAATGAGGAACGCTCCACGATCGCCCTGGCTTCGGCGCTACACGATATCGGCAAGATGTCGATAGACGATGCGATTCTCAACAAGCCCGGACGCCTTACGCCCGAGGAGTTCGAGATTATGAAGACGCATACCACGATTGGCGCCGACATGCTGCGTGAGCTGGGTAGCCATCACGCCGGCAATGCGCTTATGGAATATGCGTACCAGATCGCGCGTTGGCACCACGAGCGCTGGGACGGCAAGGGTTATCCCGATGGCCTTAAGGGCGACGAAATTCCCATTGCCGCACAGGTGGTTTCGGTGGCCGACGTGTACGATGCGCTGACGAGCGTGCGCGTGTACAAGGACGCTATCCCGCACAAGGAGGCGATCCAGATGATCTTGGACGGTAAGTGCGGCACCTTTAACCCGCTGTTGCTCGACTGCCTGCTCGAGGTGCAAGACCGTATTGCCGAGACGTTGGCACGCCCCGCCGACGTTGTCGCGTTTCCCACGATTTAGTTTGACCAAAGGAGTTTTAATCCATGATTTCCATGCGTGAGGCGTATGAGAAGATTGGCGCCAATTATGATGACGCGTGCGCTCGGCTGATGGGCGAGGAAATGCTTAGCCGCTTTGCCCTCAAGTTTTTGGATGACGAGAGCATGGACAAGCTGGAGGCCGCCATGGCGGCAGGAGACGCCGAAGGTGCGTTTATGGCAGCGCACACGCTCAAAGGCGTGAGCCAGAACCTGGGATTCGATAATCTGTACGAGCCGGCGGTCGTGGTGACCGAGGCGCTGCGCGGTGCCGATACCGTTGACGGCGCTCGCGAGGGAATGCATGCGCTGCAGCAGCAATATGCGGCGACGATGTCGGCCCTGCGCGAGGCGGCTGAATAAGGGCTTGCGAGCCTTGGGCTGTGTGCCGGCTACATATAGGTAAAAGGGCTCCCCGTCGGACCATGTGGCCGGCGGGGAGCCCTTGTCTGTTGTGCGGTTCGCGAACTAACGGGCCTGCTTAACCTTTGCCGCTGCCTCGACAAACGACTTCCACAGGTTAAAGTCGGTCTCGAGCGTCTGCCAGGTGTACTCGGGATGCCATTGCACACCCAAGCAGAACGGCTGGCCTTCGACCTCGATGCACTCAGGAACGCCGTCGGTTGCCTTGGCGACCAAGCGCGTGCTTTTACCCAGACGATCGACGCAGCAGTGGTGTGCGGAGTTGGTCTGGATCAGCCTGTGCCCGCCAACCGCGCGTTCAAGCAGCGAGCCCGGCACGACTTCGACGGGATGTACGGGGTCGTTGAGCACGTGGGTATGGCGCCACTGCGTGCGGCCCTCGCGAGCGCCCAGACTTGGCACGTCCATGCACAGGGTGCCGCCGGTGGCGACATTGAGCAACTGCGTGCCGCGGCAGGTGGTAAAGAGCGGCTTTTTGGCACGGAGCACCTCGCCGACCAGCTTAAACTCAAAGCTATCGCGGATCTCGCAGCAGAGGGTGGGATCGTAGGGTCGATCATCGCCCCAACGTTTGGGATTGACGTCGGGGCCGCCGGGGATGGCGATGCCGTCGGCGATATCAACGTAATGACGGATGACCTCAATGTCCTCGGTGATGGACATCTGCAGCGGCAGGCCGCCAGCGGCAAGGGTGGCATCGACAAAGACACTTGCGATTTCCTCGTTGGGGGAGAGCATCTCGGTTAAAAACGGCTCTGCCTCTTCCCAGCGCGGCGCGACGAGGATGAGCGGACGGTCGGCGGGGGCAACGTCGACATGCGGGGTGTAGGACGATGAAGTGCGAGTTCCGATCATAGGTGTAGCTTTCGAGTTTGGATGGGCATGGCTGGCGGGCGGGCGGTCTGGTTAGTGGCCCTTGATGGAGTTGAGGAAGTCCTGGGCGCGCTTGGTCTGGGGGTGGTCGAAGAACTCGTCGGGCGTGCCGGTTTCTACGATCTGGCCGTCGGCCATAAACACGACGCGGTCGGCCACGCGACGGGCAAAGTTCATCTCGTGCGTGATGACGATCATCGTCATGCCCTGCTGGGCCAGACGGACCATGACCTCGAGCACCTCGTTGATCATCTCGGGATCGAGGGCGCTTGTGGGCTCGTCAAAGAGCATGGCCTTGGGCTGCATGGCGAGTGAACGGGCGATGGCTACGCGCTGCTGCTGGCCGCCCGAGAGCTGTGCGGGCACCTTATCGGCCTGCTCGGCCACGCCCACGCGGCTCAGCAGGTCCATGGCGCGCTCACGAGCCTCGTCCTTGGAGACGCCCAGCACGTCGACCGGTCCCAGCATGACGTTCTGCAGCACCGTCATATGTGCAAACAGGTTGAACTGCTGAAACACCATGCCCAGTTCGGCACGCATGCGGGCAAGATCCTTGCCTTCTTGCGGCAGGGGCTCGCCCTCGATGAGGATCTCGCCCGAGTCGATGGTTTCCAGGCGGTTGATGGTGCGGCACATGGTCGACTTGCCCGAGCCCGAGGGGCCAATTACAACGACGACCTCGCCGCGGTCGACCGACAGATTGATGTCGTTGAGGACGTGCAGGTCGCCATAGTGCTTATCGACGTGCTTGAGCTCGATCAGCGGCTGATTGCCGGTGGAAGAGGTGCTCTGTGCCATGGTGCTCGGCTCCTTATGACTCGAAATGGTAAAGCGTTAGCGGATGATGGTCGCGCCGGTCTTGTGCGAAACATAGACAGCGGCCTTGTTGATCGCGACGTTGATGAGGATGTAGATGACCGCGATTACCAGGTAGACCGACACGAGAGCGTCGTAGTTGGTAATGAGCACGCGGGCATTTTGCATCAGGTCGGGATAGCTCACCACATAGGCGACGGTGGTGTCTTTGACTACGACCACAAGCTGCGAAATCAACGACGGAATGATAAACCGAATCGCCTGCGGCAACACGATTTTAAAGGTGATTTTAGCCTTGGAGAGACCGAGCGCCTGGGCCGCCTCGACCTGGCCACGCGGCACGGCGTTGACGCCGGCACGGAAGATCTCGGCAAGCACGCCGGCTGCAGCGAGCGCGACGGGGAGCGTGAGCATCCAAAACGACGGCAGCGCAATCTTGTACTGAGGCAGCACCAAAAAGAAGAAGTAGATGAACAGCAGGCTCGGCACGCCACGGAAAAAGTCGGTGAGCACGCGGCAGGCCAGTTGCAATGGCTTGATGCCGCTGGTACGGCCGAGCATAAGAGCTAAGCCCAGTACCAGTGCAATGACGCCGGCGGTGAGTGCGACTTTAACGGTGCCTTCAAAACCCGCAAGTAAGAACTTCCAGGTGGTGAGGTGCGTAAAGAAATACCAATAGTGGACCGAAAGCTGACCGGTCACATAAAAGCGCTGCAGTACCAGGACGACGAGCGCGGCCACGGCGACGAGTGAGATGGCGGTGCCGATGCGAATCTTGGCGCGCATCTTGGGGCCGGGAGCCTCGTAGAGCGCATCGCGCATGGTAAGCGCAGGGGAGGAGTGCTTGCTCATCGGAGGATCCTCACCTTCTTATCGATGTGGTTGCCAATGTGGCTCACCACAAAGGCTGTGCCCAGGTAGCCGAGCGCCGAGATAAAGAACGCGGCGACGCCGCCGAGCGAGCGCGTGTTGATGTAGCTCACCACGCCGGTGAGCTCCTGCGGTTTAAGCGGCACCTGGCTGCCGAGTGCGGTGGTGAGCATGACGGCGATAAAGAGGTTGGTCATGGGCAACACGCTCGAGCGCAGCGCCTGCGGAATCACGATCTTGGCGAGGATACGGCTGAAACTCATGCCGAGCGAACGTGCGGCTTCGACCTGACCGACGCCGACGGTGTTGATGCCGCTCATAAAGTTCTCGGAGCCAAAGGCCGAGCCCAAGAGGACCGTGGCGACGATAACGCAGGTGCGGTAGGGCAGGACGACCTTGAGCGGCGGCAGCGCGTAGACGACGATGATGAGCAGCGCGATGCCGGGGATGTTACGGAAGACCTGGACATACAGGTCGCCAAAGACGCGCAGCGGCTTGAGCGGCGACACGCGCATCACGGTGACGGCGACGGCCAGCACCATGGCGATGGCAAACGACTCAAGCGTCATGCCCCAGGTCGCTAGCAGCGCGTCGATATAGTTCTGGCCATAGAGCGACCAGAGTTCGGAGAGACTCATGCGGACCTCCTGCCGATAAGGAAAGGGGCTCCCGTGTGTACGGAAGCCCCGACAACTCAGTGAGGAAACAGTTTACCGCAATAAAGCGCATCATGCGTTTCCGTATGGTTTCGTTGCGGCCGTTACCAGGCTCGCTGCCTAGGCGCCGATCTCGGGCAGCTCGGGAACATTGGTGTCGCCCGTACGGTCGCCGATGCAGATCTGCCACAGCTCGGTCCAGGTGCCATCGTCCTCAATCTTCTTAAGGAAGTCGTTGACAAAGGCGACACCGTCGGATTCGAGCGGCAGGCCAATGCCATAGGGCTCCTTGCTGCCGAAGGGCTTGCCGGCGATCTTGTACTTGCCGGGCTCGCGGACCAGGGCGCTCTGCTGCATGTTGTTATCGATGACGTAGGCGTCAACGCGGCCCTGCTGGAGTGCTTGACGGGCCTCCTCGTCGGTCTTGAACTCCTGCTGGCTGGCCTTGGGGGCGAACTCCTCCAGGATGGCGGGGCCGTTGGAGCCGGACTGGACGGCAACGTTCTTGTCGGCCAGGTCGTCGACGCTCTTGATGTCGTCGTTATCGGCGAGCACCAGGATGGCCTGCTGGGTGTAGTAGTAGGGGCCGGCAAAGGAGACGAGCTTCTTGCGCTCGTCAGTGATGGTGTAGGTGGCAAAGACAGCGTCGACCTGGCCGTTCTGCAGGACGGACTCGCGCGTGTCCGAGGTCACCTGGGTGATCTCGACCTTGTTCTCGCCCAAGATGTAGTTGGACAGAAGCTGCGCGATGCCGGCATCGAAGCCGCGGGTCTGGCCGTCTTTCTCGTTGAGGAGGGAGAAGAGTGTGGAAGTCTGAACGCCACCGATCTTAAAGACGCCGGCGTCCTTGACGGCCGTGGCCCAGGTGCTGGCGGCGATGGCATCGTCATCGGCCTTGGGGCCGTTGTCGACGAGCTTGTCGAATGCCTTGGCGTCGAGCGTGGTGGAAGCTTCGGTATCATTGGAGCTCTTGGAAGAGCCGGCGGCGGAACCCTTGTCGGCCTCGGCGCTGGTGTCGGAGCAGCCGGCAAGACCAAGGCCGGCGACGGTTGCGAAGGTGGCGGCGACAAAGCCGCGGCGGTCGAGAACGACCTGCTGGGAGAGGTTCTTGCTCATGGTAGAACACCTTTCTCAATAAAATCCCTAGCGGTTGAGTAGAGTTATACCCTATCGCGCTCAAATGGGTCAACACGAAATAACTCAGAAACATACTTACCTTATGGGTAATTCTACCTACCAAAAAAGGACAGGCACCTTCGTGGTGGTTCTGGCCGATGCGGTGGCATGCCTTGCTGTTTTGTCTCAATCTGTAACATCTGGACGGACAAAAGGTCTCTATCTGTTACAGATTGAGACAAAGGTCTGGGACTAAGACGTCTTATCTAGATCTGTAACAGTTAGACGGGAATTCGAGCCATAGATGTTACGGATCGAGATAATCGCGCCGCGAAAACAAAAACCTCCGCAGGGGTGCTTCCCTTGCGGAGGTTTTTTACTCGTTGAGTAGCCTTACGGCTTCGGCGGCCATGTTCTCGACCGTCATGCCGTTCTGAGCCAACAGCTCGTTGGGATCGTAGCGGTCGGGGAAGCCCTTGGCGATGCCGAAGGTGCGCGTGCGCACGGGCGTGCATGCCAGATAACATGCCACGCGCTCGCCCCAGCCGCCGTCCAAGATGCCGTCCTCGAGGGTGACGACAACGCGATGCTCGGCGGCAAGGCTGTCGAGGAACTCGCGGTCGAGCTCGGTTGCAAAGCGCGGGTTGACGAGCGTGGCCTCGATGCCGTACTCGGCAGCCAAGCGGTTTGCCACGCGCTCGCCCAGCTCAAAGAAATCGCCAAGCGCGAGCACGGCAACGTCGCGGCCCTGATGCACCACGTTGTAGCGAACGGCGCTGTAGTCGGTGTCTTCGGCGGGCGCAAGGTCGGGACGGCTCACCAGGCCAATGCCCGGTACGCGGATCGCCACGGGATGCTTGCGGTGGTCGAGCGACCAGCTCAACATGGACAGATATTCCTCCATGCAGGCCGGCGCCAAGTAGTGCATGTTGGGAAGACCGCCCAGCATGGAAATATCGAAGAACGAGAGGTGCGTCTCGGATGTGGTGCCAAAGATTGACGCACCAAACACCAGGATGGTTGCGGGGGCGTCGTTGAGGCACAGGTCGTGCCACAGCTCGTCGTAGGCGCGCTGCAAAAACGTGCCGTACACACCAAAGACTGGCTTGGCGCCCGAGCGCGCAAGCGCGGTGGCAAAGGTCACGGCGTGCTCCTCGGCAATGCCCACATCGACGAACTGTTTGCCGGCGGCAGCGCGAAGTTCGGGTGTAAAGCCCATGATGTACGGCGTGGCGGCCGTGATGCCCACGACCTGCGGATCGCGCTCGATGGCGGCGCTGAGCGCCTCGCCCGTAATGTCGGCGTAGGTGCGCGGCGCAGGCTCGCTCGGATGGCCCGGGCAGAGCTTGCGCCCGGTCGCCATGTCAAACGGACCCACGTGGTGCCAGCGCTCGGGGTCGCTCTGGGCTGGCTCAAAACCCTTGCCCTTGGCAGTGGAGACGTGCAGCACGATGGGGTGGTCGATGCCGCACAGCTCCTGCAGCGTGTCGACCAGGGCCAACACGTCGTTGCCGGCGTCCAGATAGCGGTAGTCGAGCCCCATCGCGCGGAAAACGTTGCGCTCACAGGCGCCGTTGCTGGCGCGCAGCTCGGCCAGATTGCGATACAGGCCGCCATGGTTCTCGGCGATGGACTGGTCGTTATCGTTGACGATGATGATCAGGTTGCTGTCGATCTCGGCGGCGTTGTTAAAGCCCTCAAACGCCAAGCCGCCCGAAAGCGAGCCGTCGCCAATGATGGCGATGACGTTGTACGCATCGCCCGCCAGGTCACGAGCGTGCGCCAGGCCGCAGCCCAGGCTCACCGACGTGGAGGTATGGCCCATGGCGAACAGATCGTGCTCGGACTCGTCGGGATTGGCAAAGCCAGAAGCCTCACCATAACGCTCCGGATCGATATAAGTGTACGCGCGCCCGGTCAGCGCCTTGTGGGCGTAGGTCTGGTGCGAAACGTCAAAGACAATCTTGTCGATGGGGGAGTTAAACACGCGATGGAGCGCGACCGTAAGCTCAACGACGCCCAAGTTGGGGGCAACGTGCCCGCCGACGGCGGCGGAGCTTTCGAGGATTGCCTGACGGATCTCGCCGCAGAGCAGCGGAAGCTCGGCGCGGTCGAGAGCCTTGACGTCCTCGGGCGTTGTCGTTTGCGTAAGCAGCATCGTTGTGGGTTACTCCATGCGAATCGAGCGCCGGCGCTCCCTCGGCCGGCACAATTGCACAAAACAGTCTCGCACATTTTGGCGTTTGATATGTGACGGCGGCGCGGTAATTCGCCAACTGGCGGGGCAAAACGTTTTGTCCGATGCCATACTGGTAGATTCGATGATGATTTTATTCCATGCGTACAGGCCGTGGCTTGCCGCCGTGAGCCGCTGGAAGGAGGCAGCATGTCCGATGTCGTTCGTGCCGAGAAAATCGCGTGCGAAGTGGACCATGCTGCCCGTCAGCTGGCACAGGCGGGTCGTCTGGACCTGACGCGCGAGTTTATCCAGCATGGCGATGTGACGGTGTATACGCATGTGACCTCAGTGGCGCGGGCAAGTCTGTCCTTTGCCGAGCGCCTGGGCCGCGTCGGTGTCTCGGTCGACCGCGCCTCGTTGCTGCGCGGAGCCTTGTTACACGATTACTTTCTCTACGATTGGCACGATCCCGATCCGAGCCATCGCCTGCACGGATTTCGTCATCCGTTTTTTGCCCTGGCGCGAGCCGAAGAGGATTTTGAGCTGACGCCGCGCGAGCGGAATATCATCGCGCGCCATATGTTTCCGCTGGTGCCGGTGCCGCCGACGTGTCGTGAGGCTTGGATTGTATGCCTGGCGGATAAGTGGTGCGCGCTGTGCGAGACGGTCGCCGGTCGTCTGCCGCGCAAGGACGAGGCGGACGATGGCATGAGTGGCGAATCGAGCGAAAAGAGGAGAGGATAGACGGTGGGGACCGCGATCGACATGGCATTTGACGGTGCGACGCTTGCCGCCTGTCCGCTCTCGGCGCTGGTGCTCTCGTTTGCCTTCTACGGTTTCTGCGGCTGGGCATGGGAATCGACAGTCTGCGCCATGCTCAACCACGGGCGCTTTGCCAACAGCGGCTTTTTGCTGGGACCGTGCTGCCCCATCTATGGCGCGGGCGGCATTGCCTGCTGGCTGCTGTTGCGCGGAATTCCTGACGCGTCGAGCCAGTTTGTCGCGGCAGCGCTCGTATGCAGCGTGATTGAGTACAGCGTGGGCGTGCTGCTGGAAAAAACAACAGGCGCTCGCTTTTGGGACTATTCTCACCTGCCGTTTAACCTGCACGGACGCATCTGTCTGTACTGGGCCTGCGCGTTTGGCCTGGGTGCGCTGTGCATTTGCCGTTTAGTGGAGCCGGCATTGCTGGGGCTGCTTGGCCATCTGCCGGTGCTGATTGTGCGGCTGTCCGCCTTTATCGTCGCGGTCGCGATGATGGTCGACGCAGTGTGCTCGTTGGCGAGCTGGCGGCGTCTGTCCAATCAGCTGGAGCGCGTGCGCGCCGACCTTGCCGACCGCATCAACGAGTCGCTTGCCGATGCGTCCGACTCCATGCTCGAACGTATTCCCGATTCGGCGATCGACTCGGTGGCACAGACGCATATCCGCAGCCGTGCCGTTAACGCGTGGCTGGCCGAGCTGGGCGACGCGACGCTCGATGCCCTTCGTGAGAAGGCTTCGATGCCGACGTTTATCTCGGATGGTGCTCGCGGCCTGGCGCTCGCTGCCCGCCGCGTGGCCGATGCCGCGCCGAGCATGCCGCGTCCGTCGCTCAGTCGTCGCCTTGCCGGCAAGCGTATGAGCCGTCCGGTGCCGAGCGTGTCACTCAGCCGCCGCGACCTACGCTTTTTCAATGCCTTCCCGCGTCTGCGCATCAATCGCTACGAAGGTGTCATTCGAGCAACTAATCTCCGCGACCGCGCCCACGAGCTGTTTCGGCGCTAGCCGGGATGGGCGCGCTCACGGCTCCCTTGCTCGCGTATTTCCCGTTCGTTTCGCGCCCGTTGCCGCGCCGTTTCCAAGATTGCGGCACCGTTTCCATTCGACAACGCAGCGTTTAACAACGCCGCATCTGGTCTACACCAGTTGTCCCTCGGCCGCATTATGGGCGCCGACAACGTTCATACGACCAAGGGAGAGCGAATGTACGATACGGGTTCGACAACGTTTATGCTCATCTGCACCATGCTCGTTTTTTTAATGACACCGGGTCTGGCGTTTTTCTATGGCGGCCTGTCCAGGCGCAAAAATGTCATCAACACCATGCTCATGTGCTTTGGCGCCATTGGTCTGGTTGGTGTGCTGTGGATTGTTGCCGGCTGGTCTCTGGCCTATGGCGGCGACGGTTCGAGTCCGTTTATTGGAGGCCTTGACCAGCTGCTGTGCCTGCCGGTGCTCAACCAGGTGCTGCAGGCGGCCGAGGGCAACGCCGCGGACGGCGCCGCCTACCCCCAGATCATCAACATCGCCTTCCAGATGGCATTTGCCATGATCACGGCTGCTATCGTCACGGGCAGCCTGGCCGGCCGCGTCAAGTTTGGTGCCATGACGGCCTTCCTGGGCATTTGGCTTCTCGCGGTCTATGTGCCGCTCGCCCACATGGTCTGGGGCGGCGAGGGCTCCTTTATCGGCGACATCATCGGCGCGCTCGACTTTGCCGGCGGCGACGTAGTACACATTTCGTCCGGTCTCACGGGCCTGATTCTCTGCTTAATGCTCGGCCGTCGTCGTGGCTTTGGCATGGTGAGCTATCGTCCGCATAACGTGCCGTTTGTGGCGCTGGGCGCCGGTCTGCTTTGGTTTGGCTGGTTTGGCTTTAACGGCGGCAGCGAGTTTAAGGCCGATGCCGTGGCGGCACTCGCCATCCTCAACACTGTGACGGCCAGCGCGGCGGGCATGGTCTCGTGGCTTGCCGTCGAGCGCGTGCACACCGGTCGCCCCACGCTGGTGGGCGCCAGCACCGGTCTGGTTGCGGGCCTTGTGGTGGTCACGCCGGGTGCGGGCTTTGTCGAGCCGTGGGCGGCGCTGGTCATGGGCCTGATCGTCTCGCCTGTCTGCTACCTGGCCATCAGCCATCTTAAGACCAAGTTTGGCTACGACGATGCGCTCGACGCGTTCGGTTGCCACGGCATCGGCGGCATCTTGGGCGGCGTGCTCACGGGCCTGTTCTGTGTGCCGGAGCTCTCGTGGACCGGTAAGGGTGGCCTGTTCTACACGGGCGACGTGTCGCTGCTCGTCTCGCAGATTTTGGGCATTGTGGTGACGGTCGCTATTGTACTGGTGCTCGACTTGGTGATCGCCGCGGTGGTCAAGGCGCTGTTCCACGGCAGCCTGCGCGTGGACGAGGCCGACGAGGCGCTGGGCCTGGATGCGAGTCAGCATGGCGAGAGCGCGTACCCCTCCTTCTCCGGACTCGACTAGCGGCACGGCTTTCCCAGGCACCCGACCTTGCCCCTCAAACCGTCGCTTGCGTACCGAAGTACGCGGCGCTCCTCTTTCGGGGCAATCTCGGGCACCTGGAAAACCCGTGCCATGTGAAGGAAAATCAATTTCTTTTATTGAAGAGAGGAATTCACTATGAAGAAGATTACGGCGATCGTTCGTGCCGAAAAGCTTGAGGTTCTTAAAGATGCGCTGTTTGCTGCTGATGTTCGCGGTATGACCATCAACCAGGTGCAGGGCTGCGGCGCGCAGCATGGCTGGAAGGAATACGTGCGCGGCAACGAGTTGCTTGTCAACACGATCCCTAAGGTGCAGTTCACTCTCATCTGCGCCGATGAGCACGTCGATGGCATTGTCGAGATTATCTGCAACGCCGCTCGCACCGGTGCCGTTGGAGACGGCAAGATTTGGGTCGAGCCGGTCGAGGAGGTTATCCGCATCCGTACCGGCGAACACGGCCCCGCCGCGGTGTAGGACAATCTTTCGCCTGACGGGCGTGCCTCTCTTGGGACGCGCCCGTTCTCGTCTACAATATCGTGCAGACGAAGGAGAGGCATGTCCATGATCAAGATGTTTGCGAGTGACTTAGACGGAACGCTGCTGAATGCCCTACACGAGGCCGACGGAACCATCCGCCGCGCCATTCGCGAGCTGACCGAAGCCGGGCTGCATGTGGTTCCCGCGACCGGACGCTCGACGCTGCCGATCGGCGAGCATGGCTTCACAGGTCTGGCACTCGACGCCTGCTGCTCCAATGGGTCCATCGTGCGCGACAGCCATGGCGAGGTGCTCAAGACCTGGACCATCGACCCGCAGGTTACCGAGGAGCTGCTCAAGGCGTTCCCGGACATTTGCTTCGACTGCTCCACGCCCGATGGCATGTTCTCGAGCGGTTCGTTCGAGATGCACCAGGCGGGCTTTAAGAAGGACAGCCCTATCAAGCGCATCGTGATGCGCGGCATGCGTGCACGTGGCGGGTATCACGAGGAGCAATATTTCGACCAGTCGATCGGTGACATCCTGCGCCATGACGTGTGCAAAATCAACTGCCGCGTGACCTCGCCCGAGCTGGAGCGCGACCTTAAAGCGTATCTTGCCGAGCGCTCGGACCGCGTGGTCAACGCGCCGTTTGATCCGGTGATGTTCGAGATCACGGACGTGGCGTGCAACAAGGGCGAGAGTGTGGCCTGGCTGGCGGGCTACTACGGTATTGCCGAGGACGAGGTCGCGGTTTACGGCGACGGCGGTAACGACATTGCCATGCTCAAGCGTTTCCGCCACAGCTATGCCACCAAGAATGGCAGTGACGCGGCCAAGACCGCCGCGAGCGCGACTATCGGCAGCTGCATGGTCCACGCCGTTCCCAAACACATGCTCGCCACTATGCATAAGCAGAACTCCCGCACCATCATCGAATAATGTGGCAAAGGGACTGCCCTTTCGTCACATCCAAAATATTGCCTTTACGTGTTGATGCACACGGTGTGCAATAATACTCGCACTGTGCAATAGCGCACAGGCTGAGTAACAAGGAGGACGCTTGTCCCAGCTCGAGAAATGCGATCGCCGGTCCCTTCGCTCGCAGCGTGCCCTTCGCCAGGCACTTGCCGGCGAGCTTGCCGAAAGCGGCGACCTTTCGCGCATTAACGTCGCGTCGCTCACCGAGCGTGCCGGCCTTACGCGCCGCACGTTCTATTCGCACTACCGCGATATCCCCGACTTTATCAATCAAATCGAGGACGGCTTGCTGGCCGAGATCCGTGAGCGCATTGAGCTCATCACCGCAGCTCAGCTGCCCGATCTCTATCACAACATCGATGAGCTCGAGCCGGCGCCCGGTTCGGTTGAGCTGCTGCGTTATCTTGCGGCCAACCGCGACTTAATCGGTGCGCTGCTGGGTCCGGGCGGCGACCAGGCCTTCATTAAAAGGATCATCGACACCGCGCGCGAGGCTGTGGTGCCGCGTGCACAGACGGGCATTTTGGGCCTGGCGCTGGGCACGTTCTTTGACTACTACGTCACCTACGTCGTGAGTGCCGAGGTCGGCATGATTCAGCGCTGGTTTGAGCGCGGGCTCACCGAATCGCCCGAGGCCATGGCGCGCATTATGACGGTGCTCGCTTTTGTGCGCCCTGGTGACCTGTACGGCCAACCCATCGATATCAACGTGCCGGAATACGGCATGAAGCTATTGAACCTGCAGCTCGAGGACGCGGCCGACACCGCCGCAACCGTCGAGTCCAACAATTAAGAGGAGAGATAATGAGCAAACTCGTCGAGGGCATCAAGGACCGCATGGTCGCTGCCGCACGCGAGGCCGCGCCCGCCGTGGTGGACGCCGCGCAGAAGGCCGCGACCGCGGCTGCCGAGAAAGTTGCCGAGGCAGTTGCCGATGCCAAGAACGCGGCAGGGGAGACGTCCGTCGCTAGCGAGCCCGCCACCGCCGCTGAGCCCGTAGCCGCCGCCCACGCCCCCGAAGGCGCGATCTTCAACCCCGACAACGCCCACGGCAACCTGCACCTGGGCATCGACGTGGGCTCCACCACCGTTAAGCTTGCCGTGCTCAACGACGACAACCAGATCGTCTACGCCAAGTACCAACGCCACCACACCGACGTCCGTGCCTGCGCCCGCGACCTGTTCGAGGGTGCCGCGACCGTGCTGCCGACGGCCCAAATGACCTGCGCCATTACCGGCTCGGGCGGCCTGCTGCTGTCCCAGTGGCTCGACCTGGAGTTTGTCCAGGAGGTCATCGCCAGCAAGCGTGCCGTCGAGACCCTCATCCCTGCCACCGATGTCGCCATCGAGCTGGGCGGCGAGGACGCCAAGATCATCTATTTCGACAACGGCATCGAGCAGCGCATGAACGGCACCTGCGCCGGCGGCACGGGTGCGTTCATCGACCAGATGGCAACCCTGCTGCACACCGACGCGAGCGGCCTCAACGAGCTCGCGGCCAACGCCACCACCATCTATCCCATTGCCAGCCGCTGCGGCGTTTTTGCCAAGACCGACGTCCAGCCGCTGCTCAACGAGGGCGCCCGCCCCGAGGACGTGGCTGCCTCCATCTTCCAGGCCGTCGTGACCCAGACCATCTCGGGCCTGGCATGCGGCCGTCCCATCCGCGGCAGCGTCGCCTTCTTGGGCGGCCCGCTGCAGTACCTCTCCGAGCTGCGCCACCGCTTCTACCTCACGCTCAACCTGGACGAGGAGCACCGCATCGTGCCCCAAAACGCTCACCTGTTTGTGGCGAGCGGCGCCGCCATGGCGCACGAGTCCAACAAGCTCAGCACGTTCCCGCAGCTCATCGAGGCCATCGATGCCCTGGGTGACACGCAGGGTGCCGAGGTCGAGCGTCTGGACCCGCTCTTTGCCACCGATGAGGACTTTGCCGAGTTCAAGACCCGCCACGACCAGGAAGTCGTTCCCAAGGGCAAGCTCGAAGGCTACACCGGCCGCGTGTTCATCGGCATCGACGCCGGCTCCACCACCATGAAGGCCGCGCTCGTGGGCGAGGACGGTCAGCTGCTGCACACCTGGTATGGCAACAACAACGGCGACATCCTGGGCACGGCCAAGGTCATCATGGCCGATTTCTACAACCACATCCCCGCCGGCTGCACCATCGGCCACGTGACCACCACGGGCTACGGTGAGGCGCTGCTCATCGAGGCCCTCAAGGCCGACTCCGGCGAGATCGAGACCGTCGCTCACCTGCGCGGCGCCAAGGCGTTCCTGCCCGGCGTCGAGTTCATTCTGGACATTGGCGGCCAGGACATGAAGTGCCTGCGCGTCAAGGACGGCGTTATCGAGCACATCATGCTCAACGAGGCCTGCTCGTCGGGTTGCGGCAGCTTTATCGAGAGTTTCGCCGTGTCTATGAACATGGACGTGCGCGCGTTCGCCAACGCTGCCATTCATGCCAAGGCCCCCGTCGACCTGGGCAGCCGCTGCACGGTCTTTATGAACTCGCGTGTCAAGCAGGCGCAAAAGGAAGGCGCCACGGTGGGCGACATTGCGGCCGGCCTGTCCTATTCCGTCATCAAGAACGCCCTGTTCAAGGTCATTAAGCTGCGCGACCCCAAGGAGATCGGCAGCCAAGTGATCGTCCAGGGCGGCACCTTTATGTCCGATGCCACACTGCGCGCGTTTGAGCAGCTCACCGGCGTTCATGCCGTGCGTCCCGACATCGCCGGCTGTATGGGCGCCTATGGTGCGGCCCTGCTCGCCCGCGACCGCGCCGGCGCCGATGGCACCTCGACCATCCTTTCGGCCGAGGACATCGCGCACCTCACCGTGACGCAAAAGCATGTCCGCTGCGGTCGTTGCTCCAACAACTGCCAGCTCACCGTCAACGATTTTGGCGGCGGTAGGCGCTTCATTACCGGCAATCGCTGCGAGAAGGGTGCCGGCCACAAAAAGCAGAAGACCGAGGCCCCCAACCTCTTCAAAAAGAAAAATGAGCTGCTCTTTAACCGCGAGGTCCTGAGCCCCGACGAGGCCCCGCGCGGCACCGTCGGCATCCCGCGCGCGCTCAACATGTACGAGAACTACCCCTTCTGGCATGCGTTCTTTACGCGCCTGGGCTTTAGCGTGCAGCTGTCCGACCAGTCGAGCAAAAAGACCTACCAGGCGGGCATCGAGTCCATGCCGTCCGAGAGCGTGTGCTACCCGGCAAAGATGAGCCACGGCCACGTGATGAACCTCATCGACCGTGACGTCGACTTTATCTGGATGCCGTGCGTGCGTTGGGAGCGCAAGGAGGATCCGACGGCTGGCAACTGCTATAACTGCCCCATCGTCATGAGCTACCCCACGGCGCTGGCGCTCAATATTGACGAGATCCGCGAGCAGAACATCGAGTTCCTGTATCCGTTTGTGCCGTATCACGACAAGACCGAGCTCAAGCGCCGCCTGTACCAGGTGCTCGCCGTCGACCGTGTGGCCGATGCTGAGGCCGGTCGCGGTCGCGTGCGCGGTCCTAAAATCACGCGCTCCGAGGTCGATGCTGCCGTCAACGCCGCCTTCGAGGCCGATGCGCGCTTCCACGAGGATATCCAGACCATGGGCGAGGAGGCTCTTAAGTGGGTCGAGGACCACGGCGGCCACGGCATCGTACTCGCCGGCCGTCCTTACCACAACGACCCCGAGATCAACCACGCCCTGCCCGAGCTTATCTCGAGCTTTGGCTTTGCGGTCTTTACCGAGGATTCGCTCGCGCATCTGGTGAAGCCCGAGCGTCCGATTCGCGTCGTCGATCAGTGGATGTATCACAGCCGCCTGTACGCCGTCGCCCGTTTTGTGACGATGCGCAACGACCTGGACCTGATCCAGCTCAATTCCTTCGGCTGCGGCCTGGACGCTCTGACCACTGATCAGGTGCAGGAGATCCTGGAGGCCAGCGGCAAGATTTACACCGTGCTCAAGATCGACGAGGTGTCCAACTTGGGCGCCGCGCGTATCCGTATTCGCTCGCTCATGGCGGCGCTCAAGGACCAGGAGGCCGAGCGCTTGGCCGAGGCTACGGCCGCGGGCGAGACTTACGAGCAGGGCGATGCCGCGCCGGTGGCGCCCTCCACGGATGCCCCCGCGTTCGCGAGCCGTAAGTACACGTTCGAGGCGCAGCGCGAGAGTGCTTCGACCGCGTGGCCCAAGGTGCCCTTTACCGAGCAGATGCGCGAGGAGGGCTACACCATCCTGTGCCCGCAGATGGCGCCGATCCACTTTGACCTGGTCAAAGAGGTGTTCCGTGGTGCTGGCTACAACTTGGAGCTGCTGCCCTCGACCGATCACGATGCCGTCGAGGCCGGCCTGCGCTATGTGAACAATGATATTTGCTATCCGTCGATCCTGGTAACGGGCCAGATTATGGAGGCCATCGAGAGCGGTCGATACGACCTGTCCAAGACAGCCGTGGTTATCAGCCAGACCGGCGGCGGCTGCCGTGCCACCAACTACATCGCACTCATCCGCAAGGCCCTGCGCGAGAGCGGCCACCCCGAGATCCCGGTGATCTCGCTTTCGGCCGTGGCGCTGGGCGAGGACAACCCTGGCTTTAAGATTACGCCGGCGCTGCTTAAGCAGGCAGTCTACGCGGTGCTCTTTGGCGACGTGATGATGCAGATGCTCTATCGCTGCCGCCCGTACGAGGCTACGCCCGGTGCCGCCAACGCGCTCTACGAGGAGTACATGGCGCGCGCTCGCAAGCTGGCGCCCAAGTTTAACCGCCACAACTACACCAAGCTGTGCCGCGAGGCCATCCGCGCGTTCGACACCATGCCGCTCGTGGGCGAGGGTACCAAGCCGCGCGTGGGCGTGGTCGGCGAGATCCTGGTCAAGTTCCATCCCACAGCCAACAACCACGTGGTCGATGTCATCGAGCGCGAGGGCTGCGAGGCCGTGGTGCCGGGTCTGCTCGACTTTTTCCTGTACTCCATGAGCAACGCCGAGCTGCAGAAGGACGAGTTGGGAAGCTCCGCTACCACGCGCGCTGGTATGCAGGCGCTCATCAAGCTCGTGGACTGGATGCGCACGCCGGTGGAGGAGATGCTCGAGAAGTCCCGCCGCTTCGAGGCGCCCGAGCGCATCGGCACCATGGCCGACAAGGCCCGCACGGTGCTTTCGGTGTGCAACAACATGGGCGAGGGCTGGCTGCTCACGGCCGAGATGCTCGACCTGATCGATCATGGCGCACCCAATATCATCTGCACGCAGCCCTTCGCGTGCCTGCCCAATCACGTGGTGGGCAAGGCCGTGATTAAGGAGCTGCGCCGCCAGCATCCCGAGAGCAACATCGTTGCGGTGGACTATGATCCTGGTGCGTCCGAGGTCAACCAGCTCAACCGTATTAAGCTCATGATCAGCGTGGCCAAGGAAAACATGCGCGCCGGCAAGGGCTTTAAGCTTGAGAAGGTGGCGCCGCTCGCGATGGACGAGGTCACCGGCCAGATGCGTGCCCACGACGGCTGCGTGAGCTGCGGTTCGGTCGATGAGAGCGCCGTGGCGTCGGTCGCTGAGCGCCTGGGACGCGGCATTAAGAAGTAGACGGCCCGCTTTGGGCTAGATGTGAAGCAAACGGGTGGTAGCCGTACCGGTTACCACCCGTTTTTGCTGGACATATGTTGCGCAAATGACCTTGCTACAGCCTTCCGTGGGCTTGTCCGATTTTTGGGCCGGTTCGGGCTTTGAAGACAAGTTATTGCAGGCCCAGGGCGATTTCTCGCTCAATGCAGGCCAGCACGGTGTGATCTATCTGCCAAACGACGAGATGATCGCTGCGGACTGCCCATCGCCACCTACGAGATGGAAGCCGAGAAGTACATCTACCGCGTGTACAAGTACGAGCTGTAGGGCCGCGCTTAGGTTTGACCAATGGCGTATGAAAATACGCCGTTCGCCGATGCCCCCTCCGCGAGTGGCAGCCATATGGTTTGATGTCAGAAACATATAGTTGTCGCCAGCCTGCTGGCGACGTTCCCCCTGATATCGGAGGTTCCAGGTATGTTTCACGCTCCGTTAAACAACTATCGGTTGGGCTAACATGGGCCGCCGTGCTATTTCGATAACCCTTGCAGTGGTCTGCCTGGCTGTGCTCCTGGGCGCTACAGGGCTGTTTGCTATAAGCCGAGAAACGTCCTATATGCAGGAGTGCGCTTCCGAAGGGTTTGCCATTGACGGTTACTATCGGGACGACAAGACGAGTCTGGAAACCCTGGCCTTTCTTGAAGAGGATAACCATCGGTGGCAACTGGTCGACAAAGACGGCAGCTGCGTTGACGGGCAGTTTAAGCGTACGGACGATCCCAATATCCTGGTATTAAAGAAGGAAAACGGCGAAGAGTTCGGCACGGTTCACGTTGCATATATATCGCGCCGACGCAATCAAGGGCAGATTTACCTAATTAGAAATACTAAGGTGACCCGATTTTATCTTGTGAGCACCGATCCGGCGTTTACGGTGGAGTCTGGCGAGGTCGATTCGGACAGTTGATTCACGGCAATAAAAAAGCGAGCGGGGCGCGGGTGTGAACTGCACCCCGCTATTTGCTCGTGTCCGTATCGCACCTGCGCCTCGTCGTAACTTGCGTCCGTGCGAGCATTCATCCCGCGCTCTGCATCACTTCACATCGAACTCCACGCGATCGAGTTCGGGTACGTTGAGGTCTATGAGCTTGCGGGCGACGTGGCGGTCGTGTGCCCCAAGCGCCTCGCCTGTCGTCACATGGGCGACAATCTCACGCTCGACGACGCCCTCCTCCTCGCCTTCGGTAGCCGAGGTCTCGACGGCGACGGTGTAATCCTTAAAGCCCGGCAGCACCGCGGCAAGTTCGCGCGTAGTTTCGGTGACACCGTAGCCGTCCTGCACGCCGGTCTGCGCCGAGCCAATAGACCCCGCCGTCATAACGATGCAGGGGATGGCAAAGACTACCGTACCCACAATGATGCGGCGGCGCACCTTGCGCGATAGCTCGTCGACCTCGGCATCTTCTTCGGCGGTTACAATGCCGTCGCCGTTGAGGTCGCGCTTGAGCGGCACGCGCAAGATAAGTAATACGGCTTCGGCCGCGAGTGCGATAAAGACCACGTTGATGCCAAACTCGTAAAGCGCCGAGAGAAACAGCGACCCGCTCGCGATGGCAATGCCATAACCCGCCGCGCACAGGGGCGGCATGAGCGCGGTTGCCACGGCCACGCCGGCGATGAGCGTGGCGGGTTCCTGGTCGCGCGAGTTGCCCAGGCCGCCCGCAAAGCCGCCCGCGAGCGCGACGGCAAGGTCCCACACGGTGGGCGTCGAGTTGTCGACGATGGCGGCCGTGGCGGTGCCAAGGGGCGAGAGCTTAAAGTACAACGTGGACGTGACCAGGCAAAAGGCCATCTGCAGCGCAAGGCTGGCGATGGCTTCGACGGTAATCTCGCGGTCGAGCGTGGCGATGCCGTATGCCATGGCAAGGACCGATCCCATAAGCGGGCAGATGAGCATGGCGCCCACGATGGCGATGTCCGAATCGATATCGAGGCCGATGCTTGCGATGAGCATGGCGATGATGAGGATGCACAGGTGAGAGCCGGTCAGGCGTGCCCCGTTTACAAAGCGCTTGCGGATTACGTGGTAGGGCGCGCGACCCTCGCGAATGTTGAATGCGCGCTTTAGGAAGCGGGTGGCGTTCTCCATGGCCTCGCTATGGGCGGGGCGGATGCCGTGACGCCGATGATGACGCTCGCGTAGTCGCTTGATCTGTTGTTTGTCGAGTTCCATGTCCACCTCGTTCCAGCGCGGTCCGCGCAACGCGCCCGTTGTCCTAACTCTACACCGTGGCGGGCGGGGTGTCTGTTGGATGCGGAATCCGATAGAGCGGATGACGCGAGAGCAAATGCAAATCACAGGCTCAATTCGATCCCGCAAGAATATGACGCACCAGCTCCTACATATGTGACGAAATTGTGAAGCACGAGAGCGCGAATTTCAAAAAATTCGCTGGTGACCAATGTTGCGCAACAGAATTCAAAAATCGACAGCTACCGTTTGATACGTATGGATACATCCGTGTCAAAGGGAGAAAGCCATGGCAAACTACAGTCCACAACACTTTGAGCCTCGGGCCAAGGCCGTCAACGTCAAGGGCGTTGCCAACCGCGCCGTCGCAACCGTTTTGACGGCGGGCCTCATCGCTCAGCCGCTCATGTCGCCGCTGGCGGCAATCGCCGCACCGTCAACCGATAACGGCGATTCTGTTCAGGGGGGGGGATAGTTCTGTAGAGAATACCGTTGCCGCCGGTAACCAAGCGGTCGTAAAGACGGCTGCCCAGCTGGCCGAGGAGTCGGCAAAGCAGCTCAAGGACGCTCAGGCCGCCTACGATGCCGCCCAGAAGAAGGCCGACGCGGCGGGCCAGTCTCAAAAGCAGGCACAGCAGCAAAAGAATCAGGCCTCGCAGGCCGTGACCGATAACGCCGCCGAGCAGAACGAGGCCGAGGTAGCCGCGCTTCAGGAGAAGATCGATGAGCTTAAGGCAGCCGTCGAAAAGACCGAGCAGCAGCAGAAGAAGCTGGGCGACCTGAACGATCAGCTCGAACAGGCCAACAAGAGTGTCGAGGATAAGACCCAGGCGCTCAAGGACGCCAAGGCAAAGCAGGATGAGGCCAAGAAGGCCCTCGATGATGCCCAGGCCAAGCTCGAGGCCATGGGTATGGACGAGTACGAGGCCGCCAAGAAGGCCGTCGAGGACGCACAGGCAAAGCTCGATGACGCCAATAAGGTCGTTGCTACTGCACAGGCCAATCTGGACCAGGCCAAGGCTGCCGAGGCCAGCGCCCAGCAGGAAAAGCAGAATACCGAGGCAGCTTTGACGACTGCCCAGGCCAAGAAGCAGGAGACTGCCGCTGCTCTCGCAGCCGCAACCACCGCGCGCGATAACGCCCAGCAGAAGTTCAACCAGGCGCAGGCCGCGCTCGATGCTGCCGTCTCGGGTACGGGTGTTGACCTGAGTGCGCTTGAGGCCGCCATGAACGCTGCTGCTGGTGAGCTCAAGACCGCGCAGACGGAGCTCAATGCCGCGACGGATGCCGACGCTACCGCCCAGGCGAACCTGCAGGCGGCCCAGAATACCGCCACCGCCGCGCAGGAGAAGGCCAACGCCGCCAACGCTGCCGTGGCATCTGCCCAGTCTGCATACGATGCGGCAAACAAGGAGTACAAGGACGCGGCCAGTAAGCGTGACGCCGCGAAGACGGCATACGAGCAGGCCCAGCAGACCGAGGCTGACAAGAAGTCGGAGTACGACCGCCTCGTCGAGATCCGTCAGCAGAAGCATAACGAGTTCGATCAGGCTCGTGCTGAAGTAACCGACGCGAAAAATGCATATGACACCGCAACCGCCGAGGTCGAGAAGCTCAACCAGCAGATTGCCGACCTCAAGGCGAACATGACCGTAGACCAGAATGTCATCAGCCAGGGTATGCTCGGCTTCATGAACTACATCATCGGCGGCAGTCAGTTCACAGCCACGCAGAAGAAGAACGCCCAAGACGCCGTATCGATGCTGACCGGTGCCGATGACAAGGCCGAATGGTATGACCAGTACGTCGATCATGACATGTCTCGCGACACCAATCCGCTTTCCTTGGAGCAGATGCGCAACGCCCTGACCTACCTCGATACCCAGAACAACCTCCGCAAGGCGAACGGTCAGTCGGCGCTCAGCGTCAGCCTCCGCATGACTGTGGCAGCCGCCCTCAATACATCGTATTCATCGAACATCTGGGGGCACTCGAACTGCTATTTCGACAACGGGGAGAATCTTGCCGGCGGAGGCGGCGCATATACCGGCGGCGAAACCGAGGATACACTCGGCTGGCCATACACCGGTCTCTATACTCAGGAAAAGGAGAAATTCGATAAGTACGTCGAGCAGTATGGCGACGATCTCGGCAGCCATCGATACGACGCCTACTACATCTACCAGAACTATGCCAGTATCTCCCGTGAGTGCGGGCATTATCTCAACATTATTGATTCCTCTACGAGGGCAATCGGTATTGCAACCGGTAGCGGTAAGAACACCAATTCCGAGGTAACCATCTTCGATTACAGCGATGATGACACTCAGGCCGATTTCACTGTCTCCGAGTTCAAGAAGCTCCTCAACGATTACATCGATTCCGCCTACAACGCAGGCGGCACGCAGGAGCAGAAGGAGCAGCTGAAACAGCTACAGAATAAGCTGGCGGAGGCGCAGAAGAACTTCGGGACTGCCGGAACGGCTTATTCTGACGCATTGGATAAGCAAGAAAGCGCACGCGACGCCTATACCGCGGCCGACACGAACGTGAACACCGCCAAGGGTGAGTACGAGAAGGCTAAGTCCGGCACCGCCGCCGCGAAGACGGCATACGACGCCGCGAAGGACGCACTCGGCGGAATCGACATCGAGTCCCTCAAGCAGAACCTCGATGCCGCCAAGGCCGAGGCCGCTACTGCCCAGGCGGCTCTCGATAAGGCAAACGCCACGCTTGCTGACAGTAAGACGAAGGCAGCCGAGGCCGCTGCTCACAAGGCGAAGGCTCGCAGCGCCTACGACGCCGCCAAGGTAAAGTCCGATCAGGCCAACGAGGCGTATGACAACGCTACCGCTTCGGTCAAGGACCTTGCCGCCAAGTGCGATGCCGCCAAGACGGATCTTGCGAACAAGCAGGGCACGCTTAACGATGCCAAGAAGGCCGACGACACTGCCCAGGCTGGCGTTGACAAGGCTCAGGCCGCAGACGTGCACGCCGCGACCGCTCTTTCGGGCGCCAAGCAGGCAGTTGCCGCCAAGACGCAGACCCTGTCCGACGCACAGGCGAAGGCCAAGGCCGCCGAGGACGAGCTTGCCACCGCAAACAAGGCCTTCGAGCGCTTCGCCGGTGCCCAGAAGGCGGTCGACGACGCCAAGGCCGCCTATGACGCTGCCGTCGCCGGTGTCGCCGATGCCCAGAAGCAGCTCGAGGCCGCCAACGAAGCCGTCGTCGATGCGAACCTCGATATCGTCAAGGCCAAGGCCGAGCTTGCCAACGATGAGGCACTCAAGGCCGATCTTGAGGCTGTCGACCACAAGGCATCCCTTGCCGCGGGCACGACGGGCAACGAGAAGCTGGTCAAGCTGAACGCTGCCTACGCTCGCTACAAGGCTGCCGTCGATGCTGCCGCTGGTCTCAAGGCTGCTCTGAGCGATGCCGATGCCAAGCTGTCCGATGCCAACGACGCCTATGCCGCCGCGCTTGCCGAGCTTGGCGATGCCAAGGATGCCCTGGCTGCCGCGCAGGCCGAGTACGACAAGTACCACCCCAAGGCCGAGCCGCAGGCCAAGCCTCAGGTTGCGCAGGCTGCTGCAAAGGCCCCCGTTGCCAAGAAACAGGCTGCGCCTGCCGCGCTCGCCCAGACTGGCGACAATTCCGCTCTTGCGGGCGAGGTGTTCGTCATCGGCGGTATTACGCTCGTGGCCGCTGGTGTGACGCTGAGCGATCGTCGTCGCAAGCAGATGTAGCGTTTCGAGCGTAGTTTCTGCAACGAACTTCGGTTCATAGCAGGAGCGCTTCGATGGCTTAACCGATAAGGCCGGCGCGCTGTTAAATGCAGCGCGCCGGCCTTTCTTTGTTTCGATATCAAAAAGCCCGGTCGGTAGCCGCGAAAGCTACCGACCGGGCAAATCGTAGGCAATATGGTTGCTGTCGAGCAGCTGCTCGACTTAGCCCAGCAGGCTTAAGCCCACGGAGACAAACGCCAGGATAACGCCGACGATGGACTCGCCGCCGAGCAGGCCGCTGGCAACGACCAGACCCTGTTCCTGGAAGGCGGCGTCCTTGGCAGCCCTCTCCTCGTCAGAAAGACCAGCGGTGGCGTCGCGGTGGGCGGACCACTTGTCGTAGGCGAGTTTGACGCAGGAGCCCAGGAATGCCGTGAGCGACATGTAGAACGGCAGGTACACGCCCAGGCCGATCATCATGGCCGGAATGCCGAGCCAATACATGACGATGCCGGCAATAAAGCCGCCCGCGAACCACGGCACGCTCGGGATACCCGAGACCATGGTGGCAACCACGCTTGCCTGCGCGGCCACAAAGCTCTTATCGGGACCAAAGGCATCCGGACCATAGGCGGTGACGAGCGCGACCATAACGGCGGCGGCGACCAGGGCGCCCACGATGCCGCCAATGGCCTGGCCGATCCACTGCGCACGCGAGTTGGTGCCCAGCACGGCGCCAGCCTTAAAGTCGTTCATGACGTCGCCCGCAAGGCCGCACGCCACGGCTACGATGCCGGCGATAAAGAACAGCTTGACCTGAGCGATCTGTGCGAAGGCAGCCACGATGAGCATGACGATGAGGCCAAAGATCTCCATGGGGTCGATACCCGTCTGGCCGCAGCTCTGCGCGCTCATGATGGTGGTGACAAAGGTGAACAGCGTGACGATGACGGCCGGGACGGGGCCAAGGTCGAGCACGATGGCGATGATCACGGCGATGGCGGCAGCGCCCAGGCCGATGATGCCGGCATCGAGCTTAAGGGAGCCCGAGATGAGCGACTGCTCGTTGGTGTCGGTGGAGCTGTCGGCGGCGAGGCCGCGGACGATGCCGGTGACCTGCGGCAGGATGTCCTTAAGGACGACGGCGACGCCAAAGCCCATCATAAGGCCCATGCCGAGGGACTTGACGATACCCTGCGCGGTCACAACATCGAACAGACCGGCAGCGGTGCCGCCCACGATGATGCCAAAGTTGCCCAGCAGCGCGCCGGCAAACCAGAACGCGACGGGGGCGAAGCCCACCAAAAAGCCGATGGACAGCAACATGGGCGAGTTATAGATGGCAAAGGTCACGCCGGGGATATTGAGCGTGCACAGCATGCTGGGCACCACGCCCAGAGCGTCGCGAAGCACGCTGTAGATGCCTGCGATGGCCATGGAGCCAAAGAGCTGCTTGCCGGTCTTGCCGCCGGCCTCGGTGGCGCGCAGGGTCTGAGCTGCGGCGTTGCCGGTGGGGAACTCCAGCGCGGCGTCCACGATAAAGTGACGGTGGATGAGCGCTGTCGCCAGAAGGCCCAAGATGGTGCCGGCGAGCGCCACGATAAACATGTCGAGCCAGCTGATTTGGTCGGCATAGCCCAGCATCCAGGCGCCCGGGATGGTAAACGCCAGGCCGCCGGCGACCATGGCGCCCGCGGACATGATGGTGTGGGTAACGTTGGCCTCGTTGAGGCTGGCGTTGCCCATGAGCTTCAGGAAGAACAGCGAAATGACGGCAGCGAAAATGATCGGCCAGGGGAGTGCGCCCATCTTGAGGGCGGTGTAGGCCGAGCTTGCCGTGATGATCACGCAGCCAAGGACGCCGATGACGACGCCGCGCAGCGTGAGTTGACCGCGCATCGAGGTGTGGTTCGAGGGATTGCTCATATAAAACTCCTTTGCGTATATCCGCTTCCCCCGGGAGCGCCGCTACGGATACGGCGCGGGAAGTCGGGTTACCAAGGGCCGCCGCGTGAGCTCGCGCGCGACCGCGCACCAGTATAGCCGCACGGCAGCTCATTTGGGACGGGGCTTTTTTAGCTACCCCGGGCTCGGCCAAAGGATGATTATTCTGGGACGGGGATTTAAAAATCATTAGGTACGCAATGATTTTTAAATCCCCGTCCCAGAATAATCATCGGGATATACTGCTGGGCAGACGAAAGGAGCGCCGACGATGCTTAATGGGTGCGCATATATATTGACGGTCGACGTGGGCAACACGTTCATTCGCTTTGGCCTGTTTGCCGAGGATTCGGCCGCGGCGCAGGAATGCCCGCTTGCGACGTGCGAGATCACGACGCCGTCGAGCATTACGGCAGACGAGGCGCACATGAGGCTCGCGCAGGTCATGGGCGCATTGGCAGCCGATGCGGGCATGCCGGGTGCACTCGTTCCCGCGGCCGCAGTGCTGAGCTGCGTGGTGCCGGCGCTCGAACGCCCATGGAAGGCGGCGCTTTCCCGTACCTGCACGGGACGCGTGCTCACCGTGGGGCCGGGCCTCAAGACCGGCATGCCCGTGCACTACGACGACCCGGCCGAGATCGGCCCCGACCGCATCGCCGACGCCGTGGCGGCCCGTGCCGTCTACGGCTCTCCGTGCATCGTGATCGACCTGGGCACGACGACCAATATCGAGGTCATCGACGCGCACGGTACCTTTGTGGGCGGCGTCATCGCGCCGGGTCTGGCGCTCGGCGCCCGCTCGCTTTCGGCCGCTGCGGCGCGTCTGCCGCAGGTCGAGCCCTCGGCACCGACGCACGTCATCGGCCGTAACACGCGCGAGGCCATGCGCTCGGGAGTGGTCTTGGGCGAGGTAGCCCGCATCGACGGCATGCTCGACATGGTGCTTGCCGAGATGCGCGCGACCAAGGCCGCGGGGGAGGGCGATGTGCCCATCGTCATTACCGGCGACGATGCCGAGGCACTTGCGGCCCTTGTCGGTCACAGTCTGACGGTCGACGACGCGCTGACGTTGCGGGGTCTCGCCGAGCTCTACCGCATCAACCAAAAGCCCCGCCGCGTGTAAAGGTGAGGGCGCCGGTGGGACAAACGCCCCCACCTTTCACCTGCTACAATGGGTCAAACTATTGCGATTACGGAGGTGTCTGCCATGTCGGACGATCTTCATCAAACTTCGTCAGGCAAGCGCCTGGACGTCATTAGCTGGGACGAGTTCTTTATGAGCGTGGCCATCGCCGCGCAGCGCCGCAGCAAGGACCCCAATACGCAGGTGGGTGCGTGCATCGCCAGCACCAACCACCGCATCCTTTCGGTGGGCTACAACGGTACGCCCTCGGCGCTCAACGACGACTTTTTCCCGTGGGGTACGAGCGACGACCCGCTGCAGGACAAGCACAACTACGTGGTCCATGCCGAGGCCAACGCCGTGCTCAACTACCGTGGCTCGCTCAAGGATCTCGAGGGTTCCACGGTCTACGTCACGCTGTTCCCGTGCCACGACTGCGCCAAGATCCTGGCGCAGGTGGGCGTGGGCGAGGTCGTCTACCTGGACAACAAGTACGCCGATACCGATGATGGACGCATCAGCCGCCGCATCCTCGACTCCTGTGGCATCAGCTACCGCCAGGTTATCGTCGATGTTCACATCGGCACCGAGGGGCAGGCTCAGCAGTAGCTCGTGGCAACGCCAGCTGGCGGCAAAACAGCCAAAAGAGACCCGTCCCAAATTGACCGCTCGTGAAAGTCGTGTCCGCACGCATGGCTGGCGCCTAAGCGGGTACATGGCTGTAGTAACATAGCCCCTGTCCGCGGGCGCGCCCGCGTAATTGTGAGAAAGGAGCCCCTGTGGCTGTTAACGAAGAGCTGCTTAAGAAGGTTCTTGAAGAGATTCGCCCCAACCTGCAGGCCGACGGCGGCGATATGGAGTATGTGGGCGTTGACGACGAGGGCGTCGTCCAGCTTGAGCTTCAGGGCGCCTGCGCCGGCTGCCCTATGAGCGCACTGACCCTGTCCATGGGCATTGAGCGTATCCTGAAGGAGCATGTGCCCGGCGTTACCCGCGTTGAGGAGGTCAATGCCTCCGGCGAGGCCGAGGACCTGTACGACGAGTACGCGCCGTTCTAAGATGCGAAAGCTGCGGACGGCATACTCCGCATAGACGTTACGCCCAAATATGCGGCTGCGAGCGCAAGGCCCGCGGCCGCATTTGTATGTAGGGAGTAGGAGGGTCGACATGCTCAACGACTTCTACCATATGCTTGATCCTGTCGCGATCTCGGCGGGCCCCATCACTATCTACTGGTACGGCCTGGCCTACGTGGTCGGCGCTCTGCTCACGGCGGTCGTCATGTACCGCACGCAGCGCCGCTGGGGCTTTAACATCACGATTGACGACCTGACGAGTGTCGTGGTCGGCGTGGTCTTTGGCCTCATTATCGGTGCCCGCCTGTTCTACGTCGTCTTTTACGGTGATGGCTACTACTGGGCGCACCCGCTCGAGATCTTTGCCACCAACGAGGGCGGCATGAGCTTCCATGGCGGCCTGGTGGGCGGCATTATCGGCGGCATCATCGTGTGCCGCATGTATAAGCTCGACGCATGGACTTTGGCAGACCTTGCCGTCATAGGCGCGCCGCTGGCGCTGTGCCTGGGCCGTTGCGCCAACTTCGTGAACGGAGAGCTGTGGGGCAAGCCGACCGATCTGCCATGGGGCGTGGTCTTTGGCGGGACTGCGGGCGAGATGCCGCGTCACCCCTCCCAGCTCTACGAGGCATTTCTTGAGGGCATCGTGCTCTTTTGCATTCTGCAGGTGCTCAGCCGCAAAAAGCCGCTACCGCCCCAAGGCACGTTTATGGGCGTGTTTGTGATGGGTTACGGCATCGTCCGCTTTCTCGTTGAGTTCGTGCGCGTGCCCGATGCCCAGCTGGGTTATCTGCTGGGAGGCGTCATCACCATGGGCCAGCTGCTGAGTCTGCCGCTCGTAATCGCGGGCCTGGCGCTCATCATCTTTGCTCGTCGCCGCAACCAACCCCAGCGCATCTACCTCGACGCCTAGCCAAGACCACCACAAAGGGGACAGGCACCTTTGTGGTGGTTTGCTGGGCAACGATGACAGAACCGTAACGTTTCCCCAGATAAAACCTGCCAAAATAAACCTGTCCCTTTTTGGCAGGTTTCTAGAAAGGCTTTCGGACTGTGAAGGATTCCGATCTCTCCACAACGGCTGCGCGCGACGCTGCCCGCATCGTCTGGTTTAAGCGCTACCCCGCCAAGCAGACGCTCATCGCATTTTTGCTCGCGCTGTTGGCGACCACGGCGTTTTCCATCGATCCCTCCCCGGTGTCGAGCAACGCAGTCTTGGCGATTGACCCCAAAGCCTCGGGCATGCTGTACGTGTGCTACGAGGTGCTCCTCTCGTTTGCCGGCCATACCGACGCGGTCATGCTGCTTGCACTTGCCTGCCTGCTCACCTTGCCGTTTCGCTACGTGTTCTTTGGCCGTGGCGACACCTGGCGTCCATCGATCATTCTGCCGTCGCTGTTCTTCGCCATCTGCATGGTGTTCGGCCGCAGCTACGATCTCACCGACTCGGCCGAGATTGTCCTTGGCGACAAAGCTCGCATCATCTGCGCCTGGATTGGCGGCGCGGGCTGGATGCTCCTGGCGATCGTTGCCTTCTACCTTGCCTTTGAGTGTCTAGATTGGCTGAGCTCTCGGCGCATCCCGTTTTCCGAAGCGCACTTTGGCCGCGTATGGCGTGTGACTCACGCCGTGCTCTCGGTCCATCCCTTTGCCGGGCCCTTCCTGGTGCTTATGATCGCCTGGGCGCCCACGCTCATCGCTTCGCTGCCCGGCCTTTTTATGGGAGATACGGGTGCGCAGATTCGCCAGTGGTTCAACTACCCCAACGGCACGAGTGACTACCTGCGTCTGCTCAATCCCAATGTGTTGCTCAACGGACATCATCCCGTGGTGCACACGGCTATCATCGGTTCGTGCGTCCAGCTGGGACTTTCACTGTTCAACAGCGCCAACGCAGGTCTTGCCATCTACACCTGCGCTCAGTTCGTCATTACGGCCGCCTGCATGGCCTATTCCATCTCGTCGCTGCGCAAGCTGGGCGTGAGCCTGCCGGTCCGCGGCGTGATCTTGCTGTTCTTTGTGTTTATGCCGATGTTCTCTAACTACGCGGCGTTGCTCACCAAAGACGTGCTCTTTGCCGACGCGTTCTTGGTGCTGCTGGTACAGACCGTCAAGCTCGTGGCATGTGGCTTGCCCCGTCGTGATGCCAATGTCGAGCGAACGGGCGAGAAAGCCCCCGTGCTCTTTGCGCGCCACGACTGGCTGCTGCTTGCTCTGGGCGCCATGGGCTCCACGTTTCTGCGTAACGGCGGCCTGGTGTTTCCCCTGGCGGCATGCGTAATCGCGGCGGCGCTTTGCGCATGGGACGTGCATGTGACTCGTCGTGCAGCCAAGCAGGCTGGTGCTGCGCCTTCGGGCGCCACCCCGCGTTTCCGCTGGGTGGGAGTTCTTGCGGTGCTTGCGCTCTGCCTTGCCTCTAATATGTACTTCACCAAGGTCTTTATGCCGGCACACGACATCACGCCTGGTTCCAAGCGCGAAATCCTCTCGATTCCGTTCCAGCAGACGGCTCGTTTTGTCCAAAAGCACGACGGCCTCAACTCGGGCGTCAACCCCACGGTTAAGGAGGACGGCACCATCGTGGAGGCTCCTTGCGACGGCTTGGTGACCGACGAAGAGCGTGTCGTGATCGACCGTGTGCTCAAGTACGAGAATCTGGGCCGCCGTTACAACCCGGATAAGTCGGACGCCGTCAAAAATTGCTTTAACGAGTACGCCTCGCAGGAGGACATCAAGGCCTATTTTGAGGTGTGGGCCCAGATGTTCAAAAAGGATCCCGAGTGCTATATCTCGGCGCTCATCAATAACTACTACGGCTACTTCTATCCGAGTGCCCGCGATGTGTGGGTCTACAGCACGGCGCGCAGTGCCGAGATTATGGCACGTCCCGATAATCTCAAGTACTTCGACTTCCATCCGGTCGATAGCAAGGTTGTGCGCTGGTGCGATCATCTGATCAACCTGTATCGCGTGGCAGTGCAACGCATCCCGTTTATCTCGCTCACCATGAGTTCGGCCACCTATGTGTGGATCATGATCGCCGTGGTAGTCTATCTGCTACGTCGTCATTCGTGGCGCGGGCTGGCCATTTGGGTGCCGCTGCTGGGCGTGCTCGCCGTGTGCCTGATCGGTCCCTGCAACGGCTCGACCTACATGCGCTACCTGTATCCGGTCATCGCCTGCATGCCCTTTGCCATCGGCGCCACGATCACCCGCAGCGACCTCCTCTGGGCCTAATTTGGTGCAAAGGGGACAGGTTGCTTTGCACCAAGGGGCCGCATCATCACGACGCCTTCATTTTTGGGTTTATCTCGCAGGCCAGTAGGTATATCATAACGACGTTTGTTTATATTGCCCGAGCATCTGCGCTGGGCTTTAGGTCGAAACCGATAGGAGACACGTATGTCCGGACACTCTAAGTGGGCCACAACCAAGCATCGTAAGGGCGCGCAGGACGCCAAGCGTTCCGCCCTCTTCTCCAAGCTGAGCCGCAACATCACCGTTGCCGCCCGTCTCGGCGGCGACCCGCTGCCCGAGAACAACGCCAGCCTCGCCGCTGCCGTTGCCAAGGCCAAGGCTCAGTCCATGCCCAAGGACAAGATCAAGTCCGCTATCGACAAGGCCTTCGGTTCGGGTGCCGATGCCGCCGTCTACGAGAACATCGTGTACGAGGGCTACGGTCCCGCCGGTGTCGCCGTCTACGTTGACTGCCTGACCGATAACCGCAACCGCACCGCTGCCGACGTCCGTTCTGCCTTCTCCCACGCTGGTGGCAACCTGGGCACCTCCGGTTCCGTCGCCTTCCAGTTTGAGCGCAAGGGCCAGATCGTCGTCGCCAAGGAGATCCTGGACGAGAACGCCAAGAAGGAGACCATGATCGCCAACGGTGCTGCCGGTGACGAGGATGAGTTCATGATGGCCATCGCCGAGGCCGGTGGCGAGGACTACGAGGACGCCGGCGAGGAGTGGATCGTCTGGACTGCTGCCAACGAGGTCATGGCTGTCTCCAAGGCGCTCGAGGAGCAGGGCGTCCAGGTCAAGGGTTCCGAGACCACCATGGTCCCGACTACCCCGACCGAGGTCTCCGGCGCCGATGCCAAGAAGGTTCAGCGCCTCATCGACCGTCTTGAGGAGCTCGACGACGTCCAGGATGTTTACAGCACCATGGACATGACCGACGAGGTCATCGCTGCCCTCGAGGAGGAGTAGCGCCCGCACGGGTTAAGCCGTGCATATCTGGGCATAATGAAGCGAGCATGCAAGCCTCGTGGAATAGATGAGCCGGATCCGCGTGCGTAGAGCACCGGACCCGGCTCTTTTATAATGATGCGAACCGTTTTGCATTTCGAGAGCCGAGATTTGAAGGGAGCGCCACGTGCGCGTACTCAAACGAGCCCTAGCGATTGTGTATCTTGCCGCCGCCATCGTGGCGCTGGGCACGCTTGTCTGCCAGTTTTGGGGGCCGTATACGTATCGCTTTATGCTGCTGATGCGCGACCCCATGCCGCGCATTGTCGTGACGGCATGCGGCGGAGTTGTGGCGATCGGCGTGCTGGTAAGCTTCTTCCGCCTGATGTTTGCTCGTCGCGAGCCGTCCTGCGTGCATCCGGCGGGGGAGCGCAATATCGAGGTCACGCTCGCGGCGCTTTCTTCGTGTGCTAGGGCTGCTGCCGAGCGCGACGACCGCGTGATGGTCGAGCATGTCGAGGCCCGCGTCCAAGGCTCCGACGATTCGCACGTCCGTTTTAAGGTCGAGGCTATCGCGCTTGACGATAAGGACGTGGCATCTCTGGCTACCGCGATGCAGCAGCGCATCGAGGAAGCTTGCGACACCATGCTCGGCACGCCGGGTACGACCGCGCGCGTCCGTTTTTTGCCGTCCAAGACTACCGTCCAGACCGTGGAGGTTTCCGGTGAGTGATACCAATCAAGATAAGACCGCTCGTACGCCGCGCCTGACGATTGACCAGAGCGCCACGCCGGCGAACGAACCTGTTGATTCCAAAGCAGAAGCAATCGAGTTACAAGACGCGGCAGCCGCGGATTTTGACGAGGCTATGGGTCTCATCAAGGGTACGGGCGCTGCCATCTGGAGCTATGCTGTGCGTCATCCCAACACCACGCTCGGTGCTGTCGCTGGCTTTATCCTCGCCGTGTTGGTGCTCACGTTGGGCCTGTGGGACACGCTCGTCATTGCATTCTTCGTGCTGATTGGCGCCGTGATTGGCCAGATTCGTGACGGCGAGAACGGGATCGTCAACTTCTTCGGCCGTCTGTTTAGCGGCCGCTAATATGTATTCGACTGTCGCATCTGCGGCAGGCATAAGGAGGAACCATGGCTTTTAATACGAAGGTCGATGTAGCCGATACCGAGCTCGAGGCAGACGAGACCGTCGCTGCCGAGGCCGAGGATGTGACGCTCGAGGACGAGGCGCTCGTCGAGGCCGAGTCCGCCGATGATGCGGACGAGGATGATGAGGAAACAGACGAGTCCGAGGACTCGCTGACCTATTCCAACGGTGTGATCGAGAAGATCGTTGCCATGGCCACCCGCGAGGTTCCGCACGTTCTGGGCATGAAGGGTAACCTCATGCATTTTGTGCAGGAGCAGTTTGGTGCCGAGAATCTGACCAAGGGCGTGACGGTCGAGGTCACCGATGACAATCGCGTGGTCGTCAACATCTCCGTCATTATCGAGTACGGCGCCTATGCGCCCGCGATTTTCGACGACGTCAAGGAGCGCGTCACCGAGCGCCTTGCCGCGATGACCGGCCTTGAGGTGGCGGGCGTCAATCTGCGTATCGAGGACGTCATCACCCCCGAGGAGTACGAGCACCGCACCAGCCAGCACGAGTAACCTTCCAAAAAGAGACAGGTTTGTTTTGGCAGGTTTTATCTGCGAAAACGTTAAACGGCCGACCGCGCAAGCAAAAGCGTGGCCGGCCGTTATTTGTATGCCCCCCGATGTAGGCATACCGCTCGTCTAACTAGGGGTTGCAATCGTCGCGTTCCGCGTTACCCTAATGGGCGCATTGTTTCCAAATTGTTAACGAGGGGTTGCCGTAATGGCTGACGAGCACGAAACAGAAAGCAAGGCATGGGCGATTGAGGCCGCCGCGGCAGAGGCGGCATCGCGTGCTGCCGAAGAGGTGCATCGTCCTCCCGTAGTGCCGATGGAGCGCGTGGTTGATCGCACCGATATCGAGCGCGGCGAGCGTGTCGGTCAAAAGCGCAGCCAGGAGCCGGGCTTCCCGCGCTTTTTTGCCGAGCTCAATCTGGGCCTGATTCTTACGGCCTTCGCCATCGTTGCGTTTAAAACCCCTAATCACTTTGCTTTTGGCGGCACCTCGGGCGTGTCGGTCATTCTGTCCACGCTGTTCCCGACCCTGCCCGTCGGCGTTTTTATGTGGATTATCAACGCGGTTCTCGTTGTCTTGGGCTTTATCTTTTTGGAGCGCAAGGCAATCCTGTGGAGCGTCTTCGCCTCGTTTGCGCTGTCCGCCTATGTTTCGCTTTTTGAGCTCTTTATCCCGACTGATGTCTCGATGACGGGCGATATGTGGCTTGACCTGTGCTTTGCCGTGATCCTGCCGGCGCTCGGCAGCGCCATTGTCTTTGATATTGGCGCCTCGACGGGCGGCACGGACATTCTTGCCATGATCCTCAAGCGCCGCACGACGCTCGAGATTGGCCGCGCGCTGCTGTTGGTTGATATCGGCATCGTGGCCATCGCGGCCTTTTTGTATGGCCCGCGTGTCGGTCTGTATTGTGTGCTCGGCCTGTTTGCCAAGACGCTTGTGGTCGACAAAGCCATTGAGAGCATTCACCTTCGTAAGGTCTGCACAGTCATTTGTTCCGAGCCCCTTAAGGTCGAGGAGTTTATCGTCAAGCATCTCAACCGTACGGCGACCATCAGTCGCGGCTACGGTGCCTTCTCGGGCAAGTGCGTGACGGTGATCATGAGCGTGCTGAGCCGTCGCGAGGCCGTGCAGCTGCGCCGTTATGCGCGCGAGGTCGATCCGGGTGCCTTTATCACGATCGTCGACAGCTCCGAGATTGTCGGCAAGGGCTTCCGAGGAACGAACTAGCACAGACGTATTCAACGAACCGCCTGCTGGCGCCGTGTATCTTGCAAATCGGTCATCTTTGAGTATTTGACCCCACATTGGGCAATAATGATGCTAAAGACATCGTTTGCGATCCAAGTGATTTGTTCAAGATACGAAGGGATGATTCTATGTTCTGCTCGCAGTGTGGCGCCCCCATGGGCGATAACGACAAGTTCTGCGGCGTGTGTGGTGCTCCTAATGCCGGTGCCGCTGGCCCCGCTCCCCAGGGACAGCCTCAGCCCCAGCAGTTTGTTCCGCAACCGCCCGTGGCGAATGCGCCAAAGGGCTGTGTGGCTCAGGCGTTCCAAGATATGACCAAGACTCCGGGTGTGCTTCAGCGTGTATGCCAAATCGCGTTTTTGCCGGCGCTGATTTGCGTTGTGTCGGTGCTCGTGTTGTTTATTCCCGTTATTGGCGGCATTGCGGCTGCCATCGGCTTTTTGGCAGCTTGCATTGCGAGCGTGTGCGGTTCCGGCTTTGGCATCGAGTGGGGTCGCGATCTGTCGCTTAAGATCGATGACGGCATGGATCGTCCGCTGATGCATTCCACGTCGTTTGGTCTCGGAGTCTTTTCGAGCGTTATTTCGGTCGTGCTCGAGGTTATCGCTGCCATTCCCGTTATCGGTGTAGTGCTTTCGCTGGTGGAGGGCGTGGTAATTGGCGCTGCGGGCTCGTACTCCTACTATGGCTCCTATGCGCTCGAGGCTGCGCTGTTCGGTTCGCTCGGCCTGCTTGTCCTGGCGCTGATTGCCTCGGCGATTCTGGGTGTCTTCTTTAAGATGTTCGCCGACATCGCCGTGATGCACTTTGCGGTGACCGGTCGCGTCGAGAGCGCGTTTTCGCTCGATAAGGTCTGGGCGGCCTTTAAGCACAACAAGACCAAGCTGTTCTGCGCTTCGTTCCTTCCCGAGTTTTTGACGGGCCTGGTCGCCAATGTTGTCACATGGATCTTGACGGTCGTCTTTGGCGCCATTGCCTCTGTCGGTATGTATAGCTACTACTATCGTCCTACGGGTATTGAGGCAATTGTTACCGGCGGTGGCGTCACGCTCGTGCTGTTCCTGGTGCTGGTTGCTTTCGTCACCGTATTTCTTACGGTCTTTGGCAAGATGCTCAAGCACCGTGCCGTTGGCTATTGGGTCGCACGCTATGCAAGCGAATGGGCCGATGAGGATAAGGACGACGTCCTGACTTTTGCATTGCCCTTCGAGAAGAAGTCCGCTGCTTCGGGTTACAGCGCTCCGGATGCTTCGCCGGCACCTGCACCCGCTCCCGCGACCGAGCCTGCGCCTGAGCCTGAGCCTGAGCCGGCACCTGCACCTGAGTCGGCGTCCGAGCCAAGCTCCGACGAGGAACCTCAGGACGAGTAGCCATGCCGTCTGCCATTTGGGGACGGGGTAGAAATGGTAGAAATAGCGCTTGAAGAATGAGCGGGGGCGGACGTGTCGAAACGTCCGCCCCCGCTTTGACATCGCGATGTGGCTATGACTGCGAGATGCCAGCGAATCGATTACTCGTCGTGCTTCTCCTCACGGCGTGCAGCAGCGCGTGCGTCGTGGATGCCCTTGATCGCGGCATGGCGAGCCGTTCGGGCATCATGGATGGCGTCGCGAGCCTCTGCGGTCGTCGCCTTGGCAGAGCGCAACTTGGCGGCCAGATCGGGGTTGGTTTCGGCGACCGCGGTAATCGCGGGGCCGTCGAGCTCCTCTTGCGTGGGCTCGGCCAAAAAGTCGATAGCATACTGGGCGGCCACCATGGAGCCCTTTGCCAGCACGGTCTCGTCGATCTTGTAGAAGCAGGAATGTTGGGCGTACGTGGCGCCAATCTTGGGGTTGCGCGTACCTACAAAGGCGAGCACGCCCGGTACGCGACGCAGGTACTCCGAAAAATCCTCGCCCGAAAGCGTGCCGCGATAATGGCCTTGGCCGGTGGGGCCCAGGCACTTGATTACAGCCTGACGGCAGCGCTCGCTCGAGGCGGCGTCGTTTTCGACCTTGTAGTTGGCGATGGTGTAGTCGGTGAGCTCTGCCTCGGCGCCCAGAGCTGCCGCGGTATGCTCCACGATGCGGCGCATGAGCTCCGGCATTTCCTCATGCGTCTTGTCGCCATAGGTGCGCACCGTGCCGGCGAGGTACGCCGTGCCGGCGATAACGTTGCGCGCGGTGCCGCCGTGCAGCTCGCCGACGGTGATGACGGCGGGTTCGTAGGGGCTAATCTCGCGCGAGACGATGGTCTGCAGGGCGTTGACAATCTCGGCGGCAACCATAACGGCGTCGTGGCCGCGCTGGGGCATGGCGCCATGGCACGAGGTGCCGCGAACGTCGATGCGGAACCAGTCGGTGTTTGCCATGCGTGGGCCGGGCTCGCAGCTTACGGTGCCGGCGTCGACCTCGCTCCAGATGTGCGCGGCGTAGGCGCCGTCGACGCCGTCGAGCACACCCGTGCCAATCATGAGTTTGGCGCCCTGGCCGTTTTCCTCGCTGGGCTGGAATACGATGCGAATCTCGCCGTGGATGTCATCGGTCATGTGGCGCAGAATCTGCAGCGTGCCGAGCATCATGGCGATATGGCAGTCGTGACCGCAGGCGTGCATGCAGCCCTCGTTGACGCTGGCGAACTCCTCGCCGGTCTGTTCGGTGACGGGCAGGGCGTCGATGTCGGCGCGCAGCAGGATGCGGCGGCGTGGCGTGCCGTCCTCGCGATAGGCGTCGGGCGCGGTGCCGCGAAGGGTCGCCACAAGGCCCGTCTTGAGCGGACGCTCGTAGGGGATATTCATGGCGTCGAGCTGGTTGGCGATGTCGGAGGTCGTGCGCTCCTCGGCGAGGCTCAGCTCCGGGTGCTTATGGAAGTGCCGGCGCTGCTTGATGATATATGGTTCAAACTCGGTAGCGATATCTTGGATGGCCGCGGTGACGTCGTCAGCCGCGCGAGCCTCGGTCGCCGCCATAATCTGCTGTGCCTTGGTCTTCGTCATGGTCGATTTGCTCCTTGCTGGGTTGATCGCAAAATCGTACAGGCTCTCTCCAGTATGCCACCTGCCGCTAGGGCTGGTAAAGTTGCCGTTTGCCGCTTGGGGTTTTGTTACAAGGGCGGGGGAGTACACTCGGGGGTGTTGAATTTCCTGCCAGAGATGGGGATGCCCATGCAACATATCGATCGGATTATCCGCTCCAAGAACGTCTTTACCGCGCAAGACGGCATCGATACCACCCGCGAGCTGGCGATTGCCATCGCAGGCGACCGTATCGTCGCAGTCGGTGCGCCCGATGACGTGATCGCCGCCGCTCCTGCCGCTACGTCGGTTATCGACTACGGCGAGCAGTTTGTCTGCCCCGGTTTCCATGACGCTCATCTGCACTTCTTCCATACCTCGGTCGGTTCCTCGCCGTACATGCTCATGGATATGGGCACGTCCGAGGCGGCGCTGGTGCAACATGCGCTCGAGTTTTCCCAGGACCTGCCCGACGACGCTTGGGTTGTGACGCATGGCTGGCGCGACTACCGTTGGGACCCGCCCGAGCATCCTACCAAGGCGTCGCTCGATGTGGCATTCCCCGATCGTCCCTGTGTTATGTATTCGGGCGACGGGCACACGCTGTGGCTCAACAGCCGCGCACTCGATGCACTCGGCGTCACGCGCGACAGCGAGCCACCAGCGGGCGGTAGCTACGACAAGGACGCAAACGGCGAGCTCACGGGTATTGCTCACGAGGCGGCTGCCATGCAGCTGCTACCGCGCTGCCTTGAGTGGCTGGGCGAGGATCGCATCGCAAGCGCTTACGCCGATCAAATGAGGCGGATGGCCGAGCAGGGCATCACCTCGATATGCGATATGTCGCTCATGCCCATGCCGGGCTGCGATTTTATCCGCGACGACGTCTACGACAAACTGCAGGCAGCCGGCAAGTTGGGCATCCGAGCCCATTTGTTTCCCACGCTGCTGGATGACCAATCGCGCTTGGAAGAGCTGCAGGTACGTTACGCGAACAACGCGCTGCTTTCGGCGCCAGGCTTTAAGCAGTTCTTCGACGGCGTGTCGAGCGAACACACGGCCTATCTCACCGAGCCCTATACCAACCCGCGCTTCCCGGGCGATCAAGGTCGCCTGACGGTTCCTGCCGAGCGCATGCGCAAGCTGGTTCTGGCGGCCGCGGAGCGCGGCCATACCGTGCGCATCCACGTCATCGGCGACGGTGCGATTCATGCCGCGCTGGATATCTTCGAGGAGGCCGCCGACCTGTACGGCCTGCCCCAGCACGGCCATAACACGCTCGAGCACCTGGAGAACCTCTTGCCCGAGGACATCGATCGTCTACGCAAGCTTAACGTCGTTGCCTCGAGCCAGCCCTGTCACATTACACTCGACCCGGGCGGCCCCGAGCGCGATCTGGGCCTGGAACGCAGCCGCATCATGTGGCCGTTTGCGACCTATAAGCAGCGCGGCATCCGCCAAGCCTTCGGCACCGATAGCCCCATCACAGCTGTTACAAGCATGAACGTGCTCTACACGGCTATCACGCGCCAGGATCCCAAAAGCCACTGGCCCGAGGGCGGCTGGTTACCGAGCGAGCGCATCGATGCAGCAACAGCCCTGCGCAACTACACCCTGGGCAGCGCCTATGCAGCGGGCGACGAGCAAAACCTCGGCAGCTTGGAGCCCGGCAAGTATGCCGACCTGGTAGTCCTGGACCAAAACCCGCTCACCATCGACCCCCAAGAGCTCCAGGCTACCAAAGTCCAAGCAGCCTACCTAGCCGGCAACTTAATCTACGAGCGCTAACTCCACATCCCACCCCTCAGTTGCGGTGAAATAGTCCCTAAAATCGGCCTTCAAGCCCAAATACAGGAACTATTCCACCGCAACTTAAAAGAGCGCGTCCCAACAACGTGCCCCTATCTTGTGCATTCCATCCGCATCGCCATTTTGCTGCACTGACTTTTCTGAATGCCGGGCTCGAATTAGTTAACCTGCCTCCCGTGTGGCTCCGGAGGGGCGGGGCATAAGGTTTATCGCGAGTTCCGCACGAGCCGAAGGCCACTTAATGTGGCCTTTGTGCGAGCAGGACTGCCCGAGCAGGAAACCTTACGCCCCGCCCCTCCGGAGCCACACGGGAGGCATCGCTAAGTTATCCCCCGGCATTCAGAAAATCTAAGTGCCAAAAAATAAGATTTTTTGACTCCGTGTTGTATAACCCGCCATTCGTGGGTACCATTCAACGCGTACGCAAACAAAAAGGGTTAATTCGCGTGGTATAACCGCGCGGCCCAAAAAGGAGGAGACAAGCATGTCGTCTTTGAAGCCGCTTGCAGATCGTGTTCTGGTCAAGCCCGACGAGGCCGAGCAGAAGACCGCTTCTGGTCTGTATATCGCCAGCAACGCTCAGGAGAAGCCGCAGCGCGGCACCATCGTTGCCGTGGGCGCCGGCAAGGTCAACGACAAGGGTGAGCGCATCCCCATGGACGTCAAGGTCGGTGACGTTGTCATCTACGGTAAGTTCGGTGGCAACGAGGTCAAGGTCGACGGCGAGAAGTATCTGCTGATGCGCGCCGACGACATCTACGCTGTCGTCGAGGCCTAGTCTCGTCAGAATCTCTGATTCGTCTTTGAACGCGTCCGCCGCATAGGACTCGGAAGCGGCGACGCGAGTCACATTTCTTTTGGAGGATTACCTACCATGGCAAAGAACATTACGTTCAACACCGATGCCCGCGCTAAGCTCGCCAAGGGCGTCAACACTCTGGCCGACGCCGTTACCGTCACCATGGGCCCCAAGGGTCGCTACGTTGCGCTGCAGCGCACGTTCGGTGCCCCGACCATCACCAACGACGGCGTTTCCGTCGCCAAGGAGATCGAGCTCGAGGACAACATCGAGAACATGGGCGCTCAGCTGGTGAAGGAGGTCGCCACCAAGACCAACGACACCGTGGGTGACGGCACCACCACCGCAACTCTGCTCGCTCAGGCCATCGTCAACGACGGTCTGCGCAACGTCGCCGCTGGCGCCAACCCGCTGGCCATCCGTCGCGGCATCGACAAGGCCGTCAACGCCGCCGTCGCCGAGATGAAGAAGCAGGCTAAGCCGGTCGAGACCAAGGAGCAGATTGCTTCCGTCGGCACCATCTCTGCCGGTGACCCCGAGGTCGGCGAGAAGATCGCCGAGGCCATGGAGGTCGTGGGCAAGGACGGCGTCATCACCGTCGAGGATTCCCAGACGTTCGACATCACCATCGACACCGTCGAGGGCATGCAGTTCGACAAGGGCTATGTCTCCGCTTACTTCGTCACGGATAACGACCGCATGGAGGCCGTGATGAAGGATCCGTACATCCTCATCACCGACCAGAAGATCTCCAGCGTTCAGGACATCATGCCCGTTCTCGAGGCTGTCCAGCGCGCTGGCCGTGGCCTGCTCATCATCGCTGAGGACATCGACGGCGAAGCTCTGCCTACCCTGGTCCTCAACAAGATCCGTGGCGCCCTCAACGTCTGCGCCGTCAAGGCCCCGGGCTACGGCGATCGCCGCAAGCGCATTCTCGAGGACATCGCCGTCCTCACCGGTGGCCAGGCTGCCCTGGACGAGTTGGGCGTGAAGGTCGCTGACATCACCGCCGATATGCTCGGTACCGCTAAGTCCGTCACCATCTCTAAGGACAACACCGTCGTCGTCGGCGGCGCTGGCTCCAAGGAGGCCATCGACGCCCGTATCGCTCAGATTAAGGGCGAGATGGAGAACACCACCTCTGACTTCGACCGTGAGAAGCTCCAGGAGCGCCTGGCCAAGCTCTCCGGTGGCGTTGCCGTCATCAAGGTCGGCGCTGCTACCGAGTCCGAGCTCAAGGAGATCAAACATCGCGTCGAGGACGCCCTGCAGGCCACCCGCGCTGCTGTCGAGGAGGGCATTGTCGCTGGCGGCGGCGTCGCCTTCATGGACGCTGCTCCTGCGCTCGATGCCGTCGAGATCGATGACCCCGAGGAGAAGATCGGCGTCGACATCGTCAAGAAGGCTCTGACCGCTCCGGTCGCCACCATCGCCAAGAACGCTGGCTTTGAGGGCGCTGTCGTGGTCGACAAGGTCGCCGAGCTGCCCGCCGGCCAGGGTCTCAACTCTGCCAACGGCGAGTGGGGCGACATGATCGAGATGGGCGTCCTCGACCCCGTCAAGGTCAGCCGCGTCACCCTGCAGAACGCTGCTTCTGTCGCCAGCCTGATCCTCATCACCGAGGCCACCGTCTCCGATGTGCCCAAGAACACTCAGCTTGAGGACGCAATCGCTGCTGCTACCGCTGGTCAGCAGGGCGGCGGTATGTACTAAGGCCGACAAGGTCTAGAACTCCCACCGGGAATCCGGGGGCGGGACGGGGACTTCTCTCCGGAACGTCCTCGGACATGCAAAGAGGCTCCGCATCGCGCTTCGCGCTGCGGAGCCTCTTTGCGTCCTGCGGAATATTCCGGAGAGAAGTCCCCGTCCCGCCCCCGGATTCCCTGCGTTTACGGCCTTGAGGCCGGCGGGCGGAGAAGGATGTGGTCGATAGGGATACGTGTCCCCTTCGCTGTTTCGCGCTTTGCGCGAAAGGCGCGTTGCTTTGGGATGGGTGGGGGACGTGGTTGCTTTGGCAACTGATCTCCGCCACAAATTACCCTTGGCATACTTGCGCGAGAACCTGCTCGTGCTACACTTGCAATTGCTGTTTCAGGGCGGGGTGGAATTCCCCACTGGCGGTAAATCGGGCGGTGTCAAAGGGGCACCGTGGCGCAGGCGAGGTGTCTGCGACCGAGCCGATGAGTCCGCGACCCGTGCGTGTGTTGGTTCGCATGTCGGCTGAACTGGTGAGATCCCAGTACCAACGGTTAGAGTCCGGATGAAAGAGGCAGGTGATCTTATGTCTGAACAGTCGCAGCATATCCATTTTGAGAACACGAATAGGTGGAGCACCAAACAGCTCGTTACCATGGCGTTGATGTGCGCCCTGGGAGCACTGTTTATGTATGTGCAGCTGCCTATCCTTCCTTCGGCGCCGTTTTTGACGTATGACCCGTCGCTGGTGCCGGCGATGGTGTGTGGATTTGCGTACGGCCCTGGTGCCGGCACTGCCGTTGCCGCTATGGCGATCGTTATCCATGCGCTCACCACGGGTGACTGGGTCGGCGCGCTTATGAACCTGGTGGCTACGCTGGGCTATATTCTCCCCGCGGCTATCGTGTACCAGAAGATGCATACCTATAAGGGTGCTGTGATTGGCCTGGCGCTCGGCGTTATTGCCGCTACGGCGTTGTCTATGGTTGCGAATCTGACCATTGGCGTTTGGTTCTGGTATGGCTCGGTCGATGTGATCGCCCCGCTTATGATTCCTGCCGTGCTGCCGTTCAACCTTATCAAGACCGTGCTTAACTCGGTGTTGACGCTGGCGGTGTATAAAGCAGTCTCCAACCTCATCACGCCTAAAAAGGACCAGGTCAAAGGCCGCGCATGATTGAGTGTCGGGGCGTTTCCTTTAGCTATGACGGTGCCGTGTCGGCACTCGACGGTGTCGATCTGAATATCGAGGACGGCGAGTTTTTCTGCATCCTCGGTGGCAATGGGTCGGGCAAGTCGACGTTTGCCAAGCATCTGAATGCACTGTTGCAGCCCGATGCGGGCACGGTACGCATCAACGGCATGGATGCGTCCGACCCCGAGCTGGTCTACGACATTCGTTCGACCGCGGGCATGGTGTTCCAGAATCCCGATGATCAGCTGGTGGCAACGCTTGTCGAAGATGACGTTGCGTTCGGTCCCGAAAACCTTGGCGTGCCATCGGCGCAAATTGCGCAGCGCGTACGCGAGGCACTGAAGGGCGTGGGCCTGGTGGGCTTTGAGCGCCACGAGACCCATGCGCTTTCGGGTGGCCAAAAGCAACGCGTGGCGCTTGCCGGCGTGCTTGCCATGGAACCGCACGTTCTCATTTTGGACGAGGCTTCCTCGATGCTCGATCCGCGTGGACGTAAGGGCCTCATGAAGGCTTGCCGCGCGTTGCACGCTCGCGGTATGACCATCGTGATGATTACGCACTTTATGGAAGAAGCCGCCGAGGCCGATCGTGTCGCCGTGTTTCAGACAGGGCGCGTTGCCATGCTCGGTACGCCCGAGGAAATCTTGACGCGGGCAGACGAACTTGTGCAGCTCAACTTGGATATGCCGGCGTCGTGCTGTCTAGGTAGGGCACTTCGTGAGAAGGGCGTACCCGTTTGCGCGCAGGTGCGTGAGGCGGATATGGTCGCTGAGATTGTGCAGGCTTATGCCGAGCGAAGTGGAGCAGGCATCGCGGGGCAGTCTTCCGTATCCCAGTTGGGAATCGCTGGCGGCACTGTTCCGGTAGACAACGAGGGCAACGCGTCGGAGCCCGTCGTCGAACTATCCCATGTTTCGTACAGTTATTCGCTCAGCCCGCGCGAGCGCCGCCGCTGGCATAAGCGCTCGGCCACTGCGGGCAAATCGAACAAACAGGCCCTCTGGGGAAACGACCCCAGCAGCCCGTGGGCGCTGCACGATGTATCGCTGGCGGTGCGTCGCGGCGAGTTCCTGGGCTTGGCAGGTCATACCGGTTCGGGTAAGTCGACGCTGGTCCAGCATCTCAACGGTTTGATTCGCCCCCAGGAGGGATCCGTTCGCGCGCTGGGGCTCGATCTGTCAAACAAGAAAGACGCCGCCGCGGTTAAGGCCAAGGTCGGCGTGGTGTTTCAATATCCTGAGCGTCAGCTGTTTGCCGAAACCGTGGCGCAGGACGTGGCGTTTGGTCCGCATAACCTTGGCTTGCCGCAAGATGAAGTCGACCGTCGTGTCGAGTCATCGCTCTCGCGCGTGGGCCTCGACCTTTCCACGGTCGGCGACAAGAGTCCCTTTGAGCTTTCGGGCGGTCAGCAACGGCGTGTGGCATTCGCCGGCGTGCTCGCCATGGAGCCCGAAGTCCTGGTGCTCGATGAACCCATGGCGGGGCTCGATCCGGCGGCGCGCAGTGATTTCCTGGAGCTCATCGATCGACTCCATCGCGAGGGCCTGACCGTTGTCATGGTTTCGCACAGCATGGATGACCTGGCCAATTGCTGCGACCGTATCGTCGTAATGAACGAAGGTGCGGTGTTTGCCGAGGGAACCCCCGCTCAGGTGTTTGCGCATGCGGATGAGCTTAAATCAATCGGCTTGGGTGTTCCCGCTGCCCAGCGCATGGCGTTGGCGCTCGCGGAAGCGGGCGTGCCGCTGCGTCGCGGCGGGCTCTATACGGTTGAGTCGTTGGCCGACGAGTTGGTAGATTTGCTGATCGGTCGCTCGGACGGTCCTTCTAACGTCGCGGACATTGCTAAATCCAAGACGGTCGCGCGAGAGGAGGGCTGCTAATGGAGGCGTTTTCGTTTGGCAGCTACTATCCCGGCGATAGTGCGATCCACCGCCTGGACCCGCGAACTAAGTTGCTCTTGGGCTTTGTGTTTCTGATCACGACGCTCACAGTCAGCAGCTTCCGCGGACTGGTCCCGGTCGCAATCTTCGTTGTCCTGATCTATACCGTGTCCCGGGTGCCGTTGCGCCGGGTCCTATCATCGATGGCGCCGCTGCTGGCAATCGTCGTCGTGGTCGCGGTACTCAACCTGTTTTCCGACCAGAGCGGGCGCATTCTGTGGCAGCTTGGCTTTTTGCAGATAAGCGAGGGCTCGCTGCGTTCTGCGGCGTTTATGGCGTGCCGCCTGAGCTTGATGATGGCCGGCATGAGCGCCATTACGCTCACCACGCCCACGCTCGACCTCACCGCGGGCTTTGAGCGCCTGCTCGCGCCGTTTGCGCGTGTGGGACTTCCTGCGCACGAGCTCGGCATGATTATGGGTATCGCGCTGCGCTTTATGCCGCAGTTTGCCACCGAGATGAAGCAGACGGCCGATGCGCAGGCGAGCCGCGGTGCGCGCGTGACGGGAGGCCCGCTCGGCGGCGTGCGCATGCTCGGCAGTGTGGCGATTCCGCTGTTCACCGGCGTGTTCCGTCATGCCGAGACGCTTTCGGCCGCCATGGATGCCCGTTGCTATCATGGCGAGCAGGGCCGCGCACGTTTGCATGCGCTTGCATTTGGCCGCAGCGATGCGTTGGCGGCGGTGGTGACGGCGTTGCTGCTCATCTGCGTCATCGTCATCAATCTTCAACTTGTTTAGGCGCGATTCGAGCGCAAGAAAGGGGTCCCTATGACCGACAACGACCGCACGGCTCAGCTTGAGCGCGCCTGTTCGTATCTCAGGCGCATTCCGGCGTGGTATCTGGCCACGACCGATGTGGCCGACGGGTATCAGCCTCGCGTGAGGCCGTTTTCATTTGCCATGGTCGATGACGGTAAGCTGTGGTTTTGCACATCGCGCGACAAGGATGTGTGGGCGGAGCTGAGTGCGAATCCCAAGTTTGAGGTATCGGGCTGGAAGCCGGGGGAATGTTGGATCGTATTGACCGGCGAAGCCGCACTTGAGGACGACGCAGTTGCGAGCGACAAGGTGCGTCAAGCGGGTTTTAAGCACATGGTGGGCATTGGCGAGGAACACGAGAGTGCCAACGACGGCCGCCTTGCTTTCTTTTCGGTCCGCAACATTGCCGCGCGCTTCTGCGATATCGACGGCAGCGAGGAGCGCCTGGAACTCTAGCGCGTCTCAAATTAACTACCCGTTCTGAATTAGCTAGTGCCAGGAGGACACATGGACGGATTGAATACGGTTTTGGAGTATCTGTCGTCAGTGCCGGCATGGTATTTGGCGACGAGCGTTGACGGACAGCCGCATGTGCGTCCGTTTTCGTTTGCGCAGATCCAGGACGGCAAGCTGTGGTTTGTAACGGCGCGCACCAAAGATGTGTGGCAGGAGCTGCTGCAAAACCAGCGCTTCGAGGCCACGAGTTGGTGGCCGGGCCATGGCTGGCTCATCTTGCGCGGGCGTGCCGGCTTGGATGACCGGGCTTTAGACGAAATGCGCGAAGCCGGGTGGAAGCATCTAGAGCGCCTGGGCGAGCACTATGAGGGGCCTAACGACCCCACGCTCGTCTTCTTTAGCGTCGAAGATCCCGAGGCTTTTATCTGCAATCACGACGAATGGGTGCCGGTCGAGCTCTAGCCAGCTGGCTTATCCTAACAACTTGGTTTTCGCATGGGCGGGCCCCGTATTGCCCGGCGCCGTTAGGGGCGCCGGTCAATACGGAGCCCGCTCCATTTGTCAATTCCTTCAAGCGAATGTGTCGGGAATGTTTCAATGCATGAATATGCAAGCCATTTACGTATTCATGCATCTTTTGGTGCTAAAGTTTCAACCCACTTCATAACGACCGCTGCGAAATGCGCATCGGTGCATAAATCGCAGACAAGGAGTCTGATATGTCTTTGAAGGTTGGAATCGTCGGCGCGGCTGGATATGCCGGCGCCGAACTCATTCGCCTCGTGCTTGGCCATCCCGAGTTTGAACTTGTTGCCATTACGTCCAACGCCGATGCCAGCCAGCCGCTGTCCGCGGTGTATCCGAGCTTTGCTGGCGTGAGCGATCTGGTTTTCACCACGCATGACGCCCCCGAGCTCAAGAGCTGCGATGCGGTTTTTCTTGCCGTGCCGCACACGGCTGCCATGGCACAGGTGCCCGCGCTGCTTGCCGCGGGCGTTTCCTGCTTTGATCTTTCGGCCGATTACCGTCTGAGCGACGCGTCCGTCTTTGAGGCATGGTATGCCGCTGAGCACACGAGCCCCGAGTTGCTCAAGACCCGCGCTTTTGGCCTGCCCGAGCTATTCTGCCGGGACTTGGAGACCGCCGCATCCGACCATGCCGACGGCAAACCCGTGCTGGTCGCCTGCGCCGGTTGCTATCCCACCGCAACGAGCCTTGCCGCCGCGCCCGCCGTGCGCGCTGGCTGGGTTGCCCAGAGCGGCCCCGTGATCGTTGATGCCATCAGCGGTGTGACGGGTGCCGGCAAGTCCTGCAACGCTCGTACGCATTTTTGCAGCGCTGACGAGAACTTGGAGGCCTACGGCGTGGGCAAGCATCGCCACACGCCCGAGATTGAACAAATCCTTGGCCTGACCGATCGCGTCGTCTTCACCCCGCATCTGGCACCGCTCAAGCGCGGCCTGCTCTCCACGGTGACGCTGCCGCTCACGCCGCAGGCCATCGACTCCCTGGCTCTTGAGGATGTCGTCGACTATTACAAGCAGTTTTACGCTGGACGCACCTTTGTGCGCGTGCTCGATGCCGGCCAGCAGCCCAAGACGGCTTCGGTCGTCGGCACCAACGCTGCCCAGATTGGCCTCGCGCTCAACAAGCGCGCGGGCGTGCTGGTGGCGACGGGCGCCATCGACAATCTGTGCAAGGGCGCTGCGGGCCAAGCGGTCCAGTGCGCCAATATCGTCTTTGGCTTTGACGAGCGACGAGGCTTGCCCACAGTGGCGTGCCCGGTGTAGCACATTCGATTGTTAACGATTTGGTAGTCGGGCATCGAGTGGGGCGCCACTCTTAAGCTGGTCTCATGATCACGACTGGCATGGCGCACCAACCGATGTCCGTTTTTTGTTTGACATAAGGAGTCATAAAGACGATGAATACCGAGCTGTTTGATATCAAGATTCGCGCCGTCGAGGGTGGCGTTACGGCTGCGGCTGGTTTTAAGGCTGCGGGCATCCACGCTGGGTTCCGCAAGAACCCCGAGCGTCTGGATTACGCGCTCGTCGTGCCCGATAAACCCTGTCCCGGTGCCGGCGTGTTTACCACCAATCGCTTTTGCGCGGCGCCCGTGCAGGTGAGCCGTGCCAACCTGGGCGGTGCCGACAAGGGCTACGGAATCATCGCCGGCGTTTCGGTCAACTCTGGCAATGCCAACGCCGCCACGGGTGAGACCGGCCTTGCATGCGCGCGCGAGACGTGCAGCATCGCATCGCAGGTCATCGGCTGCGAGCCCCAGCAGATTCTGGTTGCCTCCACGGGTGTGATTGGTCAGATTCTGCCGATCGACACGTTTGAGACCGCCATTCCTGCTGCCTACGAGGCGCTCTCCGCCCACGGTGGAGCCGATGCCGCTCGCGCCATCATGACGACCGACACGCACTCCAAGGAGTACGCCGTGTCCTACGTCAGTGAGGCTGCGGGTCATGCGGGCAATGTCTATACGGTAGGCGGAATGTGCAAGGGCTCGGGCATGATTATGCCCAACATGGCCACCATGATCGCAGTTATCACCACCGATGCCCCCGTCGAGCCTGCGGCACTTCATACCCTGCTGCTCTCGACCGTCAAGCAGACCTTTAACAAGGTAACGGTCGATTCCGACACCTCGACCAACGACACCTGCATCATGCTTGCCTCCGGCGCCGCTGCCGCAGATGCCGAGCCTATCGTCGAGGGCTCCGATGCCTTCGACGAGTTGGCATTTGCCGTGCACGAGGTGTGCGAGAGCCTGGCGCGCAATATCGCCGCCGATGGCGAGGGCGCATCCAAGCTTGTTACGGTCAACGTTACCGGCGCCGTGAACGACGAGGAGGCCGATATCGCCGCTCGCGCCGTTGCCAACTCGCCGCTCGTTAAGACCTGCATCGCCGGCCACGACTGCAACTGGGGCCGCGTCGCCATGGCACTCGGCAAGTGCGGCGTGAAGTTTAATCAGGAAGACGTTTCCATCGACATGATGGGCATGCCTGTCTGTCGCGATGGTCTGACTGTTCCCTTTGACGAGGACGAGGCTCTACGACGTTTCGAGGCGCCCGAGATCGTGATCTCGGCCGACCTGGGCGCAGGCGACGCGGCAACGACCGTGTGGACCTGCGACCTCACGCACGAGTACATCTCCATTAACGGTGACTACCGTTCCTAGATTCCAGGCACGCTGCGCATCTTGCCGCGATTGCGGACAGCGGAGCACGGCGCGATAACGATACGAAAGACGAGGCAGATTATGAAATTCGCACGCGATTGTCGTTCGAGCGAATCCAACGAAGCAACCGCGCAGCTGCTGTTCGAAGCACTGCCGTGGATTAAGAACCTGACCGGCAAGACGGTTGTTATCAAATATGGCGGAGCCGCCATGGTTGATGAGCAGCTGCGCCGCGACGTGATGAGCGACATCGTTTTGCTCAAGATCATCGGTATGCGCCCCGTCATCGTGCATGGCGGCGGCAAGGCTATCAACGAGGCGCTCAGCCACTACGACATCCCCGTCGAGTTTAAGAACGGCCAGCGCGTGACTACGCCTGCCACCATGGACATCGTGCGCGAGGTACTGGGCGGCAAGGTCAATCAGGAGCTGGTCGCGGCGCTCAACCACCACGGCAACCTGGCCGTGGGCGTGTCCGGCAGCGACGCCGGCACCCTTATCGCCGAGCCACTCGACCCAGAGCTCGGCCGCGTGGGCAAGGTCACGCACGTCAACACCGACTATATCGAGCGCCTGCTCGATAGCGAGTACATCCCCGTCATCGCTACCGTCGCGGCGGGGGAGGACGGCGGTTTCTTCAACATCAACGCCGACACCGCCGCCGGTGCCGTTGCCGCGGCGCTCCACGCGCATAAGGCGATCTTTTTGACCGATGTCGATGGCCTGTACAAGGACTTTAGCGACAAGGACTCGCTTATCTCCAACCTAACGCTCGACGAGGTCAACGAAATGCTCTACGGTGGCGAGGTCGATAAGGGCATGATTCCCAAGCTGCGTGCGGCCGTCGATGCGCTTACCGGCGGCGTATTTCGTGCCCACATCATTAACGGTACTACGCCGCATTCGCTGCTCCTGGAGCTGCTGACCGATGCCGGCGTCGGCACCGTGATCCATTCCACCGAGACGGCTTACGAGTTCGATACGCATCCGCATCCGCTTTCGACGTTTGCTGCGCGTCTGACCGAGAACCTTGACGAGGTCGAGAAGCTTCAGACGGTCTAGCTGACCCTCAGCCGCCCCATTCCTGCACCCATAGCCCCGCGCCGTCTGGCGCCCAACGAAAGGCATCTCATGTCACTTGTAGCTCAGCAATCGCTTGAATCCCATTACGTTATGCATACCTTTGGCCGCTCTCCGGTCGAGTTTGTCGAGGGTCACGGCATGAAGCTCACCGGCGACGATGGCCGTGAGTACCTCGACTTTCTTGCCGGCATCGGCGTGTGCAGCCTAGGTCATGGCGACCCGGCTGTGCTCTCGGCGCTCGAAGCACAGACCAAAAAGCTCATGCATGTCTCCAACTATTTCTACATCGAGCAGCGCGGACAGGTCGCGGCGCTGCTGTCCAAGCTTGCTAACGACGACGTAGATGGTGCGCGCGTGCTTGCCGATGCCATTGCCGCCGGCGATGAGACCACGGCAGCTGCGCTTGGTGCCCCGGCTGCGGATGAGCAGGTTTGGGAGACCTTCTTTGCCAACTCTGGCGCCGAGGCCAACGAGGGCTCGATGAAGCTCGCGCGCCTGTATGCCAAGCGTGCCGGTAATGGCGGCAACACCATCGTGTGCATGCGCGGCGGCTTCCACGGCCGTACGCTCGAGACCATTGCCGCTACCATGCAGGATTGGCTGCAGGACAGTTTCCGCCCGCTGCCGGGTGGCTTTGTGGCCTGCACGCCCAACGATGTGGACGAGCTGCGTGCGATCTTTAAGCAGCTGGGGAGCGAGATTTGTGCCGTGATGCTCGAGCCGATCCAGGGTGAGAGTGGTGTGCACCCCATGACCGAGGAGTTTATGGCGGCAGCGCGCGACCTGGCACACGAAGTGGGAGCCGTGCTTATCGCCGACGAGGTCCAGTGCGGCATCTTCCGCTCCGGCAAGCCGTTTGCATTCCAAACCTATGGTGTGGAGCCCGACATCATGAGCCTTGCCAAGGGCATTGCCGATGGCGTGCCCATGGGTGCCGTCGTGGCAAAGAAGGAGATTGCCGACGTGTTTAAGCCAGGCGACCACGGCTCGACCTTTGGCGGTAGCTGCTTGGCCATCGCGGCGTGTGCCGCGACGCTCTCCGCGCTTGTGCGTGGCGATTATGCCGAGCATGCTGCCAAGGTGGGCGCCTATATGGAGGCAAAGCTCGCCAAGCTGCCGCACGTGACCGAGGTGCGTGGCCGTGGCCTGATGCTCGGCTGCGATTTGGATGATGCCGCGGGCGACGCGCATGATATTGTTGCCCGCGCGCTGGCTGCCGGTGCCGTGATTAACGCTACGGGTGCCCATACGCTGCGTTTCCTGCCGCCGCTCGTCTGCGAGGAAGCCGACGTGGACAGCCTGATCGAGATCCTGTCGGGCGTCTTGGGCTAACGCGGCGCAATAACTCAATTTGGACCGGGTTCCGGACTGCGGACGTGCCCTATGCGGCATGATTCAGCGGTCTGGAACCCGTTTTGCCTTAGATTTGCTAAGGCAGGGAGACCTGCTGGTCAAAAAACATCAAATATGAGTACTGTTACCGATTTGGTAGCAGCAATTTTGGACTAATAAGGCCAGATATCAAGTCGAAATGGCGATGAATGCACGATTTTGATCTAACTGTTAGTCCTTATAATGGACATATGTTGCGTAATTTAAGCAAATACTGTCTTTTTATATGTTGCAAACAAAGTAGCAGTACTCATTTTTGCCATTTTTTGACCACGGCCTTTGTGACAGACGTGCTGGCGGGTTCGAATCCCATGCACCGGGCACAAAAAAGAAAGGCCTCCATCGCTGGAGGCCTAACAATTCGGTGGTGGGCGATGAGGGATGTCCGCGTGCGGCTGGCGCCGCCCGCATCCGCTTCGTCGCTCCGCTCCTCGCGTGCTGCGCTGGAAAACGCTTCGCGTTTCCTCAGCTCCGCACCCTGGCGGGTTCGAATCCCTCTGCGATGGGCGCAAACAAAAACGGTCCCCTTGCGAGGACCGTTTCCAATTCGGTGGTGGGCGATGAGGGATGTCGCGTGCGGCTGACGCCGCCCGCTTTCGCTTCGGGCCTACGGCCCTCGCGTGCTGCGCTGGAAAACGCTTCGCGTTTCCTCAGCTCCGCACCCTGGCGGGTTCGAATCCCTCTGCGATGGGCCCAAAAAAGAAAGGCTCCCATTGCTGGGAGCCTAACAATTCAGTGGTGGGCGATGAGGGATTCGAACCCCCAGCCTTGTGCGTGTAAAGCACCTGCGCTAACCGTTGCGCCAATCGCCCGTGCGGAGAGAGTATAGCAAAACAATCGCCCCATTCACCTCATATCCATTAAAGGTAACCGGCGCGTGTCACAGCCCTTGATTATCGACTTTATCCGAACACTTCCCACATTCATCCGCACATGTGCGGATGAATGTGGGAACCCGATACCCTGAGGG
>CABUIE010000013.1 GCA_902491565.1 uncultured Collinsella sp.
CCCTCAGGGTATCGGGTTCCCACATTCATCCGCACATGTGCGGATGAATGTGGGAAGTGTTCGGATAAAGTCGATAATCAAGGACCTTGGTCATCAATCACATCTACCGCGGGCCGATAACGCCCGCCTCATGTGCTGCGATATAATCAATCTCACTAGATGCCAAATCAGCAAGCCGAAGGAGCTGACGTGCTAACAATTCACTATGGTGATATGGAAAACGTTATCTACAACACGTCCGTTTACTTCGATAACGTATATTCGCCCCAGTGGTTTCAAGACTCCTTTGCCCAAAGGGTCATAAAATCCATCGACAAAGGCACCGTGGTAGGCCCCAACGCAATCGATACCAAGATTCTAGGCATCATTCCTCCCGAGAAACTATCCAGCGGCACCAAAACGCTACTGCTTATGTACTTTATGCCGCAGAATATATATAACGCCTCAAATTGCGGTGATAATTGCGCCTACTGGATTCTGAGGATCGCCGCGCAAAAGGATTTAGCAATCAATCTCTACCACATAATGGATTTTGGAAACGGCAAATTCACGGTAACCATTGCAAATACGGGCGATATAGTCCACACAATGTTTGACCTTGTCCCCATAGCTGGAAAATGCCTAAGGGAGAACTCCTGATGCGCGGATCATACAAGGTAATTATTCAAAATAACCGGGTTCAGTTTAAACTGACCATCAATAGAAATCTGACCATCATCCAAGGTAACAGTGCTACAGGCAAGACAACTCTGCTTGATATGGTGGCAGCTCACGAAGAGCTTGGGGCACAAAGCGGCGTAACAGTAAGTTGCAAAGTGCCCTGTAAAACAATATCTGGAAAATATTGGCGTAGAGATCTCCAAGAGATTTCCAGCAGTATTGTTTTTATTGATGAGGGCAATACTTTTGTTCGATCAAGAGAATTTGCCCATGAAGCAAAGCGTAGCTCAAACTACTACGTAATTGTCGCCAGAGAGTCACTGCGCCAACTGCCCTATAGCGTTGATGAAATCTACGGTCTTAAGAACACCAACCGAACCACAACGAAGTATCCCGTTTACTCTCGTGTCTACACCTCTACATATCGTATTTACGGTGATACTGATTTTAGAGGCGAGAGGCCCGAGCTTGTCATTGTCGAGGACACAAATTCGGGCTACGAATTCTTCAGTTTGCTATGCAAAAAGAGCAGCATTAAATGCATCAGCGCGGGAGGCAAATCAAATATTTGCAACTGCATTATGGACGCACCGGAAAACGACATCCTCGTGATTGCCGACGGTGCCGCCTTTGGACCAGAAATTGCGGAAGCAGCTGCTCTATTGCGCCGAAAGAACATCAAGCTATTCCTACCGGAATCGTTTGAATGGCTCGTGTTGAAGTCGGGATTATTCAACAGCAAACACATTAAGGACATGCTGCTTAACCCCGCTGAACATATCGAAAGCTCAAAGTTCTTTAGCTGGGAGAAGTTCTTTACTGCAGAACTCATCGAATGCTCACGAGACACACGTTTTCGATATGACAAGAGCTGCTTGAACGAGGAGTACCTGAACCCCACCGCTCTTGCAGCTCTGGAGGATACTTTGCCGGACCTTGGCATTACTTCGCACTAAAACGAGAAGTACTCACTGTCGGAGGATAGGTTTGGTCCGAGCCACGGGTCGCCATCGAGGAAGAACTCAGGCCAGTGCTGCATGAACAGCGCCTGCTCACGCTTCCAGCGGCGCAGCTTTTCCTCGTTGGCCTCTTCCCTGCCGCGCGAGGTGAACTCGTAGTGGTACAGCTCGGCATAGGGCGTAAAGATGGTGCGGTAACCCGCCTCCCACACGCGCAGGCAAAAGTCTGCGTCGTTAAAACCGACGGCGAATTCCTCGTTGTAGCCGCCGACGCGCTCAAATACGTCGCGTCGCACCATCTGGCAGGCACCCGTCACGGCGCTAAAGTTGCCCGGGCGCACGGCACGGGCAAGATAGCCCTCGCGCTTTGCCGAGAAGTCCTGGTTGGCATGGGCAAGTGCGCCACGCACGCCAACCAAAATGCCGGCATGCTGCACCAGATGATCGGCAAAGTAGAGTTTGGCGCCCACCACGCCCGCATCGGGACGCTGCAGATAGCCCATCATCTCTTCGATAAAGTCCGGGCTTATGACCTCGGTATCGTTGTTCAGCAGCAGCAGGTAGTCACCCTTGGCGTGCTTCACACCAAAATTGATGATCTGAGAGTAATTGAACTCGCCCGGCCAGTACACAACGCGCGCGATGCCCTTGCCTTCGGATGCTGCAGCCACGCGCTCTGGCAGGGTTTCGTAATACGCAAACGTCTCCGGGGCTTCACTGTTGTTCTCCACCAAGACGATCTCGTAATTGGTATACGTGGCCTTCTGGGCGATCGACATCACACAGGCATCGAGCGTCTCAATGTGATCCTTGGTGGGGATCACAATGCTCACCAGCGGCGCAGGCTCCGGCAGCGCATGGCGCATGCGGTAGACAAACGGCGTCTCGGTCTCCTCGACCGTTCCGTGAACGCCCAGCGCGTTAAAGTGGCGCTGCAGCGCAAGACGACCCGCTTCAATGGCATACGGCTTGCTATCGGCAGAGCCATCGGCGGTCGATCCCGGATGCACGCGCCAGTGATACAGCACATGCGCAACGTGCTCAAAGCGCGCGCCGGCTGCAAGACAGCGAAGCGTCAAGTCGTAGTCCTGGGCGCCCGCAACGTCTTCTGGGGACATACCAATGTGATCGATGAGCGCCTTCTCCACCATCAGGAAATGCGTCACGCAGTTATGGCTATAGAGCAGGTCGACGTTGAGTACGGTCTTAAAGACCGGCTGGCCCCACTCCCCCGTTTTCTGGAACATGTCCTCATCACAGAACAGGACCTGGGGACGCTCGCCCTCGGCCGCCTTGTTCAGTGCGGAAACATACTGGAATAACGCGTCCGGTTCCAGAATGTCATCGTGGTCCAAGAAAGCGATGTAGTCGCCTGTCGCTTGCTCGATACCTGCGTTGGTGTTGACCACAATGCCGCCGTTGCCGGGAAGCTCGATGCGACGGATGCGCTCGTCGTTGGCACCTGCCGCAAGGGTGGCCACCGCGTCCCATTCGGGCGAGGCGTCCATAAGCAGCAATTCCCAGTTGTCATAGCTCTGGGCTTGCACCGATTCCAGCAGCTCGCGCAGGTAGACCCGATCAGTCTTGTAGCACGGCACCACAATGCTCACGAGCGGTCTATAGGCAAAGGCCGCCGAAGCGACACGCTGGCACGCCAAATCGCCCGGCTTTGCGCGATGCTGCTCAAACCAACGTCGATAAGCTGCGTCGTCTGCACGCGCGTCCTTCATACGGTTCCAGCTGTCGTCGACCATGCCGTTGTACAGGCGACCATCCATGGCGCAAAACCCGCTTTGGATCCGCTCTGTGGGATCGCTCACGATCGCGACAAAATCTCGTATATCCTGAGGCATCTCAACACTCAGATACGATTTATTGATGCGGCATCCGTTCTGCTGCGGAACATCGACCTGCGATTCAAACACATGCACGGTAACATCGATGGCATTCATATGCGTATCGAAGATCTGGAGCTCAGGCGCGCACTGGGGGTCTCCCGCCCAGGTAACCTCATAGCGCCACACCGCGCCGACGTCTGCCGGCAAATAGCGAATGGCATCGATCTCGTAGCGGCCGCAGCATTCGCCACGCTGCGCATCGCGGATAAGCGCGCACAGCGCAGGCTTTGCTTTGTAGTTAATCTTGGATTCCAATTTGGCCACGCGGCTATCGAGACGAATAGAGCCCAACCTTTGGCCACCGGATGCAAAAACGGCATCCATCGACGAGCCATCCAAAAACGGAAGCACCAAAACGGCGAGCTCGCGCTCGTAATCGGAAACAGAAGGGCATAGCGCCAGCACACGGCCATGATCGACCGGGAGCACCAGTGACGGCAAACAAGAACCGCTCGTAGTCGCATGGGCAAACGCCTGAGAGGCCTCCCGCTCAATAAGCGCGGCGACATCCTGACCGGCAAAACGAAGCAGCACAAAAAGACGGCCCTGGCTGCGGCAAAGTGCCAAACGCTTGATACTCATCTACACTTCTCGCTTTCCCAGGGCGTTCGCTGCCACGCGCTTGCAGGCACCCAGGCGCCCAAACCTCAAGACATCGTAATCGAACATGAGCTTTTTGCACGCACGGACATTGGGGGCCTTGCTGGTAAGCGCCGCACGCACCATAGCAGCAACAGAAGGAGCGCATTGTGCGAGCGCAGCATCGCTGCCCACGGCAGAACCGGCAAGCGCCGTGGCAACGGCAGCAAACACCTTGCCGCAATCCGTACTCAACAGCCTGAGCGCATCGTACAGCACCAGATCGCAGAGGAAGTACGCCAGGTCATCGGCATGCTGAGCATCGAGACCGTCGCGCTGCCAGTCAGCCAGCACCGCAGAGTAAATCTTCACGTGCTCCAGCAGACGCGTCTCGTCGTCGTAGCGCATGGTGTCCATGAGCGAACCCTTGCGCGCCACGCGGTAATCATACAGCTTGTTCGAGATAAGCGCGGTCTTGTGCGAACGACCGTACACGGCAAAATCGAAGACCTGGTCCTCGCCATACTTAACGGTTTCGTCGAACACGATCCCGTTGCCCAGCAAAAACTCACGCTTGCAGGCGGTGCGCCATGCAAAGGGGCGAGAAGCTTCCTTAAACAGCAGGTCAGAGCAATAGCCTTCAAACGACACATCGCGCGGGCTCAGCACATAGTTAAGCCACGGATACCCCGCCTCGAGCGGATACGGATTCGCGCCAAAGGTCAAAACGTCGCAGTCCTCGCGCTCAAAGGCATCGACGATCACACGGCATGCATCGGGTGTAAAGCGGTCATCGGAATCCAAGAAAGCGACGATAGGTGCCGCAGACGCAGCGATGCCTGCATTACGTGCACTCGACAGGCCGCCGTTCTCCTTATCGACCAGCGTAAAGCGCGCGTCCTTTTCGCAATAGGCAGCCGCAATATCGCGCGAACCGTCCGGCGAGCCATCGTTGACCAGCACGCCTTCCCAATCGGGCATGTCCTGCGCAAGCAGGGAGTCCAGGCACCAGGCCAGACACTCCTCCACCTTATAGATGGGAACGACAACGGAAATCTTGGGCGTAGCCATAGTCACTCGCTCCTACTGTGCGGCCGGAACGTCATCAGGGTGCGGGTTGTCGCCGTAGGTGCGCTGATACGTCAGCACGCGCCAGACCAGCGACAGGCCGCCAATCTTAAAGTAATGCTTAAACGTATTGAGCTTGCCCGGCTTCTTAAAGTCAAAGCGCGAATCGATATAGGCGCGGGGCGACTTGACCATCAGACGCAAGTCGGTCTCGCCACGCGGATCAAACAGCGACAGGTCAAAGCGACCGGCATCCCAATCGGCCTTGAGCTCGGACGAGGCTTTCTTCCAAAACTGCTCGCGCAGTTCATCGACCAAGCGCTCATCATTCCAACGGTACGTATCGACCTTCATGCGCATTAAAATGCCCTGAAGCTGAGCCTTGAGCTCGGGACGCTCGTCCAAAAAGCGCTGCATCTCGACATACTCGTCGCACACGCAAAACACCTTGTTGGGCGAATTAACGGAGCTCTTCTCGTTATCCTGGCGATAGCACAAAATGGGGTCCGCAATAAACGCGGCACGCTCGGCGCAAGCCCAAACCTTAAAGTTAAAGCCTGCGTCCTGATACGAGGCACCCGGCGTGGGAAGGAACCGAATCTGATTGTCGTTGAGGAACTCGCGCCGATAGATAGCCGACCAAATGGAAGGTTTGCGGTAGAAGATGCCCGGGCGATCGACGGGGCGATACGCGGCGCCCGTCATATGCTCGTCGATAATTCCAAACAGCTCACGGCGCTCGCTGGGCGTGGACCAATACAGGTAAAAGTCGCCCTTAACGACATCGGCATGCTCAGCATCGGCCTTGGCGACCAGCTTTTGGAGCGAATCCTCAAACATAAAGTCGTCGGACTCAAGGATGCCCACGTACTCGCCGCGCGCCATCTCCAGGCCGCGGTTCATCGAGTCGCCGTAGCCGCTGTTGGCCTTGTCGATCATCTTTACACGGGGGTCGCGCTCCATGTACTCGCGGATGATATCTGGCGAACTATCGGTAGAACCGTCGTTGATGCAGATGATCTCGATGTCCTTGAGCGTCTGCGCCACGGCGGAATCGAGGCACTCGCGCAGGTAGCGCTCAACATTGCAGATGGGAACAAGCAGCGAAACTTTAGGGGTATCAGAGTTCTGCAAGAGAACCTCCTGTTGAATAGCGTGTAACAGGGTTATTTTAGCAGCCGAGTTGCGGCGGGCGGCAGCGCTTGGAATTAGAGAAAGCGCTCCAGGCAGGCTTTGAGACCGCGAGTCGAAAGATAGAACAGCGTGGCATCTGCCATCGAAAAGCCCGAGGTCGTCGCAACGAACTTGTGGGCAACACGGCAAACAGCGCCCTTGGCAGGCATATCTGCCCAGTCCGTTCCCAAAAACGTCGCGAGGTCCATGTTGACGCGAGCCGCCACGCGATGGAAGTCATCGGCATCCAAGCGCGCCAGGTCGAACACAATTAGGTCCAAAAACCAAGTTATCAGCTCGCCGGGACACAGGTCCAAAAGACCGTAGGCCGCCCAGCCCTCCAAGACCTCCTCGAGCATCCTCATGTGGGCGTCAAGCTTTTTGGCACGAGCCTCGGCACTGTTGAACTCGTGCGTCGCCGATTCGCTCTCCATCACGTAGTGGTAGAACTTGTCCGGCATGACGACGGTCTTACGGGCAAGCGCATAAGCCGCAAATTGGAAGACGACGTCCTCGCCCAAAGCCAAACCGGGGGCGAAGCGAATGCCTTCGCGATTGAGCAGCTCGCACGAAAAAGCCGCACGGCAGGCATAGGGCTGCGCATTCGAATGGAACAGCAGTTGGGGATCACGGGCGCCGAAGGTACCAGCTTTGGGGCTCATGAGTTGCTGGACGCGCTTGGGGGCAGCATCGGCAGGTTCACAGACGCCGCCAAAAACGGCGGCCTCGGCATCTGCAGACTCCATGGAATGCAGCACGTGCTCGACCGTCCGGGCATCGATGTAATCGTCGGCGTCCACAAAAAAGACGGTCTCGCCCTCGGCGACATCGATACCGGCATTTCGAGCACACGAGACGCCCGCGTTTTCCTGGTCAATCACCAGTACGCGATCGTCGGCCCGCGCGATCTGGCGCAACACGTTCAACGAATCATCAGTCGAACCGTCGTTGACGCAGACAACCTGAATCGAGCGCTCGGACTGGGCCAACAGCGAATCGAGGCATCGCTGAATGGAGCGCGCAGAGTTGTAAACGGGGACGACAATGGTAGCTTTAGGACACGAGGCCTCTCCCATGTCGACCTACCCCCTCAGCGATTCGATGAGGAAGGCAGCGACCACGCCTGGGCCTCCAACCGAGGCGTAATACTTAGCACGCCCCAAGGCACCATCCGTCGCGAAACTCGGATGCTCGTCAACCCAGCCCTCAGGATCTTTGAGGATGGCAGCGAGATTTGCGCGCTTCCACGGCTTGAGGTCGTCAAGCGAAAAGTCCCCGGCGTCCAAGGCCGCTTGGAACTCCTTGGCCATCTGAACCAGGAACTCCTTATAGAACTTAGGCGCCAGGCGCACGTAGTTCCACATGTACGAATCGTACTTAATGAGCTGATTGAACTTGAGCATGCGCGCGACGTCATCACTTGCGTGGTCGCGGGCATAATCCTCTCGAATCCAACGCTCAATCTCGGCATACTCGGTATTGACGCAAAAGACCTTAGCCGAAGAATTGACCGAGGAATTCTCGTTGTCCTGGCGATAAGACAACACGACATCATGAAGGTAAACAGCCTTATCGGCGCACGCGATCACCTTAAAGGCAAATGACGTGTCCTGAAAGGATGCCCCCGGAGTCGGCAGGAACTTAATGCCGTTGCGGTCAAGAAAATCGCGACGGTACACGGCCGACCAAATCGACGGCTTTTGCTTAAAGAACTGCGTCGTATCGCTCGGGTGCACCGGCTTGCCACAGTCCTTGGCTTTAAACATCTCGTGCAGCGAGCGGCGCTCCTCGGGCTTAGACCAGTAGAAATCAAAGTTCGCCTTCGCGAAGTCGGCATTATTGCTATCGGCGGCCGAGACAAGCTTTTCGAGTGCGTCGGACGCCATAAAGTCATCGGACTCCAAGATGCCCACGTACTTGCCACGCGCCATCTCCAGACCGTGGTTCATCGAGTCGCCGTAGCCGCTGTTGGCCTTGTCGATCATCTTGACGCGCCTATCGCGCTCCATATACTCGCGAATAATCGCCGGCGAGTTGTCGGTCGACCCATCGTTAATGCAGATGATCTCAATATCCTTGAGCGTCTGCGCCAGGGCGGAATCGAGACACTCGCGCAGGTAGCGCTGAACATTGTAAATGGGAATAAGCAGCGACAGAACAGGGCTGCCAGAGGCGTTAGTAGACAAATGTGCTCCTTAGGAAATACCTGTCGTTTCATGGTATCAAAGGGTCAGCGCGCTAGCGGGCGTTTATATAATCTATGGAGCTCGCAGAGGCAAACCGATAAGAAAGGACGTCATGCAGCCCAAAGCCGCACGCAACATACCCATCGAAGCACTGCGTTTGGTCGCGGTCGCCGGCATCGCGGTGTTCCACACCTTTCAGTGGACCTTCCAAGCCGTCTGCGTCGGCGCCGTGGAATATGCCCCACTTGCGATGTCCCCCTATTCCGGCGTGCTCGGTTTTATTAACCTGCTTGGCTGCTGGGCCAACGAGGTCTTCTTTATGATCTCGGGCTATTTTCTCATCGCCTCGGCCGCGAGTGCTTGGGACGGTGGAGCAACGTGGAAGTCGCAAATGCAACGGACGGCGCAGCGCCTGGGCAAGGTCGTTATGCCCACTGCGTTTTATTGCCTCGTGGCGCTCGCGTGGTCCACGGTCGTCTCCCCCATTCCCGACGTTACCCTCAACACGCAGTACTGGTACACGCTAGGCCTTGAGTTTATCTGGGTCTATGCCGCCACGGTCTTCATGGCGCCATGGTTTGGACTGGCTAAGAGTCGACTCCCCCAGAAAACCTACACGGCGACGGTCATCGCCGTTGGCATCCTCGCATTTGTTGTTAACGGGTATTTAGCCGCCATGAGTGCGACAAGCGGCGGTGAGTTTTCTTGGCTGCAGAAGCTCATGAGCGCTGCCACGTACGTAGTCGCGTTTTTGATCGGCGGACTGCTCCGCGACGTTACCGATGTCATGGATTCGGACAGGGTAGGCGCCTTGGGCATACGCCCGCTCGTAACGGTTTTGGTGCTCACCATCATCCTGGAAGGAGCACTCTCCTTCACCGACAACCTCACGGCGATGACAATCCTCTCCTACAAATCGACCTCGCTGATCTCGTTTGCCCTCGCTGCCGCCTCCCTGCTCTTTGCGGCTACCCGACGCAGTGCCTCAGGCAATTCGCGGACTGCAGGTGCCATCGTCACCTTATCGACCGCCACGCTCGGTTTCTATGTGATGCAGTCGCTCACCAGTAGCCTGTGGCGTCCCGTCTTCAATACGTTGCTCGCAAACATACTGGTCAGCCAAAACAGCCCGGCAGCTATATGCATCGTCACGGGTACCGTCATTAGCATCGTCTTTGCTCTGGCACTTCTCGTCATCGATGCAGCCAGAAGTCTTATCGAACGCAAGCTCAAGCGGCAATAGACACGCTGCCGCCAGACGCTAAAGCCGCTACAGCCGTGGCAGGTTCCTGCGTTTTATTCAAAGCTTGCCGCCAAGGTGCGCCGAGCCTTTACAATAGGACAGTCCCAAGGACGTATTCGATAGCTTCCGCGCTGCACTCGCCCGCCGCGCGTGAAAGGATATATTGCCCCATGCCTTCAACCCTTCCCGCTCCCATCGATAAGCTCGCCATCGTCGTCGTTACGTACAAGCGCCAGGAACTCCTGGCCAACTTGTTCGACTCTATGACCGAGCTCACGGCAACGCCCTGGCGCATCGTGATTGTCGATAACGAGAATTCGCGCGAGACCGAGGCCATGTGCACCGCATTTAACGAGCGCTTGGCCAACCTGTGGGGCATCGACACCGAGCAGCCCGACGCACAGGGCGGCACCGACCGTGTCATCTACGCCCCGCAGCTCGAAAACGGCGGCGGTGCGGGCGGCTTCTCCGCAGGCACTAAATGCGCCTACGACCTGGGCGCCCAATGGTTCTGGGTGATGGATGACGACGTGCTCGTCATCCCCGAAGGCATCGAGCGCTTGGCCAAGTGGACTGACCGCTACGATGTCATCCAGGGTTCGCGCCTGGACTTTGACGGCGGCGCCTTCTTTTGGCAATACCAGCTCATCCTCTCGCTCGGCATCCCCAACCCTATCGCCAAGTGGGATCTGGGTCCCGAGGGCTACCGCGCCATGAACCAGCTGTGCTTTGAGGGCGGCATGTTCTCGCGCCGCGTGGTCGACAAGATTGGCCTGCCCGACGCGCGCTTCTTTATCTACGGCGACGATGCCTGCTACGGCTACGTAGCCAGCCAGCACTTCCCCGCCGCCGTGGTCGCCGACGTGGTGCTCAAGCGCGCCCGCGCCGTCTCCAACTGGGATATCGCCGGCAAGCGCCAGCTCAACTCCACGAGCGACACCAACCGCTACTACATCATGCGCAACCGAGGCTTCCTCGCTCGCTATATGCAGATCTACGGTGACTACCACCCCATGCTGTTCCGCCTGGGCAATGCCGCGACCTTCTGCAAGGAATTCATTCGCCTCGCCGCGGTCGACAAGTGCTTTAAGACCGGCATTCCGGCGCTGCGCCGAGGCATGAAGGACGCCCGCAAGATCATCAAGGATCCCAACTGGAAGCCCATGCCGCCCATGAAGGACGCGGAGTAACGGAAGCCGGAAACACCTCGGCGCTTAAAGCCGCTGGCATACCGTAGCCACATGCTGCCCATCAAAACCGAACCCCCAGCGCATGCGACCCACGCCGGGGCGCGGTACACGGATTTCGTCGATGCTGTCGCGCTCTATGTCGAGTAGCGACTGCACGGCCAGCAATTCCAGGCCCAGCGCATCCACATCGGGATCATACATCAAGTTAATCGTTATCAGCGGTCGCTCGTCCAGCATGCCAATCGTATCTGCTACGTCGAACACAGCACCCGTAGGGAAAACCTGGATGTCCCAGCGACCCGCACCACACTTTCGCCTCGAGGCAGGATTGGCATAGCCCGGCAAGCCAAAGCAGAGCCCCTGCAAGAGCAAATGATATGGTAGCGGCTTATCTGGGTCGGTCTCACCGATTCCCGCATCCCCCAGGATGCGGCTTAGCGCCCGCCTCACGGTATCCTCGTTCCCACGGCACAGCCCGTCGCGAAACGCATCGACGTCTCGAATGTCTTCGGCAGCGCACTCAAACCACTCAACAATTACTAGACGCAAGACCTGGCGAAGCTCTTTATTGGGCAATCGCAAAACATGGAGGCGATCGCCATGCTCTAGCTCCTCAGTCATATCCGTCGTGAGAAAACCGGACAGATACAGCGCTGTCCACATGCCATCGTCAGACGAGGCCTCTAGCCCCACAGCGCCCAAGCAAAGCGGGACCTCAGCACACCCATGGGCCTCGAGCAAATCAAACAAGACCGAAAGGCGGTCGAGATTCCACCCGGCAACTACCCTACTCAGGCAATCGGCATACCCATACAGATCGGCACGCACGGGCGCCGTGCAGCCTCGGTCCAGAAAACCGATCACACGCGCTGGACTCGAGCAATAGGCCCTACCAAACCGATATCCCTCGAGCCATTCACGCGCATCATCCAGGTATTCCTCGCGCCCAGCATGATTCAACAGAGCCTGGACCTCGGCATCCGAAAAGCCGAAACAACGGTCACACCAGGTCGAAAGCGGCGTCGTCAGACAATACGAGCAGCCGCGCGAAGAAAGCGCCGCTTCGGCAGGACCGGGGCACTCCCCCATCAGACACGTCAGCCGCAACGAATCGCGCGCAGTGGCAATGGCGTCGAACAGCACGCGATCGAATAGCCCTGCCGGATCGGCGTCGGAAGCGTCCCTCGCGCTCGCACGGCCCAACCACGCCGCGTCGTACCCATCAACGAGCAATACAACCTGCTCATCGCAGGCCATCTCCAGCAGCTCAATGAGCACGCCAAGCACCGAGGCGACCTCGTCCTCGCTCGCCGCGCCACGCGCAACACGTTCGATGTGACGCACCTTGTCTCGAGCTAAATCCGGAGCCTCCAAAAGCGCCAGCAGGCGGGCGCACTCGTCCGAAAGAGCATCGCGCACGACGTCGGCAATAGCGGCGCCACGCCTCGCAGCGCCAGAAAAATCCAGCGATATCACCGGATAGCAAGCGTACTCATCCCGATAGCGCCCGCCGTTCGCATCCCAAATCTGAGCATCGGCAAACAAACGCTGACCAGAGCGACCGACCGCTGGACGCTCCAGAAAAGCCCTGAGCATCGACAAGTTCATGCTCTTGCCAAAACCCTCGGGTCGACAGCACACCACAACGGACGCGTCGCAGTCCAACACATCGGCAATAAACATGGTCTTGTCAACCAGCATGCAGCAACCAAGGGCCTCCGCATAGTCGTGCATGCCAATGGGCAAAGCCGCATCGCCGGCACAGCCGATCAAACGCACGCCAAAGCCAGCAGCACAATCAACATTTGCCTGTTCAGACACCAAAACGTTCCCCCTAAATCGCAGCACGATGCCAATTGTAATGACCGCATCGCATGTACCGATGTCGCCGCGCAAACATATCGGGCAACGGTAGTAACAAGAGGTGTGAGGGGGCACAATTAATCGTTGCACAACAAAACGGGGCCCGATACATTCGCACCGGACCCCGTCCCGACTATTTAGTTATCCGGCAACTGAGAGCCTACTCCCCCGAGTCGTCCTCCCCAGAAGCCTTCTTCTGCTGATCGAGCTTATGCTTACCACTTACGATAGACGTAGCGCCCAGCGTGGCCAAGCTCGCGCTGGCAAGGCTCGCCATAACGATGAGGTCGCCCGTCTTGGGCATGTTACCGCCCGAAGTCTTAGTCGTTGTAGTGGTGGTTGTAGTGGTCACCGTCTTGGAGTCATTTTGCTCTTGGTTCTGGTTGTCGGTGTTGCCCTTACTGCTGTCCTCGCCCTGCTGCTTTCCGTCCTCGGTCTTGTCCTTGTTCTTGTCCTTCTCCTCAGATTCAGACTTCTTGTCCTCGTCCTTCTTCTGAGCGGACTTGTCGTCCTTCTCATCAGAGCTAGAACCCTTATCGGATTCAACCTTCTCGGAAGCCTTATCCTTGGAGTCGCCCTTTACGGCTTCGGTCTTTTCCGTGGAAGCCTGATCAGAGTTGTCCTTGTTCTGAGTCGAGCCATTATTGACGCCAGCCATCAGCGAAGAACCCAGCGTAGAACCAAGCTGCTCGGAGAAAGAAGGCTTCTTGTCCGGCGAAGCAACGGGAGCGTCCGGCGCCTTATTCGAGTCGTTCTTGAAAGCATCGGGATCAGGGGTTGCATCAGAGCCGGAGCCATTGTTAGAGCCGGTGTCAACGGACGAATCGCTCGAGCCGGTGGATGAGTTAGAGGTGCCAGCGTCGGTCGAACCAGAAGCGTCGCTGTCCGTATTGCCGGCAGAGCTTGAAGACGAATCGCCCGCAGCAGAGCCGTTCGAATCGGAGCCGTTCGAGGTAGAGCCGTCGTTGGTAGCGCCACCAGCAGAGCCATTACCGTCAGCATCGGTCGAGGGCGCATCCATCCTGTCATCGTTGACATCGTCACTCGAGCCGTCATTCGAATCAGGCGTCGGCGAGGGCGCCGGCGTGGGCTCGGGCTGCACGGGCGTCGCAGCAGCAGCCTCGTCCTCAGCGATATAAACCAAGCAGTCCTTTAGCTCGTTGCGGTAGCGGTTCTTCCAGCCCTCATGATACTGGGGCTGACTCGAAAACTTAGTGGCGACATTGTTGACCACGCTATTGGAGAGCGCCGTCACAAACTCGCGGTCGGACATATCGTTGGAAAGATTCGCCCAGCGGAAAAAGTCCCTGCAGCCACCGGTGCCGCACATGTTGGTGATGCTCCACACCATGCCCTTGACGCAATCGGCGCGACCCGAAATATCAATACCCAGGCCGCTCTTGAGCCACGCCTCGGTCACCGCATAGTACGAGTTGTACGCATACGCATCCTGCAGAGCCGAAAACTCAGCAGGGTCGATGTTATAAGCGCCCTGGAAGGCCTCCTGCGCAATACGGCCCAACTCGGTGGGCTGGCCGTTCTCGTACATGGCATTGCTCATGTTGGAAATCTCGCTGCCGCGATCAATCGCATCCTTGAGCATGTTGTATTTTTCGGGGTTGTAGTTGTAGGCCTGCTTCATAAACGGGATGAGCGACCAACGACGGTCGAACTGGTAATAACCCAGCGCGTTGTAGCCGTCACCATACGAAAAGCCCTGGTTATAGTTGCCATGGCTCTCATATTTGGTGAAGTACTTCATCTCGGGAGTCACGTTGACAAACGAAACGCCCTGGACCGACCTCAGCACGCCCGAGAAGGACTGTTGGGTGTAAAGACCCTTATCGATATCGGTGGCATCCGAGGCAACGCCCGGCGTGGGCTCCTCGGCAGCGGCGGGTGCCGGCGCGGAAACGGCGCCAAACGAAAGCGCCAACGTCAGGCCCGCGACAATAGCAGAATGCTTGGGCTGCATAAGATCCTCCCTGCATTGGTGTAGTTAAAGTGCGGTTTGCAAAGATAGAATTAAGTATTGCAGCTCACCCGTTGTTGCACAACAACCCCTCGGTAAACGGCAACAACCCTCCGCGAAATCTTAAGGAATTGCGCTCAACCTACAGCTTGATGTCAAAGTTGATCTCGGGGACGGCGGCCAGGTCGGCCAACGTCACGCCGTCGACGTACTTTTCGATCACGTCGTCCAGGCCGCGCCAGAACTTGACGGTCGAGCACAAATCGCTGCGGGTGCAGCTGTTGTCGATGCCGTCGCACGCCACGGGCGCCGTGCTGCCCTCGACGGCGCGCAGGATGTCGCCGGCACGCACCTCGGCTGGATCCTTGGCCATCATGTAGCCGCCGCCCTTGCCGCGCACGCTCTTAAGCAGGCCCGCCTTCATAAGCGGACGAACCAGCTGCTCCAAATACTTTTGTGAGATATGCTCACGGTCGGCAACCTCGCGCAAGGCAATCTTGCCCTCGGCGTCGCCCAGCGCCGCGATATAGATCATCAGCCGGAGGGCATAGCGGCCCTTGGAAGAAATGAGCATACCTACCCTCCCATCGCATCTGGGACAACATAACCAGGTCTGTTTGTCCCAAATCTTAAGTAAGTGGGACAAACAAACCTTGTTATTTTGTCCCACATCTAGAAAAGTCGAGTGGATTAGTCGGGTTTTCCCTTGACTAACGCCGAACCCATAGTAACTTTATTCCGAGAAGATTCCTAGGGTTTAGTACACCTATGAGTACACCATATACAGAGAGGGACAGCATGAGCGCAAATCCGCTGCTTTCCATCGATGGTCTCACCGCCTCCGTGGACGAGAAGACCATCCTCCACAATGTCAACCTCAACGTCGCCGCCGGTGAGACCCACGTGCTGATGGGCCCCAACGGCGCCGGCAAGTCCACCCTCGGCCACCTGGTCATGGGCGACTCCGTCTATACCGTCAACGACGGCCGCATCGTCTTTGACGGCCAGGACATCACCGAGCTCACCACCGACAAGCGTTCGCGCGCCGGCCTGTTTCTGAGCTTCCAGGCCCCGGTCGAGATCCCGGGCGTGCCGCTGTCGAGCTTTTTGCGTGCCAGCATCGCTGGCCGCCCCGGCCTGGAGATGAAGGGCAAGGAGTTCCGCCGTCGCGTCAAGGAGCTCGCGGCCGAGCTCAACATGGACACCGCCTACCTCAACCGTGAGCTGGGCGTGGGCTTCTCGGGCGGCGAGAAAAAGAAGGTCGAGATGCTCCAGCTTCTGCTGCTGCAGCCCAAGCTCGCCATCCTGGACGAAACCGACTCCGGCCTGGACGTCGACGCCCTTTCCACCGTCAGCCACGGCATGGACGCCTACCGCAAGAGCTGCGACGGCTCCATGCTCATCATCACGCACAACACGCGTATCCTGGAGCACCTGGATGTCGACCGCGTCCACGTTATGGTCAAGGGCCACATCGTACGCGAGGACGACGCCTCGCTGATCCCCTGGATCGACAAGAACGGCTTTGAGACCTTCGAGCGCGAGGCCGCCGAGCAGCGCGCCCAGGCCGAGTCCGCCGTTGCCGAGCAGCAGGCGTAAAGGGGCGACGCAATGACCAAGAACCGCACCGAGGTCGCGGACATCGACCGCAGCCTCTACGACTTCACCTATGGCGAGGAGGGATTCGAGCGCCTCGACGCCGGCATCACGCCCGACATCGTGCGCGAGATCAGCGCCAAGAAGGACGAGCCGCAGTGGATGCTCGACCTGCGCTTAAAGTCCCTCGAGATCTTCAATCGTTTTCCCGACCCGACGTGGGGCCCCTCCATCGAGGGCCTGGACATGGACAACATCGTCACCTACGTCAAGCCCAACACCGACCAAAAGCACGACTGGGAGTCGGTGCCCGACGACATCAAGAGCACCTTTGAGCGCTTGGGCATCCCCGAGGCCGAGCGCAGCTACTTGGCGGGCGTCGGCGCGCAGTACGACTCCGAGCTCGTCTACCACAACATGCAGGACACCGCGTCCAAGATGGGCATCGTCTACTCCGGCATCGAGGAGGCCCTGCACGACCCGCAGTGGGAGCCGCTCATTCACGAGAAGTTTATGACGCTCATCCCGCCCACCGACCACAAGTTTGCGGCCCTGCACGGCGCCGTGTGGTCGGGCGGCTCGTTTGTCTACGTGCCCAAGGGCACCAAGCTCGATTTCCCGCTGCAGAGCTACTTCCGCCTCAACGCCAAGGGCGCCGGCCAGTTTGAGCACACGCTCATCATTGTCGAGGACGATGCCGACCTGCACTTTATCGAGGGCTGCTCCGCACCCAAGTACAACGTGGCCAACCTCCACGCCGGTGCTGTCGAGCTCTTTGTGGGCAAGCGTGCACACCTGCGCTACTCGACCATCGAGAACTGGTCCAAGAACATGTACAACCTCAACACCAAGCGTGCGCGCGTGGACGAGGACGGCGACATCGAGTGGATCAGTGGCTCCTTCGGCAGCCATGTGGGTTATCTCTACCCCATGAGCGTGCTCAACGGCCGCGGCGCCCGCTCGAGCTTTACCGGCATCACCTTTGCCGGCGCCGGCCAGAACCTCGATACCGGCTGTAAGGTCGTACTCAACGCGCCCGAGACCTCGGCAACCGTCGAGACCAAGGGCATCTCCAAGAGCGGCGGCATCCAGACCTTCCGTAGCTCTATCGTGGCCACGCCCAAGGCCGAGGGTTCCAAGGCAACCGTGAGCTGCCAGTCGCTCATGCTCGACGACCAGAGCCGCTCCGACACTATTCCGGCCATGGACATCCGTGCCAAGAACGTCGACATCGGCCACGAGGCAACTATCGGCCGCATCGGCGACGACAAGGTGTTCTACCTGATGAGCCGCGGTATCTCGGAGGAAGAGGCCCGCACCATGATCGTCAACGGCTTTGCCAACCCGGTCTCCAAGGAGCTGCCGCTTGAGTACGCTGTCGAGATGAACAACCTGATCAAGCTCGAGATGGAAGGAGCGATCGGATAATGAAACAGACCACCAACACCGCTGCTACCACCCTTGAGCAGGTCAACGCGATGCCGGCGGCCACTTGGGGTTGGCTCAAGATGAACCAGACCAAGCTCGAGCTCTCTGACGAGCTTGCCGCCGCTCCCACCGAGGCCGTTGAGGTCGAGGGCTTGGACGAGCAGTTTACTGGCGTGGCAGACGCGTTCGAAGCCGCCATGGACGCCATCGCCGAGCGCTTCCCCGAGCGCCGCGCCTCCGCCCCCGGCGATGCTGCCGACCGCGCCCGCATCACGCCCGAGACCGAGCTCGACGTGCCCGCCACCTCTGTCTACCAGGCCGGTGCTATCAAGCTCGAGGAGGAGCTCTCCCCTGCTGAAGCCTTCGAGACCGGCATGGGCGAGGCTGCCTACGCCTACTTGGCCGAGCACGCCACCAAGCGCGTCGTCATCGATGTGCCCGCATACAAGCACGCCACGGTTACCGTGCGTGTGAGCGGTGTCGATGCTGCCGCGACCATCGCCGTCATCGACGTCGTCGCCCGCCCGCAGGCAACGCTCGACCTGCAGATCGCCCTGGACTCCCCCGTTGCCGGCCAAGGCGTCGTGGGTTCCGTGCTGTGCGTGTGCGCCCACGAGTACGCCACCGTCAACGTGACCTGCACGCAGACGCTCGACGATAGCTGGATCGCGCTCGACGACACCGGCCTGTTCCTGGACGAGGGCGCGCGCGTCAACGTGCAGCACACCGTCCTGGGTGCCGGCGCCAGCGCCACCGGCCTTGCCGGCGACCTGCTGGGCGATACTGCCAAGGTCACCATCGATACTGACTACCTGGGCGCCCGCGAGCAGGTGCGCGACTTTAACTACGAGCTGCGCCACCGCGGTCGCAAGACCGAGTGCGAGATCGACGCCAACGGCGTACTGACCGGCACGTCCAAGAAGGTCTACCGCGGCACCATCGACCTCGTGCACGGCTGCAAGGGTGCAACCGGCACCGAGCGCGAGACGGTGCTTTTGGCCAACAAGGGCGTCGACAACAAGACCGTTCCCGTCATTCTCTGCGACGAGGACGACGTCGCCGGCAACCACGGCGCCACCATCGGTCACGTCCGCGACGAGCAGCTGTTCTACCTCGCCTGCCGCGGCCTTGACCAAAACGCCGCCGAGGACCTGTTCATCCGCGCCAAGCTGGAGGACGCCGCGCTTTCCGCCACCGACGAGCGCACCCGCGCAGCCGTCGTCCGCCTGGGCAACAACCTGATCGACAACTTTGAAGAGGAGCTCGCATGATCGACACCGAGCACGTTAAATGCGACACCTGTACTGCCCCCGAGCCCATGGAGCTCGACGCCAGCGACGAGGCTTCGCGCGGCTGGCCCACTGTGGACATCGAGACTAACCCCTACAAGGGCCAGTTCCCGCTGTTCCAGCAGCACCCCGAGATCGCCTTCCTCGATAGCGCTGCCACCGCGCAGCGCCCCGCCTGCGTGCTTGACGCCGAGCGCGACTTCTATCAGCGCATGAACGCCAACCCCCTGCGCGGCCTGTACTCGCTGTCCGTTGAGGCCACCGACGCCATCGCGAAGGTGCGCCAGCAGATCGCCGACGTCGTCGGCGCCGCCCAGGCTAACGAGGTCGTCTTCACCCGCAACACGAGCGAGTCGCTCAACCTGGTCGCCAAGAGCTTTGCACCCACGGTGCTCGAGCCCGGTGACGAGGTCGTCATCACCATCATGGAGCACCACTCCAACCTAATCCCTTGGCAGCAGGTCTGCCGCGAGACCGGCGTCAAGCTCGTCTACCTCTACCCCACCAAGACCGGCCAGCTCACGACCGAGGAGGTTCTTGCCAAGGTGGGTCCCAAGACCAAGATCCTGGCCGTGGGTCAGGTCTCCAACGTGCTGGGCGTCGAGAACCCGGTCAAGAACCTCGGCAAGCTCGTGCACAAGTACGGCGGCTACCTAGTCGTCGACGGTGCGCAGTCGCTGCCGCACATGCCGGTCGATGTGGCCGACCTGGGCGCCGACTTCTTTGCCTTTAGCGCGCACAAGGCCATGGGCCCCATGGGCATCGGCGTGCTGTGGGGCAAGATGGACCTGCTCAACGCCATGCCGCCCATGCTCACCGGCGGCGAAATGATCGACTCTGTCACCGAGCAGGACGCCGTCTGGGCGCCCGTCCCCGAGAAGTTCGAGGCCGGCACGCAGGACGCCGCCGGCATCTTCGCCACGGGTGCGGCACTCGACTACCTGGTCAACACCGTGGGTTACGAGAACATCCAGGTCCGCGAGCGGGCACTCGTCCACTACCTGATGGGCGAACTCATGCAGCTCGACTTTGTCCAGATCATCGGCTCCATCTATTGGGACAACCACCACGGCGTTGTGAGCTTTAACGTCAAGGGCATCCACCCGCACGACGTCGCGAGCATCATGGACATGGACGGCGTCTGCATCCGCGCCGGCCACCACTGCGCGCAGCCGCTGCTTACCTGGCTGGGCGTCGAGAACCTCGCCTGCTGCCGCGCCAGCGTGGCCTTCTACAACGACAAGGCCGATATCGACAAGTTCATCGCCGGCCTGCATCACGTTTGGAGCACGTTCAATGGGTAATCTGTACACCTCCACCACATTTATGGAGCACAACTCGCACCCCGACTATAAGTACGAGATGGATGCCCCCACGCACGAGCACGACGGCATCAACCCCAGCTGCGGCGACGAGCTCACCTTGCAGCTGCGCGTCGAGAACGGCGTGATCGAGGAGGCCTCCTTTACCGGCCACGGCTGCGCCATCAGTCAGGCCAGTGCCGACATCATGGCCGACCTCATCACCGGCGAGACCGTCGAGGAAGCTCACCGCCTGGCAGAGCTCTTCCTCGCCATGATCCGCGGCGAGCAGCTCTCCGAGGAGGATCTGGAAGACCTGGATGAAGCCGCCCAGCTCCAGGACATCTCGCACATGCCCGCCCGCGTCAAATGCGCCGAGCTCGCCTGGCGCACCCTCGACGGCATGCTCGAGGGGCAAGCTAACCAGTAGCGTATGCCCCGAATCCAAGGTTTTTGATTGCCGAGCCGCCCGATACGGGCGGCTCTGTTTTTTCCTAATGAGCACAGATGCACAAAGTCCGCGCGTCCGGCGCCCCGTCTGACATTTGCCACACAGCCAGACGCGAGCACGGGCGTTTTCCACAGTACCAAAGGCCTGCGGCAGGGCCCCGGGCCCGCCAAGCAATGCGCCAAGCCCCGTTCTGCGAAGCTCCGACTCGCTTCGCGCCTGCCGCAGACGGGTCCCATAGGAAGCGGCGTGCATTTTTGCGAATATTCAGCACGCCAAGCTGTGTGTATACGCATCGAAAGCGTTAATCAATGTCTTTAGGCGCATATATATTGTGTTTTAGAACAAGCATCGCGGTCTGACGGGACGCAGGCACGTGCTTCGGGGGCGCAACGGCAGAAATCAATAGCTTCGGGACCCGTATGTTGCAAGATTGCGGCGGTGCCGACAGCAACACGATGCTGAAAACTCCGTTATTTGCACGGCGCAGACGGGGGTAGGCACGGGCAAACCCGGACCGAGCCGTTATTTTATGCAAGATGGCGATTTTTCTATGCATATTAAGAAGTGCAGTTACCGTACCAGGCTTTTAGAACTAATGGTTGTGACATATGGGCGACCCCAGCTGCGGTGCACAGGCAGTCCTACGCCACGTTTCCGCCAGCCCGCATCGCCGTTCGCGCGCGGGCGCGCACGATACGAGAGACGGTACTTTTGCCAATCCCGGTATACCGCTCAATCTGGCGCACCGTAAAACCGGCGTTGTTCAATCCAACAATAACGGTATCGCGCTGCGCCAGCGGTGCAGTTTTAACCCCGTTGAGCGGAACCCCGAGGCTCTTCGCCAATTTGCCGGCAAAGGCGTGGCGTTCCCACTCCGTCTCTTTCATATCGCCCAGCGCTGGCTCGCCGCCGTCGGGCGTCGAAAGCGAATGGGTAATAAAGCCCTCGGCAGAACCAAAAAGCTCAAGCACGCAAGAAGGATCAGAAAATCCTCTCGCGACATCAGCCGCGTCACCGTCGTAAGCGCACAAATGCTCCGCAAAGCTGCTCCAGGGATAACGCTCGATTAAGCTGATGCCAGCCTCCTGCGGATCGGCGTGTACGGAGCGAATAGCCTCCATCACCTGCCAGTCGGTATCGAGCGAGCGCCGGTCAAAACGGTTCTGGAACAGATGGCCTGTGCGCCCCGTGCGCTTATTGAACCGCCGCGCGTACGTCAAAAGCAGCCGGTGCATTGCCGCGCTCATCCTGTCCTCGTAATCTGCAAGCACCAAATGCACGTGATTGCCCATAAGGCACCAGGCGATAACCGTCACACCCTCCTCCCGGCAGCAGTCGCGCATCAGTTCCAAAAACTCCCACCGGTCGTCATCGCCCTCAAAGATGAGCCGCTTGCCCGTACCGCGGGCACAGACATGGTAAAAGCCGGTAACCGTTCTCCAAACGCGCTGCATGGCGCTCCCTTCACCGGGATCTGCTTGCCATCCAATACAGCACGATTGAAGCGTGCCATCAAAACATTCACGCAAAACAATACACTCGCGCGGCCAAAGGCAGTAATCAGGCGGCGAACGGCACCGTTGCAACAGGTCAACCCCTGCAACGCTTACAAGAGCTGACCAAAAGCTTGCCAAAGACGGACCCCCTCTACGGAAGTTCGCGACCACAGAACATAGCGTTAAACCGTTTCAATTAAAACTTCCGGACTTCTCGCTACGAAAACTGAGCCGTTCGCCGAATATTCCGTGCATTTCGCGGTATTATAGGGGCTGCATGTCATGTCCCTTTCGAAGGGTCGCCCGGCAATCGCCAGCCACGACCCCCAGACGGGACGCCAACACGATAGAGAGGAGAGGCATGCAGTACTCACAGGAAGTGGAGAACATGTGCCCCGTTGCCAAGGGTGCATACCACGGCCCCGCACCCATCCCCGAGGAGGGCAAGTGGGTCCAGGCTAAGGAGATTTCCGACATCTCCGGTCTTACGCACGGTGTGGGTTGGTGCGCACCTCAGCAGGGCGCCTGCAAGCTCACGCTGAACGTCAAGGACGGCATCATCGAGGAGGCCCTCGTTGAGACCATCGGCTGCTCGGGTATGACCCACTCTGCCGCCATGGCTTCCGAGATCCTCCCCGGTAAGACCATCCTCGAGGCCCTCAACACCGACCTCGTCTGCGACGCCATCAACGTTGCTATGCGCGAGATCTTCCTGCAGATCGTTTACGGCCGCAGCCAGACCGCGTTCTCCGAGGGCGGCCTGCCCGTGGGCGCCTCCCTCGACGACCTCGGCAAGGGCCTTCGCTCTCAGGTCGGCACCATGTTCGGCACCAAGGCCAAGGGCGCTCGTTACCTCGAGCTCGCTCAGGGCTACGTCACCCGCATGGCTCTCAACGACAAGAACGAGATTATCGCATTCGAGTTCCTGAACCTCGGCAAGTTCACCGACGCCGTCAAGGCCGGCAAGACCCCCGAGGAGGCCATCGCTGGCGCTATGGGCCACTATGGTCAGTGGGAGAACGCTGCCAAGTACATCGACCCGCGCACCGACGAGGAGACTCACTCCGTCGCCAGCGTGTTCCCGGTTCACGAGTAGAAAGGGAGGGAAATAACTATGACTGTTACGTTCGAAGGTTACGAGCGCCGCGCTGACAAGATCAACAAGTGCCTCGCCGACAACGGCATCGCCTCCCTCGAGGAAGCTCTGCAGATCTGCACCGACAAGGGCTTCAACCCGCGTGAGATCGTCAACAACACCCAGTCCATCGCCTTCCAGAACGCCGAGTGGGCCTACACCCTCGGCTGCGCTCTCGCTGTCAAGCGCGAGGCCAAGACCGCTTCTGAGGCTGCCGCCATCATCGGCGAGGGCATCCAGGCCTTCACCGTTCCCGGCTCCGTCGCCGAGGACCGCAAGGTCGGTCTGGGCCACGGCAACCTGGGCGCTATGCTGCTCTCCGACGACACCGAGTGCTTCGCCTTCCTGGCTGGCCACGAGTCCTTCGCTGCCGCTGAGGGCGCTATCGGTCTGGCTCTGAACGCCAACAAGGCTCGCAAGAAGCCGCTGCGCGTTATCCTCAACGGTCTGGGCAAGGACGCCGCCCAGATCATCGCCCGCATCAACGGCTTCACCTACGTGAAGACCCAGTTCGACTACTACACGGGCGAGCTCAAGGTCGTCGAGACCATCCCCTACTCCGATGGTCCCCGCGCCGCCGTTAACTGCTACGGCTCCGACGACGTCCGCGAGGGCGTTGCCATCATGTGGCACGAGAACGTCGACATCTCGATCACCGGTAACTCCACCAACCCCACGCGCTTCCAGCACCCCGTCGCTGGCACCTACAAGAAGGAGCGCATCGAGGCTGGCAAGAAGTACTTCTCCGTCGCTTCTGGTGGCGGCACTGGCCGTACCCTGCACCCGGACAACATGGGCGCCGGCCCTGCCTCTTACGGCATGACCGACACCATGGGCCGCATGCACTCCGACGCCCAGTTCGCCGGTTCTTCCTCCGTGCCTGCGCACGTTGACATGATGGGTCTCATCGGCATGGGCAACAACCCCATGGTCGGTGCCACCGTCGCCTGCGCTGTCGCCGTCGAGGAGGCCCTCAAGGCCTAATCGCGCCCGCGCGATGCTCATATAGTTGAGCTTTGGAGCCGCTACCTTTCAAGGTAGCGGCTCTTTTTGTTTGCGCTGGCGCAGGGTAGCTAATGCCGATATATCAGCTGGGACGAAATACGAGATGTGATGAGATGGAGCGTCAGAGTATCCATGACGCCCACCTGCCATATTTGCCCTTTACCGATTTGCCGAGTCTTTGCGGCCCCTTTGCCGATCACCCGTGCGACAATGCGCCGGACGAGAAAGGAATACGATGGAATCGACTGATGTACTGGTAATTGGATCTGGCATTGCGGGCCTTTGTGCCGCCATCGAAGCGGCACGCACGGGTGCAACCGTCACTGTGGCAAGCGCCGGCAAGACCATGAGTGGATCGAGCTTCTTCCCGGGTACCTGGGGCCTCGGCCTCATCGGTCCCGTTGACGAAGACGACGAGCAGGACCTCATCGACACCATCCTGACCGTCGGCGGCGGCGTTGCCGACCCCGAACTCGTCCAAACGTTCGTCCACGGCATTCCCCAAGCAATTGAATGGCTCGAGCAAGACCTGGGCGTTGAGCTCCAGCGTCCGCAAAGCGCCGAGAGTGCTCAGCAAAAGCAGTTTATCCCCTGCTTTGACCACAAAACGCGCATGTGGCGCGGCCTCACCCGCAAGCCCCTTGAGGACGCTCTGACAGCCCGGATCGAGTCGCTCGGCATTCGCCTGCTCCCCCGCCATGAGCTTATCGACCTTGTTGAGGACACGAACGGCAGAATCACCGGAACCGTGCTCTACAACCTCACCGAAGATCGAATCGTGCCCTTTGCTACCAAAGCCACGATCATCGCAACCGGTGGCACGGGTGGCCTGTTCGAGCGAAGCCTCACTTCCGCCGACGTGCTCAGCTCATCACAGGCCATCGCACTGGCGCACGGCGCATCGCTTACTAATATAGAGTTCATGCAGATGATGCCCGGCTTCATCGAGCCCAAGCGCAACCTGGTCTTCAACGAGAAAACCTGGCGCTACGTACATGTAGACCAGCCGGTAGATATTGCCGACGACAAGCTGGACGACCTGCTCGAGCAGCGCTCTGGATATGGTCCCTTCACGTCACGCTTGGCCTCCCGCGCTATCGATCTCGTCATCGATCAGGCAGGTGTCGAAGGCCTGGCACTCCACTACGACTTCCCCCGCGGGAATGTCCCAGAGTTTGTGCAGACCTTTGCCACCTGGCTGCAAGACGAGCACGGCATCGCCCCGACTGACGAGATGCGCGTTGCGATGTATGCCCACGCCGCTAATGGCGGCATCAAGATCGATAAGACCGCGCACACGGGCGTTGAGGGCCTCTACGCTTGCGGCGAGGCGACAGGCGGCATGCACGGCGCCGACCGCATTGGTGGCTTGTCAAGCGCCAACGGCATCGTGTTCGGGCGCATCGCAGGCGCATCGGCAGCCCTTGCAGCGCAGAATGCACCTGAGATGGCCCCGAAGACGGATATCGACCTCCCCCAGCATGGCATTGCCACAACAGATGCCGAACGCCTGACACACAGCCTTAAGCACACGATGAGCACCTATTGCATGATCAACCGCACCGAGACGGGCCTATCCGAGGCACTACACGAGCTTGAGGGCTTGAAGGCAGAGGCAACGACCTTGAGCACACAGAAAGCCCAGGACAGCGAAGTCGCAGCCCTCGCCCGCCTGCAATCGCAGATTCAACTAGCACAGAAAATGGTCAAAGCCATGCGTAAGCGAACCGAAAGCCTGGGTTCGCACTATCGAGCGGACTAAGCTGAGCACCCCTCTAGAGCAGAACACAACTTCTCGATATTAATGGGTCCCGTGAGCTCAAAGCGACACGGGGCCCATTCGTGTCCGCGCGGGCAAATATACTCATTCTAATACGGAGTCGACATAGTCCACGTAGACAAACGAACAGAAAGGAAGAGATATGGACAGCAGGGATATCGAGAAATGGCGTGTCGAACTTGACAGCTACGCCCATGTAGAAGACGGCGTTGAATATTGGCTCGCACGCGATTTAATGGAACCCCTCGGATACACCCAATGGCGTAATTTTGAGACTGCAGTTAAGAGATCCATGGCATCGTGTGACACGAATAAAATGCCTGTTGCCGCCCATTTTGCTGAAGCCAGCAAAATGGTAGATGCCGGCATCGCCAAACGAGCCGTAAAAGACTACAAGCTGACGCGCTACGCATGCTATTTAATCGCCCAAAACGGAGACCCAAATAAGCCCGAAATCGCACTCGCACAGGCGTACTTCGCCGTGCAGACACGCCGTCAGGAGCTCATAGAGCAGCGCTTCGCAGAGATTCAGCGCTTGCAGGCGCGCCACTCGCTATCCGATTCAGAGAAACAGCTCTCGGGCATTGCGTTCAAACGAGGCGTGGACTCCAAAGGATTCGCGATCATCAAGTCGAAGGGCGATGAGGCGTTATTCGGCGGCAGAAGCACGGCGGAAATGAAGCAGCAGCTCGGCGTACCCAAGAGCGCGGCATTGGCGGACAGGTTAGCCGATGTCCTCATCAAAGCAAAGGACCTTACGAACTCGATGACGGCCTTCAACGCCGAGGAACACGACCTGTACGGCCTGGACCAGATCAAGCAAGAGCACGTCGAGAACAACACAAGCGTGCGCGGCAGCCTCATCGACCGCGGAATTGTCCCCGAGAACCTACCGCCTGCCGAGGATACAAAAAAGCTCGAGCGTCGCGTGAAGGCAGACGAGAAGAAACTCAAGGAGGGTACTGACGGTTTTACCGATCCCCAGGGTAGACTCGATCTGTGAAAGCGGCTGTGCCCCGACGGGTTCAACCCCATGCGAGGTCAACAAAAAAGCGACCAGCTTAAGCCAGTCGCTTTAACATTCTTTGGGTGGGCCGTCAGGGGGTCAGCCTGCTGCGCAGGCGACCGCTGCGGCGCCAAGGCGCCTTGCGCGCTGCGCTGGCAAATGCTTACGCATTTCCTCAGCTCCGCGCCCCGACGGGTTCGACCCCATTCGAGGTTAACAAAAAAGCGACCAGCCTAAGCCAGTCGCTTTACCATGCTTTGGGTGGGCCGTCAGGGGGTCGAACCCTGGACCTTGGGATTAAGAGTCCCCTGCTCTACCAACTGAGCTAACGACCCAAAGCTAAAGTCCGTTATGGCGGACTTTAGAGGAGATATCGTGTGGTGGGCCGTCAGGGGGTCGAACCCTGGACCTTGGGATTAAGAGTCCCCTGCTCTACCAACTGAGCTAACGACCCGATATCAACACGAAGCAAGAACTGGGGTGGGTAAAGGGACTCGAACCCTCGACCTACGGGACCACAACCCGTCGCTCTAGCCAACTGAGCTACACCCACCGTGTCCTGTGCGCTTCGCGCTCGACTATTATTGCAAGGAACGCCACGCGATGCAAGCCCCAATTTTCAAGAATTTTGAAAAGAGTTTTTCGAGACCATTTCGAGCAAATCCCACCGGTTTCATAGGAGTAAACTTGCCCCACTGCAAATGCTCGAAAGGACCGGCATGAAAGAACTCTCCAACCGCACGGCAACGTTTACCGATTCCGTCATCCGCCGTATGACGCGCATCTCCAACAAGTATGGCGCCGTCAACCTGTCGCAGGGCTTCCCCGACTTCGATCCCCCGGCGCAGCTGCTCGATAGCCTGAGCACCGTTGCCGCCGACCCCAAGCCGCTCTATCACCAGTACTCCATCACCTGGGGCTCCCAGGCCATGCGCGAGGCGCTCGCCGCCAAACAGGAGCACTTTATGGGCATGCCGGTGAACCCCAACGAGAATATCGTAGTCACCTGCGGCTCCACCGAGGCCATGATGGCCGCCATGATGACGGTCACGAACCCCGGCGACAAGGTTGTCATTTTCTCGCCGTTCTACGAGAACTACGGCGCAGACACCATTCTCTCGGGGGCCGAGCCCATCTATGTGCCGCTCAACCCGCCCAACTTTGACTTCGACCGTGAGGTCCTCGAGGCGGCCTTCAGCGACAACGACCCCAAGGCAATCGTCCTGTGCAACCCTTCCAACCCCTGCGGCAAGGTCTTCACGCGCGAGGAGCTCACCTTTATCGCCGACCTCTGCAAAAAGTACGACACCTACTGCATCACCGACGAGGTCTACGAGCACATCGTCTACGCGCCCCACGAGCACGTCTATATGGCCACGCTGCCCGGCATGTTTGAGCGCACCATCAGCTGCAGCTCGCTGTCCAAGACCTACTCCATCACCGGCTGGCGCCTGGGCTACACCATCGCCCCTGCCGAGATCACCGAGCGCATCAAGAAGGTCCACGACTTCCTCACCGTGGGCGCCGCCGCTCCCCTGCAGGAAGCTGTCGTCACCGCCCTCAACTTCGACGACAGCTATTACGATGAGGTCCTTGACCTCTATACCGCCAAACGCGACCTGTTCTGCCAGGGACTCGACAGTATCGGTCTTGAGCATAACGTGCCGCAGGGCGCCTACTACGTCATGATGGACATCTCAGAGTTTGGCTATGACAGCGACCTCGAATTCTGTGAGGACCTCGCGTCTAAAGTGGGCGTGGGCGCAGTGCCCGGCTCGAGCTTCTTCCGCGAGCCCGTCAACCATCTGATTCGTTTCCACTTTGCCAAGCGAGACGAGACGCTTAACGCGGCACTGGAGAACCTCAAGTCGCTACGTGATAAAATCAAGCCGCGCGGGTAAGGACGGCCCGGCAACTAAAGCAACCAAAGAAGCCTCGCACCGCCCGCCGCGTTGCGAGGCTTCTTTCTATAGCGCTTTCTTAAATGGTTTGAGCTCTATACTTTAGTCACGGAGCAACTCGTCCCAGAGAGAGGAATATTATGGCAGAGCAGCAGCTTATCGGAGCGCTCGAGGCCGGCGGCACCAAGATGGTCTGCGCCACGGGCTATGCAGACGGCACGGTCCTGGAGCGTGAGCAGATCGCGACCACGACCCCGCAGGAGACCGTCGAGGCCGTCAACGCGTGGTTTGCCGACAAGGGCATCGCCGCGCTGGGCATTGGCGCCTTTGGCCCTACCGCAGTCAACCCCGCCTCGCCCCAATACGGCAAGATCCTGGAGACGCCCAAAACGGCATGGCGCTACTTTGACCTGCTGGGCACTATCCAAAACGAGCTCAATATCCCCTGCGGCTACGATACCGACGTCAACGTCGCCTGCCTAGGCGAGGTCACGTTTGGTTGCGCCAAGGGCCTTACCGATGTGGTCTACCTGACCATCGGCACCGGCGTGGGCGCCGGCGTGCTCTCGGGCGGTAAGCTCGTGCACGGCATGATGCATCCCGAGGCCGGCCACATCCTGGTCACGCGCGACCCGCGCGACACCATCGGCGAGCATAGCGCCTGCCCCTTCCACGACAACTGCCTCGAGGGCCTCATCGCCGGCCCCGGCGTTAAAAAGCGCTGGGATGGCAAGAGCGCCGGAGACATGGCCGATGACCCGGAGGCCATGGACCTGCTCGCAGGCTATCTGGCACAGGCGCTCATGACCTACACGCTGTGCTACGCGCCGCAAAAGATCATCATCGGCGGCGGCGTGGCCGACCACACCCCCATCGTGCCGCTCGCGCGCAAGAAGTGCGCCGAGATGCTCAACGGCTATATCGTCACGCCCGAGGTCAACGACATCGATACCTATATTGTCAACAACAGCCTTGAGGGCAAGCAGGGCATCATGGGCTGCCTGGCCCTGGGCGCGCAGGCGCTTCAGTAACAGACGCACCCACAGGGCGTGGCGCGCCCGGCAAATCCAACCTACGGAACGACGCCACCACGCCCTATATAAGCCCTCTAATAAAAAAGGCCGCCTAGCACCAAGCATACGTCCTAGGCGGCCTTTTTGGCACATATGAGCGATCGTAGTAGATATCGGAGCACAACACCCGTTGCCGCTCCACAGCAGTCGATCATCACATCGGTGATCATGCCGGCGCGTCCCGGCACAAAGAGCTGAATCGTCTCGTCGATCGAAGGAATCAGCAGCAGGAACACCGCCGTGGGCAGCAGCACGTCAAAGGTGCGCCGGCCCTCAAAATCAAAGGCGTGCGTTGCCAAGATGCCGAGCACCATATACTCGGTAAAATGCGCGCACTTGCGAACAACAAAGTTGGTCACCCATTCATATGGAAGTCCCACGCCGTGCAGGAAACCGCGGATAGCTTCCATGACCGTTAGGCTCAGCGAGCCCGACCCCGAGCCGGGAACCAGCGAATTGCCCCAGATCAAGAGCGCCATCAGGCAGGTCACGACCGCCCATTTTCGATTGATCTTAACCATGCAGAAGTTATGCCTCCGCGCGGAGCGGCGCGAAGCTGGCGGTACCGCCCTCGATAACGCTCAGGTAGGCACGGCCCGTACGCTTGGCGGTAGAGGACTGCAGGCGCTCGATCTCTTCCTCGAGGATCTGATTGACGCGCTCGTGACGACGGTTTTCCATAATGCCGGCGGCAATAGCCTCGGCCCGCTCGATGCTCTCGCGCGAGATACGGGCAGTATCCTCGGGGAACACAGCGCTGTGACGGCCGACATAGGCGGGGGCAGCAGGCTGAGGGGCAGCGACGGGAGCGGGGGCTGCAACAGGAGCAGGCTCGTCAATCTCATCCAGAATCGCGGTGGCGGCGGCCCACATGCCCTCGTGGCCCGAGTAATCAGCCATGGGGACATCAACCTCGAGTGAGGCATCCGGAAGGTCGCCGGTGTCGATGCGATCTTGGGCATCAATCGATGCGGTGATGGCTGCAGGCTCATCGAGGTCATCGAAATCGATATCCGCGGCACCGGAGATGATAGGCATGCTGGCGAGGTTTACATTGTACGGCGCAGCCTCAGCCGCCTGCTGCTGGGCAGGAGCGCCCCACAGCGAGCTTTCGGCGGCACGGCGGGCGGCAACGGCCTCCTCGTCCGCGGCCATGGCTTCATCAACGTACGAATTGTCGGCAGAAGCGTTCGCGTCCGCCGAGGTAGCGCTGTAGGCGTTATTGGCTGCCGCGTTGGCGACGAGTGCCACGAAAGCCGCCGTGCTGCCCGCAGGGGCGGCCTGGGAGCCAGACACGGCGCGTGCCGCAGCGGCGATGTCGTCGCGATTGAAGGAGCCGGTCTGCCCGCCGTTGGTGAGCTCGTCGATGGCGACTTGATAGACGTCGCGCGAGTGTGCAGGGTCGCAGCTCACCGGCGAATCGTCGTCAAGCATACTGTCGATCATGGACCAAGCCTCGTCCTCGTCCATAGCATCTGCGGCTCGAGCGATGGTAGGGACACCATCATCGGCATGACGGCGCTGGAACGCACCAGTCAGGCCGGAAAGGAATGCCGAGGTAGACTGCTCCGCCTGAGCCTGAGAATCAGAAGCCGCAGCGTAAGGAGTCGCATCCTGCTGCTGAGCTGAAATCGAGGCGGTCTTGAACTCGCTTTGATGCTGATTGAGATTGGCGGCACCGCCCATGGCATCGGGCTGGAACAGACGCTCTTCACGCTGCGCACGATACTCGGAGATACCCAGCGAGGCGGCATAGATGCCCACGCCCGCCACCGCGCCCACGGCGAAGGGAACCGCACCCGCCACGACCGTCTCGTTCACAGACGAAAACGGCAGCGTCGCGGCATACATAACCACGGGAGCGGCAAGGCCGATCCCGCACGAAAGTCCGGCAAGGACTGCTCGTTGTGTTGCATCAGAAGAAGCCATGAGCTCTCCCCATCTTCCAGCACCCAAATCGCATCATTCAGTTGGCTGCGCGAGAGAAGATGAAGCGGGGCTATGCCCCAAAGCAACGGTATATGGTTCGTTTCATCTGCGTTATCCGTCGCGAAGCTTTAAAGCTATTATGCGAAACCGCCCTGTCGATTGCAAGCGACGATGTCGGATTGAAACGGGAAACCTGCTGCTTGCCAGTCTTATGGTCAAAAATAAGCGCGGAGCGGCGATATAGAAAAGGGCCGAGGCTCAAAGCCCCGACCCTTTATTGCATTGATGACTATCGCTGCGTGTGGATGACAACCTAGAACGTCTGCTCGTAGTCGCTGTGCTTTTTGGCCGAACGCACCAGGAACTCCTGGTTGGTGTTGGTGCCCTTAAGACCCTTGATAAACGACGCAGCTGCGCGCTCGGTGTTGTTCATGCCGGCAAGAATGCGACGCAGGCCAAAGACAAACGGACGCATCTGCTCGTCAACCAACAGGTCCTCGTTACGCGTACCGGAGGCAACGGGGTCGATAGCCGGGAAGATGCGGCGGTCGGCCAGGTCGCGGTCGAGCTTGAGCTCCATGTTGCCGGTGCCCTTGAACTCCTCAAAGATGACCTCGTCCATCTTGGAGCCGGTGTCGATGAGGGCAGAGGCCAGGATGGTGAGCGAGCCACCGTTCTCGATATTGCGGGCTGCGCCCAGGAAGCGCTTGGGCGGATACAGTGCCGCCGAATCGACGCCGCCTGAAAGGATGCGGCCTGAGGCGGGCGCCGCCAAGTTGTAGGCGCGGGCAAGACGCGTGATGGAGTCGAGCACCACCACGACATCGCCGCCCAGCTCCACGATGCGCTTGGCGCGCTCGATGACGAGCTCTGCCACACGAGTGTGGTTGTCGGCGGGCATATCGAAGGTCGACGCCACAACCTCGCCCTTGATGGAACGCTGCATATCGGTAACCTCTTCGGGGCGCTCGTCGACGAGCAGGCAGATGAGGTGCACCTCGGGGTTGTTAATCGAGATAGACTGGCAGATCTTCTTGAGGATTGTGGTCTTGCCGGCCTTGGGCGGGGACACGATCAAGCCACGCTGACCCTTGCCGATCGGCGACACGATGTCGATGGCGCGACCGGTAATGGAGTCCTTGCCATGCTCCATGCGCAGCGGCTCGTTGGGATAGACCGGGGTGAGGTCACCGAACTTGGGGCGGTTGCGAATCTGCTCGGGGTCTAGACCGTTGACGGTCGTGATTTTGGCGAGGCCGGCGCGCTTGTCGCCGCCGCGCGAAGGACGAAGCGAGCCCTCGATGACGTCGCCCGTGCGCAGACGCGCGGAGCGGATGAGGTAGGCGGGCACGAAGGCGTCGTCGTTGGACTTCATGTAGCCATGGGCATGGATGATACCGGAGCTGTCCGGACGAATCTGCAGGATGCCCTTGATGTCGCGGAAGCCCTCGGCCTTCGCGGCGGTGACGTAGATCTCCTCGACGAGCTCGGCTTTCTTCTTGCCGGTCGTCTCAATCTCGAACTCCTTGGCCTTCTCGCGCAGCTCGGCGACCTTCATGGCCGCGAGCTCCTCGCGCGAAAGCGTGGGCTCGGTGGGAGCGGCATTACGCTCCTTGTTGCGCTGCTTGCGATCGCGCTGGCGGTTGCGGCGGTCGTTGTTGCGCTCGTCCTTGCGCTCGTTGCGCTCGTCGTTGCGCTTGTGCTGGCGACGGTTGGGGCGAGCGCCGTCTTCGGCCTCGGCGGGCGCGGCGCCATCGGTTGCGGCGGCATCGGCGTTAGCCGCAGTATCATCGCTGGCCACGGCCTTGGAATCGCCCTGCAGCTCGGCCTCGGCCCGCTGCTCGGACGCCTTGGCCTTAGCGGACTTCTTACGACCGCGCTTGGGCTTCTCGGACGCAGACTGTTCGACGTCTTGGGGCTCGGCGGCATCAGTCGATGCATCGGCGGTCGTCTCGGCGGAATCCTCGGACGCACCCTTCTTGGCAGTCTTGGCCTTGGACGTGCGCTTAGCAGCAGTACGATGGCTGCGACCAGGACGGACGTCGGCGGGCTCGACATCGGCGGGAGCGGCCTCGGAAGTCGTAGCATCCTGGACGGGTGCATCGGCAGCGGTTGCAGACTCGGCGGTCGCCGCAGCATCCCGAGCGGCTGCAGCTGCGGCTGCGGCCTTCTCTGCCTCGACGAAGGCCTTGGGCTTGCGACCGCGACGGTGCGGGCGCAAAGCCGGATCGACAACGGGAACTTCGCTGGCCTCGACAGGCGCAGCGGACTCAGCAGGCGATGCGCCCTCCCCTGCCGCGGAACGAACCGAAGCCTCGGTGAGCTCGAGGGTTACCTGATCGGCAACCTGCTCGGCCTTAGCAGCCGTGCGACGGCGTGTGCGCGGTGCCGGCTTCTCGGTCGGCTGGTCGGCGGCAGGTGTCTCGGTGGCGGCAGGCGTCTCGGGCACAGACGGAGCTGCAAGCTCGGTCAGAGCCGCGGCCTCGCGCTCGGCAGCACGACGGCGGGCGCGCACCACCTGAGCCTCGCTAATCTGCGCCAACGCACGTGCCTGCGCGACCTCATCGGAAATCGGCGCCGAGGAGTCAGCTGCAACGGTGCGCTTGACGCGCGTCATGCGCGTGGTACGGCGCTTGGGCTTGGTGACCTCCTCGCCGTCAGCAGCAGGCTTGGCCGTGCGGCGCGTACGCTTGGGCTTTGCCGGAGCAGCCTCCTCACCAGTTGCAGGCACGGCCTTCTCAGCCGTTGCAGGCGTAGGCGTCGAAGCAGCCTTAGGCGTCTCAGGAGCCGAGGCATGCGCGGGCGCCGCGACCTGATCCGACACAACCGGTGCAGCGGGAGCGGCTTGCGTCGTCGTTATTTCGTTTTCTTGCTGTTGATCAGACACAGTGTTTGCTCAACTTTCTTTTCAAGCCCTGTGATCACATGCTCCCTGCATAAACCTTCAGGGCGGCTAAACAGTCTAGCTCCGTCAAATACCGACGGACATCATTGATCTGTATCGAGATATTTGCGTCATATACGCAGCGTTAGTGTAACACAACCGCCGCCACCTGCAACTTAGTCATTGGGGACGTTCTTTCATTGGGGACATTCTTAAACGACTAGTCAAAAGGGACACTCTTTGGTTTAACACCCACAAATCTGACTGCCTCCGCCAAAACTATGGCGGTTTACTACGATGAATCGCTCAACCGCGACCACTCCGAAACTTGTTGAACTAAAACCGCAGGTAGATGCCTTGCACTTTTTAGCGAAAAGCCGGCGTGGTTGGAATACCTCAATTCATCGTAGTAAACCGACATAGTTTCGTATTTCCAGCAGTTCCAAATTCGTCAATACGTCGGCGTTTGCAAAAAAGCCCGACCTCCGTGGGAGATCGGGCTTTCGAGGCTTAGTTAAACCAAGTCTGTACGGTCAAATGACCCGTAGCTTACATCTGCTCGGGAGCGGAGACACCAACGAGGGTGAGCACCAGGGCGAGTGTTACGCGGACGGCGTCGCAAGCGGCCAGACGGGCACGCGAAAGCTCGGGGTCGACGGGACGGCCCTCGCTCGGCAGCACCTGGCAGGCAGCGTAGAAGCTGTGGAAGTCGCCGGCGAGCTCCTCGGCAAAGTGCGTCAGACGGAACGGGGCGCGGTCGCGAGCGCAGCTGGCAATCAGGTCGGTGAGCTCGTTGAGCTTACGCGAAAGGGCGAGCTCGGTCGGATCGGTCAGCAGCGAGTAATCGACGTTCTCACCGATGGCCTTGGCGGCGACGGCCTTCATGCCCATCTCGTCAGCCTGCTCGGACGTAACGCCAGCGGCACGGCGCAGGATGGAGCACACGCGGGCGTGAGCGTACTGCACGTAGTACACCGGGTTGGAGTTGTCGCGCTTCTTAACGGCCTCGATGTCGAAGTCGACCATCTGGTTAGAGCTCTTGGAGATGAGCGTGTAGCGAGCGGCGTCGGAGCCAACCTCGTCGACGAGCTCCTGCAAGGTCACCATGGTGCCCTTGCGCTTGGACATACGGACGGGCTTGCCGTTGCGCAGCAGGTTGACGAGCTGGCCCAGCAGAACCTCAAACTTGCCGGGGTAACCCAGAGCGTCGCAGACGCAGCGGACGCGCTCGATGTAGCCGTGGTGGTCGGCACCCCAGATGTCGATGACGTGGTCGACGCGCTGGAACTTATCCCAGTGATAGGCAACGTCGGAGGCGAAGTAGGTGTACTCGCCGTCGGACTTGATCAGGACGCGGTCCTTGTCATCGCCCAGGTCGGTGGAGCGGAACCACAGGGCGCCGTCCTTGGTGTAGAGGTAACCCATCTTGTCGAGCTTCTCAAAGGCGCGGTCGACGGCGGAGGTGCCGGCGGTCTCGCCCTCGGTGTCCTTCACATACAGCGAGCGCTCGGAGAACCAACGATCGAAGTCGCAATTGACGGCGTGGCAGAGGTCACGCATGTTGTCGACCATCTTCACATAGCCGCGCTCGCGGAAGCTCTCCATGCGCTCCTGAGGATCGGCGTTGACCCACTTGTCGCCGTCGGTGCGCCAGAACTCGGCAGCCTCGTCGATGATGTAGTCGCCGCCGTAGGAGTCCTTGCCCAGGGTCTCGGCAAAGTTGTCCTGGTACGGATGGGTCTCGGGATGCTCGTCGCTCTCGTCGGCAACAAAGGCGTCGCGGTCGGCGATCAGCAGCTTGTGAGCCTCGTCGATATCCACGCCCTGCTTGGCGATGATGTCGGCAAGCTGCATATAGCGCGTGCTGATGGAGTTGCCGAAGGTGTTCATCTGAGAGCCGTGGTCGTTGATGTAGAACTCACGCTGGATGTCGTAACCGGCGTGGTCCATAACACGGCAGAGCGAGTCGCCCAGCGCGGCCCAGCGGCCGTGGCCGATGTGCATGGGGCCGACGGGGTTGGCGGAGACGAACTCGACCTGGGTCTTCAGGCCACCACCGACGTTGGACTTAGCGAAGTCCATACCCTTCTCGCGAGCCTCGCCAAAGATGGCATTCTTGACGGCAACGGAGAGGTAGAAGTTGATGAAGCCGGGGCCTGCGATCTCAACCTTCTCGATCGCGGGGTCCTCGGGCATATGGGCAACGATGGCCTCGGCGATCTTGCGCGGGGCGCAGTGGGCCAGCTTGGCGGACTTCAGGGCCATGGTAGAGGTCCACTCGCCATGAGAAGTGTCAGCCGGTCGCTCGATAGCGCAATCGTCAAGTTCAAATGCGGAAAGGTCGCCGGCCTCCTGGGCCGCAGCAAGCGCAGCGCGTACCAGCTCTTCAATCTTCTCGGGCATAGATCCTCCTTGTGTTAAAGCCCCCGAGCTCTTGGTCACTCGTAGGGCAAAAGCCAGAGTTTGTAGCACTCTATCACAAGCGACGGGCACCGTCGCAGGGTAAAGCTAATAGATATTGCATATGCACAAAAATGACTACAGCTTGTATGGAGTCACTCAAAGATGCCGGTCTGCCTGCAGATTATGCAGGCGTTGAAAATGTATAAAGGTGTGAATGAGCTGCGTCTGTTATCGAATACTCTTACCTATCAGAGTTGTGTGCTTTTCCTGCATAAAGTAAGGGTTTGCGCACGTCAGCGTGTTATTCTAGACATACGTAAATTCGTATAAGTTGGAGGTAGCATGTTCTCAATCGGTCAACACGTCATTCATCCGGGCCAGGGAGTCTGCACCGTCGTCGGTTTTAGGGACGACACACCGCAGCCCATGCTGCTGCTCGAGACCAAGCAGGGACATGCGCAGACGATCCTCATGTACCCCGTGGCGCAGGCCGACCGTTTGCACGCCGCCATCTCGCAGCAAGATGCCGAGCACCTGCTGAGCCACTATGACGAGCTGGAGTGCGACACCTTTACCGAGCGCAACAGCTCGCTTGAGGAGACGCACTTTAAGCAGCAGCTCAAGCTGGGCGCGCCCGAGACGGTCCGCGTGGCAAAGACCATGATGCACCGCATTCGCCAGGCCGAGGAAGCTGATAAAAAACCCAGCTCCTACTACATGCGCGTACTCAAGGAGGCCAAGCGCCGCTCCATCGAGGAGTTCGCCGTGGCCCTTGGTGTCACCGAGGAGGCCGCCGAAGCCCGCCTAGCCCAAGCCGCCCTCAACTAACCCATCCGCGCCAAAAACCACCACAAAGGGAATAGGCACCTTTGTGGTGGTTTTCTTGTTCTAGTAGTATTCATTCTTATCGATACCCACGAGCACAAGGAGTCTCTTATGGCAGAGCCGCTTACCGCCGGAATCACCCGCGACCGCGCGTTCGAACTGCTCAATGAGCACAACAAGGACCCGTTCCACATCACCCATGGCGAGACGGTCGAGGGCACTATGCGCTACTTTGCGCGCGAGTTCGACCCCGAGAACGAGGAGTTTTGGGGCATCGTCGGTCTGCTGCACGACCTGGATTGGGAGGAGCATGAGGACGACCCCATGAACCACACCATCTATGCTGCCAAGATTCTTAAGGATGAAGGTGCGTCTCCCGAGCTCATTCGCGCCATCCAGACGCACACGTCGGACTTCAATACCTCGCTGCCCAAACCCGAGCTGCAGATGGAAAAGATCCTGTTTGCCTGCGATGAGCTCACCGGCCTGATCGGCGCTGCAGTTATCATGCGCCCGAGCAAGAGCGTTATGGACTTTACGACCAAGTCGCTCAAGAAGAAGTTCAAGGACAAGCGCTTTGCCGCCGGCTGCTCGCGCGACGTGATTTCGCAGGGCGCCGAGATGTTGGGCTGGGAGCTCCCCGAGCTCTTTGACCGCACCATCGCGGCCATGCAGTCCTTCGCTCCCGACCGCGACACCTTCCAGGCCTAACCGCCCACGCCACCTTAAACCGCCACAAAGGGGACAGGCACCTTTGTGGCGGTTTTTCTTGCGCGGTCGTTAGGGGCGGACCTGACCGGTGCCTCGGAGCTTGTATTTGTAGGTGGTGAGGGCCTCGGCGGCAAAGGGGCCGCGGGCGTGGAGCTTTTGGGTCGAGATACCGATCTCGGCGCCCAGGCCAAACTCGCCGCCGTCAGTGAAGCGTGTGCTGGCGTTGGCGTACACGGCCGAGGCATCGACCGCATCCAGGAAGCGCTCGCAAGCATCCATGTCCTCGGCAACGATGGCCTCGGAGTGCATCGTGCCGTAGCGATTGATGTGTGCGATGGCCTCGTCCTCGTTTGCCACGACCTTCACGCTCATCTCGAGAGCCAAGTACTCGCGACCCCAGTCCTCCTCAGTCGCGGCGACGTAGTCATCGCCCTCCACAAAGCCGGCGTCGGCGCACGCGGCGCACGTGGACTCGTCACCGTGAATGAGCACGCCGTGGTCGTGCAGCACGGCAACGACCGCGGGCAAAAACGCATCGGCCACAGCACGGTCGACCAGCAGCGACTCGGCGGCATTGCACACGCCTACGCGCTGGGTCTTGGCATTAACGATAATGTTGAGCGCCTTATCAAAGTCGGCGGATTCATGCACGTAGATGTGGCAGTTGCCCGTGCCCGTCTCGATCACCGGCACAAGCGACTCGCGCACGCAGCGCTGGATCAGGCCTGCACCGCCGCGCGGAATGAGTACGTCGACAATGCCGCGGAGCTTCATGAGCTCGCCGGTGGCCTCGCGGTCGGTGGACTCGATCATCGACACGGCCTCGCGCGGGAAGCCCTTGGCCTCGAGCGCATCGGCCAGCAGCTCAGAAATCATGGCACACGAGTGATAGGCCAGCGAGCCGCCGCGCAGAATGCAGGCGTTGCCGGTGCGTATGCAGATGCCCGCGGCATCGGCCGTCACGTTGGGGCGCGCCTCGTAGACCATAGCGACCAGGCCCAGCGGCACGCTCACACGGGTCAGGTCCACGCCGCTTGCAAGCACGCGGTGGTCGAGCACGCGGCCGACGGGATCGGGCAGCTCGGCGAGCTTTTCCAGGCCGGCGGCCATGCCCTCGACGCGCTCGGGCGTCAGCAGCAGGCGATCGAGCAGTCCGGCCGAGGTACCCGCATCGCGCGCGGCGGACATATCGAGCTCGTTAGCGGCGACGATGGAGTCGACACCGTTGCGCAGTGCTGTGGCCATGGCGCGCACGGCCTCCTGGCGCTGCTCATCGCTCGCCATGGCAAGCGAGGCCGACGCTGCCTTGGCGGCAACGGCAAGATCGTGGACATACGTGGCTATATCGACCGACATGGGCGGCCCTTTCTCCTAGAAGTTTGCAACCATGGTAGCCGATTTGCGCATGGCCTCGCCCGCGGCGGTAGAATTGGTCAACCCGAAACACCGCAACGAACGGAAGACTCACATGGCCCTCATCACTTCGTACCACGTCCCCGGCCTTTACGTCGAGGACCACAGCATCGACGTCCCCCTTGACTGGCGCGGCCTGGAGCCGATGCTCCTGGCCGTCGGCAGCACCATGCGCCGCGGCGCTATGCCGGCACCAATCGCCGGCGCGCCCGAGAGCATCAAACTCTTTTACCGCGTGGTTTGCGCGCCCGACCGCATCAACGACGATCTGCCACTGCTCCTGTTTTTGCAGGGCGGCCCTGGCGGCGAGAGCCCGCGTCCGCTGTCGCCCACAAGCGACGGCTGGATCGAGGAGGCCGTCAAGCACTTCCGCGTGGTCCTTCCCGACCAGCGCGGCACCGGACGCAGTAGCTGCGTGGACGGACGCACGATCAAGGCACTGGGTGATCGCGCAACGGCCGCCGGCGCCGATACAGCACGCTCGCAGGCGGATTTCCTCAAGCGTCATCTTGCCAGCTCCATCGTGCGCGATTTTGAGTACCTGCGCCTGGTGGGCTTTGGCGGCAAGCCGTGGGTCACACTGGGGCAGAGCTACGGCGGCTTTTTGACGTTGAGCTATCTGTCGCTCTTCCCCGAGGGCGTGGCGGCAAGCTTTACCTGCGGCGGCATTCCGCACGTGCCGGCGAGCGCCAGCGAGGTCTACGCGCACACCTTCCCACGCATGGCAGCCAAGACGCAGCAGTATTACGACCGCTACCCCGCCGACGTCGAGCGCGTGGCAGCCCTGGCCGATGCGCTTGAGGAGCAGAAGCCCGCGCTGCCCGACGGCTCGCCAATGACGGTGGAGCGCCTGCAGCTTATGGGCAGCGACTTTGGCATGAAGCCGAGCTTTGAGCGCATGCATTGGATTATCGATCACGCTTTTGTTGACGGCGACGGCACGCTGACCTGCGGCGCCTCGGTATCTGACAGCTTTTTGATGCGCGCCTTCGAGCGCACCAGCACGCGTACAAACCCTCTGTACTGGACACTGCAGGAGTTCATCTACGCCGACGGCGACACAATGCCCATTCGCTGGGCCGCGGCAGAGGAGAAGGCCCATCGCGCCGAGTTCGACACCCTCGCGCGCCCGCTCATGTTTACCGGCGAGGCCATGTTCCCGTGGATGTTCGAGCAGATGCCCGAGCTCAAGCCCTTCAAGCCCGCCATGGACCTGCTAATGGAAGACACCAGCTGGGACAAGATCTACGACCCGCAACGACTGGCGTGCAACGAGGTGCCCCTGCAGGCCGCGGTGTATTTCGACGACATGTACGTGGATTCGGGCCTGCAGCTTGATACGCTCAGCCGCGTGGGCAACTCGCATGCCTGGGTGACCAACGAGTTCGAGCACGACGGTCTGCACGGCAGCGTGGTGTTCAAGCACCTCTTCGACGAAGCACTCAACCGCGGAGACCTGCGCCGGATCTTCTAGCAAAGGAGTGTCCCCACCTGCCGGCACAATAGGAACGTCCCCAAGTGCCGGCACGAAAAAGACAGCGCTGCGGGAAACGATCCGCAGCGCTGTCTTTCTTTATGCAAATACAATCAAGTTGTCTCGATGGATCGCGGGCTTCTCGGCCAGGTCTGCCAGCAGGCGGTTGCTGGCAATCTGGTCTTGGCGGCGACCGGCAGCAAGTTCCAGCACGTCCGAATCGGCCTCGGCGATACCGCGGGCGACGACCATACCGCTCGGATCGCACACATCGAGCACATCGCCCTCGGCAAACTGGCCATCGACCTGGCGAATACCCACCGCGAGCAAGGACGAGCCACGGCTGACCAGAGCCTTCGCGGCACCGTCGTCAACCGTCACCGAACCATGCGCCTTGTCGCCTAGCGCGATCCACAGCTTGCGGGGCGCAATGTCCAGGCGCTCCGCCGGCGGATCGAACAGGGTTCCCACGCTCTCGCCACGGGCCAAGCGCACGAGCGCATCGGGCTCCTCGCCCGAGCAAATCACGCTCTGAATGCCGGCCGTCATCAAAATGCGGCTCGCGCGGATCTTGGTGATCATGCCGCCGGTGCCCACCGACGTTGAAGAATCGCCCGCCGAGGCGATAATCTTGGCATCGATCTTATGCACGACCGGGACAAACTCGGCCGTCGGGTCCTCATGCGGATTGGCGGTGTAGAGGCCGTCAATGTCCGAAAGCGTCACGCACAGATCGGCAGAAACCAGGCAGCTCACGAGCGCAGCCAGCGTGTCGTTGTCGCCGAACTTGATCTCGTCGACGGTAACGGTGTCGTTTTCGTTGACGACCGGCACCACGCCCAGCTCCACCAGGCGCAGCAGGGCGTCGCGCGCGTGCAGGTAGGACGTACGGCGCGCCGTGTCGTGGCGTGTGAGCAGCACGAGCGAGGTGAGTAGGTCACGCGCATGGAACTCCTCGTCGTAGGCCGACGAGATGATGCACTGGCCGGCCGAAGCGCATGCCTGCAGGCTCGGCAGATCGCCAACCGGTTTGCGGTCGAAGCCCAGCACGGGATAGCCACAAGCAATGGCGCCGGAGCTCACCACGACCAAGCGCCAGCCGAGCTTGCGCAGGGCCGCGGCCTGATCGGCCAGGTCACCGATAAACGCACGGTTGACCTTACCGTCGGCACCCACCACCGTGGACGAGCCGATCTTTACCACCATCGTTTTATGAGAAGTCGTCATACGTCAAACCAATCGAATGTTGAGCGAGCGGGCGAACGGGTGAGCGAGAATATGATCCGTTTTCCTCCATCCCCTTCGGATCATTTTGCCCAGGGGAAGGCCGAAGCCGCGGCCATGTTCTTGCGCACGAGTTCGTCGCGCACCTGGGCCAAGCCCTGTTCCATGCCCACCACGTAGGTCTGCGGATACAGGAAGCGCTTGAAAGCCGCGTCCAGATGATCGATTGCCCAAGCACAGCGCTCGCGTGCGTCCTCGATGCTCTCGCGCGGGGCTACCGCACTGCCATCGCGTACGATCGGCACCAGCAGCTCGCGATACTCAAGCTCGGACACATCGGTCACCAGGGCGGCATCGTTCACGGCCACAAGGGTATTGCCGCGCGCGGCGCCCTCCCCCGCCAGATGATCCTCGTCATAGATCATGTCGCAGACCGGGCCGCCAAAGCCATCGTAATAACGGCGCACGCGCTGCACGCCGGGAATCGTGCGCTTGTAGGGCTGCTCGGAGAGCTTCACCACCGGCGTCCACGGGTCCGTCTCGCTCGCGCGGCGGGCCGAAAGCTTGTACACGCCGCCCAGCGCTGGCTGATCGTAGCAGGTCGCGAGCTTGGTGCCAACGCCAAAGCTATCGATGGGCGCGCCCTGGTCGAGCAGCGACTGGATCGTGTACTCGTCCAGGTCGTTGGAGACCGAAATCCCCACATAGGGCAGGCCCTCGGCGTCAAAACGGCCGCGGACATACTTGGACAACTTAGCCAGGTCGCCTGAGTCAATGCGAATAGCCGACAGGCGCTCGCCCGCCGCCTCCATCTCCTTGGCAACCGTAATGGCATGCTCGCAGCCCTCGCGCACGTCGTAGGTGTCAATGAGCAGCGTACAGTTCTTGGGGCTCGACTTGGCAAACGCACGGAAGGCCTCAAGCTCGGAATCGAAGCTCATCACCCAGCTGTGCGCGTGTGTGCCAAAGACGGGGATGCCGTAGCGGCGCCCGGCAAGCACGTTAGACGTGGACGAGCAGCCGGCCACGTAGCTCGCGCGCGCAACAGCCAGGCCGCCATCGGGACCCTGGGCGCGACGCAGGCCAAACTCGGCGACGGGGCGACCATCGGCGGCCAGCACCACGCGCGCCGTCTTGGTGGCGACGAGCGTCTGGAAGCCGACGATGTTGAGCAGCGCGGTCTCGAGCAGCTGGCACTCCAGCGACGGGCCGGTGACGCGCACCATGGGCTCGCGCGGAAACACGAGCTCGCCCTCGGGCACGGCGTCAATGTTCACGTGCGCACGGAAGTTGCGCAGGTAGTCGAGGAATGCAGGCTTGAACATCGCGCCGCCGGCCGGAGCCTGGAGCGAGGCGAGGTAGTCGATGTCCTCGGGCGTAAAGCGCAGGTTCTCGACAAGCTCGGGCAGCTCGGCGGTGCCGCACATGACGGCATACGCGCTGCCAAAGGGATGGTCACGGTAAAACGCCGTAAAACAACCCTGCTCATTGGCCTTACCGCTCTCCCACAGGCCCTGGGCCATAGTGAGTTCGTACAGATCGGTGAGCATTGCGATGTCGGTGGGATGCGAGATGTCGGTCAAAGCCATGGGGCGACCTTTCGGATGTGTTGTGCGGAGGTTAAGGGTTGGGCGAGGCGGACGTGCGGGCATGGAGCCCGGCGCGAACAGGCTAGTGCAGGCCCATGCTGCCCGTGATCGTGTAAACCATAAAGACGATAAACGCGATGAGGGCGAGCACGATGATGATTTTTTGAGCCGGAGCCATGCCGGGGATCTCGCCCTCGGCCGTAGGCTCCTTGGAGGTGACCATGCGCTGGGCAAAGGTCATCTCGTCACGGCTCGGTTTGGGCTCGACGGGCTTGGGGTGAGTGGCTCTTTTGGGCTGAGGTTTGGGTGCGGTGGACGCGGGCTTCGCGGCGGCGGGCTTGGGCGCAGGCGCGGGCTTGGGCGCGGGCGCGGGCGCAACCTTCGCAGCGGCCTCCTCGGCCTTCTCGCGCTCGGCACGCAGGGCGGCCAGCTCCTCACGCTCGCGGCGCGCCTCTTCCTGGGCCTCGCGACGAGCCTTCTCGGCGCGGAGCTCTTCCAACTCGGCGCGCTCCTCGGCAGACAGTGGTTGGGACTCAAGCTCGGCCATGGTATTGCCCTTTCTTTTTAAAAAAAGCCGCCGACACAATGTCAGCGGCTTATCAAATCCAAGGGTGGAGACGAAGGGAGTCGAACCCTCGGCCTCTGCCATGCGACGGCAGCGCTCTCCCAACTGAGCTACGTCCCCAGGACAAGTTGATATTTTACCTACGGCTCGCCAACTGTCAACGCCCAATACCCAGTCTTTTTGGGACGGGGCTGTTTTGGCTACTTTTCGAATGCCGGCTCGACCCCACCGGGAGTAGTCTTTTTGGGACGGGGCTATTTTAGCTGCCCCGACAGGCAACGCGAACGATTTGGCCGAACAGCGGCAGGGGTAGCTAAAATAGCCCCGTCCCAAAAAGACTACTCAAAGAGCCCCGTCTCAAATTAGCTAGTTTGGGCACTAGTAAGAACGCCGGTGGTGTCGAACGCCGGGGTAAAGCTCTCGTCTACTGCGCCGCCTTCTTGCCAGAACATCGTCGTAAAGCCCAAGTCGTCGGCATGGTCGAGCACCTGCTCGTACTCCTCGCGCGTCACGGCACGTGCCAACTCGCCGCCCTGCTCGCGCATGAGCGCATTGGGCGTGTACTGGTTCATGACCGAAATCGGCACGTCACCCACCGTCTGCCACACCAGGTCCAGCACGCGGCACGAATCGTCCGCATGACCCGGCAGCACCAGGTGACGCACGATGATGCCGCGCTTCATGAGCCCGTCCTCGTCCACCAGCTCTCCCCCGCGGCGCTTAATCTCGCGCGCCATCTGAGCCAGGCCAGACACGGCTACACGCGGGTAATCCTGAATATGAGAGAGCGACTGCGCAAGCCTCGCATCGGCATATTTAAAATCGGTAAGCCACACATCGACTAGATCGCCGAGCGCAGCCACGGCACTCGCCCGCTCATAGCCGCTCGTGTTGTAGACGATCGGGATGTCCAGCCCGCGCGCCCGTGCCGCGGCAATAGCGGTCGGCAGCAGGTGCGCGTAGTGTGTCGCCGTCACCAGGTTGATGTTGTTGGCACCCTGGTCCTGCAGCTCCAGCATAATCTCGACCAAACGCTGGGGCGTAATCTCAAGACCGAAATTGCCCGTCGAAATCTCGTGGTTTTGGCAGTAGACGCATTTGAGCGAACAGCCGCTAAAGAAAATCGTGCCCGAGCCGGCCTCACCCGAGATGGGCGGCTCCTCCCACATATGAAGCGCCGCGCGGGCCACCTTGAGCGTGTCGTCGGCGCCGCACACGCCACGCGCGCCCTCGTCGCGTGCCGCGCCGCAACGGCGTGGACACAAATGGCAGGCGGGCGAAAAAAGTTCGGTCAACGACGTCGGCATAAAAACATGCTCCAAAACAACGAATCAGCAGCTCAAACGTAAAGGCCCGGACCGCACAGACGGCTCCAAGCCCAAGGCGCCGTAATCGTCCGACACGAATTTTGTAATGTCAAGACTGGAATCAACAAAGTGCCGCTTTATGATGTAGGTATTCCGCCCCCCGCGGAGCAACTGGGTGAACCGTCGCGTTTATTTAGGGAGCCCACACAGTCGTACTTAGTACAGGTATCCTTCGTTGTTAAGGACGCTGGAACAGTCGATGAGGGCACCCACCTGTTTTAGGTGGGTTCATTTTCGTAACGTGGGGGGTGGTTTTCTTTTGCCGATTTTGCCAATAATTGCCATCGCAGATCCCGTATGACACCCAACGGCACTCGGCAGAACCCCCGCCAACATCCCAATATCTGGTAAGCGCGTGATAATCGCACGGCGCAAACCCCCGCACCCCCTCGGTCGAGTATCATGGGTCAGCTATGCCCTTTTGCGCGTAGCGTCCTTTGACCTTTTCCTTCGACGCTTGGCGGTTTATCGATTCATGGCTTCCTCCACGAGCTTCATACCGTACCTTTGCGTGGCGGTCGCGGCTTTTATCACGACCTTCCTTGCGGTGCCCCTGGTCAAGCGCCTGGCAATCAAGCTCGACGCCGTCGACTATCCTTCCAAGCGCCGCATCAACACTAAACCCATCCCGCGCATGGGCGGCACGGCGGTCTTTTTGGGCCTCGTCGTCGCCTGCATTGTGCAGATCCTAGGCACCTGGTACCTGGGCTGGCCGCCCGTTTTGGTGCCTCATCCCCTCTTGCACATCAGCTATCCCATACTGGCGCTTTCTTTTACCGTCATCTTTGCGACCGGCGCAATCGACGACGTCTACCAGCTCAAGCCCAAGCAAAAACTGGCCGGCCAGGTGCTCGCCGCGCTCATCGCCTGCATCGGCGGCCTGCGCATCGGCGTCATCGTCAACCCGTTTGCCCCTGGCGATATCATGCTTGGCTGGCTCGCCTACCCCATCACTGTGATCTACCTGGTGGCGTTCACCAACATCATCAACCTCATCGACGGCCTCGACGGCCTGGCCACGGGCATTTGCGGCATCGCATCGTTCACCATGTTCACGATGGCTATGCTTTCGGGCCGTATCGACGCCGCCGCGCTCTCCATCGCGCTCTTTGGCTCGTGCGTGGCTTTTCTGCATTACAACTTCAACCCCGCGAGCATCTTCTTGGGCGACTCGGGATCGCTGCTGTTGGGCTTCGCTTTGGGCTCCATCTCGCTGCTCAACGTGAGCCGCACCGCTGCGCTCACCTCGCTCATCATCCCGCTCATCGTGGCAGGCGTGCCCATCATCGACACGTTCAGCGCCATCGTGCGCCGCAAGCGCGCCCACATTAGCATCGGACAGGCCGACAAGGGCCACATCCACCATCGCCTCATTCAAGAGGGATACAACCAAAAGCAGGCCGTACTGCTCATCTACGCCTGGTGCATTATGCTTTCGGCCGGCGCCGCCGCCATCAATCAGGTCGAGGTCCCCATGCGCGTGCTCATCTTTGTCGTGCTCGCCATTGGCTCGGCGGCCTTCGCCAAGCACCTGCACCTGTTTGAGCCCGTCTTGCGCCACCATTACAACAAGCGCACACACGAGGACGAGCTGGTAACCCCCGACGACCCCGCCTTTAAACAGGAGGAGCAGGCAGCCGAGGAGCGCAAGGAGGAGCGCCACCACAGGCGCTAGGTTTTATTGCCAAGGAAGTGACTCTTTGCTGCTGGCCGCTCGCGACCGCGTCGCGACCGCCGCATAGCCCTCGCCCTACCGGCACCTCACCCACTTACGCCCCACCCCTTTCAATAAACGCGTTATCATCTTGACCAATACGCATACGTTAGGAGCAATCATGCCAAACGAGAACAGCTACGAAGTCGCGCTGCAAAAGAGCAACGCTATTCGCGAGGGCTTGGCAAAGACGCCCGAGAAGTTCACCATGCTCACCGGCGACCGCCCGACCGGACGCTTGCACCTGGGTCACTACTTTGGCACCCTCAAGGGCCGCGTTGAGCTGCAGAACATGGGCGCCAAGACCAACGTGCTCATCGCCGACTACCAGGTCATCACCGACCGCGACACCACCGAGCATATCCAGGACAACGTGTACAACATGGTCATGGACTACCTTGCCTGCGGTATCGACCCCGACAAGACCATGATCTACGCACACTCCGCCGTGCCCGCCGCAAACCAGCTCATGCTGCCGTTCCTGTCGCTGGTGTCCGAGGCCGAGTTGGCGCGCAACCCCACGGTCAAGGCCGAGATGGAGGCCTCGGGCCACGAGCTCACCGGCCTTCTACTCACCTACCCGGTGCACCAGGCCTGCGACATTCTGTTCTGCAAGGGCAACGTGGTGCCGGTCGGTCGCGACCAGCTGCCGCACATCGAGCTCACCCGCACCATCGCACGCCGCTTTAACAACCGCTATGGCAAGGTATTTCCCGAGGTCGAAGCGCTGCTGTCCGAGACCCCGCTGCTGCCCGGCCTTGACGGTCGCAAGATGAGCAAGAGCTACGGCAACGCCATCAACATTTCGATGACCGCCGAGGAGACGGCCAAGCGCATCAAGAAGAGCCAGACCGACTCCGAGCGCATGATCACGTTTGATCCCGAGAATCGCCCCGGTGTGTCCGGCCTGCTTTCGACCGCTGCCATCTGCACTGGTCGTTCCGAGGTCGAGATTGCCGAGGAGATTGGCATGGGCGGCTCTGGCCAGCTCAAGAAGTACGTGACCGAGGCCGTCAACGAGTACTTCGCCCCGATCCGTGAACGTCGTCAGCGCTACGAGAACGATCTGGATTACGTCAAGGACGTGCTGCACGAGGGCAATCGCCGTGCCAACGAGATCGCCGAGCAGACCCTGGCAGAGGTTCAGGACGCCATGGGCATGGTGTACTAGGCAAAGCGCTTTCGCACAACATAGACGGTGAGGCTGAATCCTCACCGAAACAGGAACAGGCCCGCTGGCAGTTAGTTGCCAGCGGGCCTGTTCCCGAAGTACACCGTTGAATCGCACAGAGGGGAGGAATGCGAATCAAACTCAACAGGGCAGGCTTTTTCATCGCCTATTGCCTGCTCCGTTGCTGAAACCAATATAGTTCACCGTGGTTTACTTTCTAGCGCCAATATGCACCGCCATACCTTCTCCATAAGTTAGCTCTGGTAAACCTGCAACGGAAAACCACCACAAAGGGGACAGGCACCTTTGTGGTGGTTTTGGCCACGGCAGAGCCGCTAGAGCCCTGCTGGCCAGCGACAGGCGGCCAAATCGACGTGCATGGGATCGGTAAACGTCACGCCCTCCCCCATTAAGAGCTCACGCTGAGCATCGGGACCGCCAAAAGCAAAACCCTCGCATATGCGCCCGTCGGCAAACACCACGCGGTGACAGGGAATCTCGCCGGGGCGCGGATTGCTATGCAGGGCATACCCTACGTACCGCGCACTTCGTGGACGACCGGCAAGCAGCGCCACCTGACCATACGTGGCGACCATCCCCTCAGGGATCTGCTCGACTACCTCGTACACCCGCTCAAAAAAGCCCTCAGACGCCAACATGCGCTCCTTTCAACCGAAACCAGCATAAACCACCACAAAGGTGCCTGTCCCCTTTGTGGTGGTTTTGATCGGATAGCTAGTTGGCGGGGCGGAAAAAGGCTACGGCTACGGCGCCGGGACCCACGTGGGTGCCGATGGTGGCGCCAATGGTGTGGATGGGCAGCTCGTTCTCGGCATGGCCGGCCCACAGCGCGGCGCTGTCCTCGATATACTTCTTGAGCACCGCGTCCGAAAGACCCGTATAACCAAGCGCCAGCGGCATGGAGAAGTCGACGCCGCCCGCCTGTTCGACCTTCTGGTTCAACAGGTTTCGACCGTTTTTGGAACCGCGCGCCTTGCCCAACTGCACGATCAGGCCGTCCTCGGCGGCCACGACCGGCTTCACGTTGAGCAGCGTACCCACAGCGCCCGCCGCAGCAGACAGGCGGCCGCCGCGCACCAGGTATTCCAGCGTCTCGAGCAGGCCGATAACCACCACACGGTCACGGACGGCCTCGACCGCCGCCGCGATCTGGGCCGCACTACGGCCCTCGTCCACCAGGCGCAGCGCATACTCGACCAGCACGCGCTCGCCCAAGGTCACGTTATTGCTGTCCACGACGAACACGTCGCCGCCCGGCGCCTCGGCAAGTGCCGTACGAGCACTCTGGTTGGTGCCCGAAAGCTTGGCGCCCACGGTAATAATCACGGCCTCGTCGCCGGCCTCACGCGCCTCGGCAATCGCCTGCGAAAACGCGTACGGGTTGACCTGGCCGGTCTTGGGCAGCTCATCGCGCTCCACGAGCATCTCGTAAAAGCGCTGGTGATCGATGTCGACACCATCCATATACACGTCGGAGCCAAAGGTGACGGACAGCGGCAGAACACGCAGAGCGGGGTGCTCAGCCGGCGTCATATCGCTCGCGGAATCGGTAATAATGCGGACGGACATAGCGAATCCTTTCTTGCGCGGACCCCTCGCAGGGAATTTAGACAGCAATGCCCCGGCACGGCATACGCGCTCAAACGGGACTATGCAGTTGTTAATTGGAAGCAAATGCCTTGGCGGCCTTAGATCTCGCGCAGGGTGTTGAGAATCGTGCGCAGCGACGCATACATCTGCTCGCGCTGCTCCACGCCCATAGCCTTACCGGTGGTATCGAGCACCTCGCGAATGATGCGGTCCGCCTCGCTCATGCTCTCGCCGCCCAGGGCAGTCAGGCGCACCGGGGCACGGTACTTGACGGCAGCATCGCCCGAGTCGTCGACCTCGACGTAGCCGCCCTCCTCCAGATGCGCCAGTGTGCGCGAAACGGCGGCACGGGTGACGCCGGCCATGCGGGCGAGGTCGGCGCCGGTCAGGCCGTCCTTGCTGCGCTCAAGATAGTACAGGCACATGACGTCGGAGCCCTTAAGGCCGAGCCTTGCGCCTTCGGACGTCTTGATGCGCTGAATCTCCTTGTAGAGCCCGCTGATCAGTCCGACAAAGTCCTCGAAACGTGTCTCGTCGTTCTGCTGCATGGGAGACGACCGCCTTTCGCTTGCATGATGCTAACGGGTAAACATCTTAGCCGCATGTCCGGACCCCCGTACCCAAATATCCCAATTGTTAACCCATCAACATAAAAACCACCACAAAGGGGACAGGCACCTTTGTGATGGTTTGGGGCATCAATAGGTTCTAGGCGCCGCTATAGCTCCACGCAGGGATTGTCGCAGGTCACTAGGGTCTTAACGACGACCGTCGCTCCCAGATAGCGCTCAAGCAGCTCGGCCAAGCGATTGATCGCGGCCTGGCAATCCCCCATCCGCTCGGGCTCCACGCACTCAATCGCCAGAAATGCGTCCGCCGAATCGTCGGATAGCGCCGTGCGAACGCCATCGCGCCAGTTCCAGCAACGGCACACGGCGCCCGCATCATCGATATAGGCAAGCTCACCGGGCAACGTCGGATCATCTGCCTCCTCGCCAAGTGGCAAGAACGCGTCGCCGCCGTCGGTCACCGCCAGGCGCAGATTGCCCACAATAGCATGCAAATCTTCACCGCCAACGGGCAACGCATAAGTCAACGAAATCGTGTTGTAGATATCCACCGCCGGCGTAATGTGGCCGACCGGCTTGCCTTTGAGCACGCGCTTGAGCAGGTTTTCAACTGAGCAACGCGCGCCCTTCTTGGTCTTGAACAGGCGATACGCCTCGCGCCATGCCTTGACCGGCGCGTTCTCGCTGATGGTATCGCTTGTCAGGTGGCGCTCCGCATCGATGTTGGCGCGGTCAAGCAGCGCGGCGATCGCATCCACGTCCTCCTGGGGAATCTGCGCCGCGGGCTTCATGCCCTTTACGACCACGACGCCGACCGCCGCCTGCGGAAACAGCTCCCAAAACGAATCCTCGGCAACGAAACTCTTCATATGCTCTCCCTTCATTGTGCGCGCCCGAGCGAGGGCACCTAAACAAAAAGCGCCCTTACGACGGCCACCTTCAAAGTCCTACGGTGCCGTCACAAGAGCGCTTACGCTGCCCCCATCCGGAGAAGGGGGCGATATGTCAGGCGTATTGTAACCCGAGTCTTCCGCGCGAGCAAAACCACCACAAAGGTACCTGTCCCCTTTGCGGTGGATATGGACTCCCGGCGACGCTAGTGGCGGAGCCCCAGCAAGCCGCGGCCGCGATGACGGGCCTCGGCGGACACCTGGGCGTGCGGACCGGCGGCCTTGACGGAGTCGGGCAGGTGCGAGTACTTCTTCTCGAAGTTCTCCTCGAACATCACCGCCAGGTTGTGAGCTGCCTCGTCGTAGCGCGCGGTGCTCTGCCAGTACTGGCGCGGCACCAGGATGCCGTCGGGCACACCGTGGCACGTGGTGGGGATGTCGACATTAAAGATATCGTCGTGCACAAACTCGCTGTCCTCGATGGTACCGTCGAGGGCGCGAGCGACCAGTGAGCGCGTGTAGGCCAGTTCGATGCGATGACCCACGCCGTAGCCGCCGCCAATCCAGCCGGTGTTGACCAGGTAGACGCGTGTGCGGCCGTCGGCGATGCGCTCGCCGAGCATCTTGGCGTAGACCATGGGGTCGAGCGGCATAAATGGCTCTCCGAACAGCGAGGAGAACGTGGGCGTGGGCTCGGTGACGCCGACCTCGGTGCCGGGGATCTTGGCGGTGAAGCCCGTCACAAAGTGGTACATGGCGGCATCGGCCGTCAGGCGTGAGATGGGCGGCAACACGCCAAAGGCGTCGCAGGTCAGGAACAGCACGACGCTCGGAGTGGTGCCCATGCCCTTGGTCCACGCGTTGGGAATGTGCTCGACGGGATATGCCACGCGCGTGTTGTGCGTGATCGAGACGTCGTCGTAGTTAGGCTTGCGATTCTCATCGAGTACCACGTTTTCACAGATGGCGCCAAAACGAACGGCGTTGAAGATCTCGGGCTCATGGAACGCGTCCAGGCCTTCGCACTTGGCGTAGCAGCCGCCCTCGACGTTAAAGATGCCCATGTCGGACCAGCCGTGCTCGTCGTCGCCAATCAGCAGACGCGTGGGGTTGGCCGAAAGCGTGGTCTTGCCGGTGCCGGACAGGCCAAAGAACACGGCGGTCTCATGCGTGACGGGGTCCATACTGGCCGAGCAATGCATAGGCAGAACGTCGTCCTCGACGGGCAGCAAGTAATTCATGACACTGAAGATGGACTTTTTGATCTCGCCGGAGTAGCCAGTGCCAGCGACCAGAATCACGCGCTCCTGGAAGTTGATGACCACGGCGGCGCTGGAGTTGAGGCCCTTGATGGCAGGGTCACACTGGTAACCTGGCGCCGCGAGCACGCAAAAGTCCGGCTCACCGGTGCGCGCGATTTCGCGAGCGAGCGGACGGGCGAGCATTTGCTTAATAAAGAGCGCCTGGCTGGCGCGCTCGCAGGCGACGAGCAGGCGACGCGTGTGGTTGCGGTCGGCGCCGGCCATGCCGCGGGTGACGAACACATCACGCTCGTTGAGATAGTCGACGATACCGGCCTTGATGGTCTCGTAGCTCTCGACAGAAAGCGGGCGGTTGACGGCACCCCAGGCAATCTTGTCGTGCACGTCGGGCGTGTCGGCGATAAAGCGGTCGTTGGGCGAACGTCCAGTACGCTCCCCCGTCTCGATCACCAGTGCGCCGTTGGAGGCCATGCGGCCTTCGTTGCGACGGATGGCATGCTCGACGAGCTCGGCTGCCGGCAGGTCAACCAGCAGGCGGGGCTGGTTCTCGGCGGGGTCTTCGACCAGCGTAATGCCAAAGTTGGACAGAACTTCTGCAGGGGTAACACCAGGCATGGGGCCTCCTTTAAAAGCGCGACACGTGGACGCGGCACGCACTTTACTCACGTAAAGCCCGTTGTACCCGATATGCAAAAACGTTTTTGCGGCAATGGTGAAGCGCCCGCCCAACGGTCAAAAATCGCACGCAAGCGGCCTAGTCATTGGGGACGTTCTTAAACGACTAGTCGCTGGGGACACTCTTGAACAGGCAACGGCAAAGGAGTGTCCCCAGATGCCGGCACTTAGGGACGTTCCCAAAGTGCCGGCTACAGCGGCAGGCCTTGGCCGAGCATGGCGATGGCGCTCATGAGGACCAGCATGCCGGCGGCGTAGGGCAGCACTGCGCCCAGGAGCTCGGCATCCTTACCGCGCACGTGAACGGCGGCAAGACCGATGGCGAGGGTCTGTGGCGAGATCATCTTACCGGCGGCGACGCCCAGGGCGTTCAGCGCGACCATCCAGTAGTCACTCACGCCCAGCGCCGTAGCCGCCTGGCTCTGAATGGGACCAAACAGCATGCCCGAGGACGTGCCCGAACCGGTCACGAACGCACCGACGGCACCGATCCACGGAGCCAGAATCGGGTACAGCCCACCGGCGACGGCAATGCAAAACGCACTGATTGACGAGATCATGCCCGCATAGCCCATCACCTTGGCGCAGCCCAGCACCGAAAGCATCGTGATTACCGTCGGCATCATCTGCTTGACGGTCGCGGCCAGCACCTCGCCCATCAGACGCGGCGAAGCGCCCTGAATCGCACCGCCGATAAACGCGGCCAGGAAGATCCAAACACCCGGCGTGTTGATCCACGAAAATGTAAGCGTACCGGGGTTCTCGCCGCAATACACCTGCACGTGGCTCGCAAACGGCGCAAGCGCAGCATGCACGGCGGGCACCAAGTTGGACGTACCCAGCAGCAATACAAAAATCAAGATAAAGCACGACCAGGCCGAAAGCGCCGATTTAAGGGTGAGCTGTTCGCCGGCCTCGATATTCATATGGAAACGCGCGTCCAGGTGGCCGAACTTCTCGGCACGCATGGCAAGCGCGGCAGTCAGCGCGAGCGACACGATGGAGCCCACGACTACGGCCAGCTCGGGACCCACAAACATGGCAACGACCAGGGCCGCACCTACAAAGGACACACCGGAAAGCAGTGCCACGCCGGCAACGCCGTGCAGACGCTCGCTCACGCTCGCAACATTGCCTTGGTCATCGGCGACACGGCCCGCAACCAGCACGATAAGCAGCGGCATCGCCACAAAGAAGGGCGCGAGCTGCACCAGCTGAACGGTCGCCAAATGCAGGGAATCCAGGCCCACCAGGTCGGCAACGGACACCGTGGGGATGCCAATGGAGCCGTAGGGCGTGGGCACGCCGTTGGCCAGTAGGCAGATCAGCACGGCGGGAACGGCCTCAAAACCAAGGCCCGCGAGCATGCCGGCGGGAATGGCAACGGCAGTGCCAAAGCCAGCCATGCCCTCCATAAAGCCGCCGAAGCACCAAGCCACGAGCAGCGCCAACAAACGGCGGTCGCTGCTGATGGAGGTAATCATGCTGCCGATCACGTCCATGGCGCCCGTACGCACGCACAGGTTATACATAAAGACGGCGGCGATAATCACCAACACGATGGGCCACAGCGCCATCAAAAAGCCCTCGAGCGAGGCCGTGGCTATCTGCGCCGCCGGCAAATGCCACCACGCAAAGGCGAACACGCACGAAAGGGCGAACGAGCCAATGGCGGCCTTCCAAGCCGGCCATTTAAAGCACAGCAGCATCACGACGAGCCAGATGATCGGCACAAGAGCCAGCAAAAACGCGGCGACATCCATGGGTAAAAAACTCCTTGGTACCGCGAGGGCGGCATCGGGGGGTCACAAAACTTCAACAGGATACCGCACGTTTACCGACAAATTACAGCCGCCCACCGAAATTATTGAACAACCTGTTCAAAAACACGAATGGACATCACCGCGACTATACTAGAGCGCAGTAAGAGAAAGGAACCGCCTTGAGTATCACGCCCCTCGATAGCATCCGCCGCGCCATCGCCCGCCGCAATGGCGTCGCCGACCCCGCCGTATCGGGCGGGGCGCACGGACAGGGCGGACGCATCGAGAACGGCCTGTTCCCCGCATCGCACACCGCCGAGGAGCTCGCGCGCATCCAAGAGCTAAGCCAGCGTAACGCCGGCGGTCCCGACAGCAGCCAGGCCACACGCCGTCGCCGTGAGCGCGATCGCCAGCCCGGCCCCATCCACCGCATGGTCAATGCCTGGTGGAACCGCCTGCTCGGAGCAGTCTACGGCGGCGGTTTCTCCACGCAGGAAGCGGAATGCGAGGAGCACGCCACCAGCCGCGACTACCTTTGGAATACCTTGGGCACCGCCGTATGGGGCTTGGCGTTTCCGCTGCTCACCATTGTGTCGACGCAGCTCGTAGGCGCCGAGGAGGCCGGCAAGTTCTCCATCGCCTTTGTCACCGGCACGCTCATCATGATCGCGTGCAACTACGGCGTGCGCAACTTTCAGGTCTCGGACATCGACGAAAAAACGTCCTTTGCCTCCTACCAGCTCAACCGCTGGCTTTGCGGAGCGCTCGCGCTGGCATGCGGCCTGGTATACAGCAGCGCCCGCGGCTATGACGCGCAGATGGCGACGATCGGCCTGGGCGTCTACCTCTATAAGGTGATCGACGGCATCGCCGACGTGTACGAGGGCCGCCTGCAGCAGGCCGACAAGCTCTATTTGGCCGGCATGAGTCAAACGCTGCGTTCCGCCGGCGTCATCGCGGTCTTTAGCGTGGCACTGTTCCTCACGCGCAGCATGCCCATCGCGGCCACGGCCATGGGCATCGCCGCGATTGCCTCGCTCGTGCTGGTCACCGCCCCGCTCGCCCTGCTCGAGACCGAAAAATCACGCCGCATGAGTCTGCGCGAGGCTGGCCACCTGTTTATCCAGTGCGCTCCGCTCTTTGGTGCGCTGTTCCTGTTTAACCTTATCGAGAGCATGCCCAAGTTCGTGATGGAAGGCGCGCTGGCCTACAAGTATCAGCTGTACTTTAATGCACTGTTCTTTCCGGCGCAGGCCATTTTGTTGAGCATTGGATTTATCTATAAACCGCAGCTCCTGCGTCTATCGAGCATTTGGGCGAATCCGCGCAAGCGTCGCCGCTTTGACCTGATTATTGTCGCCGTTATGGCACTGATCGTGGTCATCACCGGAGCGTGCGCCGCATTTATGGCAGGCCCCGGCATTTCCATCATGAGCTTTATGTACGGCCTTAACTTTGAGCGCTACCGCACGCTGGCACTGCTGATGGTTGTCGCCGGCGGCGTCACCGCGGCAATCGACTTTATCTACGCCATCATCACGGTGTTGCGCCACGCCGGCGACGTCACCAAGATCTACCTGATCTGCTTCGCCGTAAGCGTGGTGCTGCCGGTGATCCTGATTAAGCTGCTGGGTCTGATGGGCGCTGTGGTGAGCTACCTGGCCATCATGGCCCTACTCCTGGTGCTACTGATTATCGAGTACGCCCACATCCGCCAACGCATCGAACGCGACCGCAACCCGTACGGCGCCTAATTAGCTGCCCCCGGTCACCGGAATTTACGATGGAATCACCCCGCCCGGGGTCTCGTTGCGCACAATATGCATCACGCAAAACTAAGTGAGTAGGCTTTTTCCGAATCCCCGACCACGCCAACAAAGCACAAGCCTGTGACCTGCGGTTTTATTGAGGCAAATATGTTGGGTGCTCGGCATTACCAAAAAAGTCTACTCACTTAGCCAGCGGGCAGCCAAAAAAGAACCGCCGCGACGTCGTTTGACTCCGTTGCGACGGTTTTTCGAGCATTTTCGCGCTGCCGAGGACGCAGACGCTCCTCATTTCTTGCGCTTACCGAGCAAGAAGGCACTGCTCTCCGAAAGTAGACAAAAAGCCCCGTCCGTAATTAGCTACCCTTTGCACCGATTATTCGCCCGGGTTGATGTTCGCGTAGAACTCGGCCCCGTCGTCTAGGCGAAGGATGCCCACGCGGCCGAACTCGGAGCCCGTGGCGGCGGCGCAGTCGATGTCGATGCGATCGGGCACGCCGGCGGTGTCCTCACCGCCCAAGCGCACAATCTGCCCGCGGCCCGACTCCTCATCGAGTCCCGCCAGGCCGCCGACCTCGCAATAACGCCCAAGCGACACCGTGGGCGTGTGGCCGCTCACCACGACCGGGCCCTTGCCCTCGGCGGAAAGCAGCCCCGTCGACGCATCCCAGTAGCCGTGACGAATCCACAGCAAGTCATCGGACGACTGCACCGCAAGCATCTGCTGCAGTAGCTCGCGATCGGCATCCACCGCCCCCGCACCATCGGCACAATCAACCCCATGTTCAAGCAAAAACGCCCGCGCCGCCTCGGTCTGGATACCGGCGTGCACCAGCAGATACGAACGCTCGTCAGTCTCGGCCACGGCGTAGAGCGGCAGCGTCGCCATCCAACGCACGAGCTCCTCGTACGCCTCAAATTCCATATCGTTGAGTTGCTGACGAGTAGTCCAACCGCCGTTGATATCCCAGGTCTCGGCATCAAGCGGATCCTGGCCAATGATGGCATCGAGCATGATCTGCTCGTGATTACCCTTGAGCACGCGAGCGTTGGGCAGCGAGCGCACGAGCTTAATAACGCCAACCGGATCGGGCCCGCGATCGATCATGTCGCCCAGCACGTACAGCGTATCGTCGGACGCCAGCGAAATCTTGGACAGGGCCTCGTCAAGCGCACGCACGTGCCCGTGAGCATCAGATGTCACATAGATCGCCATGGAACGCCTTTCCCTGCATTACGGCCGAAGCCCGGAGCCGCAACTAAAACTTCAAGTTGAACTTAAACGTTATCCATTGTACTCCGTTGCAATAAAGCTGGAAAGGGTTGCATACCGTCAACGGTTGCCAGCGCACGCCTGCCAACCCGGACCGCTCACGCCACGCCGTCTGGCCCAGCGTCCCGACCAGCGTCGCACACGCCGCAGCCTCGTGTCGAAAATGAGCACGCCCGCAATCCGCCCCCATAACCCGCCATCTTTGGGTACAAATAACCGCAGACAACTGACCGTGCCACGCCAACCACCCAGGAGCGGACACCATCCATGAACCAGATACTTCTCTTTATCGGCCTCGTCATTATTCTGTGCCTGACCATTAAACCCGTCGGCAAAAAGCTCCCCTTCCCCACCCTGCTCATCTTTATCGCACTCGGCATGCTACTGGGCGTCAACGGTCCGGCGCATATCGACTTTAGCGACTATGCGCTCACCGAAACCGTCTGCAGCACGGCGCTGCTGTTCATCATGTTCTACGGCGGTTTTAACACCAACATCGACCGCGCCAAACCTGTCGCCGTGCCCGCAGTGCTGCTGAGCACCCTCGGCGTCGTCATCACCGCTGGCATCACGGGCGCCTTTGCGCATTTCGCACTTGGCTTCGACTGGATCGGCGGCCTGCTGCTGGGATCGGTCGTGGCATCCACCGACGCGGCGAGCGTCTTTAGCGTGCTGCGCGAGCACAGCCTGTCGCTGAGAGGTGGCACCGACTCGCTGCTCGAAGTCGAATCGGGCTCCAACGATCCCGTCGCCTACATGCTCACCGCCGTGCTCGCCACACTCGCGGCCGGCGGCGACATTAACATCCCCGTGCTGCTGGCCAAGCAGATCATCCTGGGCGCGGGGCTAGGCCTTGTTATCGGCTGGGCATCGAGTCGCCTGATTGAGCGCGCACACGCAACAGCCGAGGGCGCGCAGACTATCTTTTTATTCGCCGTGGCCATCGTCGCCTACGCGCTGCCGAGTTACCTGGGCGGCAACGGCTTTTTGGCCGTGTACCTTGCCGGCATCGTGCTGGGCGCGAGCGACATCACCGGCAAGGTCGAGCTGGCGCACTTCTTCGACACCCTCACCGAGATGGCCGAGATGACAATCTTCTTTTTGCTCGGCCTGCTCGTGACGCCCGCCCGCCTGCCGCAAATGCTGCTACCGGGCCTGGCACTCATGGCGTTTATGCTCTTCGTGAGCCGCCCCATCGCCGTCGGTCTGCTGCTGGCGCCCTTTAAGACAAACCCTCGCCAGGTGGCGCTCGTAAGCTGGGCGGGCCTGCGCGGAGCGGCATCGGTCGTCTTTAGTCTCTTTGCCGTGGTGGCCGGCGTTCCCGGCGGTCACGACCTATTTGACCTGGTGTTTGTAATTGCCGTGTCGAGCATTGTGGTGCAGGGATCGCTGCTGCCAGCAGTGGCGAAGAAGCTCGACATGATAGATGCGGCCGGCGACGTGCGCCGCACGTTTAACGATTACCGCGACGAGGACGGCATGTCGTTTGTCAAGCTCAAGGTGGGCGCGGGCCATCCGTTTGCCGGACGCTCGCTCGCCGATATTGGCAGCGCGACGGACATGCTTGTCGTCCTGGTGCTGCGCGACGGCGCTCATCCGGTGCTGCCCAACGGCGATACCGTGATCGAGGAAGGCGACCTGTTGGTGATGGCTGCCCCGACATTTGAAGAGCGTGCCGAGGTTACACTGCGCGAGGTCACCGTAACGCCCCACGGCCGTCTGGCCGGTCAGCGCCTGCGCGACGTGCCGCAAGGCAAGCATCCCTTTATCGTCGTGATGCTCAAGCGCGACGGCCAAACCATCATCCCCGACGGCAACACCCTAATATATGCCGGCGACGAAGCCGTCATTGCCACGCTCGCGTCGTAGCCATCCCCACCCATAAGTTGCGGTGAAATAGGAACTGAATAGGCCTCTGAACAGCCATTTCAGTCCCTATTTCACCGCAAGTTATTAAGGGGATGGGTTGAAAAACATTTGAATTGACACCAAAATAAAAAAGCCGGGGAAAACGTCCCCGGCACTTGGAAGCCCTCTCTTTTGAGATGACCGACATCTTTATATCACGAACGCTAGTTAGATGCCATTCATTGAGGGCTTTATCAGGCGCGCCATCCCATCCACATGGCGCAAATTGAAAGCCGTCCGATCTCATGCTATAAAGAAGTCGGTACCCTCGAATAGAGGGACCTCCAAGAGCCGGGGGATGTCCCCAGGCATTTTTTATGCGAGTCAAGACTAAATACTTCTCGGGAAAACGCCGGCCCATTGCGTCAGCAATTTACGAGCCGCTCTACCCACCTCTGGACGGCTAAGGACTTTTCGCAGGTAGTTTGACGAACATATGTTTGCTTATTATAATATTACTTGAAAGCACCCCTTATCTCATGGTATAAAGAATACGGTTCCCTCCAAAAGAGGGGCCTCCAAGAGCCGGGGTCTTACCCCCGGCATTTTTTTGCAAAAATGGAGGCCCATCATGAGCGAACTCTCCGTCTTTGTTGACGAATCTGGCGACCTCGGAGGCGTCTCCAACTACTACCTCGTCACCCTCGTTTTTCACGATCAAAACGATGCAATCGTTGAACGCATTGACCGCTACGAGCGCGCCCTGTCGCAGTCCTCGCTTCCCAATACGCCTTTTCATGCAGGACCCCTATTGAATGGAAACGGCGACTACAAAGATCTTCCCAAGGAGCAGCGAAGGCACATATTGAGCGCATTTCGCGCGTTCATTCAGCATCTCCCCATACGCTACCTCTGCCTACAATACCGAATGAGCGAATTCACCGACAATCAAAACGGTCTTGCGGAAAGAATGAGGCGGGATCTCACGGTTGAGCTTTTCGACCATCTGGAATTCTTCCAACGATACGACACTGTTAAGATTTACTACGACAACGGTCAACCGATCGTAACAGAGGTCATCCATTCTGCGCTCGAGTACGTTCTAGCAAAGGACGTCATCGTATACCGAGAAGCCACGCCGCGAGCCTACCGGCTATTCCAAGTTGCTGACTACATCTGCACGATCGAGCTAACGGCTATCAAGTTTGACAGTAATGAAGAAACCAAGACGGATCGGCTATTTTTTGGAACCCGAAGGACGTTCAAAAAGGGATTTCTCTTATATCTCAGGAAGAAACGGATGAACTGACCCGGGATCACCAGTCGTAAGACGCTCCGTAGTCATCGTCGACGGCAAAGTCGAGGAGGTCGAGGCCTTCGCGTTCGGCTCGGGCTAGGAGCTCTTGGGGCGACTCGTCCTCGATATCCACTACGTCGAGCATGGCGGCCGGAAAGCCCACGCCCGCCGCGCTCCCAGCGCGATCGAGCAGGCTCTCGCGCAGCTGATCTACATCAACGTCAATCTTCATGGTGAAACCTCCCCATTCAGCCCCCACTTACCATTCACGACCCAGATAAACATGGAAGTGCAGCGTCTGAAGAACACGCTCTTCGCCGCTATCCGCGTTTTTCAGGCAAAGTGCATACTCCGCGCGTTCATCAAGTTCAACGGTTGGACGCACCGTCAGCATTACCTTAAAGCGGCGCGCCCTCGCATCGACTTCAGTCAAATCGGCTACGATTCTTGCAATGTCGGTTACAGGGTTTCCGCTGCGATCGGCAACAAACACTTCATAGTTCGCAGGAAGGATCTTGCCGACCACCGCCTCATCTTGCAGAAACTCCAGGAAGAAGGATGCATTCGAGATGGATTCAAGTTGCGTAACGAGGGACAAGCCAACGGGGCTCGATGCGACAAAGCCACGCGTTCCGGCGCGCTTATTGCTAAAGGTCAAAACCGGCACACACATCTCCTGCAATGATATGCCGCCATGGACAAAGTTCTCGCCTCCGCCGGGACGTCGCAAACGCACGCATTCACGTGGCGAAAAGCCCACGAGGCTACCAGCAGAAGCGGGTAGAGTAACCTTAAGCAGCGTATCGGACTCAGAATCGCTCGAGGCAACAGCCCAGCGGCGTCCAGCCTCAATGACGTCGCCCGCCACGTCCGCAACACTCGTATGATCATATTCAACAAGCGGCTCTGCGGTGTACAGAAACCCATGATCTGCCGTAATGACGATTCGAGACGACATAAACTCACGCACGATGAGTTTGACCAGCACCGATAACTCGTCAATTGTTTCATCGCAGGCATGAAACGCCTTGCGCTCGGTTGCGGCCTTGTCACCAATGGCATCAATGAGATCGTGATAGATATAGACAACGCTCGCGTCTCCTACGACCTTCTTACGTTCGGCACGGTCCATCTCGCCGACAAAACGGTCATAGCGAACCGCAACAGCACCCTCATAATGCTCGCCAATCACCTTTTGGCGAGATTCGATAGTATCGACGCGCCCCCCATCAACAAGCACGCCAAAGCCCGATCCTGCCTCTCCGCATGCCTCGTAACGCATCGTTCCATGAGGCAACAAGGCAGCCATACCGCATCTGGTTATCGAAGGAAACACGCCTTGCACGGCACCAAGCTCGCACTGACCCTTTGTCTCGCGCTCAAGACGCTCGGCGAGTTCTGCAGCAACCTCATAGCGCAAAGCATCAGATACGATGACCCAAATACGCTTTCCGCGGCGATTCGCAGGCTCAACGTAGCTCAGATCAAAATCAACCTGACGCGGAATACCTTTCACATATCCCTGCAAGCCCAATGCATCGCCCGACGCGCTTGCCCAACGGCGAGAGAGCTCCTTAAGAAACCAACCTTTATATAAAGCTTCCATCGACTCAAAGCAGGCGCGGAAGTCTTCATCGAGCTCGTACTCCCCCGCTCTAAAGGCACCGGCGAACTCTGTCACCAGCTCACGGTACCAAGCGTCCATGCGATAGAAATCGCTGGCATAAGAACCCCAAAGGGCCAAAGCCCCCATGCCCGCAAAACCTTCTACATGGTCGCGATAAAAACGCTGCATATGAGCTGCAGCCGAAACGCCGCGATAATAGCAGGCAAGTTCCTCATACCAAAGCGATCCACGACGAGAGGCGACGACCGACAAAACCTCATCAGCAGCATCCACAGACAGACGCACTCGCTCAAACAGAATGCGCAGAATGGTGGCATCGATGCAGGGAAAGACGTCGGCTCCTGCAATACAGTCAAGACCAACGCCAGCGAGTATCTTTCCAAGCTCAAGCTCACGCTCAACCGCCGTTGTCATACTCAACAGCAATAGACGATTACCGCCACGAACCCAATAATCAACGCAAGCGCGGCAGAACGCAGCATGAACAGCCTGGGAAGAGAAACGTCCCGACAGCGCGTCCAGACATCCACCCGTCATCGACCGCGAGCAGGCGGTGAGCAACACGTGGACCAGCAACTCGGGAACACGAGATAGCTCGAGCGCGTTCCCCTCAAAACCACACCAATGACGAATGAGCTCGCAGAAATAGCCATTCATCTCATATTCAGCAAGTAGGACAACCACCTGATCAGCATTGCCCTCATGCAGGAGCGCCAAATAGCCTGATACGATTGCCGCGGGATCGAGTTCGCTGACACCCAAGCAGACAGCCAAAATGCCAAGCTCAAGCTCATCGACGGTCGCAACAGCGACTTCCCTCGATGAATGCAGCAACTTATTGAGCTTTATAACGTTGCGGCGCTTGGCAAAAAAGGCTTTATGGGACTCAAGCGCCGCGCATCTCATACGAATCAACCGCGCCGATCTCGCGTAGCTGCACAGAAATATAGTCGGCGGCAAACGGGACGCAACGCGCTTCAACATCCGCCAGCCAATCGCCAGACGGCTCCCCTGCGCAGCGACGATATATGAGCACCTTACGTCCGCCCAAGTCACCATTGAGCTTACGCTTGATAGCAAACCGACCACCCTCGCGATCAACGAGAACGCTGACGCCCGGCAGCTCCAAATCTGCAAGCACATCCTCAAATTCACCGGACGGATCATGCCATACAACAATGGCGCCCCCGCAATCGGCGTCCTGACCTGCAAACAAATGCAGCAGCTCGGATGTAATATCTGCAAGCTTCATGGCAAACTCTCAAAACTAGTCATCAAACAAACCGGCGAAAATAGCATCCAAATCCTCTTGAGAGGTGGGCTGCGTCTCGAGTATTTCGGAATCAATACACCTGAGCATGGTGTTCTCTTTTTCGCGCAGGCGAGTATATATTTCCTCGTCAAGCGACCATGGATCGGGTTTTCCAAGGTCGTAATCTTCCGAAAGGTAGTAGTACCTTGTCTGCTGATCTTGCGGCAGGCCCAAACGGTGGATTCGATCGCGGGACTGCAGCAAATGGACCAGATTAAAGCTGTACTCGTAGTACACGGCATCGTGACAAATCGAATGCAGCGAGACAGACTCGGCAAGCGTATGAGGATTGGTAATGAGTACGGGAAACTTGCCAGCCCTAAAGTCATCCAGGTCTGCCGAACGACAGACAAGGTCATCCTGACCGTTAATCGTACGCGCCTCAATCCCCATATCAGCCAGACCGCGCTGAAGATCGGACATGCTCTTGATGAAAATGCACCAAACGATAACCGAGCGCCCCTGTGCTACCAAGTCGCCAATCAGAGAGCAGCAACGAGCACGTTTGCTCGATGCGCCGGCAGATCGAATCATGCCCACAATCTTATCGGAGTAGTCGACGGCATCGACCTCGCCGGTCTCCTCGTCTTCTTCGATAATCCAACGATAGTCTTCGGGATTAAGCGTTTCGAGTAGGTCGATCGGATCGTTTTCCATCTGCAGAACACGCAGCATCAAGGTCAGCTTGTTGCGACGGTAACGGTTTTTAATAACGCCGAGCAGTAGATTCGTACGCTCGTCAGACGACACCTTGATAAGCTCGTCGGGCTCAGCCCTCGGGACGCCTAGGTCATCCTTGGTCGTACGGCAATAAAAATGGCTGCAACTTGTTGTTCACGAGCTCAATGTCCGAGTCCTCGGCGTTTTTGAGCTCGCTTTTCTCAAAGCCAAAAAAGTTGTCATACTCCCGCGGATACAAAATGTGCAACATATTGTAAATATCGATATATCCGTTAGGAATTGGCGTGCCCGTCAGGGCAAACGTATAGGGAGCACTCTTAGAAACAACGAGAGCCGCGTTAGCTTGCTTTCCGCCAACGCGCTTAACGCGATGGATTTCGTCGAACACCAAAAGCGTACGCTCTCCAGCGACCTTACTGAGTTCCTCGGCAACGCCAATAGCCGCCTCGTAATTCACAAGCAGCAAATTGCAACCGCCCACACGAGCGCGAATATACCTCCGGCGGTCAGACTTACCAAGCTTTCGGTAAGCATCGTCTTGCGTTGTAAACAAGTTGAGTGGCCACTTATCGCCAAAGCAGAGCCTCCACTCCGTCGCCCAGGAATCAAATGCGTTTTTTGGGCACACGACCATAATGCGATCGACCATGCCGCGCTGTGCCAAAAAGGCAAACGCACCAAGAACGGTCGCCGTTTTACCCGACCCCGGCACCGAGAAGTTGCCCGCACGTCCCATCGTTGCCAAGAAAAACGCGTCGCGCATCTGGCGATCCTTTAGCGGACGCGCCATGGCGGCATCGACGACCTCCGAGAACTCTGCGAGATGGGCATCGTGTTTGTGGTCGCCGCGCTTGATCTCGTTTCCCAAACGCGAACGTTGCTCGGCAAGTTCGCGAATCTGCGTAAAGCCATCCTGAAGATCGTCATCGACCGATAGCGCCACACCAAGACGGCTGGCAACCTTCGATAGCTTGCCAACAATCTTTTCGAACTCTGTATAGTTGCCGATCTCTTCGAGCAAAATATGACCCTTAACGACACATCTGACGTATGCCCTACAGGTCATCTTAAAGCGAGCATTGCGACGCAGAGAGTCGGCATCGAGAGGCTCGGGATCAAGATAGATTTGTCCGCCTCGCTGATATAAACGCATTGCCTAGCCTTCTAGATTTTTTTGGACGGCATCGAGAACTTCCTGGGCTTTCTCAAGAAGAGACTGCAGCCCATCCTGCATATTGGCGAGTTGTTCGGGCTCCAGTTTGTGCAGTATTTCCACGTCAACTTCGCCAACATTCGAGAGTGCGTTGCGGACGGCACGCACTTGTCCGTTTTTGATGTTACGATTGCCGGCCTTCGTGCGGGCAACGGTTCTAGACGCCTTCATCCCCTCTTTCAAACGCGTGTCAGAGCCAAACGTATCGCGAAGATATTCCGTAGTGACAACCACGTCGTCAGGCTTTTCCTCAAGCCTTTCCAAAACCTCAACGGTATAATCCAGCTGCTCTTCGCGCAGCTTGTCGTCAGCAATCAAATTATCGATAAACTCGCGCACCTCACGCGTGCGGTCACCGAGCGTCTGACACAACAAATTTGCAAACACGGCATTTTTAATCTCTTCTCGATCGTCCTTGTTCTTGACCTTACCAAGCCTGGTCGTAAGCGACTCGATAGGGCCTTGCAACTTAAGGTCCTGGGCAATATGAAATGCGCCGGGAGCCTCGCAGAACTCAAGAAAATCTTTCAACATATCGATTTGAGCGAGACTGTTCTTCATTTCGCTCTGCTTCATATTGGCATGCTTGGCATATTCTTCTGCCGTCATACGCCCTTCATTGACCCACCTATCAATATCGACCAGACGAGAGATGGCATCATATTCCTGTTTGCTGTCCTCGCCCAGCTGAATCTCGAGCTCAAGGCCCTTAATAGCATTTTCGTCATAGGTATCGGGAAACACACAGCAGCGCAGCATGCGAAGGGTGTTCTCGGCAGCAGACAACTTACGCAAGCAGGTAAAACGACGGTTGCCGTCAATGACAACGCCGTTGGTCAAAATGATCGCAGATTGTTGTTGGCCCTTGTTTTTAATATCCAACATAGTCGTCTTAAGATGCTTGGGGTTATCCGCCTCAACCATACCCGCAATGAGGTTATCGAGCTCCGTTTGATCCTGAGGCAGGCCCTCGGGATGCTCTGCCTGATAGCGCGAAATGAAGGTAGCGATTCGTCCATTCTGCACATTGAAATGTAACTTATCGACGCGTACCTCGTAAATTGGACAATCCTGGTTCTGACCGTTAATAAACTTGCGCTCGCTATTGTCGGTTTTGCGAACCCAGCCCTCAGCAATACCCGTGTTGATGAACTTTTCCATTTCCATTGTCTTACTCCACTTCTAGTACAAACTGGTCATGACTAACAAATACGCGCTCGCTAGCGCTTGAATAAAACAAGTCGGACTTACGGATTATCTGGATGAGCTGCGCACGCGGAACCACTACGCCGTACTCTTCCGAAAGCAAGTCGACAAGATCGTCGATATCGATCGATATCTCGCGACCCACCACCGCTCGGATAAAATCGCGACCCTTCATGGGGTGGCCGCGTGGCGCAAAGAGCTTAATGCCCACAAGGTTTCCGTGCCCCAACAGGTCCTCCTGCGACAGGAGCACGCTTTCGTAAAATGCATCGGATAGACCGTACTCAAGTAAGGGCAAATCGGATGCGCAGCGCCTGAGCCACGGCACGGTAAAGTACGGCGTGTCGTCATCAGCGCTACGCTCGATGACATCCAAAGCAAAGCTGCGCAAATCGGCATCCCTAATATCAAGCTCATCAAGACCATCGCGCGTAATCCAGCTCGACTTATCGTAATCAAGCAAGTCGCGCGACCTAATGGCTCGATAGACCATGTTTTTAAAGGACATACAGTTCAACATGGATTGAGGCAGGCTATCGTGCTCGACGATGGCTCCGTGCATCAAAGACAGATAGAAATCTGTCTGGCTTACGCCCCGGCCTCTACAGGCGCAGTCAGCATAAAGCGTGAACCCCGTTTGATAGGCAAACAATTCCAGCTTGAGCGTTTCGTCGGGCGAGCATCCCGCCAGCTCTGCAAACTGGGAAAGTAGATACCAATCCTCATCAAGCTTGGGAAGAGTTGGCTTACTGGCCATGACGCCTTCAGATCCGGTATCAACACGCTCGCCGTGGAACGGCTGGGGATGTACGTCTTCAGCCACAGCAACGCGCGGAGCTGCCGCGGCTGGCCCGCATTCATCATCTTCAATAACGTTTTCTCGGGCTTCGACCGGATCACTTTGCGTCTCAGGGACAAAGCTCTCAGCACTCGCTTCAACGTCCGCAAACCAATCGTTCGCATCGACAACGCACGGTGATGACCGATAGAACAGCGCTCGTTCATCGAAGCCGAGTTCGTTAATAGCTCGAATCGTATCGAATTTGCCGGCCACATCCTCGCGAATCAGTACAACATCGTCGGGCAACAATAGCCGCTCAACAACATCCGCGCATGCACCGCCAACGTCATGCCATAAAAGAATGGAACCGGACGTTGTATCAAATGCCATTTGCAGCTGTTCGGAGAGCTCGACTAGGGAGTCATCTAGTATTTGCTCTTCATGCGGCTCGGGAGTTTCTTCGGCACCCAAAAACCGATACCCAAACCCGTACACCGTTGCGATCCAAAGAGGATTCTTTATCTCCTCCCCCAGCTTCTTGCGGAGGTTTTTGACATGTGTTGCAAGAGCCCTCTTCGATTCAGCAAAGCCGATGCCCATAGAAATCTGCGACAGTTCCTCGTTTGAAACCTCGACGCCTGGCCTGGTTGTAAATGCATTCAAAACGCTATACTCATTCGGAGTAAGCGTAAGCTCCTCGCCGTCGAGCTGAACAATACGGTTCTCAAAATCAACGGCAAGCACACGGTCGCCATGCGCAGAACGAAATACACGCCCGCCCTCACCAACGCACACCTCAGGCTCAAATCCTGGAGCAAAATCGAGACGGTAACCATAGCCATGCACGCCCTTAAGCCAACGAGCGTTGCGGGCGTCTTCTTTCAGTTTCTTGCGAATGTTCTTGATATGGCTATCGAGCACTCGATGCGACTTAGGATCATCGTGGCCAAATGCCGCAACAAACAACTTTGGCGAGAAAACGCATGACCCGGTTTTTGAGCCATACAAAACAAGATGTTGAACTCATTGGGGGTCAAGCATAGGTAGGCGCCGTCCATGTACGCATCGCACATGGTTGGATCGAGCAGAAGATTGCTATCGATTCGAATGATCTGATTGTTGTTTACCAATGACCCCATAGCGGCTCTTTCAACTTCTAGCACACAGACGACTATTTGATTTTGGCGAGAACGTCCTGGAACTTGGCATAATTGACCTTAACGCCGTCATCCAAATCAATCTCAATCATTTGGTCTGCAAGGTGGTGGACCTTCTCCTCGTAACTCACGAGCTCGGCAGCTTGGTCGCTTATGCGCTTTTGCTCCTTAGCAAGACGAGCACGATCACGGCTGTCGCTCACCTCCATCTGGTCCGCAATCCACATCAGCCGATTGCGGTAACGTTCTTGCTGAGGATGGATATAACTCGTACGAATCAGTGCCAACAAATCAGGGCGATAGCGATGCATGTAGACCAACGCCCTAAAGCCACCCTTCTTGCCCGAATCGAACAGCCAATAAATAGGGCGCTTCTTGTAGGTCTGGCAGTGGTCCTTAAAGAAGTCCTTCAAAAAGTAGGTGCGAATTACCTCGCGCGAGGTGCCCTTGCCGCCGAGCGCCTCGGCAATAAAGGCCAGGTTCTGTTCGAGCGTCTCCTCGCCATACACGGTGCGCACAAAGTCGATAAAGTAACGCACGATGTCGTCGTCAAAGTATTCGTCATCGGTGATAGGCAGCACGTTGTCGCCATCGGGCATAAAGGTCACGTGATCGGGCATCTTTGCCAGATAATCGTCGACCGTGGCACCCTGATCGGCAAGGACAAGCCCGTCCACATCCAGCGAATAGCGGCCGAACATGCAGCCCACGGCATAACTAATAAGCGAGGTGATCTCGTCTCGCTTGGTGCGTACGTATTTGTTGCCCTTATAGCTCTCGGGAATCTCATCGGCGGTGTCGAAGATGCGCGCCAACGAGACGTACTTATCCTCGATCTCGATGGGCACTTCGCCCTCCATGTTGTAAATCTTGGCAAAGATTCGGTTGAGCTCCTCCTCGTTAGCGCGAAGCTGCTCAAAGCGAGCATTGACCTCGGCCTTGCGAGCCTCGTATTTATCGGAAAGTAAGGTTGGCATTAGTTACCTCTAAATTATTTGCAAAACATTATCGACAACGGGAAATTGGAGAAAACACTGCTACGCCTCATTCGGCGCTTCTTCAAAACAATCGTTTTCGTCGGAACTAGCCGGAATTTCTTTCGACTGTTGTATCTCTTGTTTTTCCCAAGCGCTCACTTGCTCATCAATCGTTTGAACCAAACTCATTGAGCATTCCATCCAAGTCCGAACTTGAGCTAAATTAATTGGTCTCGTTCGGCCCTTTCCGCCAGACTTGTCCTCCACAAGATCTACTTCGTGAACAACCTTATGCCTTCGCTGAATTAGTGTGTCTATATCGGCTTGTCGTTCATAAGCACTGAGCGACACGCCTATCTTTTTAAGACGACTATCAATATCTTTATAGCTGTTGAAACTCATTCTCGAAAAATGCTCACGTACAGATGCGGAAATTACTTCATCGACCGTCTTGCCAGAGACGATATGAGCAGGACATAAAAACATTGAGAGCCCCTGCTGCATGAAAGA
>CABUIE010000014.1 GCA_902491565.1 uncultured Collinsella sp.
GGCGCCCCCGGACCCCAGGAGGGGCCGCGGGGGCGTTCGGCTAACTGCGGGAGCGAGCCATCAGCTCAATGTGTTCGGCTGAGATCGGAAATCAACCTTTTTCTTCGATAAACGGTATTTAGGCGGCACTTAGGGACGTTCCTTTTCTGCCGGCACCCGGGGACACTCCTTGCTCTGGTGCAATGGGGTCAGGTTTGTTTGCACCAACTTGGTGCAGATTAACCTGATCTCATTGCACCAATCTCGCTTGCGTTAGATGAAGATCTCACATTCCCTGCGCTCGACGCAAGCCTTGCTCAGCATCTGGGTAACGGCGGCAAGTTTGTTAGGGTCAAGTTTGCGAGCATTCTGCGAGCATACGGAGACGCAACGCATGCAGGAGATGCACGCCTCGCCATCCACCTGCCTTGGATCGTCCTTGTCGATAGCTCGAACAGGGCACAACGCAGCGCAAGCACCGCAGGAGACGCAATCCTCCGTTGCATGGGGCACCATACTGTGGCCTCCAGCTTGCTTATAAGGACGATTGCCGGGAATAGAGGGCTCGGACGCAGCCCCGTTCAGTAGCTTTTGCCGGATTCGCTGCGCAAACTCTGAAAGTTGCGCCACACCCTGCGCATCCGGTCGCCCAGCAGCAAACTGACGAGCAACGGAATGCTCGGCAATGGCAGAGACCGCTGCAACCACCCTAAATCCGGCACGCTTCGCAACGTCTTCCAGCTCAATAAGCGTATCCTCAAACGCGCGGCCCCCGTAAACACAAACCAAAACAGCCCGAGCTCCGTTGCCACGCACCATTCCCAGTCGCTCAACCGCCACAGCTGGAACCCTGCCAGCATATGATGGGACGGAGATAACCGCAACGTCGCCCTTCGCCATCGAGACCCCGTGGAAATCCAACCCGCTATCGGTCAGATCGACAGTAACGATATTCCCATCCAGCGTCCCGGTCACAAGACCAGACACTTTCTCCGTTCCGCCCGTCGGACTAAACACAATTTCGAACATGCTCATCGAACATCCTCCCCTACGCTTGATAACACACCAAGCCGCCCGCATGCTAAGACAGAGTATACGGCGCGCGGGGACACCCCGGTTTAGCGCAAAGGGGTCAGGTTTGTTTCCACCAACCTGGTGCAGATTAACCTGACCCCTTTGCACCAAACTATGCTGTCTGCCTCATCGATTTGCATAATTTCCGTTACAGATTGCATATATTTACGTGATACCGCTGTGTTCTCCTGAGGTACCCCATCCCGGACCGTGCAAAAAACGGAGTATTCTGCAACGCGCTCGTGCCAACACCGCCGCGAGCGGGCAAAACTGTAGGGCGCTGCATCATTTTGGGTTCCGCTATAACGAGAATGACGCACCTTTGCACCGGAAAACGGAAAAGTCTGACTCAAAACGCTCGCTAGGGATATCCGAAGGCCACCGCTGGCGACGTCGAATCGTATGCAGGCAACTCGATCTGCAGAATACTCCAAAAAATGCACGGCGCACCCCATGGGACCCATTGCCGCATGGCTGAAAACGGGCCTTCAGCATCCTCCAGGTGCATTCCTGAGCAAATCACACCGGACCAACGGTCGGATGCGGCAAACAAAAGGGCCCCGAGCATAGTTGCTCGGGGCCCTTAGTTCGCCTCGCTCTAGCGTGCGACGCGTATGTTACTTGCGCTTGCCGCCGCCGTCACCGGGGCGACGGGAGCTGCCGCCGCGCTTGCCGCCACGGCTGTTGCCATAGCTGCCACGGTTATCGCGACCGCCGGCACGACCGCCACGGGAGCCGGCCTGGTTGCCGCCACGCCCGCCGCGATAGCCGCCACGGCGCTCCTCGCGGGTGTCGTCGTAGTTCCGCCAGTCATCGCGACGATCGCGGCTGGCACGCGGATCGCGACGATCGCGCGACTCATTCGAACGACCGGCGCCGCTGCGGCCGCCGTTGCCACGAGCGCCCTCGCGACGCTCACCACCGCGGCCGCCCTCGCGGCCTCCGCGCTCGTCAAAGCGCTTGCCGCCGCGGGTACCACGCTCGTCACGCGAACCACGGCCTTCGCCGCCACGGCGCTCATCGCGCTCGCCGCGCTCGTCATCACGACCGGAACGACGGCGGTCGCCCGAACCGCGCTTGCCACCGCGCGAACCGCGGCCCTCGTCCTCGCGCTCAACACGGCGACGACCGCCGCGGTCCTCGTCCTCGCGGCGACGGCGATGCGCCTCGCCCTGGAACTGCTTGGCACGACGCTCGGCACGGTTGCCACGCGGGGCCTGCTTGACGGCGTCAGCACCGCCGCGCTCCTCGGCAGCCACCTCGCGGGCCACGCTCTCCACAGCCTCGTCCACGCGAGCCTGAACGCCCTCGCGCACGCGGGTCTTGCCGCTGCGCTTGGGACGGCTCGGACGCTCGCCGTCGCTGCGGCGCTCGTCGCGACCGCGGTTGGAACGGCCGGCCACGTCGCCGTAATCATCGCCGTTGCGCTTGCCGTCGCGACGTGCCTGCTCAAGCTTCTTCTTGCTCTTGGACTTGCCGCGCTTGGTCTTCTTCTTCACCTTAAAGGCCGCAGGATCGCGCTCGGGATCGACGGCAGGCGGGTTGGGGCCCACATGCAGGTCGCCGGCCTCGTAGATGTCGGCCGTCTTGTCCATGAGCTTCTCGATCTCGTAGAACTCGTCGACGTCCTGCTCGGTCACAAACGTAATGGCCCAGCCCAGCTCGCCGGCGCGACCCGTACGGCCAATGCGGTGGATATAGTCGGTCGGCTCGGCCGGCACGTCAAAGTTCACGACGTAGCGCACGTCGCTAATGTCGATGCCGCGGGCGAGAACATCGGTTGCCACCAGCACGTCGACGGTGCCATCGCGGAAGGCCGAAAGCGCGCGCTCGCGCTGAGCTTGGCTGCGGTTGCCGTGAATCGCAGCGGCCTTGATGCCCTTGCGCTCCAGGCGACGGCAGCAGCTGTCGGCGCGGTGCTTGGTGCGCATAAAGACGATAGTGCGCTCCGGGCCCTCCTTTTTGAGGAACTCGGGCAGCAGGTTGTTCTTGGCCTCAATGGACACCGGGAACACAAACTGATCGACAGTATCGGCGGTCGACGTGGCGGGCGCGATCTCTACGCGGGCCGGGTCGCTCACCAGGTCGGTGATCTCGCCCACGGCCTCCTCGTCGAGCGTGGCCGAGAACAGCAGCGTCTGGCGTTCGGCCGGCGTCTCGCGCACAATGCGACGGACGGCGGGCAAAAAGCCCATGTCGAGCATGCGGTCGGCCTCGTCGAGCACCAGGACCTTAACCTCGTCCAGGTGGCAGGCACCCTGCTCGATCAGATCGACCAGACGGCCCGGCGTGGCAACCAGAATGTCGCAGCCGTACTTAAGCGCCGCGGTCTGGGGCTTGTAGCTCACGCCGCCCACGACGGTCACGGCGACATGGCCGGTGACGTCGGCAATCTTGCCGGCGACCTCATCGATCTGCTGGGCAAGCTCGCGCGTGGGGGTGATGACGAGCATCACGGGGCCGCGGCCGTTGCCCTCGGGCTTCTTGGCACCGCGACGGCGGTTGCGGCCGCCACGCTCGCGCACGGGCTTGGGCGGAGCGATGTGCTCCAGATTGTTCATGGTCGGCAGCAAGAAGGCGGCCGTCTTGCCGGTGCCGGTCTGAGCGGCGGCAAGCAGGTCGCGACCCTCGAGTACCACGGGGATGGAGCCGGCCTGAACGGGCGTGGGCGCCGTGTAGCCCAGGTTCTCGATGGCACGAAGCATCTCGTCCGAAAGCCCCAGCTCGTTAAAGGCGGGCAGGCTCTCGGTAGCGGACTCGACGGCCTGGGCGGCGCTGGCCTCGTCGGCAGCATCGAAGGCGGCCTGGGTCATGGCCTCGCGGGTCTCGTCCAGAATCTCGGCGTCCGTGACGTCGGATACAGAATTACGCATATGTTGTTGTTCCTTATCTGCACGCGCAATGGGCACGGCATGCGGCCGCGCGGGCGTGCTTGGTAGTGCGCTAATACATACAAAAACAGGTGCGCACAGAGAGGACGTTGCTCAGCACGCTGGCGATCGCTTTGGCAGCCCTATCACGCGCCGTCCAGACGCAGCAGCTCTAAGCGATGGAGCAGATTCGCCGCCGGTTAGTATACCCGTGCTTCGCATGCCCCCACGTAAACCACAGATGACGAGGCGGACGAGGTGGGCCTGGCCGATTGTGTCAATCTGTAACAGATGCAGGGCAAAACCGGGTCCAAATGTTACAGAACAAGACAGAGGGGGATTTCCGTCCAGTCCAAACCAAATCTCTCAGTCTTCCTGCAATTTCGAACATGTGGCCTATAATGTTGCTTTGGTTACACTATTTATTGTGCAGCCATTTAATACGTCGCCCACCGGGGCCATTAATTCCTATCGCCATCTTGGCTAGGAAGCAATCAAAGGAGGTATCCGTGGCAGCAGAGACGCCTTGCTCGGTCCTCTATAACGATATTCGCTCGTTCGGCGGTCTTAAACATCTCGAGATCGCCCGAATGCTCATCAATGGAAACTCTTATCTCGGCAGTACCCTGCTCGAGAAATGCTCTTCCAACCGCTCGTATCTCACCCGTTACATCGTCCATCGCAAGCCTGACCAGTGCGCACCCTCCATCTACAGCGACTTTACCGTCACCACACTCAACCTTTCCTCGGCAATCTGCAGCAAGCTCGGCGGCGGCGAGTCCGCCTATCGGGCAATCGCCGAGCACTATCGCGGTCCGGCCGCCAACGAAATGATGTCGGCTCTCGCCAGCTACAAGCTGGACAGCCGCCTATATGCAAATGCCCTCAATCGCATCGACAACTTCGACGGCAATGCCGTGCGCGAGAAAAGCACGCTTTACCTTATGCTCTTTGTGGCAACGGGGGCGCTCGCCGATCCCGTTCAGGGCGTGGCCACCGTCGAGCGCTTTTGCAGCAGCAAGACGGGCGGGCACTTCGGCACCACCGAAACTACCGTCGGACGTGGCTTTATGAACAGCCTGGAACAGCCGCGCACCGTCGCCCCCAACCTCGGTCTGCTCAGAACCCATGCCGACAACTGCGCCGACATGCAAATCCATCCCCTCACACGCGATCCGCGCGGCACCGTGATTGGTTCTTTGCCCAAAACCTCGCCCAGCATCACCGATGTGGGCGCCGACGCATCGCGCGAGCATCTTCGCATTTGGCTCGAGGGTGAGCACTGGTACGCCCAGGGCCTTGGATCGACCAACGGCACAGTGCTCGAATCGGGCGCGGGCGACGGCGATATTGTGATTGAGCCGCCGCGCGACCAACGCGAGCCCGGCAAAGTCTATCCCCCCGTGGAAATCGCCAACAGCGACAGGCTCCATCTGGGTCTCTACACGACATTCCTTGTCATTGTGGACTAGCACGGACGGCGATCGGAAGACGGTCGCCGTCCGTCTTTCGTCTTCTACCTTCTGCGTCGTAAACGACAATACTCAGCGGCATACGTGGGCAGTGCGGCTATCATGGTTCTTTACCGATATCCGCACTGCTCACGTATACGTGCGGCAACCCATGCCAGACAAAGGAACGCCATGGATACTACCGATAGCGCCTATGGCGACAAACTCATCCGTCTTGACACGTTCGACACCGCCGTGGCGGTCGACCCCAGCGCCGAGGACGAGGCCAAGCGTCGGTTTATGACGCTTATTCTCCAGACGGCCCACCGCAACAACGGCAACATCGGGCACGTGCTGCGCGCGACCAACACGAGCGGCGAGGTCTTTGCCGTCAAGCTACTCAAGGACAACGCCATCCTTTCCGGCCAAGCCCCCGACCGTTCCGCCGAGCAATCGGCAGCGCACCTGGCCAACACCGCCGCGCTGTTCGAGGAGCACCGTCATCTGTGTACCGTCTCGCACCTGCGCGGATTTCCACGCGTCTATGGCTACGGATCGTGCGAGGATGACCCGCTCATCCTCATGGAGTGGGTCGAGGGCACCTCACTCAAGCAGGCGCTACCTCTGCTTCCGCACGACGCCTCGGGCGGGCTGACCACCCAGATGGTCGCCGCCGTCGGAAACGCCGTGCTTCGTGCGCTCTTGATGACCCAAGGCCTCGTGAACCCGGTCATCCATCGCGATCTGTCGCCTGCCAATATTATGTTCCGTACCACCAGCCGAACGCTCGAGCAGCAGATTGCCGATTGCTCCTTTGACCCCTGCCTCATCGACATGGGCTCCGCGACCATGGCTCTCGGCGACGACACGATCACCCGGCGCGCCGACATCTGGCGCTTTGCCACGCCCGCATACGCCGCGCCCGAGATGCTCACGCAGGATATCGAAGGCATCGCGGCCCTTCGCCGTTCGCCGGCAATCGACGTCTATGCGCTTTCGAGCATTTTGTACCAGCTCTACAGCGGTCGCAAACCGTTCGATGTCGAGTCGACGGGTGCCGCGGCAACCGGCTCGTTCTACCTCATAAAGACCAAGACCAAGCCGGCACCGCTCGAGCCGCGCTGCAAGGACGATGAAGCGCTCGTCCAGATCATCATGAAAGGCATCTCAGTCGAGCAGGGCGATCGTCCCACCGAGCAGCAGATGCTCGAGGTGCTCTCGGCATACCTCACCGATGCCGAATCCGAGGGCCGCGAAGGCGCAGGAGACGAGGCCGCGATTGATATCGATTCTGGTACGCACCTTAAGGTCGACGTCGCCGGCGAGCGCGCGAGAGAGATCCTGGAGCAGGCCCGGCACGATACCATGACCCGCCGCCGCTTTATTATCGGTGGCGTTGTCGCAGCCGTTGCGGGGCTTGGCGTTATCGGGGCGGCAACCCATGGCTTTGGCATCCCCGACTACTTGGACGGCATCCGCGGTTCACTTGACGACTACACCTGGGATCAGCTGCAGGAGATTTCGCTCAAGATTAAGGCCGCCGAGACCCGTAGCGAGGCACGCGAGATTGCCAAGCGCTATCATCTGCTCGATGACAACGGGCATATCCCCTATCCATGCACTAAGCGCGTGAAGCTCACCAATGGGCTGCACGTCGGCGCGCAGCTCGTGGGCATCCGCCACGACGAGCTTCTGGACGGGACGGGCAAGGCCGGACTGACGTTTATGTTCGATGCGGGTATTGCCGAGCGCAACGCTGCGGCTGAACCGCCGAGCGCAGGCTGGGCAGATTGCGAGCTGCGGGAATGGCTCAACGGCGACAGCCTTAAGCTGCTGCCCAACGAGTTGCGCGCACTCATCAAATCTGTCAAAAAGATCTCGAATAACGCTGGCGCCGCCAACAGTGCATCGTGTCTGAACGAGTTGCCCGCAACCCTTTGGCTGCCCGCCATGGTCGAGCTGTGCGGTACGCAACCGCCCGATTCGTTTGCCAAGGACTATCACTACCTGGCAGACATCTACAACGGCGAGGGCAAGGAGTATCAGCTCTTCCGCGAGCTCAAGGTGAGCCCGTATTCCACGAACGAGACGATGGTCCGCCAGTGGAAGGGCAAGGACACCTGCTGGTGGGAGCGCACGGTGAGCCCCGACTCATCGGAGACCGAAGGCACGCTCTATTTGAATCGCGTTGGACACGACGGCGACGTCTTTACGTACGCAACGCCTGCGGACAAGCCAAACAAACGAACCTGTGTGATCCCCGGATTCTGTATCTAGAGAGCGGGCGTCTTGCCGTGACGGGACCCCTCCCCGGCAATTGTCTCAATCTGTAACAGTTAGAGGTCATATTTGCTGCTAGATGTTACAGAACGAGACATTAGCTTGCCGAGAACTTCGACTCATAAATGTGACTCAAGTGTGTCGATATTTTCTTGCCAATGTTGCGCAACAGAAACCCTTTCGGCGGTCGTAACGTACGAATTGTCATAGGTACCCCTTCAACGATTGGGAGAAGAAATGGCAAAGTACGCACCTAAACACTTGGAAGTCTCAGTCGGCGCCGAGCCCCATCGCGCATTCGCGGGTCACAAGACCGCGCGACTCGCCGTCACCGCAGCCACCACCATCGCAATGACCGGCTCGTCGTTGCTCGCCCCGTTCTCGGCATTTGCCAACGATCTGAGCGACACCACGGCACAGGACGCAATCATGTCCCCGCTCGCCGCCCACGCCGGCGAGGCGGCAGGCTCCGCAGTAAAGACGAACGCCCAGAAAATTGCCGACTTGCAGGCCGCAATCGACGCCGCAAAGGCTGCCGAGGCAGAAGCCAAGTCCGACTACGACACGGCGGTTGCCCCCTATACCGAAAAGCAGACGGTCCGCGACAACGCCCAGACTGCCTACGACGCTTCCGTCTCCGACAATTCGCAGGCAGAAGCCGCCGCGCGTGCCGAATACGCCCGTCAACTCGATGAAAGCGTCAAGGCGGCCAACAGCGCCAGCGCCACGTTAAAGGATGCCCAGAGCAAGCTCGACACGGCCAAGGCCGATGCCGAAAGCAAGACGAAGGCACTCGACTCCGCAAAGCAGGCGGCAGCCGACGCACGGGCCAAGCTTGAGGAAGCCCAGAAGGCAGCCGCCAACGCAACGCCGGAGGAAATCAAGGCCGCCGAGCAGTCTGCCGCAGATGCCCAGAAGGTTCTTGACCAGGCAAAGGCCGCAAAAACCGCTGCCGACTCCGCACTCGCCGATGCCCAGCAGGCTCGGAGCGCCGCGCAGAGCGCTTACAACGAGGCGTCAGGCACGCTGGCTTCCGCTCAGCAGGCAAAGACCGCCGCGGATGGTAAGGTAGTCGCGGCACAGGCAGCGTATGACAGCGCGCAAGCCGATTTGGCAGCCGCAAAGGCAGGCGCCGAGGGCCCGGAGTATGACGCCGCTCAGGCAAAGGTCGATGCCGCCCGAAGCGCACTCGATCAGGCGAAGCAGCAGCAGGCGGCTGTCGAAGCAGGTCTTTCTCAGGCAAATAGTGACGTTGCATCCAAGCGGGACGCCCTCACCGGTGCCGAAAGCGAGCTCGAAGCCAAGAAGCAGACAGTCGCAGCAGCCGAAAATGATGTAACGGCAGCCCAGGCGAAAGCCGATGCGGCGCAATCGGAGTTGACCTCGGCAAAGCAGGTGCATGCTGCCGAGCTGGAGAAGGCAAAGGCCGCTCAGAAACAAGTCGACCAGGCAAAAGCCGAGAAGGAGCAAGCAGACAAGGCGCTCGAAACTGCCAAGACAAACCAGGCGGCCGCCGATCAAGCCGTTGTCGATGCACAGAAAGCATACGATACGTGCAAGGCGGCAGCCGATAAGGCTACGACGGCGGAGGCGCAGAGCGTCATCGGCTTTTACCAATTCATCGGTGCCAACGATGCTGCAGACATCATCTATAAGCAGAGCGACTTAAACCCAACGACCATCGGCGATAAAAAGGACGGCACGTCACTCGACAACGTCAAGCTTTCGTTTGGCAAGCTGCGCGAGATTAATGAATATCGCAAAAGCGTCGGCCTTAGCGAGCTTAAGGTGACGGCCGAGCAGATGGCAATTGCTCAGTCGAACTCCAATTACTCAGACGCCATGCTAGACCATTCAGACTATGCGCGATTCGAAAATGCCGCATGGAACTATGACTTGAAAAGAAATGTCGCACACCAGTGGGTTGATGAGGAAAAGAATATATTTGACCAGGCCGCAGCGAAAGCCGGCCTTGGCGAAATTGCCCCCAAAGATGCTTGGGATACTTTCTGGAGCCACGGCACCGAATTCGGAGAGCAAAAGGTAGGCTTTGGCACCGTCGGCCACTATTTGAATATCGTACAGCCTGACGCCAAAACCATGGGATACGGCATTAATTCTCGAGGAACTCATCTCTCATATACCTACATCTTGGAGGTTGACGACAACTACGGTTCGTACGAGAAAGAATATTCAATCGATGAACTCGAGAGTCTCTTTGATCAATATCAGCTGAGTCTCTCCAAGGCCAGCGAAAACCTTGCCGCTGCAAAAGCGAACCTTGAGCAAAAGCGCAGCACAGCGGCATCGAAAGCCGATGCCGTAAAGGCAGCAGAGACCCTCGTCGCTCAAAAGCGAGAAGGCGTTGATACCGCGAACAGCAACCTTGCCACCGAAAATGGCAACGTGGCAGGTGCCGCTGCCGAGGTCGCTCAAGCAGAGCAGAATCTCGCCAAGGCAAACGGAAAAGTTGCCGAAGCCGAAGACCAGGTTAAAGCCGCCCAAAGCAACGTGGCGCCCGCAGAGCAGGTCGTCAACCAGAAGCGCGCCGAGCTTAAGGCATCGCAAGAGCAAGCCGCTCAGAGTCAGAAGAAGGTTGATGACGCCAAGGCAGAGGCTCTCTTAAAGCAGCAGGCTCTGCAAGATGCAAGGAAGGAACTTGCCAAGTATTCTGCCGATGTTGCTGCGGCCCAGGAGAAGGCTGACAAGGCCCATCAAACGCTCGATGAAGCCACGGCGGCTCAGACGTCTGCCCAGAGCGCTCTTGAAAAGGCGGAGCGCGACGCGGCTGCCAAGAAGCAGGCCCTCACTATCGCCAAGGACGGCGTCGAGGCCAAGGCAGCGACCGCGGAGCACGCCGCGAGCGATCTGACCACGGCGGAAAACGACTTTGCTTCAAAGCAGGCACATGCCGATGCGTTGAACAACGCGGCCGATAATCTCGCCACGGCCGAGGCAGCCAAGAAGGACGCCGACGCAGCAGTGACTGCGGCCGAAACTGCTCTTAGTGCGACGAATGATGCCGTAGCGAACGCCGAGCAGGCGGTCGAGAATTCTCAGGCCGCACCGGACGCCGCTGCCGCCGCTCTCGGAAAGCTCAAGTCCGTCAATGTCGAAAACGGCATCGCAACCGGCTCCGATGCAAACGCGAACGATACGCTCAATGCCCTCTTTGTCAAGTGCGTCGCCGCCAAGCAGGCAGAACATAACGCAAAGGCCGCACTTGATGCCGCTCAGGCAGACCTTGATGCTGCGACGCCCGCCTACACCGCGGCGCTCAATGCCTACAACGAGGCGAAGGCAAAACGCGTAGCCGCCGAGCAAGCCCTGAAGGACGAGATCGCCCGCCAGGAGCAAGAGGCAGCGAAGGCCGAGCAGGCCAAGATCACGCAGGCTGCCGCTAAGCCGGTTGCTGGAAAGCCGTCTACCGGCAACGCCAAGACAGCCGCCAACTCGGCACTTCCCACCACGGGCGACAAAGCTGCGCTCGCCGGTGAGACGTTTGTCATCGGAGGCGTCGTGCTTGTAGCCGCCGGCGTCTTCCTAACCGACAAGAAACGTCGTCAGGAGTAGGGATTTCGGGAGGACGGCTTCTCCTCCCTCCCACTGCTTCGCAAACCCTGCTCAGCATGCGCCGGGGTGCCCATCTCGCGGGCGCCCCGGCGTTTTACGTTGTATAGCCGGGGCATCTGCTCCGAGATTGTCTCGATCTGTAACAACTAGGACCCAAATATCGGTCTTACTGTTACAGATTGAGATGTTCGGGTTACCCTCGAATGGTTTGTCTCGATCTGTAACATCTAGCAGGCAAAACAGTCCCCAGATGTTACAGATTGAGACGTTAAGTTGTGGCTCGATGTAATATCTAGATCTGTAACAGTTACTCGACAAAAACGGGTCTAGTTGTTACAAGTTGAGATGTTTGGCAGGGACGGTCCATCGGCCAACCATCCATCCTCATCTGTAACGAAATGTCATACATTTCTTTCTGGACTAGACACCCCCAGGGGGTATGGGTGTATAGTATCGGCAGGTTAACAATTCCAACACCGAACTACAGAAAGGAGAAGCCATGGCTCAGGATAAGTTCGACGTGGGCGGCATGACGTGCGCCGCTTGCCAGGCGCATGTGGACCGCGCCGTCAGCAAGCTCGACGGCGTCCAAAGCGTCGCGGTCAACCTGCTCGCCGGTTCCATGATGGTCGACTACGACCCCGCGCAGGTCTCCCCCGACGATATCTGCACCGCCGTCGACCGCGCGGGCTACTCGGCCTCGCTCGTCAGCACGGGCACCGATGCCGCCGGCTCAAGCGGCAACGCGCAAGCCAGATCCGGCGCCGCCCATATGGAGTCGCCCACCAAAAAGCTGGAGGCCACTGCCTCCGCCATGCGCACCCGTCTCATCATCTCAATCATCTTTCTCATTCCGCTGTTCTACATAGGCATGGGACACATGCTCGGCTGGCCGCTGCCCGGCATCTTCACCGACCATACCCACAGCATGACGCTCGCCCTCACCGAGCTCGTCCTGCTCATCCCCATCGTCTATGTCAACGACGCGTACTTTATCAACGGGTTTAAATCGCTCGCGCACGGCGCGCCCACCATGGACGCCCTTATTGCCGTGGGCGCCACCGCTTCCATCGCCTGGTCGCTCTACGCCATGTTCATCATGGCCGACCAATTAGCCGCGGGTCAGGTCCACGAGGCCATGATGACGAGCATGGACAATCTGTATTTTGAGAGCGCAGGCACGATCCTGTCGCTCGTTACCGTGGGCAAATACCTCGAGACGCGCAGCAAGTCCAAAACCGGCGGCGCCATCGAGGCGCTCATCGACCTGGCGCCCAAGACCGCGACCGTCGTTGCCGACGACGGCAGCGAGACCACCGTCGACGTCGACGCCATCCTTCCCGGCCAGGTCCTGCGCGTGCGCCCCGGCGAGTCCATCCCCGTCGATGGCGTGGTGCTCGAAGGCAGCTCGGCCGTGGACGAGAGTGCGCTCACCGGCGAGTCCATCCCCGTGGAAAAGACCGCCGGCGACACCGTCAACGCCGCCACGGTCAACCGCACCGGATCGTTTACCTTCCGTGCCACGCGAGTGGGCGCCGACACGTCGCTCGCCAAGATCATCCAGCTCGTCGAGGACGCCAACGCCACCAAGGCGCCCATCGCCCGCCTGGCCGACAAGGTCGCCGGCGTGTTTGTGCCCGTGGTGTTCGTGATCTCGGCCGTGACCTTTGCGGTGTGGATGGCACTGACCGGCAGCATAAACGAGGCGCTCACCTCCGCCGTGGCCGTGTTGGTGATCAGCTGCCCGTGCGCGCTGGGCCTGGCCACGCCCGTCGCCATTATGGTTGGCACCGGCAAGGGCGCCGAGATGGGCATTCTGTTTAAGAGCGCCGAGGCGCTGGAGAATCTGCGCAACGTGGGCACCGTGGTACTCGATAAGACCGGCACCGTCACCCGCGGCAAGCCGGCCGTGACCGATATCGTGGTGGCCACGCGCGCTGACGGCTCGCCCGCCATGAGCGAAAAGGCGTTACTGAAGCTCGCTGCCGCGCTGGAGCGCTCGAGTGAGCACCCGCTGGCCGAGGCGATTATGGCCGAGTGCGAGACGCGCGGAATCGTCGCACGCATGGTCGAGGACTTTGTCGCCGTGCCCGGTCGCGGCGTCACGGCACGCGAGGGGCATAATATCATCGCGGCCGGCAACGTGCGTCTGATGAACGAGCTGGGCGCGGAGGTGCCCACCGGTCTTGCCGAACAGTTCGCTGCCGAAGGCAAGACACCGCTGTTCTTTGCCAAGAACGGCGAGCTTGTCGGCACCATCGCCGTGGCCGACGAGGTCAAAGAGACGAGTGCCGAGGCCGTTACCGCGCTGCGCTCGCTCGGCGTCGACGTGCGCATGCTCACCGGCGACAACCGCGTGACGGCGGAGGCCATCGCCCGCCGCGTGGGACTCACCAGCGAGCAGGTTATCGCCGACGTTCTTCCCGCCGACAAGGAGCGCCACGTGCGCGAGTTGCAGAACGCGGGCGGCAAGGTCGCCATGGTGGGCGACGGCATCAATGACTCCCCCGCCCTGGCGCGCGCCGACGTGGGCCTTGCTATCGGCACCGGCGCCGACATCGCCAAAGAGGGCGCCGACGTGGTACTCATGCGCAGCGACCTCATGGACGTCGCCCGCGCCATCGAGCTGTCGCGCGCCACGATCCGCAACATCAAGCAGGACCTGTTCTGGGCACTGTTCTACAACGGCATCGGCATTCCGCTCGCCGCGGGCGTGTTCTTCCCCCTCACCGGCTGGCAGCTCTCGCCGATGTTTGGCGCTGCGGCCATGAGCCTGTCGAGCGTCTGCGTTGTGAGCAATGCGCTGCGCTTAAAATCCTTTAAGCCAAAAGTGGCAAAATAGGCTCACCATTAAGTCCATCTAGAACGGGTTTTCCAGACGCCCGAGATTGACCCGAAAGAGGAGCGACGCGCACTTTGGTACGCGAGCGACGGCTTGAAGGTCAAGGTCGGGTGCCTGGGAAAGCCGACACAACAGGGAGGAATACCCATGCGTTACACAATCAAGACTTCCGGCCTCATGTGCGGCCATTGCGACGCCACCGTCGAGACGGCGTTGCTCAACGTGGCCGGCGTGACCGACGCCGACGCCGATCACGAGACCCAGACCGTCCAGGTGGAGTGCGCCGACACCGTGACCGTCGAGCAGCTCACCGCCGCTGTCGAGGGCGCCGGCGAGAAGTTCCACGCCCTTTCGGTGACCGCCGCATAGCAGTCGCTGCCTACTGAATCCTCAGAAGTTGCGGTGAAATACGGACTGTTGTGCCGCCCTAGGCCTTTAAACGGTCCGTATTTCACCGCAACTGACGGGGACATCCGGAAGATCGACCAGAAACGAGGACCCGACATGATGGCAGACCATAAATCGGTGACCCGCATGCTCAAGACGGCACGCGGCCAGATCGACGGCATCTTGCGGATGGTCGAGGAGGACCGTTACTGCGTCGATATTTCCACGCAGCTCATGGCAACGCAGGCGCTCCTCGCGCGCATTAACGCCGACGTGCTCAAGGCGCATATCGAGGGCTGCGTGACTTCGGCAATCGAATCGGGCGACGAAGACCTCAAAGCCGCCAAGCTCGCCGAAATCGAACGCGTCGTCGACAAGCTCTCCAAGTAATAGGGGCATTGGGGACAGATTTCTTTGCACCGTCTTGGTATTCCGGGGACAGGTATGTTTGCACCACATTGGTGCAGATTAACCTGTCCCCCTTGCTCTAAATCGGGTATAAAGGCGTGCAGCATATCGAACGAAAGGCAATTTGCATGAATGACTTTATGAAGGGTCGCAATGGTGCCGATGAACTCACCATCGTGATGGGTTTTGCCGGCATCGTCATCGCGATGATCGGATCGATAGCCCGCATCCAGTGGCTCAGCTGGATTGCCATCGCCGTAATCGTGATTGGCGTGCTGCGCGGCCTGTCCAAAAATATCGACGCACGTCACAAGGAGAACGAGGCCTTTGTCGCCGCGACTGCAAACGTACCCGGCTTGGGCAAGTTTGTAGCTAGCTTGGGCGGCGGAGCTGCAGCGGCCAACGCCTCGCGCGCAGCCGGTACTAGCAAGGAAGACTTTGAACGTGCCAAGCGCACAGCCAAGAAGATGTGGAAGGGCCGCAAGACCACGGCCTATCTTAAGTGCCCCAACTGCGGCCAGATGCTCTCCGTTCCCAAGGGCAAAGGCAAGATCCGCGTCACCTGCCCCAAGTGCCATGCCAAGATGGAGACGCGCTCATAGCTGCCATACTATGGGACAAATAAAAGCCGAGGCCTCGCACTGGGACCTCGGCTTTTTCTGATTATGACAAAAGGATTGTCCCTTTGTCGCATCGCCATATCGCGCGCTTACGCCACGCCATCGCGGGCAAGCTCCTCGGCCAACGCCTCGGCAGGCATGGCCATAATCGCGTCGAGCTCGGCGTCCACCTCGGGAATACGCTTCACCTTGAGCTTGCGCACCAGATCACCGCGACACATCACGTGCGTCGGATCACGCAGTGCGCACAGGTCATCGAGCGGGTTCTCGCGCGTCACCAGAATATCGGCGGCCTTGCCGCACTCGATTGTGCCGGTCTCGCCGCCCAGCCCCAGCAGCTCGGCATTGACCTGCGTGGCCGTATGCAGCGCGAAAGCGTTGCCCACGCCCACGTACTTGGCAAAATAGGCCACCTCACGCCACATGTCGTACTGCGTCACGAACGGGCAGCTCGAGTCCGTGCCAAGGCCCACCTTAACGCCAGCTTCCAGTGCGGCACGGGCGCTCTCGATGATGCCCGAGCACACGATGTCACCGTTCTTCTTTTGTGTATCGGTCGAATGGGTCTTTTCCGGGTCGAGCAATACAAACGGCAGCGCCGGGCTGATAGTGCAGGTAACGCTGGGCGCACGCCCCTCGAGCTGCGTGCCCGCGGCGCCGCGGTACAGTTCCAAGATCTCGGGAGTCATCGGGGCACCGTGCTCGATCGTATCGACGCCGGCCTCAAGCGCGGCCTTCACGCCTTCGGTGCTCTCGACATGAGCCATAACCGGCAGGCCCACCTCGTGCGCCGCCTTGCACGCCGCCGCGGCAACCTCGACCGGCATACGCAGCACACCCGGCTCGCCCACCTCGGTAGCGTCGAACACGCCGCCCGTCACGAACAGCTTGATGACGTCGGCACCGCGCGCATACAGGTCGCGCACCTGTTCGGCTGCCTCGGCGGGACTGTTGGCCACCTGGGCGAACAAACCCGCACCATGGCCGCCCGGCACCGTGACACCCGTTCCCGGCGCCACCAGGCGAGGACCTTGATACTTGCCGGCATCGATAGCATCGCGCACGGCAAGATCGGCAAACAGCGGGTCGCCCGCGCCGCGCACCGTGGTCACGCCACTTGCCAGTTGTTGTTGGGCGCTGCCCTTAAGAATATGGCGCACGATGGCGCGCCCCACGGGATTATCGAGCTTCTTCATCAGCGCGCCCGCATCGCCCGCCGAGACCGGTTTGCCCGAACCGCACAGATGCACATGCATATTGATGAGGCCCGGCATGAGGTACGCACCTGCCAGGTCAATGACCTCGGCGCCTGCAGGCGCCTGCGCCACAGCACTCGGCCCCATCCACGTGATGACACCGCGTTCAACGGCCACGGCCATGTCGGGCTGCGGCTCCATATGTTCCGAACCATCCAGGACGGTCGCATTGATAAACAACGTGGAACGATCGGCAGACGCCATATCGAGCTCCTCCCCCTCAGAAAACTTGAACATCTGTCCATTATTATCCAGTGTAGCCCGATTGCCGCAGACATATCGGTTAACGGAGGGAAGAGGGGATGTGGGGGACGGAATACGTTGCAGTCCCACCCCAGCGACACCAGAGAAATGTCTCGATCTGTAACAGGTACAGGGTTATTGGGCCCCTTGATGTTACAGATCGAGACATTCGGTCGACGTTTCACCGGTTTGTCTCGATCTGTAACAGTTACGAGCTCAAATAACCTCTAAACGTTACAGATTGAGACAAAACCTCTCAGCGCCCATACCACTGACGTCTCCACTCCTCAGCCAATTCAGCCTGCCGAGGAATACCCGCCAGCCTCATTTTCTCGACCAGCTTCCCCGGGTCTTTGAGTTCGTTAAACGTAAACCGAAGCACCTTATGCCCGAGCATTGTCAGATGGGACTCCCGTTGACGTTCTGCCACGAATGGGTCGACCGACTCCCGGCCCTCGCCGTTCTGCAAGGTGTACTTCCCCTTTCCGTCGAGCTCGCCGATGACACACGTCCCGTTCTCGAGCCGCCAAAAATAGTCGACGCGAAACACCTGGCTCGGATCGAGCGGGTCGCGAAACTCCACCTGCAGCTCCGGAACCGGAAAACCGTACGCAATAAAGAACGCTCGGAACCGAGACTCGCCGCCGTTTTCGGACAGCCCGTCCGCATACGACGCAATCACCTGTGCCCTGCGATACCCTCGCCTGCCCTCGCAATCGGCGCGGAGGCGCTCGCACAAATCCCCACGTGATACGCCTTTCGCCCGCAGTGCAGAATCGGCAATCGCCAACCCGTAGGAAAACGGCGCACGCAGCAGACAATCCTCCACCGTGCGCCAAAACGGCGTCACTCGCACGCCGTCGACGCGCTCAAGCGCACCCGCCATCTGTGGACGCAACAACCTGCACCCGCTGCTCAACGTCACCGAACAGCAAGTCTTAACAAGGAAACGCGGCCCGAGCAGATCATTCGGCACCTCCAGACCCCACAAAAGCGCCGCGTCATAGCCCCAAAACGCCCAATCGGGATGAAATTCCGCAAGCCCTTTGATAGTCCTCAGCGCTCGCTCCGCCGACGTCAATGCATCCCAATCATGCTGAAAACAGAACAGGTACGGCTCGGGCTCCGCGATATCGTCGGTTCCAACATGGCGTCGCAGCCACATGAGCTCGGTATTGTCATGCGTTGCGAACAGCGCACCTTGCTTGGCCGTCTCCGTGAGCCGCGCGAGCATCCTGTTCCGCGCCAACGTGTTGCGAGTCGTATGTTTGTGTTTGAGAACGGTATTAGACACTTCCATCACCACCACGTCAGACAAATGGACCTTCGTCACCGTTACCTCCGCTGACAAATGTCTTGATCTGTAACAGAAAGACAGTCTTTGAGCCTCTAGTTGTTACAGAACAAGATCTTTCGGCACCGCGTCCAGCCTTTGTCTCAATCTGTAACAGCTAGGTCGACTTTTAGCCCGTAGATGTTACAGATTGAGACATTCCCCCAGCCCGTTGCCGAACATCTCAATCTGTAACATTTACGGGCCTAAACAGCCGCCAAACGTTACAGATTGAGACAAAGTCAGGGCAGCAGGGCGACACCAGCCACATCCCCTACTCCCACTCCTGCTCGTAGATGTTAAGCGACTTCACGTACCGCCCCTGGGCACCCATGATGTCGCGGACCAGGCGCAAGAAGAAACTGATGCACGAGGTGTCAAAGCCATCCTGCAGGTCCTCCGGATGCACCGCACCAGGCCCATCGACCGCCGTGTCACTCAGGCGTGCGATGTCATACAGATAGAGTTGTCCCGCCGTCAGCCAGACATCGTCGACGCAAGCGAGGCGCACCGCAATCGCGCCGTCGCTCCAATGCTCCTTTTGCACGATATGCGGGTCGTAGACATCAAAGCGACGGTCGGTGCGCGTATCCTTCAGCGCAACCATGCCGTTCGCAGGATCCTTGTCCAAAATGCCAAAGCGCGAGAAATACTGCGTGTCGCGTACCTGCTCGAGCCGCTTGAGCGAGGCAGGCGAAAGCGATGCCGGCGGCTCGTCAACATACAGCTCGAGCAGCGTCTTGCCATGGCGATAGGAGCGCTCGAAGAGCAGCCAATCGGTAAACGCCATGTTGTAGGCCATGATTTCGTTTTGCGAAGGCTCGGTGCAATAGCTGAGCCACGGGTCGACAATGATCTCGAACTGTTCGCGCGCCGGCTCCAAAAACTGGAACTTCCGCAGCATCCAAAAATGGGCTATGTCGGCAATATCGTTGCCGACGGCTTCGGCTAGCTGCGCTCGGTCTAAAGCGTGGTCAGTCATGGCATCCTCCTCAAACTGATAGACCTCAATTTGAGCTTACGAGGAGGGTGGTCGGCCACGACCAGCGCGGGCAAAATAGGCCTCCGGCTGCAAACCAGATGCTGACCAAACACTTGACGAAAAGCTTGACCGAAAATGCGCACCGCAACAAAACCGCAGGTAAACATAGACGGCCAACCCGCCCTTTTGAGCCAGATACCCACAGCCACCACAGAAACAACAGGTGACCACAGCCCAAGAAGTCGACAAATAAACACCCGTACGTCGACAAACGAGCAAATCGCTCGCAAAGAGTGTCCCCAACGACTAGACAAAAAATGACTAGTCATTGGGGACGTTCTTAAATGACTACTTTACAGCTCCAGCGCCTCGGCGACTTCGGCAGCGCAGGCCAGGGCGTCGGCCATGGCGCTTACCACGAGCGAACTGCCATTGCGAGCATCGCCGGCCACGTATACCGGTGTGGCGCCCGCGGCGACGCCGTCGACACGCGCCGCAAGATGCGAGCCCTCGGCAGCCATCACAGGCAGCGGACGACCAGCAGTGGCAACGGACACGCCAACGGCGTCGAACACACCGTGCTCCGGGCCCGTAAAGCCACAGGCGATGAGCACCAGCTGCGCCGGCACCTCGTGCTCGGAGCCCGCAATGCGTTCGGGCTTGCCGGCCGACCAATCCAGATCGACCACGCGCAGGCCCGCTGCCGCGCCCTTCTTGTCCAGCAGCACCTCGAGCGTATCCACGCCCCAGGCACGCATCTCGCCACCCATCGCAGCGATAGCCTCCTGCTGACCGTAGTCGGTCTTCTTAACGTTGGGCCACTGCGGCCAAGGGTTGCTCGCCGCGCGCTTATCGGGCGCGGCCGGCAGGAACTCAAACTGGCGCACGCTGCGCGCACCCTGGCGCACCGCGGTACCCACGCAGTCGTTGCCGGTATCGCCGCCGCCAATGACCACAACGTCCAGGCCGCGCGCGTTCACCGCGGGCCCACCGCCATCGAGTACCGAGACGGTCGAAGCCGTCAGGTAGTCCACGGCATACACCACGCCCGGGGCATCCACGTTCGTAGCCGAAAGACCGCGGGGTGCACGAGCACCAGCAGCCATCACAACGGCGTCAAAACCATTGAGCTTGGCCGCTACCGCAGGGTCCGTCACGTCGGCGCTCAGCTCAAAGACGATGCCCAGCTCGCGCATGAGCGCCACACGGCGCTCGACCACAGACTTCTCGAGCTTCATGTTGGGAATGCCGTACATGAGCAGACCGCCCGGGCGGTCGTCACGCTCAAACACCGTCACGCGGGCGCCACGGCGAGCAAGCTCCCACGCCGCCACCAGACCGGCAGGACCGGAGCCCACCACGGCAACCGTGGGCGCGCCCTCCCCCGCCGGCTCAAAGCGACGCGGGCCGCCATTTGTCCACTCATGGTCGCTGATCGCGCGCTCGTTGTCATGGATCGTCGTGGGCTGGCCATCGACCGAGCCCAGGTTGCACGCGGCCTCGCACAGCGCCGGGCACACGCGACTCGTGAACTCGGGCATGGGTGAGGTGAGCGACAGACGCTCGGCAGCCTCGTCCCAGTGGCCGCGGTACACCAGCTCATTCCACTCGGGAATCAGGTTGTGCAGCGGGCAGCCGCTCGGGCGTGCCTTGCCAAAGCTCGCGCCCATCTGGCAAAACGCCACGCCGCACATCATGCAGCGGCTCGCCTGGGCGCGGCGTGCGTCGTCATCGAGCTCCACGTACAGCGGATCGAAATCGCGGCTGCGCTCCTCCACGGGGCGAAGCTCGTGGGTCACGCGATCGATATCAAGAAAAGCGCCGGGCTTACCCATGGCACTTACGCCTCCTTCTTGGTCGAAGCAACAGAACCGGTAGCGACCACGGGCGCAACACCTGCGCCCGCAGCATCGCCCACAGCATCAAAGCGAGCGACATCCGCGGCGCTCGCGCGACCGGTCACAATGTCAAACGCCAGCTCCTCGGCTTGCGCGTGCGTCTTGCCCACAGCCTCGGCCGCAGCGACAATCGCCAGCACGCGCTCGTACTCGGTTGGAATGACCTTCACAAAGTGCTTGCTCATCGTCTCAAAGCTGTAGAGCAGCTTAATGCCGCGCGGGCTCTGGGTCGCATCCACGTGCTCCTGGATGAGCGCGCGAATCTGCGCCAGCTCGCCGGCCGTCGGGGCCTTGAGCTCAACGCTCTCGTGGTTCACGCGGGCGTCGAGCGTGCCGTACTGGTCAAAGACGTAGGCCACGCCGCCTGTCATGCCGGCGGCGAAGTTCTGTCCAACCTCGCCCAGGATGAGCGCCAGACCGCCCGTCATGTACTCGCAGCCATGGTTACCGCAGCCCTCGACCACCACGGTGGCGCCGGAGTTACGCACGGCAAAACGCTGGCCGGCAAGACCGTTAATGAAGCCGCGGCCGCTCGTGGCACCAAAGAACGCAACGTTGCCCACGATGATGTTCTCGTCGAACTTGTAGGTCGCATGCGGGTTGGGGCGCACCGACACCTCGCCGCCCGAAAGGCCCTTGCCAAAGTAGTCGTTGGCGTCGCCGCACACGTTGAGCGTAATGCCGCGCGGCAGGAAGGCGCCAAAGCTCTGACCGGCCGAACCATCGCAATCGATGGTGATGGAGCCGGCGGGCAGCCCCTCGGGATGTGCCTTGGTCACCGCGTTGCCCAGGATGGTGCCCACGCAGCGGTTGACGTTGGCGATATCGGCGCGGAAGCGAATCGGACGCAGATGCGCACGGGCATCGGCCGTATAGGGCACAAACAACGTGGAGTCGAGCGTCTTGTCGAGCTCGCTGTCCGCGGCCATCTGCAGCAGGAAGTGGCGACCGTCGGCGCCCGGAATATGGGCACCGAACTCGCAGGTCGCGCTCGCCAGCACGGGCGACAGGTCGAGCAGATTTGCTTTGCGGTTGCCCGGTACCTCGATCTGGCGCAGGCACTCGGGATGGCCGACCATCTCGTCGATGGTGCGGAAGCCCAGGCTCGCCATGACCTCGCGCAACTGCTCGGCAACAAAGAGCATAAAGTGCTCAACGTGCTCGGGCTTACCGCGGAAGCCGCGACGCAGGCGGCAGTTTTGCGTGGCGATGCCGGCCGGGCAGGTATCCTGCTGGCAGTCACGCTGCATGAGGCAGCCCATGGAGATGAGCGGCATGGTCGCAAAGCCAAACTCCTCGGCGCCCAACAAGCAGGCGACGGCGACATCGGTACCGTCCATGAGCTTGCCGTCAGCCTCGAGCACCACGCGTGAGCGCAGGCCGTTTTGCAGCAGCGTCTGCTGGGCCTCGGCAAGGCCAAGCTCCAGCGGCAGACCGGCGTGCCAGATCGAATCGCGCGCCGCGGCACCCGAGCCGCCGTTATGGCCACTGATCAAAATCTTGTCGGCGGCACCCTTGGCCACACCGGTTGCGATAGTGCCGACGCCGGCCTCGCTGACCAGCTTGACCGACACACGTGCGCCGGGGTTGGCGTTCCTAAGATCGAAGATAAGCTCCGCCAGGTCCTCGATAGAGTAAATATCGTGGTGAGGCGGAGGCGAGATCAGGCCGATGCCGGGCGTGGACTGACGGACCTCGGCGATCCAGGGGTAGACCTTCTTGCCGGGCAGGTGGCCGCCCTCGCCGGGCTTGGCGCCCTGGGCCATCTTAATCTGAATCTCGAAGGCGCTGCACAGGTAGCGGCTCGTCACGCCAAAGCGCGCGCTTGCCACCTGCTTGATGGCGGAGTTCTTGGAGTTACCGTTAGCCAGCGGGGTCTCGCGACGCGGATCCTCACCGCCCTCGCCGGAGTTGGAACGGCCGTGCAGGCGGTTCATGGCGATGGCCATGCACTCGTGTGCCTCTTTGCTGATGGAGCCGTACGACATAGCGCCGGTGTTAAAGCGGCGGACGATGTTGAGCGCGGGCTCGACCTCGTCGAGTGCCACCGGAGTACGGCCGCTGGCATCAAAGTCGAGCAAGTCGCGCAGGCGCACGGCACGGCCGGTGCGGTGCAGGCGGGCGCTGTACTCCTTAAAGGTGTCGTAGCTGTCCTCGCGGCAGGCGGTCTGCAGCAGGTAGACGGTCTGAGGGTCGATCAGGTGATCCTCGCCGCCGAGCGGGCGCCACTTGGTCAGACCCAGCGTGGGCAGCTGATCGGGAGCCGGGCTCTTAAGGATGGCGAGCGCGGCGTCGTGGCGCTCGTTTTGCTCGCGCTCAACGTCCTCGACACCCATACCGCCCACACGGCTCACCGTGCCGGCGAAGTACGCGTTGACGAACTCCGGCGTAAAGCCCACGGCCTCGAAGATCTGCGCCGAATGGTAGCTCTGCACCGTGGAGATGCCCATCTTGGACATGATGGAGACGATGCCCGCCGTCGCGGCCTTGTTGTAGTTGGCGATGCCCTGCTCGGCCGTCACGTCCAGGTCGCCGCGTGCCGCCAAGTCGCGGATGCACGCATGAGCGTTGTACGGATAGATGCCGCTCGCGGAGTAACCCACCAGTGCCGCAAAGTCGTGCGGGGACACGGCGTCGCCGCACTCCACCACGATGTCGGCAAAGGTGCGCACGCCGGCGCGGATCAGGTGGTTGTGCACGCAGCCCACGGCGAGCAGCGACGGCACGGGCACCTCGCCCGCAGCGGCACGATCGCTCAACACCACGATGTTCACGCCGTCGCGGACCGCAGCCTCAACATCCTCTGCAAGCTGCTTGAGCGCAGTCTGCAGCGCGCCCTCGCCGGCATCGCGGCGGTAGACGGCACGGAAACGGCGGGTCTTAAAGCCAACACGGTCAATCGCGCAAATGCGGTCGAACTCCTCCTCGCTCAGCAGCGGGCGCTCCAGGCGCACCAGCTGGCAGGCCGTACGGGAGTCCTCGAGCAAGTTGCCGTGGTTGCCCAGGTAGAGCGTGGTCGAAGTCACCATATGCTCGCGCAGGGCATCGATCGGCGGGTTCGTGACCTGGGCGAACAGCTGATAGAAGTAGTCGAAGAACGAGCGCGTCTTCTTGGACAGGCAGGCCAGCGGCGCATCGATGCCCATCGAGGCGAGCGGTGCCTTGCCCTGCTGGGCCATGGGACGCACGACCTCGTCAACATCATCCCAGTGATACCCGAGCTTAGCCATGCGCACGGCGGCGGGCACCTCGGCGTCCTCGGCGGGCGTTGCCGCGGCAGGCCTATCGAGCGCGTCGACGGTCAGCGTCTCCTCGGCAATCCAATCACGGTAGGGCTTTTCCTTGGCATAGCGGGCGCGCAGCTCGTCGTTGTAGATGACGCGGCCGCGGGCAAAGTCGACCTCGAGCATCTGGCCCGGTCCCAGACAGCCGCTCGTCAGGATGTTCTCGGGGCTCACCTCGATGGTGCCCCCCTCGCTTGCCAGCATAAAGCGACCGTCGCGCGTCACATAGTAGCGGGCGGGACGCAGGCCGTTACGGTCGAGGGCGGCACCCAGCGTGCGACCGTCGGTAAAGGCGATGGCCGCCGGGCCATCCCACGGCTCCATGAGCATGGACTGGTAAGCGTCGTAGGCGCGGCGCTCCTCACTCAGGTTGTCGTTGTGGTCCCACGGCTCGGGCAACAGCATGGACGCGGCACGCGTAAGCGGGCGACCGTTCATGACCAAAAACTCAAGCACGTTGTCCAGAATCGCGGAATCGGAGCCCTCGCGGTTGATGATGGGCATCACGCGCTCAAGATCATGCTGCAGCACGGGACTGTACAGGTTGGGCTCGCGGGCGCGGATCCAGTTGACGTTACCCTTGAGGGTGTTGATCTCGCCGTTGTGAATGATAAAACGGTTGGGGTGCGCACGCTCCCAGCTGGGCGTGGTGTTGGTGGAGTAGCGCGAGTGGACGAGCGCCACGGCCGTTTTGACGGCGGCGTCGTTGAGATCGATGAAGAAGCGGCGCATCTGCGTGGCGACCAGCATGCCCTTGTACACGATGGTGCGCGAGCTCATGGAGCAGACGTAGAAGATCTTGTCGCGCAAGGCGAACTCGGCGTCGGCCTTCTTCTCGATGGTGCGGCGGCACACATACAGGCGACGCTCGAAGGCGTCGCCGGCGGGCGTGTCGTCGGGGCGGCCCAGGAAGGCCTGCAAGATTGTGGGCATGCAGGCGCGGGCCGTCTCGCCCAGGTCGTGCGGGTCGACCGGCACCTCGCGCCAGAAGAGCAGCGGCACGCCGGCTTCGGCGCAGCCCTCCTCAAACACGCGGCGGGCATCCTCTACACCCTTGTCGTCCTGCGGGAAGAACAGCATGGCCACGCCATAGTCGCCCTCTGCCGGCAGAATCTGACCGCACTTTTGAGCCTCTTTACGGAAAAAGTGATGCGGAACCTGAAACAGGATTCCGGCGCCGTCGCCGGTGTTCTTCTCGAGTCCGGTGCCGCCGCGGTGCTCCAAGTTGACCAGAATGGACAGTGCGTCGTCCAGAATCTGGTGATGACGCTCGCCGTTGATATCGGCAAGCGCGCCGATGTCACATGCATCGTGGTCGAATTCGGGGCGATAAAGGCCCTGCTGCTGAGCGGAATCTGCCTGCATCGCGATCCTCCCCTTGGTGTTAGACAGTCAGTTGAATAGGCATACTAGGAGCATCACCGGCCCGTTGTGTTTCCCGCCCGTTTCGAAACAATCGCGTAACGCACGCCCTACGAATGGACACCGCCGACCTCAAGGGCGACAACAAGGGCCCAGGTTCGGCCCGTAAGCTCACCGCTTCAAACATCTCAATCTGTAACAGGAGGAGCCGATTTTGGCGCTTAGATGTTACAGATTGAGATATTCTGCAGGACAGTTTTGGTTTGTCTCAATCTGTAACATGAAGGGCCGGTTTTGCAGCTAACTGTTACAGATCGAGATGTTCCATAGGACCATTTCTTCCTGTCTTGATCTGTAACACCTAGGCCCAATTTCCATCCCTTGTTGTTACAGATCGAGACATTTCGGCAGCTCCCTTTCACCAGCCTATCCAAATACAACAATTTTGTTAGTCTTGGTTAACTTTTTAGCCTAAAACAGGTATCCTTTGCGGCGTCAAGCAAACGGCACGCAGGAGCTCGCCATGCTCAACCATCTCAAACAACACTTTTGCTCCCGACGCACCGGTGGTCACGGAGGCCTAGACATTGCGCGGCATATCGGCCCCGGGTTGCTCGTGACCGTCGGCTTTATCGATCCGGGCAACTGGGCCTCCAATATGGCCGCGGGCTCGCAGTTTGGCTACGCGCTGCTGTGGATCGTCACGCTGTCCACGATCATGCTCATCGCGTTGCAGCACAACGCGGCGCACCTGGGCATCGCCACAGGCACCTGTCTTGCCGAGGCCACGACACGCTACCTCCCCCGCATCGTGGGACGCGCAGTGCTCGGCAGCGCCTATCTCGCGACCATCGCCACCGCCATGGCCGAAGTCCTGGGTGGCGCGATTGCCCTTCAAATGCTCTTTGGGCTGCCCGTGCGCGCGGGCTGCGTCATCGTGGCGGCAGTATCGATGGCGATGCTCATGACGAGCTCCTACAAGCGCGCCGAGCGATGGATCATCGCCTTCGTAGGCGTGGTAGGACTCTCGTTTTTGGCTGAGCTTACGCTGGTCAAGGTCGACTGGCCGCAGGCCGCCGCAAGCTGGATCACACCCAGTATGCCCACCGGCTCGGCCGCGATTATCGTAAGTGTCCTAGGCGCGGTCGTTATGCCTCACAACCTCTTCCTGCACTCCGAGGTCATCCAATCCATGCACTTCGAAGGCCAAGGCGAGCAGATTATCGAGGAACGTCTGCGCTACGAGCTCTTCGACACGCTCTTTTCGATGGGCGTGGGCTGGGCGATCAACTCGGCCATGGTCATCCTGGCCGCAACGACCTTCTTTGCGCATGGCATTGTCGTAGACGACCTCGCCGTCGCAGCGGACATGCTCTCCCCCATTCTGGGCCCGGCAAGCTCGACCATCTTTGCGGTGGCACTGCTGTTTGCGGGCATATCGAGTAGTGTGACGGCAGGCATGGCGGCAGGCACCATCACCGCGGGCATGTTCGACGAGGAATACGACATCCACGACCGACATTCCTCGATCGGGGTGGCGGCCTGTTTCGCCGGCGCAGTGGCGGCGTGCTTGGTCGTCCCGAATCCTTTTGAGGGTCTCATTTGGAGTCAGGCGCTGCTGTCTCTTCAGCTGCCGATTACGGTCTTTGTGCTCATACGGCTCACCAGCTCACGCCGCGTCATGGGCAAATACGCCAACTCGCGCCCGCACAACGCGCTGCTCGTAGGGATCGGCGTCATCGTGACGATTCTCGACATCGTGCTGCTAACGGGGATGTAATTGAGATGGCGTGACTGTCCAGATATAACGTCTTAATCTGTAACACGTGAGACCGTTTTAAACCGTCAGATAAATCAAAAGGGTCCCGGCCGGAATATCCAGCCGGGACCCTTGGACAGAGCTCTGTATGGCTAATCGCCGTGTGTCTACGAGTTACTCCTCGACGAGCTCAAACTCATCGGGGCCGACGCCGCAGACCGGGCATACGTAGTCCTCGGGCAGCTCGGGCGTGTCGACCTCAACCTCGTAACCGCAAACGACGCACACAAACTTATACGTCTTCTTCTCCTCAGCCATGATGTTCTCCTCTCGAACGCGACTGGTGATGTACTTCGTTTAATAGTATAGATTCTCAATAATATAATGCAAGTATTTTTAAAACATTTCTAGCCTTGATACGAGGATGCCTTCGGAGGCGTCTTGCCCTTCAGGACCTTGTGATAGTAGTCGTACGTCAGCGGCGTCTCGTCGCTCAGGCGCTCGGCATCCTCGACCTCGCCAATAAAGAGCAGGTGCGTGCCCACATCCACGGTATCAATCAGACGGCAGCTAAACAGCGCCGCCGCGTGCTCGGGCACATAGGGCATGCCCAGAGCGGTCTCGCGGGTCTCGTACTTGGCAAACTTGTCGTAATCGCTGCTGGTGCGGAAGCCAAAGTTGCCGATATAGAGCATATCGGCCGTCTGGTCGATCACGGTCAGCGCGAACGCTTTGGCCGATGCGATGACGCCCGAGGTGACATTGTCCTTGTTCACGGCAACCGAGATGCGCGGCGGCGCGGACGTCACCTGCACCGCCGTGTTGATGACGCAGCCGGCACGCAGCCCGTCGGCCGCGGCACTCACCACATACAGGCCGCTCGGCATCGTAAAGAACGCAGTTTTGTCCATAACGATCACTCCCCTAACCCAGGATTGAACCTCATGGATGTATGTACCCACAAAAAAGGCGGCACCCATAACGGACGCCGCCTTTGAGACATATGTGTCAGAACAGTAAGAAAGATGAGACACCCACAGTTGCGGTGAAATAGGGACTGAATAGTCCCTCAAACAGGCAAAACAGTCCGTATTCCACCGCAACTTATACAGAGTGCCTAGCGGTTGCGTTCCTTAAGGGCGCGGTCGATCTCGCGTTGGACATCACGCTTGGCCATGTCCTCGCGCTTGTCGTAGAGCTTCTTGCCGCGACCCAGACCCAACAGCAGCTTTACGCGGCCGTCCGTATTAAAGTAGAGCTCCAACGGAACCAGCGCATAACCACGGTTGCGAAGTTTGCCGTCAAGAAAGTCGATCTCCTTGCGGTGCAGCAGCAGACGACGCCGACGATCGGGATCGCGATTCCACACGCCACCATGGCTATAAGGGTGGATATGCAGGCCGACGAGCCAGCACTCCCCGCCGCGGATCAGCGCGAAGGTATCGGTGATCTGGCAGGCGCGCTCGCGAATCGACTTGACCTCGGTGCCGCTCAGTTCAATGCCGCACTCAAATGTCTCATCGATAAAGTACTCGTGATGCGCCGAGCGATTCTTGGAAATGAGCTTGCGCTCGCGCTTACTGGGCATCGCCGGCCTCCTTGGCGCCATCGGCGTTTGAGCCCGCAGCCTCGCGCTTTGCCTTGCGCTCGGCATTGAGCTCGGCATCGCTCTCGCGCACCAGTTTAATAATCGCCGCGCAGGCCTCCTCGCCCACCAAGTCGCGAGCACGCACCGTCAGGCGCGTCGCCTCCTGCTTGTCGCCGTCGCTTGCGGCATCGGTCGCGCACATAATCAGGCAGATGGCAATCTCGGCCGAAGGCGAGGTCGGAACGCCTTGCAGGGCCAGTTCACCCATCACGTGCTCGTCGCTCTCATCGGCGGCATCCGGATAGGTGGTATGGATCTTGTTGAGCAGGCGCGTCGTATGCGCATCGTTGGGCGCCAGGCGCAGCGCCAGACGCGCGCAGCCCACGGCAGCCGAAACGTTCTCGGTCTCGGGCTCCAAGAAGTACTGACCTAGATTGGCGTAAGCACGGGCGGCGCACTTGCCATCACTTGCACGCTCCAGCACCGAGAACGAGAGCGATGCCCATTCCTGCTTGTCCTCGAGTGCGCGGAACAGCTCGGCCAAATCCAAGCGATAGTTGCAGTTCATGGGGTCCCAACGCACAGCCTGCATCAGGGCATTACGAGCGCTCACATAATCCTGCTGGCGAATGTAGGCAAACGCCATGTCAGAGTACAGGCGGTCAAACGGCACCTCGACCTGCACGAGCTCGCGCGGATCCTTCTCCACGCGGCGATAGGCCAAGCGCTCAAACTTGCTATCGAAGCTAAAGAATTGGCGCTTCTCCTCCGTCTTGCACTCAGCGTCGATATACTCCTCGGCGAGCTCCACCAGACGCTCCAGCAGCGGCGTCGCCGTAGCCAGGTCGCCCTGCGCCAGATAGTTCTCGGCATACGTGATGTCTTGCAAGCTGATGGGCAGATCCATGGCTACTCCTCGATCTGAGCGAAACACGGCAGGCGCCGTATATACGGTCAATACACAAAACCCGGGTCTCTTACGAGGCCCGGGCGTTCAATTTTGGTAGCCCGTACCAGATTCGAACTGGTGATCTCCGCCTTGAGAGGGCGGCGTCCTAAACCGCTAGACGAACGGGCCATATGTAGCAAATGCAATGGCTGGGATGGAGGGAGTCGAACCCCCATTGACGGAACCAGAATCCGCTGTCCTGCCATTAGACGACATCCCAATGACTGCATCGCTGCGCTCGGCTGTGCCTTTGCGCAAGAAAGAAATATACGGGAAGTCTCGCCGTGACGCAAGCCCCAATTTTGACTTTTTTGAAATTCAGTCAAATTGGCCTAATTTAGTCCAACCCGTGAAGGACCTGTGAAGCCAACCGCTGTACACGTAGGGCAAAACGCCGTGAGCGGTAGCCGTCAACCGTTGGCAGATTCTACCGTGAAAACGATAGCACCAGGCAACACAATCGAAGTATCAATGATCGCGTAGATATCGAGGCGCCATGGACGAAGAGCTTGATTACCTATGGGAGACCCTGGGCCTCGAGATCACTGCTGACCTTTGGCCCGAACGGGACAAAATCCATCCCACACTGCGCCCCGCCATCACGGTGATGCAGGCAAAATACCGCCGTGCATCCTTTTTGATCATGCGGGTGTCATGGCACGCGGGACTCCCCGACCTTAAGCGAATCCAGGCAAGCCTCGTCGAGCTGTCCGGTATGCCGACCGTCATATCCGAGGCGCACCTGGAGCAGCGCCAGCGCGAGCGACTGCAACAGCAGCGGATTCCCTTTATCTGCCCCGGCGTTCAGGCATATCTGCCCTTTATGGACGAGGAGTACTGGAGCGGCAAGCCCAACAAACACGTAAAGGTCTACGATCCGCACGAATGGGCACAGCTTGAGGATTAGCGCATATGCCCGCCAGCCGGGATAGTGCGCATGCCCGCCAACCGGAAAGCTCATCCCGGAATTTACGTCCAGAACGGGACGCGCTTTCCCCTAGAGGCCCCAAACGGAAACCGTATCCCAGATTTCGCGCTCAAACTGGGATACGGTTTCCGCTAGCCCCTTCAACCGGAAACTGCGTCCCGGAATCCGAGCTCAAAACGGGTCGCACTTTCCGCAGCCGCTACAGCAACGCCTCGGCCCAAGCCGCTTCCCTAAAGCCGGGAATCGCAAAGTCGTCGCCCACCAGCAGCGGACGCTTGACCAGCATGCCGTCGGTCGCCAGCAGCTCGTAGCACTCCTGATCCGTCATGCCCGCATCCAGACGCGCCTTCAGGCCCAGCTCTCGAAATTTCATGCCCGACGAATTAAAGAAGCGCCGCACCGGCAGCCCCGAACGAGCAATCCAGGTCGCAAGCTCATCAGCCGTGGGATTGTCCAAAACGATATCGCGATCGATATACTCTACCCCATGTTCGTCCAGCCATGCCTTGGCCTTCTTGCAGGTCGAGCACTTGGGTTATTCAACAAACAATACCGCCATGGGATTTCCTTTCTTAGAGAAAACAGGTGTCTGGAAAACTGCACATCGACGACCACTCGCGATTGCAGCCGTTATTGTAGTCAATGTCGAAGCATAGGCAGTCGCGATGTCTCGTCTTAAGGCTAGCGCCTCGCATGGGCGCCGATCGGCCGAGTCGCATGGCGCACCAACGCCGCTGCCAGCAATACCAACAGCATGGCGGTGACATAGCCCGCAGCATCGAATCCTAAATCGATAACGTCGAAATGCCTGCCGGGAACAAAGATCTTATGCACCTGGTCGCCAACGGAGCAGGCAGCGCAAAAGAGAAACACAGGCACGCAACGGGAACACACACTCCATGGACGCCTGGAAAAGCAGACCACGATCACCGAGGCGAACAATCCGACGAAGAAAAACTCTACGGTATGGGCGACGCGACGGACGTTTGTGCCCACCCACATGCGAATGGAAGCAAGTCGGCCAGACCGGACATTCGAGGCAGCCGAATCGGTGCCCCCAGTCATTCCGTTCTCCGCCTGAGCTTCACCCGTGGCATCGACAGCCTGAACGCTCGCAGCCTGACCCTCCACCACGCGCGCGGTGGACTCGCTCAGCAACGACGTCTGCACTGCGTTTTGCTCCGCCAGCACCCAGATGCCCGCCAGCGTTGCGGCGAACAGAGCGATCGCGGTCCACCCGATTATTATCTTCATGTGCGCCAAAGGCCAACCTCCGTCTTTTTAAATATGAGCGAGTGTAGCCCCAGATGGCATCGTCACCGTATCAAAATTTGAATCGCAACAGGAAGCGACAAAGCGACGCAAACCCCTACCCCGCCTCGCGCATCCAGCGATCGAACGTCCCCACGCACACGCCCAGGCACTTTGCCGCCTGGCTGCGGGTAATATCGCCCGCCTCATAGCTATCGCGCACCAGCTCAAACTGAGGAGGGCACGGCTTGCGAGGTCGACCGAAACGGACCCCTCGCGCCCGCGCCGCTGCAATTCCCTCCGCTTGGCGCCGATGGATATTCTCGCGCTCCACCTGCGCCACGTAGCTCAGCAGTTGCAGCACAATATCGGCAATCAGGACGTTGGTCACATCCGGCGCGCCGCTGGCCCTAGCGCGCGTGTCAAGCAATGGCATGTCCAACACCACAATGGCAACCCCGAGCTCCTTGGTAATGCGTCGCCATTCCTCAAGAATCTCGGAGTAATTACGGCCAAGTCGGTCGATAGAAAGCACCACCAGCACGTCCCCGTCTCCCAGGACGTGCAGCAGCTCGCGATAACGCGGTCGATCGAAGTCCTTGCCGCTCGCATGGTCGGCATAAATATTCGCCGAGCCCACACCATAGGCGCCCAGCGCATCCAGCTGCCGATTAAGATTCTGATCGCGCGAACTCACCCGCGCATAACCGTACACCGTCGCCATCTCATCCCCGCTTTCTTGTAAACCTGCCAAAAAGGGACAGGTTTATTTTGGTAGGTTTTACCTCTCAAATAGCAGGTAAGCGGGCGGCCGAGCAGACGGCAAGGTAGCCACGATTCAAATGCGGAGGGCGGTCCCGAAAGGCCGCCCTCCGCTCCCCCACCATCAATCGGGATTTGGCTAATGGATAAGCTTGAAGTCCAAGTGCCCACGCGTGGTATTGACGCGCGAGACCTCGATGATCACGCGCTGCCCCAGCTCGTAACGGGTGCCCGTGTCGGCGCCCGTGAGCGTTAGCGCGTCCTCGTCGAACTCGAACCACTCGTTGCCCAGGCTCTTGATCGAAACCAAGCCTTCGACCTGCGTTAGATCCAAGCGCACAAAGAGGCCCATGCTGCTAACCCACGAGACGGTTCCGGCATAGCGCTCGCCTAGACGGTCCTCATAGTACTGGGCAATCTTGATCTTTTGCGTCGCATGGCTGGCGGCATCTGCCGCGCGCTCGGCATCGCTGCATGCGCGGCAGATCTGCGGCAGAATGCGCGGCAGCGACTCGCGCCCCTTGCCGATCAGCCGCGGCGTACGGACCAAGGCGTCCTTGCCGCCGAGCTGCTCATAGGCCAACTGCAGTTTGAGCACGCGGTGCACCACTAGATCGGGGTAGCGACGGATGGGACTCGTAAAGTGACAGTAGCACGGCGCGGCGAGCGCAAAGTGGCCCTCGTTGCGCGGCTTGTACAGCGCGCGCTGCATGCTGCGCAGAAGCAGCGTGTTAACGAGCGGTGCGTTGGCCGTACCGGCGGCAGCATCAACTGCAGCCTGCAGCTCATCGGGGCTCCCCAGGGCAATACCGGCAGCACGGCGATCGTCGATGATGCCTAGCTGCGCCAGCGCAACGGCAGCACCGTGCAGGCTATCGGGGCTCGGATCCTCATGCACGCGATAGCAAGCCTCGATATCACGGTCTGCCAGCCACTCTGCAACGCACTCGTTGGCGAGCAGCATGGCTTCCTCGATAAGCGACGTGGCACACGAACGCTCACGCGCAACAATCTGCACGGGCACTCCGTCCTCATCCAATAGAGCGCGAATCTCGGCCGTGTCAAAATCGACTGAGCCGCGGGCGCGACGAATACGACGGCGAAGTTCGGCGAGTTCGTTGGCGGCGACAAGGAAATCGCCGAGGTCGACGTTGTAGCCGCGGGCGGCCTCCTCGCACGCAAGACCGCGCTCAAGCGCTTCCTCGCGCGAGGTCTCGGCAGCTGCAACATCCTCGGCCGCACCCTCCAGCACCGAATACTCAACCGCGCCGGCACGCACCAGCAGCGCCTCGGCGCCGTCATAGTCCATACGCACACGCGAGCGAATCACGCTGGGGTACGGATCGTAATGCCGCACGCGACCCTGCGCATCGAGCTCGATATCGACGGTAAACGCAAGACGGTCCTCGTCAGGGCGAAGCGAGCACAGGTCACAGGACAGGCGTTCGGGCAGCATGGGAAGCACGCGATCGGCCAGATACACCGATGTCGTACGATGGCGAGCCTCAAGATCGATATGCCCGTCCCAAGCCACATAGTGTGAAACGTCGGCGATATGCACACCCAGCTTGTAGCCACCCTCGGGCGTGCGCTCCAACGAAATGGCATCGTCAAAGTCGCGCGCGTCGACTGGGTCGATCGTGATGACAAAGCGGTCGCGCAGATCGCGGCGGAGCGGGTCCTTAAGCGCCACGGACACATCGAGCGAAAGCCCCTCGGCCTCGTCCAGCGCGGCCTTGGGATAGCTATCGGTATAGCCGTAACGCGCCATCACATATTGAACGCCCAAATCGGGCGCGTCATCTCCGCCAATGCGGCGTTCGATCGTCACGGTGCCCGATTCCAGGCGCGTCGGGTAGGTCAAAATGCGTGCGACAACGGCATCACCCGGGTGGACGCCCAGACGATCCGCCGAGGTATCCTCGGGCAGAATGAAGAAGTCGGCCTTCAGACGCGAATCGAGCGGCTCGATCACACCGAGCGGACCGGCGGTCTGGTACGTGCCCACCACGCTTATGGCTGCGCGCTCAACCACGCCTTCGATCACGGCGCGCCGCTCACCGTGCGGACTGTTCTTAATGCTCACGGCAACGGTATCGCCGTCCATGATCTCACGCTTACCGCGACCCATGACCTTGTAGTCGCCATTCTCGGTTATGACATAGGCACTGTGCTCATGGAGCTGCACGCGCCCGGTCAGGCTCGGACGGCGTTCGCTGCGCACCGGCCCGCGCTTATTGCGAGCTCCACGCTTATGCTTGTTATTGCGCCCCATGGCGCCTCCTAACTATCGATTGCGAACTCCAAAGAGTCTACCCAAATGATTCGCTTTCCTGCCGTCCCCTAGGGATCAAAAAACGGGCCGCCCCATAAGAGACGACCCGTTGGAAGGGATGAATTCCAGGCATGCCTACACGCGCAGGTAGCGACGCATGGCGATGGCAGAACCAAAGAGGCCGATAATCACGCCGACCAGAATCAGCGCAGCATAGGTCACCAGGTAGTACTGCATCGGCAGGGCAAACGACATCCAGCCGATGCTCTCCTGCAGACGCGGAATCATCAGATTGCGCAGCAGCTCCAGAACGCCGATGGAAAGCAGCGAGCCCAAAATGGCCTGCAGTACGCCCTCGGTGATAAACGGGCCACGAATGAAGCCGTTGCTGGCGCCGACCAGACGCATAATCGCAATCTCACGACGACGCGCCGTGATGGACAGGCGAATCGTGTTATTGATGAAGATGAATGCGATAAAGGTCAGAAGGCCAACGAGCACCACGGCGGCGATGCGGATGTAGTTGGTCACCTGGAACAGGCGGCTCACTTCCTCCTGGCCGTACAGCACGCTCGCGTTGACGTCGCCGTCATCCGCGATCTTCTGGAAATCGGCATCCTTCTTGAGCTTCTCTGCCGTGCTCTCGACCTTGGACGGATCGTCCATCTCAATTGCAAACGAAGCCGGCAGCGGGTTCTGGCCATCGAGCGCGCTCATGGTGGCGTCGGCGTTGCCCGACATCTTGCTCGTGTACTCGGCCAGTGCGTCGTCTTTGTCCTTATAGGTCACGGACTTGACGTTATTCCACGTCTTAAGCTCGGCCTCAAAAGCCTGAACATCGGCCTGATCGGCGTCATCGCTAATGAACGCGTTGATGACAACCTGATCCTCGACGGTGCCGATCACGGAGTTCAGCATCGCGGAGCCCATGATAAACAGGCCGATGATAAACAGCGAAAGGAAGATCGTGATGACGGCGCCGAGCGAGGTAGTCCAGTTACGGAAGAAGTGGCTGATTGCCTCTTTGAAGGAGTAGCCCACGTTAGTTGGTGCCATAGTTGCCGTAACCTCCCCTCTCCTGGTCGCGGATAACGTGGCCGCCCTCAAGGGCGATCACGCGACGGTGCATGCTATCGACCATCTCGCGGTCGTGCGTGGCGACGATCACGGTGGTGCCGGTGCGGTTAATACGCTCGAGCAGCTTCATGATGCCCAGCGAGATCGCCGGGTCGAGGTTGCCAGTCGGCTCGTCGCAGATCAGCAGCGGCGGACGGTTGACCATAGCGCGGGCGACGGCAACGCGCTGCTGCTCGCCACCGGAAAGCTGGTCGGGCAGCGAGTCCATCTGATCGGCCAGACCGACCAGACGCAGCACCTCGGGCACCTGGCTGCGAATGACGCCCTTGGGCTTGCCGATGCACTGCAGGGCAAACGCCACGTTTTCGTAGGCGGTCTTTTGCGGCAGAAGCTTAAAGTCCTGGAACACGGCGCCAATCTGGCGGCGCAGGAACGGAACCTTGCGGTTCTTGATCTTCATGAGGTCCTGACCGGCAACCAGGATGCGGCCGCTCGTCGGCTTGACGTCGCGGTTGAGCGTCGACAGCAGCGTGGTCTTACCCGAACCGGAGTGACCGACCAGGAAGACGAACTCGCCCGGATAGATCTCGATGTTGATGTCGTCGAGTGCAGGCTTGTTGGGCTGTGCCGGATAGATCTTGGTGACATGCTCCATAAGGATAACGGGCTCGACACCGGCCTGCTTGGCCATCTTCTTGCGGCTGGCCTGCGGATCGATGGGCGCAAACACCGACGTAAAATCGGGGTTGTTGAGCGCGTTATCGAGACTTGCAACCTCGGCGGCCTGATCGCTCTCGACCACCGGGGCAGCAGGCTGCGTGGGGTCGGGAATAGCGGCAAAGAGACCGGACTGTGCAGGCTGAGGAGCCGGCGTCGCAGCGGCCAAGGGGTCGGGAATGCCGGCCATGGTAGGCTGCGGCGTGGCGGCGCCAGCCTGAGGCTGCTCCACGCGAGCGGTCACGGCCTGAACGGGCTCAAAACCCGCCGTGCCGGAAAGCGCGACATCGCTGGTTGGATTGTAGGCAAAGGGATCGGATGCCGGCTGTGCCTGATCTGCCGGCTGAGCGGGGGCCTGAGCAACAGGCTGGCCCTCTGAATCCGGAGTGGCGAAACGACTGCCCTGGACGCCTGCCTGCGTCTTGGGGGCATCATCGCCCGCACCGGAGGTACGGAAGTGGTTACCCACTGGTGCTCCTTATCGTCGTGCGTTTAAACTACATGAGCGCTTTGTATTTTAGCAGTATTAGCTTTGCTGCACATAAGAAGCATGGCGTGCTTAGGGATCCCGTCGGCCGGGCACAGGGTTACTCTCCAAATCGTCCTCGGACATGTCGGAGCCCCCGCTGCGCACTTCGCGCGGCGGGGGCTCCTCCGTCCTGCGGAAAGATTTGGAGAGTAACCCTGTGCCCGGCCTGCGGTAACTAAGGGGTCGCTGCGTTTTATTTGGGTGCAGCAGCGCTATGCTTGGGGGCTGAATTGCACTTGGCTGGGATGGGCCCGTTTCCCGGAGGAAGCCCTTGCTTGGTGCGGGCCTGTCTTGTTTGTTGCCGAAAAAACAGGGGCGCCCTCTTTGGGGACGCCCCTGTTCTGGCTTGTATGTGGTTGTTGAGGCGATACTTTGCCTCGTCTTGTCCTAGGCCAAGAACTCCTTGGTGGTCGCCACGATGTTGGCCGCGTCCAAGCCGTACTTGTGCAGGAGCTCGGCGCCCGGGCCGGACTCGCCAAAGGTGTCGTTGACGCCGATCTTCTTGAGCGGCGTCGGGCACTGCTCGCACAGGACGTCGGCAACGGCGCCGCCCAGGCCACCGATCACGGAGTGCTCCTCGACGGTCACGACGTGGCCGGTCTTGGTGGCGCTCCTGACGATCAGGTCGGCATCGATGGGCTTGATGGTGTGCATGTTGATGACCTCGGCATCGATGCCCTCGGCAGCAAGCTGCTCAGCGGCCTCGAGCGCCTCGCCGACCATCAGGCCGCAGGCGATGATGGTGACGTCGGTGCCCTCGCGCATGACGATGCCCTTGCCCACCTCGAACTTGTAGGTCTCGGGGTCGTTGATAACCGGCGAGGCCAGACGGGCGAAGCGCATGTACACGGGGCCGTCGCACTCGTAGGCGGCACGGGCCTCGATGTCGTCGGCGGGAACGATCACGGTCATGCCGGGGATGACGCGCATGAGGGCGATATCCTCGCAGCACTGGTGCGTGGCGCCATCCTCGCCCACCGAGATACCGGCGTGCGTGGCACCGATCTTAACGTTAAGGTGCGGATAGCCGATGGAGTTGCGGACCTGCTCAAAGGCGCGGCCGGCGGCAAACATGGCAAAGCTGCTCGCGAAGGCGACGCGGCCGGTGGTTGCGATACCGGCGGCAACACCCATCAGGTTGCTCTCGGCGATGCCCACATCGAAGAAGCGGTCGGGGCACGCGGCCTTAAACTTGCCGGTCTGCGTGGCGGCGGCCAGGTCGGCGTCGAGGACCACAAAGTCATCGTGCTCGTTGGCGAGCTCGACGAGGGCCTCGCCGTAGCTTACGCGCGTGGCGATTTTCTTGACGTCTGCCATCCTAGAGCTCCTCTCCGGCGGCCGTGAGCTCTGCCATGGCCTGCTCAAACTGTTCATCGTTGGGGGCCTTACCGTGCCAACCCACCTGGTTCTCCATAAAGGAGACGCCCTTGCCCTTCGTGGTCTCAGCGATAATGGCGGTCGGCTGACCCTTGGTGGCGCGGGCCTCGGCAAAGGCGGCGCGGATCTGGTCGAAGTCGTTGCCGTCGGCGAGCTCCACCACATGGAACTTGAAGGCGCGGAACTTGTCGGCGAGCGGCATGGGGTCGTTGACCTCCTCGACGGGGCCATCGATCTGCAGGCCGTTATGGTCGACGATCACGCAGAGGTTGTCGAGCTGCTGGTTGCCGGCAAACATGGCGGCCTCCCAGACCTGGCCCTCCTCGCTCTCGCCGTCGCCCAGCAGGGCGTAGGTGCGATAGTCGTCGCCCCAGTGCTTGGCGGCAACGGCCATGCCCACGGCGGCGGAGATGCCCTGGCCGAGCGAGCCGGTGGACATGTCGACGCCCGGGGTGTCGTTCATGTTGGGATGGCCCTGCAGGTGGCTGCCGATGTGGCGCAGCGTCTCGAGATCCTCCTTGGGGAAGAATCCGCGCTCGGCGAGCACGGCGTACAGACCAGGCGCGCAGTGACCCTTGGAAAGCACGAAGCGGTCGCGGTCGGCCTTGCGGGGGTCGGCCGGGTCGACGTTCATTTCCTCAAAGTACAGATAGGTCATGATGTCGGCAGCGCCGAGCGAACCGCCCGGATGGCCGGACTTGGCAGCGTGCACGCCGGTGACGATGCCCTTCCTTACCTCGTTGGCAACCTTTTTGAGCTCTTCGTCGCTCATTGTGCCTTCCTTTCATCCTCATTAGACAAAATGCGCACGGCACCGAAGGTAATCCCAACACAGCCGCAATGCACGTACGTCATTCATTATGCTGGAAACTGATGGCTTTACCAGAGTTTTTATCATTATTTGAACAATTTAGCAGGCAGAACCGCTGATGAAACGGTTTATCAATGTGAACGTCTTTTGGATGGAACGCGGTCGCCCCTACGCGCTAATGTCCTTGAATCCCTCGCCGAAGGCTTCCGTAACGTCAGCGACCGTCACAATGGCGTGAGGATCGCGCTCGCGCACGATCGTCTTGAGGGTATTGAGCTCTCGACGGCTCACGATGACCATAATCACCGGCTTCTCGGCACCCGAATACATGCCAGTCGCCTTAAACTTGGTACAACCACGACCCAGGCCATACATGATATCGGCAGCGATATCAGGGAACTTGTCCGAGATGATGAGTACCATACGGCGTTTGTTGCCACCATCGACCACGGCATCGATCACGTAGCCGCTAATGACCATCGAAAGGCCTGCATATAGTGCGTTTTCGATTGAAAAGACCGGAGCCGACAGCGCGCATACGGCAACATCGATCGCCATGACGGTCGAGCCCACCGGCAGTGAGGTGTTACGCGAGATGATTTGGCCAATCGTGTCCGAGCCGCCGGTGTTGGCGCCGGCGCGCAACACCATGCCGTAACCGATGCCCGTAATAATGCCGCCCCACATGGCAGGGAGCATCAGGTCCGCATCCGCCAGAGGTGCTACAAACGGGGCGAACAGATCGGTAAAGAAGCCCAGCAGCACAAAGCCCGTCGCGGTCTGCACCACGTAGAACATGCCGCCCTCGCGCATAACGACCAACAACAGCAAGGCGTTCATCACGATCGTCTGAATACCAACGGGAAGCGATAGGCCGCGCGATGCACCGACCGCCTGGATAATGGTGGCAAGGCCCGTAACGCCACCGGCAGCAAGGCCGTTGGGAATCAAAAACAGGTCGGTCGCAATAGCGGCCAGAGCGCACCCCAACATAATCTGGGGCAGGTCGTGAAAGAAGTTCATCGAAAGAATGCGCTTGATGTCCAGACGATATGCCATGCTGCCTCCCTCAAAAAAGCGCACCCAAACGGATGCGCTTCGAACTTCTTGCTGTATTCGATTCTACCGATTCGCCGGACAAAAACCACCCCTGCGCAGGGTTTATTCTGGATACAAACCCGTCCAACCGTTGGGCTTAGCATCGGCTTGAAGCTGCCCGATGTTTTAGACCTCCGAGCCTTCTGCATCGGCGTTGCCGGTGGCCCAACGATGGTAGCCAATAACAAACGGGTCCAGGTCGCCATCGTCAAGAACGGCCTCGACATTGCTGGTCTCCACGCCCGTGCGTAGGTCCTTGACCATCTGGTACGGGTAGAGCACGTAGCTGCGAATCTGGTTGCCAAAACCAATCGTGGTCTTGGGTCCGCGGATCTCATCCAGGGCCTCGGCACGCTTCTCGAGCTCAATCTCGTACAGGCGAGCCTTGAGGATCTGCATGCACGCGGCCTTGTTCTGGATCTGGCTGCGCTCGTTTTGGCAGGTGACCACAATGCCGCTGGGAAAATGCGTCACGCGCACGGCGGAGTCAGTGGTGTTGACGCCCTGACCGCCCGGGCCGCTCGCGTGGTACACGTCCACGCGGATGTCGTCGGGACTGATCTCGATGTCGATATCATCGGGTAGCACGGGGATGACCTCGACGCCGGCAAACGTGGTCTGGCGGCGCTTCTTGTCGTCGGTGGGGCTAATGCGAACCAAGCGGTGGACGCCGGCCTCGGCGCGCAGCATGCCAAACGCGTCCTTGCCCTCGACGGTAAAGGTCGCACGGTCGATGCCGATGACCTCAGCCGCGGGACAGTCGTTAATGGTGACCTTCCAGCCGCGACGTTGGCAGTACTTCATGTACATCTTAAAGAGCATGAAGGTCCAGTCCTGGGCCTCCAGACCACCCTGTCCGGGCTTGATAGTCACAATGGCATCGCCGTGATCGAACTCACCGGTAAACCAGCTCGAAAGCTCAAGCTCGTCGATAGCGCGGGCCAGGCGCTCCGCCGTCGCGGCAGCCTCCTCGCGCAGCGCGGCGGCATCGGGGTCATCGCCCATCTCGTCGGCAAGCTCCAACGCCGCGCGGGCATCAGAGAGCTCACCGCGCGCGGTGTCCACGGCAGCGATATCTTCCTTGGTACGCGCGATCTCCTCCATGGTGGCACGGGCGGCGTCGGCGTCATCCCAAAAGCCAGGGGCAACGCTTTTGGCCTCGAGCTCGGTCACACGGGTACGCTTCTCGTCCAGGTGGAGATACGACTCGACCTCGCCGAGCCGGTCCGCGAACGCGTCCAGCTCGGCGGGCGTTATCTCTAAAGCCTCAGCCATTAACGATTCCTGCCGTGGCAGTACTTAAACTTCTTGCCGCTACCGCAGGGGCACGGGTCGTTGCGGCCCACGTTGACGTACGGATCGTCGCTCTCGGACTTGCGATAAGTGGTCACCTTGCCACCGTTGTTGACGGCAGCCGGACCACCCTGGACAGCCGTGCGGGCCTGCACCTGCGCCTGCTTGCGCAGCACCGAGTCGCCGTTGTCACCATCGACCTCGGCAGGACCGGAGAAGCGCGCACCCTCGAGCGAGGGCTCCTCCTTGTGCTCCACGGCACGCGGGGCAGCCTTGATCTCGATGCGCAAAACCGTGCGCAGGTAATCCTCATACATGGTATCGACGAGTATCTGGAACGCGCCGTAGGCCTCGGTCTTGTACTCGACCAGCGGGTCGCGCTGGCCAAAGCCGCGCAGGCCGATGCCGGTCTTGAGGTAGTCCATCTCCTGCAGGTAGTTCATCCAGCGGGTATCGATGACGCGCAGCATGACCTGGGTGTTGAGCTCGCGCATCAGGTCCTCGCCCAAGCGCTCGGCCTTCATGTTGTAGCACTTCTCTACGTAAGCCAGGACATCGGCAGCCAGGGCCTCATAATCCTCGTCGGGGAACTTCGGCGTATCGATGTGGCCGGTGAGCTCCACAACCCACTTGCGCAGGCCCTCCAGGTCGCGCTCGCCATCGTGACTGTCCTTGGTGCAGAACTCCTGCACGCAGCGGTACACGGTGTCGTGCATGACCTCGGTGATGTGGTCGGTCAGGTCCTTGCCGTCAAGAATCTTATTGCGCTCGGCGTAGATGACCTGGCGCTGCTTGTTCATGACGTCGTCGTACTCAAGGACACTCTTACGCATGGAGAAATTGATGCTCTCGACCTTGTGCTGGGCGCTCTCGACGGCCTTGGAGATGATCTTGTGCTGGATGGGCATGTCGTCGCCCATGTCGGCCGTGACCATCATCTTGGAGACGCGGTCCATCTTGTCGCCACCGAACAGGCGCATGAGGTCGTCCTCGAGCGACAGGTAGAACTGGGTCTCGCCCGGATCGCCCTGACGGCCGGAGCGGCCGCGCAGCTGGTTGTCGATACGGCGGGACTCGTGGCGCTCGGTGCCGATAACGGTCAGGCCACCGGCGGCAAGCACGCGCTCGCGCTCGGCCTTGCAAGTCTCCTTGGCCTCGGCGTTAAACTGCTCGAGCTGCTCGGGCGTCACGTCCTCCATGGTCAGGCCCTCGTACTCCAGGCGCTCGCGCACCAACTCGTCGGGGTTGCCGCCCAGCAGGATGTCGGTACCACGACCGGCCATGTTGGTGGCGATGGTCACGGCGCCGTAGCGTCCGGCCTGGGCCACGATGTGGGCCTCGCGTTCATGGTGCTTGGCGTTGAGGACCTCGTGTGCGATGCCGCGCTTGGTAAGGGCGGCGGACAGCTTCTCGGAGCTCTCGATGGAGACGGTGCCCACCAGGACCGGCTGGCCCTTGGCGTGACGACGCTCAACGTCGTCGGCAACGGCGTTGTACTTGGCCTGAATGGTGCGGTACACCAGGTCCTCGTGGTCCACGCGCTGCACGGGCTTGTTGGAGGGGATGACCTCGACGGGCAGCTTGTAGATCTCGCGGAACTCGGCATCCTCGGTAAGTGCCGTGCCGGTCATGCCGGAGAGCTTGTCGTACAGACGGAAGTAGTTCTGCAGGGTGATGGTGGCCAGGGTCTGGTTCTCCTCGCGTACGAGCACGCCCTCTTTGGCCTCGATGGCCTGGTGCAGGCCCTCGGAATAACGGCGGCCTTCCATAATGCGGCCGGTGAACTCGTCGACGATCTTGACCTCGCCGTTGGTGACCACGTACTGCTTATCGCGGTGGAACATGTACTGGGCCTTCAGCGCCTGCTGCAGGTGGTTGACCAGCTGGCCAGAGAGATCGGCGTAGATGTCCTCGATGCCCAGGCGGCGCTCGATCTTCTTAAGACCGCGCTCGGTAGCGGCAATGGTGTGCTTGGCCTCATCCATGACATAGTCGCCCGTGGGCTCCACGTCCTCGGTGGCGGTGAGCATGTCGTGCGACACGTCCTCGCCGCGCTCAAGGCCACGCACGGCACGCGCGAAGTCCTTGTAGGTGCTGGCGGACTTGGTGCCGGCGCCCGAGATGATGAGCGGGGTACGCGCCTCGTCGATTAGGATGGAGTCAACCTCGTCGACGATGGCGTAGTTGTGGCCGCGCTGCACACGCTGCTCGGGGCGGGTGACCATGTTATCGCGCAGGTAATCGAAACCGAACTCGGAGTTGGTGCCGTACGTGACGTCGGCCTGGTAGGCCGGGCGCTTGAGCTCGAGCGGCATGTTGTTCTGGAGCAGACCGACGGTCATGCCCAGGTACTTGTAGATGCGGCCCATCCACTCGGAGTCGCGCTTGGCAAGGTAATCATTGACAGTAACGACGTGCACGCCCTTGCCGGCAATAGCGTTAAGATAGCCGGCCAACGTGGAGACGAGGGTCTTACCTTCGCCGGTCTTCATCTCGGCGATGTGGCCCTCGTGCAGTGCCATGGCGCCAATGAGCTGCACGTCAAAGTGGCGCATACCCATGGTGCGCTTGGAAGCCTCACGCACGGTGGCAAAGGCCTCGGGGAGCATGTCGTCGAGCGACTCGCCGTTGGCGTAACGCTCGCGGAACTTATCGGTCTGGGCGCGGAGTTCCTCCTCGGTCATCTTCTCAAACTGGGGCTCAAGACCGTTGATCTGGTCGACGATCTTGTAGTAGCGCTTAAGGTCCTTATCGGATCCAAAGGACAGCAGCTTTGACATGAATCCCATGTGGTTTTCCTTTTTGGCCATCGCCCACGCCGTGCAGCTGCGGACGAGTTAAACACAGATGATTGTACTTTAGCCAAACAAGGCGCGGCCTATACGGTCGAGCTCGACCGCCACGTAATAACTACGACCAACCTGCCACAATGGGACAGGTTAATTTTGGCAGGTCTATCTGGGCAAACGCCGCCTCTCTGCCATGTGGTGCCATGGGGACAGGTTAGTTCGCACTAATTTAAAAAGAAAAAGGGCCGCGCACCCAAATGGATGCACGGCCCTCATGCCATGAATGCGAGTGATTCCGCGGCGAGCTATTTACTCAGCAGCCTCGGTGGTCTCGGCCTCGGCAGCGGCCTCCTCGACGGGAGCCTCTGCGGGAGCCTCGGCGGCCTGCTTGGCAGCCTCCTCGGCAAACTTAGCAGCACGCTTAGCCTTCTCGGCAGCCTTAGCCTCAGCGGCAGCCTTGCGAGCGGCCTCGGCCTCAGCAGCCTTGGCGGCCTTGGCAGCCTTGGCCTCCTCGGCCTTCTTGAGCTGGGCGGCAGCGGCGCCACCGAACTTGTCGGCGAAGCGCTGGACGCGTCCACCGGTGTCGACGAACTTCTGCTGGCCGGTGTAGAACGGGTGGCACTCGTTGCAAAGCTCGACCTTCATCTCGGACACGGTAGCGTGCGTCTTGAAGGTGTTGCCGCAGGAGCACGTCACCGTGCACTCGACATACTGGGGATGGATACCCTGCTTCATGGTAGGACTCCTTATTAGTCAGGCGCTGGTTACCGATCAGCGCATAAGGCGTCTTGGTTTCCGACCAAGACAACAAACTTGGCTATGGTACCACGGCGCCGCGCGTCCCACAAAAGGTTCACGGTCTTTGTGCAACGCGGCGTGGCCAACCGCAGCGGACACGCACCCTGTCGCCCCTTCGCCCATGTTGCAGACGTGTAACGCCGCAGTAAGCACACCCCTTTTGGCGCCAGACAGGTACAATGATGAACACTGTACCGTAGCGGAGCGCCCGCGCGCGCCGCAACCACGCGAAAGGGTTTCCCATGGCCGAGATCTCGTCCTCCCGTATCGTCATCACCGTCCTTGGCAAGAACCGCCCCGGTATCGTCGCCGGCGTCACCCGTGTTCTGGGCGAGGCCAACGTCGACATCCGCGACATCACGCAGTCCATTATCGAGGACATCTTCACCATGACCATGCTGGCCGACACCGCCGAGTCCAAGCTCGACTTCGCCGAGCTGCAGAAGGCCCTGGCCGAGGCAGGCGAGCTTTCGGGCGTCAACGTGTCCATTCAGCGCGAGGACGTCTTTAACTTTATGTACCGCCTGTAGCGAACAAGCCGCTCAGGGCAGCCTGACGTCATATCGTCCAAGCGCGCCGCCCCAAAGCGGACCGGAGAGGAGCACGCATGGCCTACGACGCCAAGAAAATCTACTACCGCTTCGACGATCACCTGAGCCGCCTGGTTCTGGATTACGAGGCGAGCCGTCAGATTTCGCCCGAAAGCGAAAACCTCTACCACGGCCTGCCGACCGCCCCGTACGACGAGGACCTGTTCGTAGAGCACAACGTCAAGCGCGGCCTGCGCAATGCCGACGGCTCGGGCGTGGTCGCGGGCCTTACCCGCATCTCGGACGTGCACGGCTACAACAAGGTCGACGGTAAAGTCGTGCCCGATCAGGGCAAGCTCACACTTCGTGGCTACAGCATCGAGGATCTGGTCAACAACGCCCAGGCCGAGAACCGCTACGGCTACGAAGAGGTCGCCTATCTGCTCATCACGGGCTCGCTGCCCACCAAAGAGGAACTCGACGGTTTTTGCGGACGCCTGGGTGCTTTTAGGCACCTGAGCGACGAATACGTCCGTGAGTTCCCCATGACCACGGTGTCGTCGAGCATCATGAATGTGCTTCAGCGCGCCGTGCTGCTGCTCTACGCCTTCGACGCCGAGCCCGACGCCATTACACCCGAACACGAAATCGACGTCGCCATCTCCATGCTCGCCCGTCTCCCCCGCATCGCCGCCTTCGCGCATATGGCCTCGGTCGCCAAGCGCCGCGGCTCCGAGGTTCATGTGCCGCACCCCACACCCGGCCTCTCCACCGCTGAGACCATCCTACAGGTGTTGCGCGGCGGCATGGCATTCACCCGCGACGAGGCCATGCTGCTCGACGTGATGCTTATGCTGCATGCCGAGCACGGCGGCGGCAATAACTCCACGTTCGCCTGCCGCGTGCTGTCCTCCTCGGCCACCGACCCGTATTCCGCCTACGCCGCAGCTATCGGCTCGCTCAAGGGCCCGCGCCACGGCGGCGCCAACGCCAAGGTCGTGTCCATGCACGAGGACATCCGTGCGCATGTCTCCAATTGGGAGGACGAGGACGAGGTCGCAGCCTACCTGAGCAAGATCCTCGACAAGCAGGCCTTCGACGGCACGGGCCTCATCTACGGCATGGGCCACGCCGTCTACACGCTGAGCGACCCGCGTGCCGAGGTGTGCCGTCGTTACGCGCGCTCGCTGGCAGCCAAGAAGGACCTGGGCGAGGAGTTCGCGCTCATCGAGCGCATCGAGCGCCTGGCCCCGCAAGTGATGCGCGATCACGGCATGACCAAGCCCATCTGCGCCAACATCGACCTGTACACGGGCTTTATCTACAAGATGCTCGGCGTGCCCGAGACGCTCTTTACGCCGCTGTTCGCCGTCGCCCGCATGGCCGGCTGGTCGGCACACCGCATGGAAGAGCTCTTCTGCGCGCACCGCATCATCCGTCCCGCGTATCGCCCGGTTATCGAGCCGCTGGAGTACAAGCCGCTCGCCGATCGTTAGGACGCAGACCGTTATAGAACCCGAGCGTGGCCAGGGCATCACCGCCCTCGGCCACGCTTTTTATGCCAGTAGAAAGGATCGCAGCGAATGATTGTGTTTTCCGATATGGATGGAACGCTGCTGACGAGCGATAAGCAGATGAGCGACGCCACTTGGGCAATGCTCGACGAGCTTGCGCGCCGCGGTATTGAGTTTGTGCCCTGCACGGGGCGCCCGCTGTCGGGCATCTTTGAGCCTATCCTCGCCCATCCTGCCGTGCACTACGCGGTCTGCGCCAATGGTGCCAGCGTCTGGCAGCTCGACGAAGATGCGCCTACCGATGCCTCACGCGCCAAACGTATCTTGAGCCGACCGCTCGACCGTGGCATCGCCCATCGCATCCATCGCATCGCCGCCGGCCACGATGTGACCTTCGATATCTTCGCCGACGGCCAGTGCTTCCTCCCCCGCTCGCTCTATGAGCGCCTAGACGAGTTCTGCGGCGGCGACCCCCACATCGCGGCTTCGCTCAAGCGCACACGAACACCGATCGACATGGATATCGACAGTAAGATCGACGAGGTCGAGACACTCGAACGCATCGCCATGTACTGGCACGACCCGGCCGATCGCGACGCCATCGCGGCGGAGCTCGACACGCTCGGAGGCATTGAGGTCACGCGTTCGTACGCCATGAATATCGAGGTCATGGGCGAGGGCGCCACCAAGGGAACGGCCCTCACATGGCTATGCGAGCACCTGGGCGAGCGTCTCGCCGACGCCTGGGGCTTCGGCGACAACATCAACGACATTCCCATGCTGCAGGCAGCAGGCCACGGCATAGCCATGATCAACGGCGAGCCCGAAGACCGCGACGCCGCCGACGCCATCACCGAGTTCGACAACGACCACGACGGCGTCGCCCGCACCATCATGGCCGCCCTCGCCTAGTCATCGGCTAGTCATTGGGGACGTTCTTGAATGACTAGTCGTTGGGGACAGTCTTCGCGAAAAAGCTGCAAGGACTGCCCCCCACTGCCGGCAGAGACGATATGAGCAGGACATAAAAACATTGAGAGCCCCTGCTGCATGAAAGA
>CABUIE010000015.1 GCA_902491565.1 uncultured Collinsella sp.
ATAACCATGCAACGGAAAAGAGCCGCCCTTTCGGACGACTCAAACTGTAATGGGGATTAAAAAATCATTCCCGGGCGCCACAGTACAGTCTTTTTGTGACGGGGATCATTAAATGATTTTTTAATCCCCGTCCCAGAATAATCATTTCGGTGGAAGGAAAGACGGATGTCCGAGCCGCGTCGTCGTAAGCAAAAAAAGCAGGTTAAGCCCGAGCTCAAGCTCAGGCAGTTTGCTGCCACCGAGCTTTCCGACCAGCTTGCCGCCCAACACTCCGCCGCCGACCTGCCGCGCTTTATGGTCGACACGGTCGCCGGCGCCTATGCACCCGCCGATGCCCAGCTCATAATCGAGGGCTTCGGCGCCGCGGCCACACGCCCGGTCACGCTGCGCGCCAACACGCTCAAGGCGACCGCCGAGGACATCGCCGCCGCGCTCGACGCAGCCGGCATCGCCCACCGCCCCATCGCATGGTATCCGGACGCCTTCATCCTGCCCGAGGCCCAGGTTTCCGACCTGTGGGACCTCGACATCTACTGCGACGGCAAGATCTACTTGCAGAGCCTGTCGTCCATGATGCCACCGTTGGTCCTGGGCGCCCAGGCAGGCGAGGACATCCTGGACATGTGCGCAGCCCCTGGCGGCAAGACGACGCAAATTACCGCCCTCACGCAGGGACAGGCGCACCTTACCGCCTGCGAGATGAGCATTCCCCGCGCCGAGAAGCTCGAAGCCAACCTCCACCGCCAAGGCGCAAAAAACGTGCCCGTCATGCGCATCGACGCACGCGAGCTCGACGAGTTCTTCCGCTTTGACCGTATCCTGCTCGACGCTCCCTGCACCGGCACGGGCACCGTCATCAGCGGCAACGAGAAGAGTCTGCGCGGCCTGACCGAGCAGTTGCTCGGCAAGTGCGCCCGCTCGCAGCGCGCGCTTCTGGACCGCGCCATGGGAGCCCTCAAACCGGGCGGCACGCTCGTCTATTCGACTTGTTCGATCTTGCCGCAGGAAAACGAGGACGCCCTGCAAGAGGCCCTCGACAAGCACATGGACTGCGAGCTTATCCCCCTCGACGGCACGCCGAGCGAAAGCGAAGCACGCCGTGCTCAGGAAGCTGGCGAAGAGCCGCGCGTCGAGAGCAACGCCCTCACCGAGGCCATCGCCGCCGGCCACGTCTCGTCCGTCGCCAACGGTATGCCCGGCACGCTGACCATTCCGCCCAGCCGCGACTTTGAGGGCTTCTATATCGCCCTGATCCGAAAACGCAGCTAGCGCACGGATTCAAAACTCAACAAACTATCTCCGTGCGCGCTTGTCCTGCTGGTCACGGTGCTGCTTAAGTGCCTCGCGTTCCTTACGCTCGACTCTTTTGCCTTTAATGGCCGTAACCACAAAGTAGATGACCGCGGCGGCAACGATTGCGCCCACACACAGGCCAATCGAGCCCAACATTGCTGTGAAATCCATACCGCGTCACCTCTCTTTTAAACGGGACATTCAAGATAGCACCTCAATACCCGCCACCACAGCTCCTTCACGTTCGCCGGTCCTTCGGTCTAACGGATGGCGCGGCGGGGAAAAATCAACTCGTCAAACGATTTAGCAAGCACAACGCTGTCGGCACCCCGCCGGCCACCATCGCATAGAATCGAGCCCCCATGGATACTCTCAACGATTTGAACGAGCGCGTCGACGCCTTTGTCGGCACCAGCTCCTTCGACGCGCCTGCCGCGACTAACGACCAGACCCCCATCGATGTTCCCGCCGAGGTTCACGAGGACATCGTCGCCTCGGTCGATTTTTCCGAGGTCGAGCTCGCAGACGAGTTCACCGAGCCCCAGGTAGCCGTGACCCCCAACGGACTGCTCCCCATGGAGCCGCTGCCCATCGACGGACGCCTGCGCAAGGCGGCCCTCCGCATGCCCGACGAGATCGAGGAGGCCAGCGGCTTTACGCTCTTCGGTCGTCGCATCAAATCACTTATCTACACCACCGACGTCGCGGTCATCCGCAACTCCAACGCCGATGCCGTCTTTGCCGTTTACCCCTTCACGCCGCAGCCGGCCATTACGCAGGCGCTGCTGACCGTTGCCGAGTGCCCGGTCTTTGTAGGCGTGGGCGGCGGAACTACGACCGGCAAGCGCTCCGTACAGATGGCAGCCGTCTCCGAGATGCAGGGCGCGGCGGGCTGCGTGGTCAACTCCCCCGCCACTGCCGAGATGGTCGAGCACATCACCAACATCGCTGACATCCCCGTCATCGCCACGGTCGTACGCTGCGACGATGATGCGCATGCCAAAGTGCGCGCCGGAGCCAAGATCCTCAACATCGCCGCCGGCAAGAACACGCCGCAGGTTCTGCGCGAGCTGCGCGAGCACTATCCCAACCTGCCGCTCATCGCACCGGGCGGCAAAACACCCGAGAGCATCCGCGAGACCATCGCCGCCGGCGCCAACGCCATCATTTGGACGCCGCCTTCGGCCCAGCAGCTACAGACCGACATGATGCAGCGCTACCGCAAGATGAAAGAAGACGCCACACCCGTCATCTCGCGCGACGATGTGCCCATTATCGACCAGGTCGCCGCCGCCGAGGTCAGCCAGGTCGAGAACATGAATCCCGACGTGCCGATTCCCGACGAGGTTATCGAACGCGTCGCTTCGATCCACGATCATATCGAGGAGCGTCGCGCCAACCGTGGACTCAAGCCCTCGCTACACGGCTTCTTCTTCCGCGGAAAGAAACGCTAACCGTAAGGGCAAGGCCCGCCCCACACAAACGTGAGGCGGGCCGTTTTCGTTTGAGCAATCGTGCGCGACGTGATGGGTCAAGTTAATCCACGCGCTTGTCGCCCATAAAGAAGAGCGCCACCGTACCAGGTCCAGTGTGCGAACCGATCAGAGCACCGATATTGTTGATCTCAATCTTGCCTTTGAGCTGCGGAACCTGTTCCTCAATCAGCGCCGCAACTGCCTCGGCATCCTCGCGGCACGCCGAGTGCGACATGATGCACTTACCCGAATAATCCGCACCGTCCTGCACGTGTGCCGTCATGGTCTTAGCCATCTCGGAAATCGCGCGCTTCTTAGTGCGAATTTTCTCACGTGGCGACAGCTTACCTTCGCAATCGACCGTCATAAGCGGGCAAATCTTAAGCGCCGTGCCAATGATCGCGCTCGCAGCCGAAATGCGACCGCCGCGTAGGTAGCTCGACAGATCGGTCGAGAAGAACCAGTGGTGCAGGTTGAGCTTGTGCTCCTCGATCCAGGCAGCCGTCTCGTCGAGTGAAGCCCCGCTATCGCGCACGTCGGCGGCATATTCCAGCAACAGGCCAAAGCCCGAAGACGCCGCCAGCGAATCGATGACGCGCACCTTGCCGCCCTGGGGATAGCGATCCGCGAGCATCTGCGCCGCAACGCAGGCCGATCCATACGTGCCCGAAATACCCGACGACAACGCCAAGTGCAGCACGTCTTTACCCTCGGCAACAAACGGCTCCCAAAACTCCTCGTACTCACCCACGCTCACCTGAGACGTCTTGGGCATGGTGCCCGCGGCAATCTGGGCAAAAAACTCGTCCGGCGTAATCGACTGATACAGATCGTCCGTATAGACAACATCGTCGATCTCGTAATGAAAACACACGACAGGGATATTACGCGACGCAAAGAACTCACGGGTTCGGTCGGCGGCGGATTCACAGGTCAGGACAAAATCACTCATATGAGGCTCCTTAAGTATTGCTGCGCAAATTATCGCACAGTGAGCCTACATACGGTACATATGTCCACTATTTACCAAATCGAACCAAAAATAGTGAACATCTTTACCACCATCGTCTCCACCGGCCCCACGCATAAATATCTGAAAAAACACCCTCTGTCGTCTCCACCCAACCGCCATATCTACCTCAACTAAATCGATTTACCAAACCGTTCAGCCGACAATTCAGCCGCTGGCGCAAAATCGAAACAAAAGCGGCGCATACTGATAAACGTTTGACGCTGTTTATCAGTTTTACCAACCCCATCGGAAGGTGTTTCATGGTCGCATTCGATCGCAATCCGCAAGACTTTAAGTATCTGCGCCTGCTGTCGAGACAGTTCCCCACCGAACAATCCGCATTTACCGAAATTATCAACCTCTCGGCCATCCTCAACCTACCCAAGGGCACCGAGCATTTTATGAGCGACGTGCATGGTGAGTACGAAGCCTTTATGCACATCCTCAACAACTGCTCGGGCGTCGTGCGCGAACATGTCGACGAGATCTTTGGCGACACGCTCTCCTTTGACGAAAAGGGCGAGCTGTGTACGCTCATCTACTACCCGCGCGAGAAGATCGACCTGGTCCGCAGCCGGCGCGAGGACTCGCCAACCTGGTACAAGACGATGCTTGACCAGCTCATCATGGTCGCTCGCTCGCTTTCGAGCCGCTATACGCGCTCCAAGGTGCGCAAGGCCATCCCACGCGATTACGCATACATCATCGACGAGTTGTTGCACACGCATCCGGACGAGAACAACTATCGCGTGCGCTATCACGAGCGCATTGTTGAGTCCATTCTGGAGACCGCCAGCGCCGACGACTTTATCGAGTCGCTCGCCTCGCTCATCAAGCGGCTGGCCGTCGACCACCTTCACCTGGTGGGCGACATCTTCGACCGAGGCGGCGGCGCGGCCAAGATTATGGACCGCCTGCTCACCTATCATTCGCTCGACATCCAGTGGGGCAACCACGATCTGCTGTGGATGGGCGCTGCGGCCGGTGAGCCCGCCTGCATCGCCACGGTGCTGCGCAACAACCTACGCTACGACAATTACGAGATCCTCGAGAATGACTACGGTATCTCGCTGCGTGAGCTTGTCGCCTTTGCCGATGCCACCTACACCGCCGGTGAGTCCATCACTCCGCTGATCAAGGCCATCAACGTGCTGCTCTTTAAGCTCGAGGGCCAGATTATCCAGCGCCACCCCGAGTTCGATATGACCAACCGCCTGTTACTCGACAAGATCGAACACGACTCCGGCACGGTCACGCTCGCCGACGGCAGCGTGTGGCCGCTCACGACCAACGACTTCCCCACCGTCGACCCGGCGGACCCCTATACGCTCACGCCCCAGGAGCAGCACATCATCGACAAGCTCGTGTCCGAGTTTGTCACCGCCGATCACCTGCATCGCCATATCGATTTCCTCTATTCCCACGGCTCGATGTACAAGGTCGCCAACGGCAACCTGCTCTTCCACGGCTGCGTTCCGCTCAACGAAGACGGCACCTTTAGCAGCATGAACTGTCTGGGCACCTGGCACGCCGGGCGCGATTATCTCGATTTTTGCGACCACATCGCCCGCCGCGCCTGGCGCGTGGGCGACCGCGACGCTCTCGACTGGATGTGGTACCTGTGGATTGGCTTTAACTCGCCCGCCAGCGGACGCCTGGTGCGTACCTTTGAGCGCGCCTATATCGCCGATAAGAGCACCTGGGTCGAGCCGATGGACCCATACTTTACGCTTACCAAGTCGCCCTCGGTCTGCGACGACATCATGCGCGAGTTTGGCGTCGCGCCCATGGCATGTTCGCCGACCGGCCACATCATCAACGGCCACACGCCCGTTAAAACCACCAAGGGTGAGCAGCCCATCCGCGCCGAGGGCAAGCTACTGGTCATCGATGGCGGCTTCTGCCGCGCTTACCATCCCAAGACGGGCATCGCCGGCTATACGCTCATCTCGAGCTCGCGCGGCTGCCGCCTCAAGTCGCACCGGGCCTTTACGACGGTTGCCGAAGCACTCACGCGCAACGTGGACATCGAGAGCGAGACCAACCGTTTTGACCAAGCAGACCGTCGCCGCATGGTGAGCGACACCGATACTGGCGACAAGATTCGCAGCCAGATCCAGGACCTGCGCCAGCTGCTCGATGCATATAGAAACGGTGCTATCGAGGAGCGCGCCTAGCACCACCCGCGGGGATTGGCTAAACTTGCTAAGTTTGTCATCCCCGCGGCGCTTCGGCGCCAGCTTAAGGCAGGTACCATGCAAAAGCTCCTTGCGCAGATTATGAAATTTGGCGTCGTCGGTGTCATTGCCACGGTTATCGACTTTGGCATTATGAATCTGCTCCACTACGGTCTGGGCCTCAACATCCTAATCGCCAACACCAGCGGCTTTATCATCTCACTCATCTTTAACTACCTCGCAAGCATGAAATACGTGTTTGCGCACAAGGAAGGCATGAGCCGCCGCCGCGAGTTCATCATCTTTGTCGTGCTGTCCGTGATCGGTTTGGTGCTCAACGATGGCATCGTGCTGACACTCAACGCCGGCCTGGGACTCGAGGCCAATATCGCCAAGATATGCGCCACCGCGCTTGTCATGGTCTACAACTTTGTGACCCGAAAGATCTTCCTGGAGGGCGACGAGACCAAGTAGCTCGCAATCTTACAGCTTTACGATGTCTACGGACAATGCGCGCTCAGCACAGTATCGTCCGTGGGCATCGTTCGTTTACGGGCAAATTTGCAACGTTTGCGGATTGGCTCTTGAAAATTTGGCGAGTTCGTATAGTTCTTGGCAAAGACCTTACGTTTCCCTTGCAAAAGCTCTAAAGTATCCTCTGCTCGATTCATCAACGCATTGGATGTGATTACGTGCGCAAGGCACTGGCACAACCTCATACCAAGCAGTTCCTCAAGTTTGCCGTCGTGGGTCTTATCTCTTTTGGCATCGACTGGGGCATGCTCATTGCGCTCGTCGAGCTGTTCCACCTCGACTTTTTGATGAGCACCACGGTTTCGTTTATCACGTCCGTCGTGGTCAACTACTGGCTCAGCATGAAGTACGTGTTCGACCACCGCGAAGGCATGAGCCGCAAGCGTGAGTTCACGATCTTCACCATCCTGTCGGTGATCGGCCTGGGCCTCAACGACCTGTATATGTTTGTGGGCGTCACGTTTTTGAGCATCGGCTACCAAGCCATGAAGGCCATCGCCACGTTCCTCGTCACCTGGTACAACTACTTCAGCCGCCGCTTCTTCCTCGAGGGCGCACGGTCATAGTCGATTCACTATTTGCTTGAATGTATAACCGGTTGGAATTCCCATTCCAACCGGTTTTTTGTTTGCCGAGAGACCCGGCGACCCAGTCCCATTCGCACGAAAAACGGGCGGCCCGGATGTTTGTCCGAACCGCCCGTCTGGCGCGCTATGTCGAGGCCTCTAGCCCGTTACGTAATACCAAACGACGTTGTCGCCATTGGAGAGAACGTAGTTACTGCAGGCCGTCATGGGCGTTGTGCCGTTGACGGAGTACATCCAGCCGCTCGTGCCGCCGTACTGTTTCTCGGCCAAACCACCAATCGCAGAAACATACGTGCCGTACGATGAGCCGTGTGCGTTGACAGAAAGGCCCAGCGCGCACAGGGCATCGTAAACGGTGGCGCCTTCGTTAAAGGTAAAGGTGCCGCCAGAGGACACGGGATTGCCCACAGCGCTCGATGTGACCGAAACCGTCACCGTAACGTAGTTGGACTCCTGTGAGCCGCTTTGGCTGCCCGAGGAGGCGTTTCCACCATTAGAGGATGAGGCTCCATCAGACGACTGGCCACCGCCCGAAGAAGCACCGCCAGACGCATTGGAAGTATCACCGGCTCCCGTATTTTGGGCAGCGGATTTATCGCCAGACTTCTTGCCGCCCCGGTCCTCGGACTTCTTGCTATCCGAGTTTTTGTCCGATTCCTTGTTTGAAGACTCGGAATCCTTGGAACTGGCCTCGCCCGAAGTCGTAGTCGTAGTCGAGCCAAACCCCTTGGTGTCCTTGGCGACGACGCTCTCCCCCGTCACGGTCTGAACGATCCAGTCAATGGACCAGGCGCCGCTCTCGGAAGGATGGACGAAGCCCAGCGAGACGACGATCAGAATGGTGCACGCGGCAGCAAGAACGCCAAGGAGCGCCTTGCGACGAGAGGCGGACGCCGCCGAAGCGGCGCCCTGTTGCTTTGCATCGTCGAACTGAATGAACGAGGAATCTGGTTGCTTGGGGTCAGCGTCCTTGGATTTATTGGACACAACCCTCACCTACCGACGTTTGGTGAACACGAACACGCCGACGATGGCGAGACCGATGACGCCGGCGGCAACGCCAACAATGGCGAGCGGGTTGGTGCCAGTCTCCTGCTCGGAAGCACTAGAGGACTTCTTAGCAGTGGTCGTAGAAGCAGCACCCGTATCGGACTTGGAATCGGACTTCTTGTCGGACTTCTTGTCGGACTTGCTGTCCTTCTTGTCAGACTTCTTCTCGTCCTTCTTATCGGACTTATCGGAGTCCTTCTTGTCGGACTTGTTGTCCTTGGTCTCGGTCTTGGTCGACACCGTCGTCTTGGTCGTCGGCTTATGACCCGGGGCGACAGCGCCGCCCTTCGAGCCGGAGCCGGAATCCGTGACAGTGCCAGTGCCAGAACCAGTACCGGTACCAGAACCGCCGCCGCCATTCGAACCAGCGCCGCCATTACCGCCAGGGTTAACGGCATTCTTGGTCCACTTGGCATACAGCGTCAGATCGGCCGTCACCGGCGTGCTAAAGTCATACGCCTGCGTGCAAGCCTCATCGGTATACCAACCGCCGAAAGTGTAGCCATCGCGCGTCGGATCGGCCGGCTTGACCAGCTTGCCATCGGCCGTAGCAACAAACTTAGTGTCGCAAGCAGACCCGCCGTTGGAGTTAAAGGCAACCGTCCAAGACTCGACAGCTCCAAGTTTAAACAGCGTGCCCGAATCATTAATGTAGTAGAGATTGCCAGAAGCATCGGCAATGACCGGAGAGTCACAGTACTGGTAATGGCCAGCCGCATCATAAATCTGCGTCGCCTCTGCATCGCCGAGCGTATAGCGATACACGCCACCACCAGCAGAGTAGTTGACGTAATCCTTGCTATCCGCGCTGTTAACGGTGAAGTACACATAGGTCTTGCCGCCCTGAACACTCACCAGCGGAGTAGCAGCAATACCGTTGAGGCCAGCCGGCAGCGCCTTGCCGTCGGCAGCAGCGACCATCGTGGTCTTACCCGTCTTCAGGTTATAGAGAACCAGAGCAGAGCCAGTAGCCGTCTGTCCGCCGACAATCAGATTGTCACCAGACACCGCAGGGGCGCTCAGATTATTCGTAAGGCCCAGATCAACCGTCTTCTGTTCACTCAGCACGCCCTTCGCCGAAAGCGAAATCACATGGAGCTTTCCGTCGTGCGTCATCTGATAGAAGGTCGAGCCATTGGACGGATCGGCAATGCAATCGGCATTTGCGACAGCGCCGAGCTTCATGGTCGAAACGACATCGCCCGTCGTCTTATCAATGCACTTAAGCGTACCCGCGCTCGTAGGAACGATGGCATACTTATCCGTCAAAGCCGCACCAGTCCAGTAATAGCCCTCGGCAGGGTCGATGTTCTGCCAAGAAACTTCGCCCGTGGCAATCTTAATGCGCGCAAAGGAGCCGTTGCCGTAGGTCGCATTGTAATTCTCGTCATACGAAATATCGACCGAGCCTACATAGACGTACTCGCCGTCCGAAACGACGGTGCAGGAGCTCTGCGTCAAGTCCGTCAAACCAGGCGTCAGCCACTTGCAGATCAGCTTGTCTGCAGTAATCGCCTGGACCGCACCGCCGTTGAGCGGAACGATGATAAGGCCATTGGTATAGATCGGACGAGAGGTATAGCTCACCTTGGAGGCAAGCGGCGCAGAGGCAACCTTTTTGCCCGTGGACGAATCGATCTTAATGAGCTCGTTCTCGGTCGCGATGCACACAAAGCCGTTAGCAATGACAGGCTCGCTGCAGTTGGCATACTGCTGGCCAGACTCGGCCTTCCAATCGAAGGCCCACTTAAGACCGGCGGCCTGCGCAGGCGTCTTGGCATCCGTTACGGTCGAACCGTTGCCACTGTTGCCGTAGCCGGCCCACTCGGCATCCCAATTAGGAGTCGTCGCACTCGGGTCCACGACAATCTTGTCGGGATCGGGCATGGGCGATTTTTCGGTGGTGTAGGCAAATGTAACCTTGTCGCCGCTCTTGAGCGTGACCTGGTTGGCACAGAGAGATGAGGACTCTCCGTTGATATACAGATGCCAGTATTTACCGGTCGCACCATCATAGCCGTAAGACTTGTCTTCGAACGGCGAAGTAATGGACCAGTATGCACCACTCTGGGAGGCCTTGTAATCAATGCCCTTCGCCTTCAGAACCGTCTCAATAAGGTCCTGAGCCGTAGAGCCTTCGGGCAGGGAAACATTGCTTGCCGAGCCCCAGCGAGTATTGTTGCCGTTGACATCGGGGCCGATGATATCGGCGGATCCAAGCACCTGACCAGGGAGGGCATCGCTGTCGCCAGCATACATAAAGGTGACGGCGTCACCCTCATGGAGCTCGTAGGCACCAGCGCCAACGTCGGCGAACTTGTACTTTGCGTCGGACTTGCCCTTTACGTAGAAGCGCCAATAGCTATTGGTCGCAGCATCAGAGCCACAATAGGTCTTACCGTCAAGCGGCGAGGTAATGCCCCTAAGGTACCAACCCCAAGACTCTTCTGTAGCTTTGAGTTTAAGACCAGTCTGCTCCAACAGGTCCTTAGCAGTAGAGCCCGCCTTGAGACTCGTCTGGCCCGTCGAAGCCCAAACCTGCTGCTTGCCGTCCTTGTCCTTGCCAAGCACCTGAACGGAAGCATGGACAGAATCGGACGGCAACTGGTCTCCCCAGCCACCGTAGAACCACGTGACGGTATCGCCAGCATGGATGGTGACATTGTCCGCCGTATAGTCACTCGACTTGCCGTTGATAAACAGCTGCCAATAGGTCGAATAATCTTGGGGCGTACCCAGCTCAACACCGTTGTACTTAAGGCTCAGAATGAAGGAGCCCGCAGCAACGGCGTCAATATCATTCGCCTCAAGCGCGACCTTCGTAAGATCAAGCGCGCTCGAACCGGACGTCACCACATACTGCGCGTTGTCGACCCAGGTCTGAGTCTTGCCCTGGGCATCGCGACCAATGACGGTCACATTCGCAGCAAGCTGGTCCTTAACGACAGGGGACGCGCTACCAGCCGTATAGGCAAACTCAATCTTCTGCCCCTGGGTGAGTTTGACGCTGCTCGCGCCAACCGAGGAAGACGCGCCGTCGACGAACAGCTGCCAGTAGGCATGAGTCGTCGGATCGTAGGCAAGCGTGCGGCCATCGCTCGGGGAGGTGATGCTTTCGAGGTAGAAACCGTATGCCGTGTTCGGATCGTACTTCGCCTTGAAGCCCGTCTTCTCCTGCAGCTTAATGAAGGCATCCGCAGCCGTCGCGCCCTCGTCGAGCTTGAGCTGCGTAGGCGCCACCCAGGTCTGAGCCTTGCCGTCGGCATCGGTGCCGATAATCGAGAACGAGACCTCGATTTGCTTCTTGACGACATCGCCAGTTTCTGTCGGGTTCTCTGTCTGGACGGCAGCCGCGGCGGCAGATCCTGCTTGGCCAGCGGATGCCGTCGAAGACTGCTCGCTCGTGGCAGGGCTCTCCCCCGTCGCCGAGCCTTCGTCGCCAGTTGCTGCCTCTGTAGTGGCGGCACTAGCTGCAGGCGCGCTCCCGGAATCCGAAACCTCGGCGCCGCTCTGCTCAGCGGTACCGCCCGCAAGCGCTGCGTCCTCGCCTGGCGTCGTAGCCTGAGCCACAGCGTCGGTAATGCCCTCGGCGCCCTCGGCCCACAGCTGAGACGGCGTGGTGCTAAAGGCCATCGCGAAGGCCAGGAATGCCACCAGGCCGCGCTTGGCTACGCCGCGCGCAATTGCGCCACGGCGATGCGAGACGCGCTGGCGCTCGTCCTCAAACATATCCATTTGTCTCCTACTGTCTGTACTTGGAGCGTTGCCTTGAGACTGCCCCACGTCATCGCGCATGTTGCGCTCGAGTTCCCCCATCGGGGTCCCCCTTCCCTCCAGAGCCCTATGCACACCGGCGGCAAAAGCCGCAGCCGCATGCAAGACGGGAGGCGATCCGACTTAACCTTAACGACTCGGGCACGTCGTCCGATCTGCGACGCGAGCATCCCGAGCCAAGAGGAATTACGGTTACTGGTACAGCTGGGGACTTGCACCCCGATTCTCCCAAATGCGCAGGATAACCGCGCATTCGTGCGTCTCCGCACCACCATCTAGGCCATCGATTATTACCGTCAAAATGGTATCACGCAAAAGGGCCTCGTACGCAGGCGAAGCCCAAGGTAAAAGCTATTGTTCGCGATAGGAAAATGCGGTGACGGCCGCAGCCTCTAATGCTTGCCGCCGTGACTGTTGAGCCAGATATTGCGGCCCAGCATAAGCGCCAGCACCAGCGCGCTCACGTAGCCCATAAAGCCAATGACCGGGATACCAAACACAACCGGCTCGATGCGCGCGTAGTACACCACCGACGAACCGATAAACAGGCCAGCAATCACGATTGCCATCGACATGCGGTCGATAATTCCGCCCAGCTGTCGCAGCGCCTTATCGCTGCTCATGATCTGCGTGTTCACCTTAAGCTGGCCGCGCGTAAGCATACGCGAAGCCAAGCCCAGATACTCGGCCGCCTCGAGCGAGCCTTTTGCCGCGCGATAGCTGCTCGCGGCAAGATCGCGGCTCATCTCGCGCATGCGCGCATAGGTGCTTTTCTCGTTTTTAATATGCGTCTGGATGATCTGGATCATGTTGACGTTGGGCATGTACTCGGCCAACAGGCCCTCGAGCGTCACCATACCGCGGGCGAACATCGTCACCACGCTCGGCAGCTCAACGTCATTTTTGCGCGCGAGGTTTAACAGCGAAGTCAAAAACTCGCCGATATCCAGGTCTTTAAGGTCGAGCCCGGCAAAGTCGGCAACAATAAAGTCCAAGTCGGACAAAAAGGCCGAATGGTCAAGCTCGGCCGAATCGCCGCGCGTCACGGCAAAGCGCATGAGCGAATCCTTGAGCTTGGGCACGTCGCCCTCGGCCACGGCGAAAATCATGTCTTTGACGATACCGCGGTCATGGCTCGACATACGTCCGACCATACCCAAGTCGATAAAGTAGACAATACCGTCCTTGAGGATGATGTTTCCCGCATGCGGGTCGGCATGGAAAAAGCCGTCGTCGAGCACCTGCGTCGAGTAGTCCTCGACAATCGCGGCACCGATCTTTTCCAAGTCATAGCCCTCGGCCACTAAGCGTTCAGGATCGGCGATCGAAATGCCGTCGACGTAGTCCATAACCACCACGTGTTCGGTGCACAGGTCCAGATAGGATTTAGGGCACGTCACGCCATGAACGCTCTTATGGAACTCGTAAAAGTCATTGAGGTTTTTGGCCTCGGCCAAAAAGTTGGTCTCCTCGCGAAACGAGGTCCACAGCTCCTCGACCACGCCGTGCAGGTCAACGAATTGATCGGTGTTGACGAACTTGGAAACGATACGCACCACCGAGCGGATGATATCGATGTCCTGCGCCATAACCTGCTGCGCACCGGGGCGCTGCACCTTGACGGCCACGTCCTCGCCCGTCACCAGACGAGCGCGGTGCACCTGCGCGAGCGATGCGCTACCAAGCGGATTGGGGTCGATCGCATCGAACATCTCCCCCAGGCGCAAGCCGTATTCCTCTTCCAAGCAGCGGAGCACTACCTCGTACGGCACCGGCTCCACGTCGGAGCGCAGACGACGCAGCTCGTCGCAAAAGCGTTGCGGCAGAATCTCGGACCGGTTGGCCAGAATCTGCCCCATCTTGACGAACATGGGGCCGAGTTCCTCGAGCAGGCGGCGCAAACGAACCGGCGTGAGGTTATCCCACACGCGGTACTTTTTGACCAGGCGAATAATCTGCCCGATGCGTTCGCGACGACCCGCCGGCGTGAGCTGGTATTCCTCGTCCGGCGCCATCGCGTCGGGCTCCTCGGGCACCATATCGACAGCGCGCGGCTTCTTGCGAGCGCCCGAGACGACGGCGTCGACCTCATCGACAACCGCCGCCTCGTCACCCAAGGGATCTAGATTGTTGTAATCGGTGGTGGAATCTGCCATCTGCGCTGCTACTCAGCCTCTTCGGTATCCTTCGCATCGTCGGGCTCAACGGACTCGACGGGCACCGAGGTCACGTTGTCCTCGACCGAATCGACGATGTCGCGCACATGGGCCAGGAAGGCCGTGCGCTCGGGGGCGGTCATGACGCGGACCCGGGCAAGGATGAGCTCGTCAAGCACGCGCTGGGCCGCGGTCTCGCCCTGCATGCCCAAGCGCTCGGTCAGGTCGGAGATGGTGCCGCCGGCCTGCTCGAACATGTCGGACACACTGCGGGCGATATCGGGGGTGGCGGTGTCCTTGCGGACCTGCTCGCCTTTGGTGTTAAGGTCGTCGAGGACCTTCTTGCCGCCTTCGACAGCAACGGCGGCAGCGCCAAAGCCCACGTTAATGGCGCCGTTAACAAGCTGATCGAGTTTCATAACCATGGTTATCTCCAATCACAAACAACTGCATTGGCGTTCTTGTACCCAAGATTGAGCGAAAGCGACAAAGCGTTTTAGCGCTATTCGATCGACGGGAAATCCCTACCTCACGTTGTCGTTCATCGCGAAAGAGTTCTTCATGGCGCAGCTCGTGGTGTAGAGCACCTTGCCCAGCAGGGCATCGGTCTCCACGCGGACACGCTCGGCAAAGGCCTCGTTGGCGCGTGCAAGCTCGGCAGGCACCTCGGCCTCGGGCAGAGCGGCTACGGCAGCGTCGACGTCATGGATCTGCTTGTGGCCCATGCCACCGACCTTCTCCTGATAGTCCTCGACCGCGCGACCGCACTCATGGAAACGGACGTCAGCCAGCGCGCCGATCAGGCGGTTGGCCCAGTAGAAGTTTTCGGACGTCACGCGAGCCTGCGTGTCGGCATAGTACTCGGGCATGGTCTCGACGTTGGCGTACAGCGGAACCAGCGCGTTAAACGAGTTGGAGCCAAACGCCATCCACTGCACGGCGCGATAGGCCGGCTGCGCATAGGGACGTAACTGCAACACGGCGAGCTGGCTGTTGCGGTTGATGCCGATGGGGCGATATGCGCCACGCGTTGCGGGCGTGCCCTTGCTACCGTAGCAATCGTACTCCGTGCCCTGGTAGTGGCTCGAGAGTACGTACTTGATGTCTTCGATGGTCACCTTGCGCTCGGGCACGCGGCTCCAGGGGATATCGTCGCTCTCGGGCGTGTAGTCGGCGTCGGGGCCATCCCACACGTCGCTGGGGTTGAGACAGCGCTGCATGTACCACGCGCGCGGCGTGTTGTAGACGTGGTCGCTGTCGCTGTGCGAGCCAAAGGCCTCGCGCGGGTTAAAGACCGCAGCCGGGCCGTCGCCCTCGACGCCCAGCGTCAGGTCCAGATGCCACTCGGCCATCCAGGCGCGCAAGTCGGCGGAGCACATGTGGTCGGCCTGGGCGCCCTCGGCGTCATCCAGGTCAAAGCTGTCGATACCCAGCTGGTTGGGCATGGTCACATAGGCGTCGTCAGGCACGCGCTTGGCAATCCAGTGGTGACCACCGATGGTCTCGAGCCACCAGATCTCGTCCACATCACTAAAGGCGATGCCGTTGTTCTCGTAGGTGCCGTAGCGCTCGAGCAGGTCGCCCAGGATACGAACGCCGTCGCGGGCGGACTTGGCATACGGCAGCACCAGGGTCACCATGTCCTCCTCGCCCAGGCCACCGGGCTGCGCCGGCACATAGCCGTCCTCACCCTCGTTGCCCTTGGCGGGCACGTAGTCCACGAGCGGATCGGCGCCGCGGACGCGCTCGTTGGTGGTAAGCGTCTCGGTTGCGGACATGCCAACATTGAGCTCGTTGAAACCGGCCTCGGCCCAGATACCGTGGCCCGGGACAACATCGGGGACGCTCGTATAGCGCATGGGGTTATCGGGCAGCTCAACGGTCAGGTGGCTCAGGACGCTCGTGTAGACACGCGGCTGCTCGTCGGGATGCACTACGCGCATGCGCTTGGGCTCAAATACCCCGTTGGACGAGTCCTCGTTACGCGCGACCAGGGTCGACCCGTCGTAGCTTGCGTTTTTACCGACCAGAATCGTTGTGCACGGCATGCGCATCCTCCTTGAGCGAAGAAATCAAACGGCAACAGTGTATCGCTTCGGCGCAGAAAGGGCGAAACCACGGCCTCGGCAGCCCCCGTGGTCAAAAAATGCCAAATATGAGTACTGTCACAAATTTAGTGGCAGCAAATTGCACTGTTCCGGGCGCCGGGAATCCTCATTTGCCCAAAAGCAAGACAACGTTATTCCCCATAAGTTCAATAAAATAGGCTTCCTAACGATAATGGATACCGTTAGGAAGCCAAAAAGACGTAAGACATATGTGACTATCTTGGCAACAGTACTCATATTTGGCATTTTTTGTCCACGGGGTATAGAACTAACCCCTTAAACAGCCCAAAACGCCTATTTCGATGCGCGCTCCGCCGCCTCAATCACGTGTTTGGCGAGAATCGCGGTGGTCACAGCCCCCACGCCGCCCGGCACGGGCGTGATGGCACCAACGACCGGCTCCGCAGCATCAAAATCGATGTCCCCGACCAGCTTGCCAGCGGCCTCGTCCCAGTTAATGCCAACATCAATGATCGTCTGGTCCTCACGAACGGCATCCGCGCCAATCGTGCTCGCGCGTCCAACGGCCGCAACAACGATATCGGCAGAACGGCACTCGGCAGCAAGATCGCGTGTATGCGTATGGCACGTCGTCACCGTGGCATTGCGAGCCGTAAGCATGGCGGCAACGGGACGACCAATCACCAGAGACCGACCGACGACCGCAACCTTGGCCCCATCCAGCTCAACACTGTAATGGTCCAGCAACGCCAACACGGCCTCGGCCGTGCAGGGAGCAAAGCCCTCGCCACGACCCGAAAGCGTGGTAAGCAGCGAGGCCGGCGTCATGGAGTCAACATCCTTGGCGGGATCGAGCGCCGCGGCAACCGCATCCTCGTCAAGTCCAGCGGGCAGCGGGCGAAACACTAGGCAGCCATGAACAGCGGGGTTGGCATTGATGTCCTTAATAGCCGCCAGCAGTTCATCCTGCGAAACATCGGCAGGAAGCAAAACGCGGCGAGCCTCAATGCCAACCTTCTCGCAGCGCTTGAGGGCACCGCGCTCGTAGGACAGGTCGTCCTCGCGCTCGCCCACACGAACAATGGCCAGCGTCGGCACAACGCCGCGTTCGCGCAAAGCAACGCAGCGAGCAACGAGCTCCTCGGTCAAAGCACGGGCAACGGGAGCACCCTTAAGCAGCTCGGCCATGGCTATCCTCTCTTCCTGGCTGCATCGGCGGCGCGGCGCGCCAGCGCATCGGCGCGCGGCAGCCACGTATCCAGCATCTCATCGCACGCCGCCTCGAGCTCCTCGGCGCGTGCACGATCTTTCATAGACGTGGTGTTCGCAAAGAGCGTCAAGCTCGCGCCCTGCATGGCGGCGCGGCAGAATACGGCGCCGCACGCCACATCGGACAGCAGCTGACGCGAACCCTTGTCGGCCATGTCCTCGAGCAGCGCCAGTGCGCGCCCGCAGGCATCCATAATGCGATACGGCGGCATAGCGGCCACATGCAGCGCATCCTGAATCGCAGCCGGTCGGGCCGGGTCCTCACGCGGAATACCGTACGCAGCGGACACCTGGCCGTACGCACGAACGTCCTCGGCGACCAGACCCACAAGCTCCTGCGCCAACTCGTCTGCCTGGGCAAACGCACGCGTCAGGTCATCCGCACGATCAGCAAGCGCGGGATTGGTCGCACCGTAGCGGGCAACCATTCCGCACAGCGAGGCGCCCAGCGCGCCCACAAAAGCGCTCGCGCTGCCACCACCGGGAACTGGCTCGCGCGCGGCCAGCGCCTCGGCAAAACCGCGACAGGTTTTATCCATCATCTCTTGGCTCATACGCACACACCTTCAAGTCATATACATCGGTCGGGCGGCAACCGCCGGCCAACCGCATCGATCAAGTAATGGTGCTAAGTCTAGCCCATAAGCACATGAGCGTCAGCGCATCCGGCCATCGCGGATTTCTATGACACACGATAGGCGTCGGCACCGCAAACATGGGACACATGGCCCACCTTTCGAGACTTCCGGACGTCAAAAACTGGGGCATATCTATAAACAAGGAACCTGTTGGGGCAACGCCCACGCACGCACGCCCCATTAAATCAACGGGCTCCTCACCCCGGGGAGAGCCGGTAGCTCCGGCTCTCCCCTCTTTTGCGCCCGGACATATTGCCACTTAACGGCGCAAATCCAGCCCCCAGAATGGGACACATGGCCCACCCTAGCGAGCCGTCCGCGCGTACAGTAAAGACAGGTAATCCATGGGCGGTTACAGATCGAGGAGGACACGACCATGAAAAAGAAGGCCTTTGCGATTCTCACCCTCTGCTTGAGTCTCTTTGCTGCGGTTGCCCTGGTGGGTTGCGGCGGCAGCGGCGGCGCTACCGGAAGCGGCGGTGGCGGCGGAGCAGAAAAGCCAGCCGTGGATATGAGGACCGACTTCATTTGGTTTAAGGTCGAGGTCCCCGAGGGCGTCGAGATCACCGACGTTGCGGGCGATACCGCCGACAGGGCCCAGTTTAAGTTCACCGAGAGCGAGCACGCCAGCGATCGCTTCATCCCCGTCTTCGATCCTGACAAGAACGCCGACGAGCTGTTCGACTACGAGGCCAAATGGAAGGCCAACTTTGAGTGGACCGAGAATGACCCCGTCAAGTACAACGGCAAGACTTGGCGCAACGCTTCCTATACACACTCGGGCGGCGTGACGACTGAGTACTTCACCGAAGCAGGCGGCGGCAGCGTATACGTGAGCATCGACAACGTCGAGGAGCACAAGGACGCCGTCGAGACCATGATGAAGTCTCTGGAGTTTGCCGATGATATCGCCAAGGCCAAGACCGAGGCTATGGATGTTAAGCTCGACGATATCGAGATTAAGCGCTAAGCGACTGGCGAGCGCAACGGGAAACACGAGCGCAGCGAAGCAAGCGACAGTAACCCAGCGCTTCGCACCAAGGGAGGGTCGGCTCACCGGCCCTCCCTTTCTTATGCCGGTAGCTGGCGAACGCGAGGATGCCGGACTCCAAAACTATCCCAAGCGCGCCAGTAGCACCAATAGACAAGCGCCTCAGCACGTCCGCCCGCCGATTAATAGCGCCATGCAGACAATTTAAGCCGACGCCTTTAAACATCTGGGCAGTATAGTATCCAAAACGAGCGCATAACCGCACCCTGCGAACGGAGGAGTTATGACCGAACACCACGCCATCAGCCGTCGAGCATTCACGTTGGGCCTAGGACTCGCAGCATTGTCGCCTTTTGTAAGCCTGCCCGAAACCGCGGGATTGGGCCTTCCCGTGCGCGCGGCATTTGCAGACGACGCTGCCACCGCGTCGGACAGCCTCCACAATTTCGTCATTCGCCTTCGCCCCGCGGGCTATTTTCGCACCGCGAGCGTCAACCAAGACGGCAACGTTCGCGGCAACGTCTGCCATCTGTTTAACGACGGCACGTCCAGCAAGCTCATCCTTGAGAACGTAACGACCAAGAATGACGATACAAACTGGTACGCCATCCGCACCTTGCTCAATTTCGAAGAGCATAAAAAGACGGGCTACAGCATTTGGTCGGTCGACGACGACTCGGACAAAGATGGAAAGGTCATCCACGTATGGGGCGGCGAGTATGACAACAAGCCCAGCCGCGCTTTTGCGTTCGAGCGTCAATCAAACGGAACCTACATCATCCGAGACCGCACGGTCGAGAAAGAAACCGAGAAAAAAGACATTAAGTACCTGGCAATAGAATCGAACGGCAAAGACCAGGACAACAATAAGATCTGCCATAAGAGTAAGAGCATTCCGTGGGAGCTCGAACTTATCGGTTACGACATGAAAAAGAACGATGCCACGGTTAGCAGCCTCGACTGGATCACGTACAGCAGCTACGTCGACGGACCATGTTGGATGAAATACGTCGACGACAACAAGTTCCTCGACGAGCTGAGCATCCCGGGTACGCACGATTCGGGCACCTGCAGCGTGGACAACGACACTGAGCCCCAATCCTCGCAAGTAAAATGCCAGCAGGATTACATTCCCACGCAGTTGCTCGAAGGCATTCGCTATTTTGATATCCGGCTCGGAAAGGGCGATGACCCCGGCATCGACCACGGGATTTTCTACCTACTCAAAAAAGACGGGAACTATCTGCATCTCTCCGATGTCATCGGGTACTTCAAAACGTTTTTGAACGAAAACCCGTCAGAAGCGCTCATCATGCTCGCATCGCGCGGCAACGATGAGGCTACCGACGAAAGCATAACGACGGCCTTCGCCAAGGTTATGGCCGATAACCCCAACCTGTTCTACACGTCGAGCCACGTCCCCACGCTGGGCGAGGTGCGCGGAAAGATCGTCCTGCTGCGTCGATTTGGGCTCGCCGGCAACAGCGTAAGCGGCCACACGTGGGGCCTCGACCTCACCCAATGGGATGACAAGATCAAGGCGCATTCCGGGCAGTCGATGTGTCTCGTCCAAGACGCGCGGGGATTTGAAGCCATAGGGGAAACGGGCAATGAAGAGCCCTATTGCACCAAGGTATATGCCCAGGACAAGTACAAACTCGCGGGAACCGACAAGCTCAGCTGGGTCGATAATGCGCTGAAGGAAACGACCGGGCGCACGTGCAACAAGGTGGACGTCGTGGACGATGCCGGGGCCGAGGTGCAAGTCCAGGAGCGTTGCTGGTCTATCAACTACACCAGCTGCACGGGCTTGTCGCACGGAGGCAATCCTTTTACCTCGGCACGAGTAGTCAACGAGCATCTGTACAAGAGCCCGTACATCAATCCCAGCGGCACCGAAGATACAAAGTCAGATTACCTCAAGCACATTGGCATCATCGCATCCGACTTTGTTGATGCGGCGCTGGCCCGGAGCATCTACCAGCGCAATTACAATTACGATACGAAGCACACGCAGTCGGCTTCGTGCTGCCTCCCGACCCGCATGCGCATGACGTACGGCGACTCGCTGAGCGATGCCTCGCTCCAGGATGGCAAGACCGTTGGCGAGGGCCATTTCCGCCTTGTCGACAGCAGCAACGTACTCAACGTGGCGGCTTCGGGCCATGCGTTTACCATCGAATACGTGGATGTCGACGCCTTGGGCAACGAGACCGTTACGGGGCTGCAGGGATCCGTGCCCATCGATATCGATCCGCGCGCACTGACACCCCACTTTGAGGGGCTCGAAGGCCTTAAGGCCGGCGAGGATGTGCGCACAAAGGTCGCGGCGCTGCTCGAGGGCAAACTCGAAAACGATGCCTGCACGGCTCAGCTCGAGTTTGTGCACGACGCGGACGGCGCTCCGGGCACGGCAATGGCCGAGGGCGAGGCATTTACCGCGGGAACGTACTGGGTGCGCGCGAACGGTCTTTTGGGCGACGCGGCGCAAAACTACAAGCTTGCTAATGACGGAGCCGCGAGCTTTACCGTAGCGGCCTCGAGCAGTGCAGGCGGCACCGGCACCGACGGTGGCACGGGTTCCAACGCAGGCAGCGCTGATAAGAACGGTAAGGGCAACAAGGGCAAGAACTCGGGCGGAAAACTCGCCGACACGGGCGACGGCTCTGGCATCGCCGCCGGGCTCGCCGCTGCCGCCGTGGCGACAACGGTCGCCGGCGCGGCAATGCTTGCCAATGACCGCGAAAACGTTGGGGACGACAGCGAATAGGCAAGCCCGCCTTTTAGACACATCGACTCAATCGGGGGCGCAGAACACCGTTCTGTGCCCCCGATTTTTACCTTGGCCCTAACGCCGCTATCGGCTACATCACCATGTTCAGCGCGTTCACAAATTCCTGGGCCTTCGCACGGCTGCTCAGGCTAAAGTCACAAGCAGTCAACAGCCTGTTACGTAGGAAAACATCGCGGCCCTTGATCCTGTTGACCCCCGTGATGTCCTTAAGATAGACAATCTCGGTGTGCTTGCCGCCGAAAGTGCCCTTCTTGAGCACCTCGATGCGGTTAGGGTAGATCTTGACGTCTTTAAACCTACCCGAACCTTTGTCCTGGAACAGCAGCGTGTTGTTGTCCATACGCGTCACTCCCGTGGGGTTCGCTAAAACTGTCTCTATGGCCACATTTTAGTCACCGCAAGGCTCCCATGCGAAGGTGCCAGACAGCAAAGCAATTCGTGTCCGCGCGAGGCTTTAAACTAAATGCGATAAAGATGCATTCCACAAGAGGAAAGTGGGGCGACAGTGATGGGCGAACTGGTAAACCGTGGAGAATCGGCAATCGTGCCCGAAGGTTTTTACAAGCAGGTCTCCTCGATTCTCAACGCCGCTCGCGACAAGGCCTATACCGCCGTTAACTTTGCGATGGTTGAGGCATATTGGGAGATCGGCAAGAGTATTGTAGATGAACAGGGCGGAGAGGAGCGCGCAGCATATGGAGAGGCATTGATTGCAGGCCTCTCCAGAAGGCTTACCGCGGATTTCGGAAGAGGCTTTGGCATCGCAAACCTTCGCAATATGCGTCAGTTCTTTCTTGCGTTTCCAATTCGCGACGCACTGCGTAGCGAATTGAGCTGGACTCATTACCGCAGGTTGATGCGCATTTCCGACCCTGATGCTCGCACCTGGTACATGAACGAATGCGCCGATTCTCGTTGGAGCACGCGTCAGCTCGAACGCCAGATCAACACCATGTTCCGCGAGCGCCTACTTGCCAGCAAGGACAAGGAGGCCGTCACCCAGGAAATCCAAAAGAGCGCCCCGGCTCGTCGCCCCGAGGATATCATCCGCGACCCATATGTACTGGAGTTTTTAGGTTTCTCGGACGATACTGCGTTTCGCGAGAGCGATCTAGAGCAGGCGCTCATCACGCATCTTCAGAAGTTCCTGCTGGAGCTTGGCCGTGGTTTCGCTTTCGAGGCGCGCCAAAAGCGCATCACCTTTGATGGGCGCCATTTCTATATTGACCTTGTTTTTTACAACTATCTGATGCGCTGCTTCGTGCTCATCGACCTTAAGACGGACGACCTTACGCATCAGGACCTGGGCCAGATGCAAATGTATGTGAACTACTACACGCGCGAGCTCATGAACGAAAGCGACAATCCGCCCATAGGCATCGTGCTCTGCGCGGACAAAAGCGATTCGATTGTCGAGTACACGCTGCCCGAAGACAACGACCAAGTGTTTGCCGCCAAATACCTGCCGTATCTTCCAAGCAAGGAAGAGCTGGCGCGCGAACTAAGCGCTGAGTACCGCGCCATCAACGAAGCGACCAATGGCGAAACGCAAGGGTAGCAGCACGTTGCGACCGAAGCCACCGCAGCCGTCGCAGGCGCACTCGCGGTTGCGACGCACGCTACGAAACAATACCGGTCATGGACGCCGGCAACGACATTCTAGCCGTGGCTGGCGAGCGTGACCTGACAGGCAAAGACGCGGCCTTCGTCTGATGTGGGTCCATTGGCTGCCACAGAAAAGGGCCGGTTGCAGCCGGCCCTTTAGACGATAATACCTGCGTTGCCCGCGCTTCCGAAGTGTGACTAGCTGAGGAGCGGGTTCCGCGGCACAACCTGATTTTACCCAGTGAGGAGGCTCTTTTGCAGCCGCTCCACTGTTTATTTACATCTGGCACCCTCAAACAATCAGACGGCAGCCCGCACTCCTGAGAGCTGCCCCGCACCCCCGGCCATCACCTTACGGCAACAACCGGTGCTACTCCCCTACTTCCCAAATAGCGCGCCCAGAAGACCGCGGCGCTTGGGCTTCTCCTCTCGGTAGGAACCCTCGACGGCGGCTGCAACCTGGCGCGGTTGCTCGCCGCCTCCACGGCGCACGATCTGGTACAGGAAGGGCGATTTAACGTATTTGACCTCGACGGGCGTGGCGTGCACGGTGCTCTCACCGGACAGATGCAGGCTCGGGCTGAGCGGCGCCACGATATGCGTTTCGCGCTTGTCGCTAAACACCACCGCGGCCGCGCGGCCCGTCTGGCCGTTTACGGCAATGCGCACCTGCTCGCCATCGCGGCCGTCTGTCGCCGGACGATCGACAAAGTAGACCGGCACCATCACCAGGCCGTCCTTATGTTTGCGGGCCTTGCGCGCCCACATGCGAATGCTCTTTTTATTGAGCCCCAGTACAGCCTCGGCGTCGTTGCCCGCAACGTCGAGCGCCAACTTATCAATGACCACCTGGTCCTTGGTAGACGCATCGACTGAGACAACGCGAAAGTCACCTTCCTGCATGGCGGGATCGAACGGACCGACCTTGGCAAAGTCCCACGGCTCCAAAATGCCCAGGAGGCGAACGTCCAGGTAGTTTGCCCTGGGGTATGCCCAGTCGAGCACCTCGTAGTACACCAAGGCCTCCTTGCTCAGGCCCTTGCCCGGGAAGCTCGCCATCATGCGCAAGTCCGCCAGCGCCATGGGGAAATAGAAGAGCATCATGTCGTTTTGGATCGCGTCTTCCACGTCGTGCCCGGCAAAGGCATCCGGATACTGGCGCACCAGCTGCAGCGCGTTGGCACGTGCCTGCTGCGGCGAGATTTCGCAGGGAATACCCTGCTCGGGCACATACTCCGCACCAACGCCCATGGTCAGGCGCTTGCTAAACGTCCCCGGCTTGAGCAGGTCCGCAATGCCGATCTTATTGCCGCAGGACGGGCACTCAAACACACGCTGCGTTGACTCGCCCTCAAAGGACGCTCCGCAGAAGGGGCAAGGAATGCTCACATGCGTGGCCTCTTGGAACTCCTGCGCCGTGCCGCGATCCTCCCACAGCAGATGTTCCAGGACCGACTGATTGCGCCAGTGCGCATTGAAGAAATACCAGTCCGGGTCCTGCGGGCGCTCGAGTTGCGACACATGCGTGAGTTTGAGCAGTCCATCCACCACCGTCAACGGCGTATGGCGAATACCCAAAGCGCTCTTGGGCTCTCCGGCGTCCGCCTGCCACGGAACCACCGTGCCGCAATAGGCGCACTCAAAGCTGCGCTTAGCCTGGTGCGAGTACATAGGGCCGCCGCAGTTTTGACATTTAACGGCAAACATCTCGTCCATGGAAACGTCCTCCTTTGCACAGGGGCTGTCGACATTAAGTATGTCGAGCAAGCAGGCACATGCCCATACCCATGTGGCCCAAAATGGACCACCCAGGCAGACGAGAAGGCTCGCTCGTTAGCACCGGCAGACTATTGCTGCATTTTCTGAGCATCGGCGCACGGCGCCCCCGTGCGAGCTACACTATCCCCTTAAACATGATTGTGAGGACGACCGCTATGCTATTTGTAAATCGGCTGGTACATACGCTTGTTCCCGGCAGCGAGAGCGAGCCGGTCGATGCATCTTGCCGCACCAACGCGGGCTTTTCCGCAAGCCTCGTCTGCATTGGCCTCAACATCACCCTGTGCCTGGCCAAGGGCATCGCGGGTCTGCTCGCCGGCTCCGTCTCCCTCATCGCCGACGCTTTCAACAACCTCTCCGATGCCTCGAGCAACATTGTGAGCCTGCTCGGTTTCCGCCTTGCCAGCCGCCCGGCAGACGAAGGCCACCCCTATGGTCACGGCCGCTACGAGTACCTAGCCGGCCTGTTCGTCGCCGTCCTGGTTTGCGCCGTCGGCATCAACCTGATTCTCGAGTCGGTCACCAAGATCATCAAGCCCTCGCCCACCGCTTACACGTTTATTTCCCTTGCGGCACTGGCTACGTCCATGCTCGTTAAGCTCTGGATGGCAGCGTTCAACCGCACGCTGGGCGATCGCATCGACTCGGAGACGCTCATCGCCACGGCGCAGGACTCCAAAAACGACGTCATCACCTCGGGCTCGGTCTTGGTGGCGGCGCTTATTTCGCAGACGACCGGCTTTGATCTAGATGGCTGGGCAGGCCTGGGTGTGGGCATCTTCATCTGCATCAGCGGTCTGGGCCTGGTGCGCGACGCCATCAGCCCGTTGCTGGGGCAAGCGCCCGACCCCAAGCTCGTCCAGGCAATCCGCGACAAGATCATGTCCTATCCGCAGGTCTTGGGCACACACGACCTCATGGTGCACGACTACGGCCCCGGTCGTCAGTTTGCCAGCGCCCACGTGGAGATGCCCGGCGAGGGCGACGCGTTTGAGCACCACGAGATTCTGGACACCATCGAGCACGACATCAAGCGCCAGATGGGCATTGGTATCACGCTGCACTGCGACCCCATCGCGACAACCGGCGATGACTTGCGCGGCTGGGTCAAGCGCGGCGTCATGCAGATCGATCCCGCGCTCTCCATCCACGATCTGCACGAGCACGACGGGTTCGTTTCGTTTGACCTGGTGCGTCCCGACGGCTTTGACATATCCGACGAGGAGCTGCTGGAGCTCGTCACGCGCATCGTGCACGAGCGCCGACCCGATGCCTCATGCGTCGTTACGTTTGACTCGGGCTTTAGCTCGCCCGACCGTCCGGCCGAGCAGCTGTAGCCCACTTAACAGCTAGTTTCCCTGCGCGCCCGAGATGCCGTTTTGTAGGGCGTTCCAGGCATCCGTCGCCATGTCGCCCAAGTTCCGCGCGGTATCGCCCAGATTTTGTGCCGTATCGCCCAGCTCTTGCGCCTTGTCTCCCAACTCCTGCGCCTTGTTGCTCAAGTCCTCCAGCGTATTGGAGCTCGAGCTGTCGGTACCGCTTTGGCCGTCGGACGAGTTGCCCGAACTGTTCTTGTGCGTGAGTTGAATTTCGAGGTTGCCGTTGTCGTTATAGTAGGCAGAAGTAACGACCCAGTTGGCATCGACGACGGGCGTTGAGCCATCATCAGTCAGGACCACGGCATTCGAAAGATCGGCGCCGCGCGACTTGAGGATCTTCTTGGCGTTGGACCAGTACTGCCCCGGGATATCACTCAGATCGACGGTGCTAGACGAGGCGGACTCGGTTTGCTCGGCAGCGGTATCGGCCGTTGAACTCCCTCGCTTGTTGAGCATGCCCGGCACGATGGCAAACACAACCGACAGCGCAAAGAAGATCGCCAGCACGATGAGGATCTTCTTAATCACGCTCGACGAACGCGACGGCGCCTCTTCCTCGTCCTCGCCATATTGCGGAATCGACTTGGGGTACTCGCGATACGGCTCGCGCGACTCGTAGCGAGGCTGCGCCGTGCGAGGCATATACGTCGTCTGCTGAGGCTGCGGAATGGGATTCTGCGGCAGGTCATCATAGGGATTCGGCGTCGAGGCGGCATAAGAATCCTGCGGCGCGTAATCAAACGGGTCTGCCGCCGCGTTGCCATAGGGGCTTTGCAAAGATGCAGCGTAAGGGTCCTGCGCCGCGTCGCCATAGCCCATAACTCGTGTGGGCTCGGCAGAAGGCTGCGTCGCGGCGGGGTCGACATAACCGGGGTTGGGAACAACGCGGGTCGCATCGGCGCTATCGCCAGCCTGCGCGGAACCGTAGCCGCCCATCACGGTTGTCTTGTCCTGATCCATGCAACGATTCCTTTCCGTCGCCTGTAAGCATCAAGTTATCCATGCATTGTACCAGCGCAAAAGCCTATGATGGGCAGAGTCCGTCGGTATCTACAAGACATGCGCGGGCCTAAGGATCAAAAAACCCCGCCGGGCCTTGGTAGGCGCGACGGGGCGGGCAAGCGGCTATGAGCAGCGAGCTTAGAACAGGCCGGTGATGTTGCCGTCGTTGTCGACGTCGATGTTCTCGGCCGCAGGGACCTTGGGCAGGCCCGGCATGGTCAGAACACTGCCAGTCAGTGCGACCACAAAGTGGGCGCCGGCGGAAACCTTGAGCTCACGCACCGTGATGCGGAAGTTCTCGGGAGCGCCCAGGGCCTTGGCGTTGTCGCTAAAGCTGTACTGCGTCTTGGCGACGCACACCGGCAGGTTGCCAAAGCCATTCTCGCGCAGCTCGGCGAGCTGGCGCTTGGCGGCCGGCGTAAAGTCAACGCCGTCGGCGCGGTAGACCTTGGTGGCAACGGCCTCGAGGGCATCAGCGACATCAGCGCCGTCCTCATAGGCAAACTTGAGCTCGCTCGGCTGCTCAATCAGACGCATGACCTCATCGGCAAGCTCGAGCGCGCCCTCGCCGCCCTTGGCCCAGACCTCGGAAAGCTTAACGTTGACGCCGAGCTTCTGGCACTCGGACTCAATGAGCGCGAGCTCGGCCTCGGTGTCCGTCGGGAAGCGGTTGATGGCGACCACGCAGGGCAGACCATATACGTTCTGGATGTTGTCGACGTGACGCAGCAGGTTGGGCATGCCAGCCTTGAGTGCCTCGAGGTTCTCCTCGTTGAGATCGGCCTTGGCGACGCCACCGTTGTACTTCAACGCGCGAGCGGTGGCGACGACCACGACGGCGTTGGGACGAACGCCCGTCATGCGGCACTTGATGTCGAGGAACTTCTCGGCACCCAGATCGGCACCGAAGCCCGCCTCGGTAATGGCGACATCGCCAAAACGCATAGCCATACGCGTGGCCATGATGGAGTTGCAGCCGTGGGCGATATTGGCGAAGGGACCGCCGTGGACAAACGCGGGCGTGCCCTCGAGCGTCTGCACCAGATTGGGCTTGAGCGCATCCTTGAGCAGTGCGGCCATAGCTCCCTGGGCCTTAAGGTCGCGGGCGCGGACGGGCTCGCCGGCATAGCTATAGCCGACAACGATCTCGCCCAAGCGCTCCTTAAGATCGCTGATGCTCGTGGACAGGCACAGGATCGCCATGACCTCGGAGGCAACGGTGATATCGAAGCCGTCCTCGCGCGGCACGCCCTGGGCCTTACCGCCAATGCCGTCGATAACGTGGCGCAGCTGACGGTCGTTCATATCGACGACGCGTTTCCAAGTGATGCGCTTAACGTCAATACCGAGCTGATTGCCCTGCTGGATGTGGTTGTCGAGCATGGCGGCCAGCAGGTTGTTGGCAGCACCGATGGCATGGAAGTCACCGGTAAAGTGCAGGTTGATATCCTCCATGGGGATGACCTGAGCCCAGCCGCCGCCGGCAGCACCGCCCTTAACGCCAAAGACGGGGCCGAGCGAAGGCTCGCGCAGGGCCACGGCACTCTTGACACCGCGACGACGCAGGCCGTCGGCCAGACCGATGGTCGTGGTGGTCTTGCCCTCGCCCGCAGGCGTTGGGTTGATAGCGGTCACGAGGACGAGCTTAGCCTGGTGATCAGTCGGCTCGTTGAGCAGTGAATAGTCAACCTTAGCCTTGTCGAAGCCGTACGGAATCAGGTGCTTTACGTCGACGCCGGCGTTCTTAGCCACCTCGGTAATGGGCAGCGGCGTGACGGAACGTGCGATTTCGATGTCAGTAGGCATGGGCGGTCCTTTCGTTACCGAATGAGAAAAAGACCAATTCAGCATAGCACGGGCGCGCAATAGTAAAACACCCGTAACCGATGAATGGCGATATGTTTATCCAATGCTCAGCGATAGCCTACAGACTAGCCAAAAGAAAGCGCCCTAAACGGTAGGTTCAATCCCCAGGTGCTCAAAGGTGCGAAGCGTTGCCTGACGACCCTGAGGCGTGCGAATCATCAAGCCGCACTGCAGCAGATAGGGCTCATAGACATCCTCGAGCGTGCCCGGGTCCTCGCCCACCGCGCTGGCAAGGGTCGTAAGTCCCACGGCACGACCGGAGAACGTCTTGGCAAGCGTCTCCAAGATACGAATATCCATCCAGTCCAGACCGAGCTCGTCGATCTCGAAGAACTCGAGCGCCTGACGGCAGATATCGAGCTCAATGGGACCGTTGCCGCGCACCTGTGCATAGTCGCGCACGCGCTTGAGCAGGCGGTTGGCAAGACGTGGCGTACCGCGCGAACGCGAGCCGATCTCGAGTGCACTGGGATGATCGATCGTCACGCCCAGGATAGTCGCCGAGCGCGTCACAATCTGCGCGAGCTCCTCGACCGTGTAGTAATCCAGGCGATATGAAATGCCAAAGCGGTCGCGCAACGGGCCTGTCAACATGCCTGAGCGGGTCGTTGCCGCTACCAGCGTAAATTTGGGAATATCCAGGCGAATCGAGCGCGCCGCCGGACCCTTGCCAATCACGATATCGAGGGCAAAGTCCTCCATCGCGGGGTACAGGACCTCCTCGACCGAACGGTTGAGGCGGTGGATCTCGTCGATAAACAGCACATCACCCGGCTGCAAGTTAGTAAGGATGGCCGCCAGGTCGCCCGTGCGCGCGATGGCAGGGCCACTCGTGGTCTTGATCTGAGCGCCCAGCTCGTTGGCGATAACGGTGGCCAGCGTGGTCTTGCCCAGGCCCGGAGGACCCGAGAAAATCACGTGGTCGAGCGTCTCGCCACGGCTCTGCGCCGCTTCGATCAACACGCGCAGGCTCTGCTTGATGTGCTCCTGGCCACAGTAATCGTCCAGGCGCTGGGGGCGCAAAGTGCGGTCGACATCGAGGTCCTCGGCCGTCAGCCCCGAGCCCACCATGCGCTCGCCGTGCGCCATGGATGCCGCCGGCGAGTTGCCGGGCGTCGCCCACAGGTCCTGAGAGTCATCGGCTTCCCACATCACGCATCCATTCCAAGTCGCTTAAGCGCCGCGCCGAGCAAATCCTCGACACGCATATTCTGCCCATCATACCCGCTCAGGGCAACATCGGTCTCCTGCGGGCTAAAGCCCATGGAAAGGAGTGCCGCACGGGCATCGTCGATCGCCGAGGGAGCGGCAGCGGGCACGGGCATCGCAACCTGTCCGGGAATCACGTCGACCGGCACAAAGCCCTTATCCTTGGCAAAGGTGCTCTTGAGTTCCAGGATCAGGCGCTGAGCTGTCTTTTTGCCCACACCGGGTACCTTGGCCATGCCCTTGTCGTCCTCGGCCATCACCAGCGAATACAGCTGCCCCACGGTATAGGTGGAAAGCACGGCAAGCGCCAGGCGCGGGCCAACGCCCGAAACGGACACGAGCCGGTCGAACATCGTGCGCTCATCCTTTGAGGAAAAACCGAAAAGTGTCATGGCGTCCTCGCGCACCTGCATACGCGTGTAGAGACGGACCTCGCCGCCGGGCGTCGGCAACGTGGCCGCAGTGCTGCCCGAGATGCCGAGCTCAAAGCCAACGCCCGACACATCGACGACAGCAGAGCTCATCGTGGACTCGACAAGCGTTCCGTGGAGCTGGGAAATCATCAGTATCCGGTTCCTCTCTGTTGATAGAACTCGCCACCGGTGAGGGCGCGGGTGCGGCTGAGGTTTACGTGGCAGATGGCGCAGGCCAGGGCATCGGCGGCATGGTCGGGATGCGGGTCGTGGTCGAGCTGTGTTAGCGTGCGTACCATGTAGGCGACCTGTCGCTTGTCCGCGGCGCCGGTGCCCACCACGGCCTGTTTGATCTGCATGGGCGTGTACTCGCCAATCTCGAGCGCGCACTCCGAAAGCGCCACAAGCGCAGCACCGCGGGCATGCGCCGTGGGGATGGCCGAACGAACGTTGGCGCCAAAGTAGATGCTCTCGACAGCAGCCGTGTCGGGTCGATAACGCTCGACGACATCCTTAAGGTCACGGGCGATATGCGACAGGCGCACCGCGAGCGGGCTGCCCGCGCTGGTCTCGATGCAACCGTAGGCACGGCAGCGAACCTCGCCACGCCGCTCCTCGATAATCCCCCAACCTGTATGGGCCAAACCGGGGTCGATACCCAAAATGACCAAGCCGACCTCCCCTCGCCAAAAGCCCGGCGCGAGACAAGGCTCCGCGCACTATTCACGAACGTCTGTTCTAGAATAACACAACGGGGTCAAGATGCTTAGTTGAAGTATCGGGGTTGGGAGCAAATCCCATCCCCAGTTTAGTTCTGCGAGAAAAAGGGAAACTGACGGGGATCCACCGGCGGATGCGGCATCGGACCACCCTGGGGACCACCTTGCGAGCCGCCCTGACCGCCCATCATCTTATCGATGGCGTCCTGAACCTCGCCCTCAAACTTCTTCATACCCTCATGCAAACGACGCTGACCGTCCTCGGAGCGCAGCTCTTCCATCTGCTCGGGCGAAATACCCAACAGCTCGCCTAATAAGCCCATCATCTCGCCGCGCATACGGTCACTCGTATCGTCGTCGGCAAAACGGCGCACCTCGGCGCGCGCCAGCGAATCAACCGCCATGCGCTCCTTACCGTTGAGCCCCAGATCGGACCACGCAAGCATGTACGGCCAGGCGCGCTCGGCAAACGAACGGGCCGAAACGATCGGCGCCGTCGGTAGCATGCGACGAGCAGCCTCACCTTGGCGCACGAGCATCAGCAGCAGCGAGCAGGCCTCGGGCTTGGCGGCGGCCATCGGGATGTCATCAAAGGGGCGGTTGCGGTCCACGTGCGACTCGAGCGCACCATCGACCTCGCCCGGCTCAAGCCCGCCCAGCAGCTGCGCCGCGCGATCGAGCATATCAACCGGGCCGGCGAGCGCCGAGAGTGCCTGCGCCAGCACGCGATCCATACAATCTTCCACCGCGTTGAGCGTCACGAGCTCTTGGGGCACCACGGCAGACGTGCGGTTGCGCACACGCGCCACAAACTCAAGCGTCGACAGGTACACATCGCCAAAGGGCGCAAAGTCGCCCTGGTAGCCGCCGCAAAGCGCCGGCGCCGCCAGCGCATACTCGGTTTTGGACAGCGGGCTCAGCGCCATCGCACCCAGCTCGAGCGCCGTGTCCTCCAGCATGAGGCCCAGCGTGCGCGAGCGCAGACGCTCGGCATCGCCCGCCGACACGTCGCGATCGAGCACACGCGCCGCATCCGGTGCATCGCGCTCGACAGTGCGAATGTGCAGACGCTCGGCAATGGCGCGGACGGCGGCACAGCGGGCAGCCTCGGCCTCTTCCTGCGCCGGCGTAAAGATACGGTTGCGTCCCAGCACCAGGCCAATCACATTGCGCGGGCCCAGAGCGTCGACGGCCAGCGCCGTCAGCAAAGACGACGGCAAGTCACCCTCGAGTGCCACCACAGCACGCGAAGCACCGTGGGCTCGGGCGTTGTCGCGCACGGCGAGCACCAGCGCCTGCCACAGCCACTCCTCGGAACGGAACTCGGGCAGTTCGTGATCTTCCAGGGCATCGAGCATCACGCCACGCTGAATCTCCTGAACCAGCAGGCTCTCCTCAAAACACGGTGCCTGGGCCACCACGCGACCGCAGTCGTCGAGCACAAACGAACCGCCGGTATACACCGACTCGTCATAGGCACCGACCGGCGCCATGCAGGCAAACCACACGCTGCGCTTGGATGCGATCTTGCGGTAGGTGCCGCTGCGAACGGCGGCAATGGCGGCAGTCTCGCGGTCGGTCATGTCAAACGCGTTGAATTGGAAATACGCAATGAGGTCAACACCAGTCGGCAGCATCTCGAGCTCGCGGTCCAAGTCGAAGATCACGGCGATACGCACGCCGTCCACATCGAAGACCGGCGGCGCCCAACGGGCATCGCCGGTCCCACCGCGCTGCAGGGCAATGCTCGAACGCGCCGGCACCACATGACCGTCCTTGAGCATCATGTAGTCGAGCAGCGGCTGGCCCTCAAACGAAACCGCCGCGGGCACGATGCAGATCATGTCAAGCTCCTGGATACGCTCGGCGACGCCAGTCAAGCCGGCAAGCATGTCGTGCTCAAAGTCGGCAGCGCCCACCAGGCCACCGGGCATGGCGCCCATAAAGAGCGGAGCCGAAACGCACAGCACGCGCGCCCCGCGCTCGTGGGCCAGACGAGCCTGGTCCTCAATGCGGCCGCAAATGCCCTCAATATCACCCAGGCGCATATCGATCTGTGCAAGCGCGAGCTTCATGGCCCAGCCCTTTCCGTCGTAAACCATCGAAATCGTAGTAAAAGCGCCGGCCGCATAATGCAGCCGGCGCTTGCATGTGCATATGCTAGCTATGATACCCCGAGCGGGGGCGCGCTCCTAGAATGTCGCGGACCACAGCCCGTGCAGGTTGCAGTAGGCATAGACGGTACCGGTCTTGGAGCCGCCCGCGAAAAACGTCGCGGGTTTCATGCCGGGCTCAAGGTAATGGACCTCTAAGCGGCCCTCGGCCTCAAGGGCGATCCACTCAATGTAGTGCTCGGGCAGGCTGGGGTGCTCGACCGAGCCAACGCGTGCGCGAATCACGTGACCGTCGCGCTCGGTCTCGACAACAGGCACGTGCTTCTCGTGCGCCGCGTCCTCAGTGTTTGCGGTCAGTTCCGTGCAACCGGCAGGGGTCGCAACGTCGTCGCTAAGGGCGGCGATGAGCTTGCCGTCGGGGTCCCTAAAGAATTTCGCCATGATGTTCTCCTTTGCTGATGTGCCAATGTTCTTGATGGTTCTTATGCCCAAAGGCAGACAAACCATCCACGGCATTGCAAATGAACACATAACGGATCAGGCAAGCGGTCGGGCCAAAATGCGTCGACCGTCCTGCCCGCTCCAGCAGTCCCACCCCGCGCGCGACTAGCGCCCGTCGCCGCCGAGCAGCGCCAGAACATCCTCGCGCGTGAACAGTGCCGACGAGATGCCGTCGCCGCCGAGCACGCTGTTGACCAAGTCGCGCTTGGACTCCTGCATCTGCATAATGCGCTCCTCGATCGTGTCCTTGGCGATGAGCTTGTACACGGTCACGGTATGTTGCTGGCCAATACGATGCGCGCGGTCAGTCGCTTGGTCCTGCGCCGCCACGTTCCACCACGGGTCGTAGTGGATGACCACGTCGGCCGCCGTCAGGTTAAGGCCCACGCCGCCCGCCTTGAGCGAGATCAAAAAGACCGGCACCTCGCCCGCCTGGAACTGTGCGACCATCTTGGCGCGGCTCTCCTTAGACGAAGCGCCCGTGAGCTTAAGGAAGGCGATGTCCTCCTTGGCCAAGCGCTTACCGATAATATCGAGCATACCCGTAAACTGGCTGAACAACAGGATGCAATGCCCGCCGTCGAGTGCGCCGTGCACGAGCTCCATGCACGTATCGAGTTTGGCGCTCCCTGCCTTGTAATCCTCGTAGTGCAGACGCGGGTCGCAGCAGATCTGGCGCAGCTTGGTGAGCTCGGCGAGCACCTTGAGCTTGTCTTTCTTAAACTCGGATGCCTCGCGGTGCTGCACCTGCTGGGCGATGCGGTCTTGGTTTGCCAGGTAAAGCTTGCGCTGCTCGCCGGTGAGCTGCGCCATGACCGTATCCTCGATCTTCTCGGGCAGGTCGGCCACCACGTCTTCCTTGACACGGCGCAGCACAAACGGCGACACGAGCGCTTGCAGGCGGGCGGCACTGTCGCCCTCGGCATGCTCGACCGGGCTTTCGAAGCGCTTTGCAAACGATTCACGCGTGCCCAGCAGGCCCGGCATCAAAAAGTCGAAGATGCTCCAGAGCTCGGATAGGCGGTTTTCGATGGGCGTGCCCGTCAGGGCAAAGCGCACGCCGGCCGGCAGGCGCTTGGTGGCACGTGCCACCTGGGTGAGTGGGTTTTTAATGTACTGGGCCTCGTCGAGCACCACGCGGGCAAAATCCTGCCCGGCGTACTCATCGATATCGCGGCGCATAAGGTCATACGACGTCACGACCACGTTATGCTCAGCCGCGCCGGCAATCTGCACGCGACGCTGCGCCTTGGCGCCCACGATGGCGCACACATCCAGCGAGGGCGCAAAGCGCTCCAGCTCGGCAGTCCAGTTGTACACGAGTGAGGCCGGGCATACCACGAGCGTGGGCTTGTTGTCCCCCGCCTCCACGCGCACCAGGATATGCGCGATCATCTGGAGCGTTTTGCCCAGGCCCATATCGTCGGCCAAGATACCGCCGAGGCCCAGATGCTCAAGCGAGCCGAGCCACTGGTAGCCGTCGACCTGGTAGCCACGCAGCGTGGCCTTGAGCGAGGCGGGTACCGTAAAGTCCATCTTGCCGAGCGTGTCCAGGCGCTCGACGGTACGGCGGAACGCAGCGTCGCGATCGGCCTCGAGCGCGGGCGTGCGCGCGAGCATGCTATCGACGAACAGGGTGCTCGATGCGGAAAGCGACACGCCGTCGAGCAGGTCGACGGCATCGACGCCCAGGTCCTTGGCGAGGCCAAACGCGGCTCGAGCGCCCTCGTCCAGGCGAATGATGTCGCCGGACGTAAGGCGCGCAAACGTTTGATGGCGCTTGTAGGAGTCGAGGTAGATGGCAAGATCTGCCGCCGAAAGACCGCTCGCGCCCAGTTCAACATCGAGCAGGTTGCTCTTGACGGTGGCACGCACCGAAAGCTTGGGCGCAGGGCGCACCGAGATCTGGCGTAGGTGGTCGCTGAGCATGACCTCGCCCAGCTCGGACAGGGCAGACAGGCCCTCGGTCAGCAAGCAGAACAGGCTCTCGTCGTCGCGCTCCTCAAACGCCAGGCCGCCCTCGTAAAAGTCGAAATACAGGGCCGCCGTGTCCATAACGCGAAACTCTGCTATCTCGTCGCGCGGCGGCACGCCCGGGCGCTGTTCTTCGAAGGGGCTTCCCGGAGCACCCAGGCTAAAGAGATCTGCCGACCAGTCGCCGTAGGAAACCGTAATCTTGCAGGTCACGAGCCCGTCGTCGACACCGATTGCCATGGCAAAGCTCGGCTCGGGCGCCACGGTGTCGAGCACGGCGGGCGCGGTAAGGTCGGTGTAGTCGCGCAAAATGGGCAGCGCCATACGACAGAACTCCCCCACCTGGTCGACAGCGATATGGATCGGCGTGCGACAGGGCAGTAAGCGCGATAGGAACGGCGCCGCATGCTGGGCAAACGCTACATCGGCGCGGCGCGCACGGCGGGTGTCGACCAGATAGGCAACGTCGCCCGAAGCAAAGCAGTATGCATCGGCCGGCAGGCGTAGATCGTAGCTGCCGTCAGCCGCCGGCGCGATTTTGGCGGCAAGGAGCGGTGGGCGCTTAGACAGCGCCTCGTCCTCCCCTTCCGGAGGCATCTCAACCGCCACGTCATAGGTGCGATGCGTCGTCGTCCCCCGCGACCAGGCGGGCTCAAAGGAGATGGTCTGGCCACGCAGCAGGTCCAGCACATATACGATGCTATGCTCGGACAGCGGCAACTGACGCTCGGCGACAAAACCGCTGCGGGCAAAGTCGTACGACGCCGAACGCGAGCTTGTGATGTCATCGAGATAGGCAACTGTCGTCACAACAAGGTTGAGCAGCTTTGTCGACACGTCCTCAAAGGCTTCGGGCGTATGGACAAACGTGAGCTTCTTGCCGTACGAGAAGGTGCCGCCTCGGACATAGGCGTCGGCCATGCCGTCGATATCCTTGACCACGTAGGAGACCGATCCACAACGAATGCGAAGCTCGAGCGCCCAGCTAAAGCGGTCGGCAAACAGTGGATTGTAGTACGGCACCAACGAGGGCTCCAACACCGCCTTGGGGGCATCGGGATCCACACTGCCAGCGAGCTTGCGGCGCATGCTCGCCAGCTCATCCATGCGTGCGTCCGAAAGATCGGAGAGCGCCGCCATGAGGCTGGGACTCGTGGGGACGGGCGCCGGAAAGGGAAAGTTGGGATTGACGGCCGGCGCTTTGAGCGCGGTGCGCGCGGGCTGTTTCGGCTGCGCCGTAAACGTGCGGACCGGCGTGCGCAAACCTTCGACGGGCTCGGCGCCACTGGCATCCAGATACGCCAGCGCCGTGGCGATGGCGTGCTTGCACATGCCGGAATAGCGGAAGGCGGCGGGGCAATCGCAGTCGTAGTCGATAACCTCGTGCTCGTCCATGTCGAGCGCCACGTGCGTCTTGTACAGGTCGCCGCGCGAGCCGCGCACCGAGCCCTCGATGTTCACGTTTTTGGAGAAGCGCGAGCCGGAGTCCTCAAACGACAGCACGGCACCGTTGAGCATGAGCGAACGCCCCTTCATAAAGGTGCCGCTCAACGCCGCCTCTTTGCGAAGCGCCTGCACAAACGTCCCCTGCGCCATCACTTCCTCCAATCTCACATGCCAAATGATTTTTCTGGGACGGGGATGAAAAATCATTCCCATCCCAGAAAGACTGGTCTTCCGCCGCACGTCACCCAAAATGATTTTTTAATCCCCGTCCCAGAAAAATCATTTTAGATAACCGTCACGCGGCCTTGGTTGCCGACGATGGCCTTTGCCTCTGCCAGCAGTGGAATCGAGCGTGCGTTGACCTTGGCAGGCACCTCGGCGCGCAGCACGCGCCCGTCCACCTGCTCGATAAAGATCTCCACGCGGTCGCCGCCCGGGTTGGTGGTGAGCACCGTGGCCAGACGCGCCATATTGCTCTGGCTAAATCGGCTGTTGGGCACCATGACCTCAAAGACCTTGGGCTTGTTTTTCTCCTCGCTAAGCTCCAGCGGCACGATCTCCTGCGCGATGATCTGGTCGCCGCGGTCCGAGCGCTCGAGCTTGCCCTTAATGCGCACAAAGGCGTCGGACAGCTGCGCGCCGGTCTCGGGATCGACCTCGCCGTACAGGTACCCCTCGGCCTCCTTGTAGGTCTTGGGGAACACCACGACCGTGGCCTCGCCTTCCATGTCCTCGAGCTGCACGATGCCCATGGGGTCGCCGTTTTTGGTCACACGCTTGGACACGCTCGAGACCATACCGGCCCACCACAGCGCCTTGCCCTCGGGAATCTCCTGGTTGATAGTACCGCCCGTGGGGTTTTGCACCTCATAGCCGGTGTCGATCTGCGAGAACGAAAAATCGCGCGCCTTGGCTAGCGCATACTCAAACGGGCGCAGCGGGTGGTCCGAGACGTAGATGCCCAGAACCTCCTTCTCCTGGCTCAGCTTAAGGTGACGATCCCACTCCTGGCCATCCGGATCGGGCACGCTCACCTCAAAGCCCGAGCCCTCTACGTCGCCAAACATGTCGAAGAACGACGTTTGGCCGCTCGCACGATCCTTCTGGCGCTTCACCGCGGCATCGATGATGTTCTCGGGGTTGTTCTTGTCAACAAAGTGCATCATCTGGCGACGCGGATACCCCGTGGAGTCGAAGGCGCCCGCCTTGATGAGCGATTCGATCACGCGGCGGTTGGCCTGGCTCGAGTCCACGCGCTCGACAAAGTCGTGCAGCGTCTTAAACGGACCGCCCGCCTCGCGCTCGGCGATAATCGCCTGCGCCACGCCGGTGCCCACGCCGCGGATGCCGGCCAAACCAAAGCGCACGCCTTCCTTGGTAGCCGTGAACTCGGTACCGGACTCGTTGACATCTGGCGAAAGCACGGGGATGCCGTCGTGACGGCACGCCGAGACGTAATGAACGATCTTGTCGGTCTTGCCCGTGTAGGACGTCAGAACGGCCGCCATGTACTCGTGCGGATAGTGCGCCTTGAGCCACGCCGTCTGCATAACCAGGATGGCGTAGCCGGCGGAGTGCGACTTGTTAAAGGCGTAAGACGCGAACTCGAGAACATCGTCCCAAATCTTCTGGGCGACCTCGCGCGTGTAGTTGTTCTTGATAGCGCCATTCATCCAGTGGTCGTAGGTAGTCTCGTCCGAGCCATCCTCCCAGTGGAGCACCGTCGACGTGAGCAGCTTGATCTTTTTCTTAGCCACGGGCTTACGGATACGCGAGTCCGATTCGCCCTTGGAGAAGCCGCACATCTCGACGGAGATGAGCATAACCTGCTCCTGGTAGACCATGGTGCCGTAGGTTTCGCCCAGGATGTCGTCCAGGCGGTCGTCGTAGGAGACGGCCGGCTCCTTGCCGTTCATACGGTTGATGTAGGACGAAACCATGCCGGCGCCCAGCGGGCCCGGGCGGTACAGAGCGATCAATGCCACGACATGCTTGTATTCGGTGGGTTTCATGTTCTTGATCGTGGCCGTCATGCCGGCGGACTCGACCTGGAAGACGCCGGCGGTGTGGCCGGAGCCCATGAGCTTAAAGATCTCGGGATCGTCAAAGGGAATCTCTTCCTCTTTGATGTCGATGCCGAAGTTCTTTTTGATGTTTGCCTTGGCCTTGGAGATAACCGTCAGCGTGCGCAGGCCCAGGAAGTCCATCTTGAGCAGGCCCATGTCGGCAACGGTATGGCCCTCGTACTGGGTAATCTCGACGCCGCCCTTGGTGTCGAGCTTGGTGGGCACATGCTCGTTGACGGGGTCGCGGCAGATCAGAACGGCGCACGCGTGCACGCCCTCGCCACGGGTGAGGCCCTCAATCGAGAGCGCCGTGTCGATGATGCGGCGGGCGTCGTCGTCCTTTTTATAGGCCTCGGCAAAGTCGGGGTTAAACAGATCCTCTTTGCCGGGTTGTTTTTCGAGCACCTGCTTGAGCTTGACCTTGGGGTCGCTCGAGACCATCTTGGACAGGCGCTGGCCCATGTAGACCGGGTAGTCCAGGACGCGCGCGGCGTCGTTGATGGCCTGCTTGGCCTTAATGGTCGAGTAGGTGATGACGTGGGTGACCTTCTCGGGGCCGTAGAGCTGGCGAACGTGCTCCACGACCTCGAGGCGCCGCTCATCGTCGAAGTCCATATCGATATCGGGCATCTCGGTACGCTGCGGGGACAGGAACCTCTCGAACATCAGGCCGTTCTCGAGCGGGTCAAACGCGGTGATGTTCATGGCGTAGGCGACGATAGCGCCGGCGGCCGAGCCACGGCCGGGGCCGACGCCGATGCCGTTGTCCTTAGCCCATTGCACGTACTCGGCGACGATCAAAAAGTAGGCGGCAAAGCCCTTGTCGCAGATGACCTTGTATTCGTACTCAAAGCGCTCTTTGATGTTGACGCCGCCGATCTCGCGCGTGGCCCAGTCGTCACCGTAGTGCTGGCGCAGGCCCTTCTCGCACTCGCGGCGGAACTGGCTCTCGTGCGTCTCGCCGGGATCGAGCAACGGGAAGCGCGGCAGGATGATGGAGTCCCAGTCCAGTTCCACGTAGCACTTGTCGGCAATCTCGAGCGTGTTGTCACAGGCCTCGGGGCAATACGGGAACATCGCCCGCATCTCCTCCTCGGTCTTCATATAAAACTCCGAGCCGGTCATGCGCATGCGGTTGGGGTCGTCGACCTTGGCGTTCATGCCGATGCACATGATGACGTCCTGCACGGGCGCGTCCTCGCGGCGCAGGTAGTGAAAGTCGTTGGTAGCGATGACCTTGACGCCCACCTGTTTGGCGATGTCGATGAGCGTACGGTCCATCTGCTCGTCGGTCAGGCCATTATCGGTGGTAATGCCGTGTTCCTGAATCTCGATATAGAAGTCGCCGGGATCGAAGGTGTCGCGGAAGGTTTCGGCCCACTTGATGGCGCCTTCCATGTCGCCGCGGTCGATGTATTTGGGGATGATGCCCGCGATGCAGGCGCTCGTGCAGATCATGCCCTTGGCGTGGCGGCGCAGGTTGTCGAGCGTCACGCGCGGCTTGTAGTAAAAGCCCTGCACGGCGGCCTCGGAAACCGTCTGCATCAGGTTGACATAGCCCTCCTGGTCCTTGGCCAGAAGGATCATGTGGTAGAGCTCGGGCTTGTGGTCGCGGGCAAGGGTCTCGTCCGGCGTAAAGTAGACCTCGCAGCCAAAGATGGGTTTGATGACCAGGGGCGGCTTGAGCTCGTCGATATTGCCCTTCTCGTCCCACATGGCCATGTCCTTCACATACTGGGCATGCTCGCGCGGGTTTTCCTCGGGATCGGGCTCCACCAGCTCGTCACGACGGTCCTTTTCCAAGAAGGCCTTGTCGTGGCTCCAGGTTTTGTACTCGGGCGTGTTGTGGTTGACGGCGTCGCAGGCCAGCGCCAGGTCGGGCACGCCATACATGTAGCCGTGGTCGGTAATGGCCACGGCGGGCATGCCCAGCTCAACGGCACGGTTGACCATATCCTGGATACGGGTTGCGCCGTCGAGCATGGAAAAGACAGTGTGGTTGTGCAGATGGACGAATGCCATGTGATGAGCTCCGATGCGGGTTCGTGTTCTGACTGAACGATTTTACCCCACGGCACGGACAGCACCCGAACCTAGCCAAACCCACACGGCTCCTCTTGCAGTTGCGGTGAAATAGTTCCTGTTTAGCGGTCTATGGAGCCCAAACGGGGGTGCGGACAGAAAGTTGGACCGTGGGGCGGTCCGGACTGTGGAGTGGGAAGGATAAACTGGACTTTCTTTTAAGGATCCTCAAGCGTATTGCCG
>CABUIE010000016.1 GCA_902491565.1 uncultured Collinsella sp.
CGAGGCCGAGCGCAAAATGGATTCTAAAAAACACCTTGCCAAATAGGAGCGTCAGACCAGGAAACCCCCTTATCCGCAGCTCCGAAGGAGCAGGATAAGGGGGTTTCCATGGTCGAGGACGTTCTGAAAACTAAGTCCGGCACGGGCCCGAACGATCACCAGCTACAGGTCGATGTGCGATTCCTTGATCGGGAACGGCTCGGCGAAGTGGCACGCGCAGCAGTGACCAGGTGCAACTTCCTTAAACTCGGGAAGCTTCTCAGAGCAGATACCCTGAGCGATCGGGCAGCGAGTGTGGAAACGGCAACCGGTCGGCGGATCCAGCGGCGACGGCGGATCGCCAGCGAGGATGATGCGCTTGCGGGTCTTCTGGATATCAGGATCGGGAACCGGCACGGCAGACAGCAGCGACTGCGTGTACGGATGGTGAGGCTCGCTGTAGAGCGTCTTCCAGTCCGAAACCTCAACCATCTTACCCAGATACATAACGGCAACGCGATCGGAAATGTGCTGCACGACGGACAGGTCGTGAGCGATAAACAGATACGCGGTACCGAACTTGTCCTGGAGCTCCTTAAGAAGGTTCAGAACCTGGGCCTGAATGGATACGTCAAGTGCAGAGACAGGCTCGTCGCAGATAATCAGCTTGGGCTTCAGAGCGAACGCGCGGGCGATGCCGACACGCTGGCGCTGGCCGCCCGAGAACTCGTGCGGATAGCGGTTGATGTGCTCGGGATTCAGACCGACGACGTCCAGCAGCTCGCGGACGCGCTCGATACGCTCCTCCTTGGTACCCACGCCATGAATGGTCATGGGCTCGGAGACGATCTCGCCGATGGTCATACGGGGATTGAGCGAAGCATAGGGATCCTGGAAGATGAACTGCATCTCGCGACGCATGTCCTTGATCTCATGCTTGCTCATCTCGGCAACATCTTTACCCTGGAAGAACACCTTACCGGCGGTCGGCTTGGTCAGGCGCATGATGGTGCGACCCGTCGTGGACTTACCGCAACCAGACTCACCAACCAGACCAAAGGTCTCGCCCGGATAAATCTCGAACGAAATGTCATTTACTGCAGAGACAACACGCTTGGAGAAGCGCTTGGCGAACATGCCGGACTCAGCGGGGAACTCCTTAGAAAGGTGCTCGACCTTCAGCAGCGGAGTACGCTCGTTGGTATCTGCCATTACGCCTCGCCTCCCTTCTTGGAATCCTTGCGCGTACGGGACGTCTCAGGAGCGTTCTTGAGGAACTCGGGGTCACCGGAGTAGTGGCACGCAGAGTAATGACCAGACTCGGTGACAACGCGCTCGGGGCGCTGCTTGCGGCACTTGTCCGTCGCATAGGGACAACGAGGCGAGAACACGCAGCCCTCAGGCAGGTTCATGAGCGAAGGCGGGTTGCCGTGAATCGGCGTAAGCGGCTTCTTCTCTTCGATGGCCTGCTCCGGGATGGAGCGGATAAGGCCCCAGGTGTAGGGGTGGCGACTCTCGTAGAAGATTTCCTCAGCAGTACCGAACTCGACGGGACGGCCGGCGTACATAACCATGATCTTATCGGCCATATCGGCAACGACGCCCAGGTCATGGGTAATCATGATGATGGCGTTGCCGTTCTTCTCCTGCATTTCCTGCATGAGCTCGATAATCTGAGCCTGAATGGTAACGTCCAGAGCCGTCGTGGGCTCGTCGGCAATCAGGATATCGGGATCGCAGGCAAGAGCCATAGCGATCATGACACGCTGACGCATACCGCCGGAGAACTGGTGCGGATACTCATTGACGCGCTTCTCGGGCTCGGGGATACCCACGAGGTCCAAAAGCTCGGTAGCGCGCTTGAGCGCCTCCTGCTTGGAGTAGCCACGGTGCAGACGAAGGCCCTCGCCCACCTGCTTGCCGATCTTATAGACCGGGTTCAAGGAGGTCATAGGATCCTGGAAGATCATCGCGATGTCGTTTCCGCGAATGTGCTGCATCTCTTCCTCGGTCATCTCGAGGATAGAACGACCGCGATAGCGAACGTCGCCGCCCTCGATCTTTCCCGGAGGCATCGAGATGAGGCCCATGATGGTCATGGCGGTCACGGACTTACCGGAGCCGGACTCACCGACGACACCCAGGGTCTCGCCGCGATCGAGCGTGTAGGACACACCGTCGACAGCGCGAACGACACCATCCTCGGTATGGAAATACATCTTAAGGTCATCGACCTCGAGCAGATGCTGGCCCTCGGGAACCGGCTGGTCCTTCAGGTCCACATAGTTCTTGTTCTTCTTCATCCTTATGCGTCCTTCATCTTGACGTCGAGGGCGTCGCGCAGACCGTCACCCAGCAGGGTGAAGGCGAGCACCGTCGAGAGAATTGCCAGACCGGGCATGATCATCATCCAGGGAGCAGTCAGAAGATACTGCTGACCGTCCTGAATCATGGAGCCCCACGAAGGCGTAGGCGGAATAACGCCCATGCCGAGGAAGGACAGAGCGGACTCGGTCAGAATGGCGCCACCAATGTTCATGGTCGCGTAGACCACGATGGAGGCGACGGAGTTCGGGAAGATGTGACGCACTACGATACGAGCATCAGATGCACCCATCGCGCGCGCAGCGTCAACATAGTCGTTTTCTTTGACCGTCAAGATTGCAGAGCGGAAGACGCGCGCAATCGAAGGCCAGCCGAGAATACCGATGGCGATAAAGACGTTCTGAAGACCACGGCCGATAACGGCGATCATGGCGACAACGAACAGCACGTACGGGAACGCCAGGAAGATGTCCGCACAGCGCATGATGATCGTATCCCAGATCCCGCCGTAGAAACCGGCCAGAGCACCCATGACCAGACCGATCACCGTGGAGATCGCGGTGGCCATAATGCCGACGGACAGCGAAACGCGTGCACCGTAGATAACGCGGACGAGAATGTCGCGACCAAGGGCGTCTGTGCCAAACGGGTGCTCTGCACACGGAGCCAACAGCGACGTCTCGGCCATGGTGGTCGAGTCGGAAGCCGTCGGCGAACCGAGCCAGGGCTTAGCCCACAGATCTGCGGTCAGGGCAACCAAAACGACGATGATGATCCAGCAGACACCGATAACGGCGAGCTTGTTCTTGCGAAGACGCTTAAAAGCGTCACCCCACAGCGTGCGGGACTTGGCGGGAGCAGATGCGGCCTTGGTGGCGGTAGCCTGCTCCTGAGACTGAGAATCAGTTTCCTGCATGAGACGTACCTCCCTTAGGCCTTATCCGACGGACCGCCAAGGCGGATGCGCGGGTCGAGGAATGCATAGCTAATGTCGACGAGCAGGTTAATCACCATGACGACGACGACGATGAGCGTAACGCCGCCCATAACGATGGGCCAGTCACGCATGCTAATGGCGCGATAGACCTCATAGCCGATACCGGGCCAGTTAAAAACCGTCTCGGTCAGGATGGCGCCCGAAAGCATGCCACCAAAGTCGACACCAATATAGGTAACGACGGGGATGAGTGCATTCTTAAGCGCATGCTTGACGATGATCGCGCGATTGGAGAGACCCTTGGCCTTTGCCGTACGGATGTAATCCTGGTTCATGACGTCAAGCAGCTGCGAGCGCATAATGCGGGCGGCATAAGCGGTCGAAACCGAAGCCAGCGTAATGGTCGGAAGCACATAGTGCATCCAATCCTGATACTGAGAGCTGGAACCGCCGGCACCCGAGATCGGCATGGAGATTGCACCGCCCGTAGCGTCCTTGAGGATGACGCCAAAGAACAGCTGCAGCAACATACCGAGCCAGAAGGCCGGGACCGCAACGAGGATCGACGTGGTGAGCGTTACCAAAATATCCCAGAAGGAATAACGCTTTACCGCCGAAATGATACCCGCACCGATACCCATGATTGCCTCGAGCACGATGGCGCACGCGGCAAGTTTGACCGTATACGGATACTTCTGGGCAAAAATTTCCGTAACCGGCAGCTTGCGCTGATACGAATTGCCCAGATCGCCATGAAGCAGGCCGTTCATGTAATACAAGTAACGGTCCACGAGCGACGTTTGAACGGGGTCGCCGTTCTCGTCAAGGATCGCGTTGCCGTCCTCGTCCGACTGGACCAGGTGATAGCGGACGCGAAGCTGAAGCTCCACCTCGGGGGACAGAGCCTTGTCTCCACCGATCAGCTTGATCGGATCTCCCGGCACGATATTCTGAAGGGCGAACAGAATCAGCGTAACGCCCAAAAATACCGGGATGAACTGAAGCACACGTTTAACGATGTACTTACCCATACCACTCCCCTATCTAGGGATTAACCTAAATGGGATGCCGATCGCCAGACCGGCATCCCAAAATTACCATCAGCCAGTTTACCCCAGGTTAGGGAGAACTGTATGTTTCCCATGAGGTCTACGTAAATACTTGACCCTCACGGAAGCTGCAAACTCTTAGGCGAGCTCAGCGGTACCCAGCTCAGCGTGCTTCTGCGGATCGACATAGAGGTGCTTGATGCGATCGGAGCCGACGATGGTGTGCGTGTAGAACATCACCGGGATGACCGGGCAGTCGGCAGCGACCATAGCGTCGGCCTCCTGCATCTTAGCAACGCGCTCTTCGTCGTCAACCGTGGTGCGAGCCTCGTTGACCTTGGCGTCGAACTCGGGGTTGTTGTAACCGGAGCGGTTGTCGCCACCGAGGGAGTCGGAGTGGAACAGCGGATACAGGAAGTTGTCCATGATCGGGTAGTCGGCAATCCAACCCAGACGACCGAACTGATAGTTAAAGTTCTGGTACTGCTCGAGCAAGGCAGACCACTCAGGGGTATCGGAGACAGCGGTAACGCCAACCTTGGCGAGGTCACCGATGATGGACTCCATGATCTCCTTGTGGCCACCATCCTGGTTGTAGGAAAGGGTCACGTTAATGCCACGATCGCCGTTAGCGCCAGCGGGAGCAACCTTGTCCAGGTACTCGTTAGCCTTGTCGACGTCGTAGGCGCAGAACTCCCATGCGCCCTCCTTGTAGCCATCGATGCCCGGAGGAACAATGCCGTCGGCGGGGGTACGGGTACCCTTGAAGATAGTCTTGCAGATGGCCTCACGGTTGATGGCCAGGGAGATACCCCTGCGCAGGTCGGCGTTGTTGAACGGCTCGGCCGTGTTGTTGCAGGTCAGGTAGTAGGTGGAAGGCTCGGAGCCGAGCAGCATGCGCTCGCCGTCACCCATGGTGTAGCCGTCCTTGGACACGCCGCGATCCTTCTTGGCGGCGTCGATCTGAGCAACGGGAACGTCGCAGACATCGAGGTTACCGGCCTGGAACTCCTTGTAAGCGGTCTCCATGTCCTTGATGACCTGGAAGTGGATGCCATCGATCTTGGCCTTGTCGCCATAGTAATCGTCGAACTTCTTGAGGTTGATCTCCTGACCATCCTCCCACTTGCCGTCCATCATGAACGGGCCGTTACCGACCGGTGCAAGGTAGAAGCTCTTGGCATCGGACTCGGCGCACTCGGGAACCGGGGCCAGAGCCGGGTGAGAGGCGACGAAGGGGAAGTCGGCGTAAGCGGAAGACAGCTTGACGACGAGGGTCTCATCGTCGGGGCAGGTAACACCGCTGAGTTCAGTAGCGTTACCGGCAAGCAGATCGTCATAGCCCTCGACCATGGAAAGGTGATAGGAGACCTCGGAAGGGCCATACTCGGTAGCGATGGCCGACTTGGTGTTGACCAGACGCTCCCAACCGAGCTTGAAGGACTTGGAGGTAACGTCGTCACCGTTGTGGAACTTGGCCTTCTTGATCTTGAAGGTGAACTCGGTGGCGTCGTCGTTGGCCTCGAAGGACTCGCAAGCCAGCGGAACGATCTCGCCCTTCTCGGCGTCATAAGAGGTCAGAGCGTCAAAGAGCTGGTACTCGACCTGAGTGCCCTGGTCCTCCTGGACATTGTAGGGGTCGATGCAGACCGGGTTGTTGATGTAGAAGTTCAGCGTCGAACCGGACTCAGAACCGGAAGTGTCGCCGCCCTTCTTGCCGCATGCGGCAAGAAAAGCCATGGAGCTCGCAGCGAGGGTGCCGCCAACAAAGGCGCGACGACCCATAACGGGCTGGTGGAACATAGAATCAGCCATGCCATCCTCCTTATGAGATAGGACAAAGAAATGTTCAGTCGGACATATGTCGAGACAATCCGATCCGAACCATCAAAACGCCGCCCGCTGCTATGGCTGGTTATGCACAACGAACCAACGTTTTGCAATACAGTAGCGCATTTTATGCACGATTTGGGGCTAATTCCGGTTAACGGTCGAGAATTTCTTTAGTTGGGCGAAGTATGTGGGGATATTTTGACTCTGTTACAAATATGTAAACAAAAAGGGTCCCGCACATGCGAGACCCATTGCAAACGTATATACGCCGATGCTTAGTAGCCCACGATGCCCTGCGGGAAGAAGAACATGCACAGGACGACGCACACGGCAAAAACAACGGCCATAATTACCGTCAGGCGATCGAGGTTCTGCTCCATGACGCCCGTGGCAGAGCTGGAGTTATACAGCGAGCTAGCGATCATATCCGAAACGCCGGTGCCCTTACCGGAATGCATCAGGACGAGAATCGTCAGCGCCACGGCAGAGACAGCCCAAACGACAAACAGAAGAATCTGGAACGGACCCATAGATAAGCTCCTTAATAGAACAGTTCAAACTCCAGTACTGTACCACAATCCCCCGCTCTCCCCTACCTGCCACTCAAGGACGGGGTGGAAATGGCAGAAATACCAAAAAGGGGATTGTCCGGTTGTGGACAACCCCCTTACTAGAAAACGGTATTTGTTTTCTCTTAGGCCTCGGTGGCGAGCACGCGGCCCGTCATCTCGGCGGAAGGCTCAATACCAGCCATGGTGAGCATGGTCGGAGCGATATCGGAAAGACGGCCGTCCTCGATACCGGTGAGCTGTGCCTTCTCATCAACGATGATGAACGGCACGCGGTTGGTGGTGTGAGCCGTAAACGGATGCTTGGAACCGTCGGAAGCAACGTCAAACATGTGATCGGCGTTGCCGTGGTCGGCGGTAATCAGTGCAAAGCCGCCCTTGGCGAGAATCGCCGGGACAACCTTGGACAGGGCATCGTCAACAGCCTCGACAGCCTTAACGGCGGCGTCGAAGACACCGGTGTGACCAACCATGTCGCAGTTCGCGAAGTTCACGATGTAGAAATCAGCGCGATCCTCGTTGATGGCGGCGACGAGCTTCTCGGTAACCTCGGGAGCGCTCATCTCGGGCTGCAGATCGTAGGTAGCAACCTTGGGGGAAGCGACGAGCACGCGCTCCTCGCCCTCCTTGGGCTCCTCGATGCCACCGTTGAGGAAGAACGTCACGTGGGCGTACTTCTCGGTCTCGGCAGTGTGCAGCTGCTTCAGGCCATTGGCGGCGATAACGTCGGCCAGGACGTTCTCGGGGAACGTCTTGGGGAAGGCGACCTCGACGTCAAACGTCGGATCGTACTCGGTCATCGTCACAAAGTGCGAAAGCTTGATCTGCTCGCGCTCAAAGCCGTCGAACTCCTTGTCCGTGAACACGCGGGTCATCTGACGAGCGCGGTCGGGACGGAAGTTGAAGAAGATGGCCGCGTCGCCCTCGTGAATGCCCTCGTTGTGGGCAGCGAAGGGCTCGACGAACTCGTCGCCGCGCGGGTCCTTCTCGTAGTAGGCCTTGATACCGGCAACGGGGTCGACATCGGCATCGGACGCGTTGACCATGACGTCGTAGGCGCGCTGGATGCGCTCCCAACGGTTGTCGCGGTCCATCGCCCAATAACGACCCGAGACGGTGGCAACGCGAGCGTCGCAACCGGTCTCCTCGGAAATCTTGGCCAGGAAGGCGCAGAACTCGCTCATGTAGCCAGCACCGGACTGCGGGTCGACGTCGCGGCCATCCATGAAGGCGTGGACACGAACGGTCTTGACGCCATGCTCGGCAGCCATCTTGACCAGAGCCTCAACGTGGTTCATATGAGAATGAACACCGCCAGGGCTCATAAGGCCCATGAGGTGGAGAGTCTTGCCGTCAGCCTTGACATCGTCCATAGCCTTGACAAAAACCTCGTTCTTGGCGATGGAGCCGTCCTTGATGGCATTGTTGATGCGCGAAAGCTCCTGGAACACGATGCGGCCGGCACCGATGTTGAGGTGACCCACCTCGGAGTTGCCCATCTGGCCGTCGGGAAGGCCCACGTCCTCGCCCGAAGCACCGAGCGTGGTGTGGGGGTACTTCTCGTACAGGCCATCAAGGAAGGGCGTCTTGGCAGCGGCGACGGCATTCTCGCCATCGGCCGGAGCAAGGCCGCAGCCATCCATGATAATCAGGAGTGCAGGAAGATGACGTTGTGCCATATGTCCTACTCGCCTGCCTTGACGACCATAGAGGCGAAGTCGGCAGCCTTGAGCGAAGCGCCGCCCACGAGGGCGCCGTCAACGTCGGGCTTGGCGACGAGCTCGGCGATGTTGCCGGGCTTGGCGGAACCGCCATACAGCACGCGGATGCCGTTGGCGAGCTCCTCGCCGAACATCTCTTTGAGGGTCTCACGGATAGCACCGCAGACCTCCTGAGCGTCCTCGGCGGTAGCGGTCTTGCCGGTGCCGATGGCCCAGATGGGCTCGTAGGCGACGACGACCTGCTTGGGGCAGGTGATCTCAAGACCAGCAAGGCCAGCCTTGACCTGGTTCACGACGTGCTCGACATAGGTGCCAGCCTCGCGGACCTCGAGGGACTCGCCGCAGCAGAAGACGGGAACAAGGCCGGCGGCAACGAGAGCCTTGGCCTTCTTGTTCTGGTCCTCGTCGGTCTCGTGGAAGTAGTCACGACGCTCGGAGTGACCGATGATGCAGTAGGTGCAGCCAGCGGACTTGAGCATGTCGCAAGAGGACTCACCGGTGAAGGCACCCTTGGCCTCCCAGTACACGTTCTGTGCGCCGAGGGCGATGGGGGCAGCCTGAATGCGGTCATGAACCGTGGTGATGTCGATGGTCGGAGGGCAGACGAGCACCTCGACGCCAGCCGGAACCTCGGGCAGAGCCTGAGCCAGCTCGTCAGCGAGCTTGGCGGCCTCGGCGACGTCGTTGTTCATCTTCCAGTTACCAGCGATAAGAAGGGTGCGATTAGGCATCGAGAAGCGCCTCCACTCCGGGCAGGGCCTTACCCTCGACGAGCTCCATGGAAGCGCCACCACCGGTGGAGATCCAGCTCATCTTGTCGGCCAGGTTGAACTTGTTGACAGCTGCGACAGAGTCACCACCGCCGATGATCGAGGTGCAGTCAGCCTCGGCGAGAGCCTCGGCGATAGCCTGGGTGCCGTGAGCAAAGTTGTCAAACTCGAAGACGCCCATGGGGCCGTTCCAGAACACGGTCTTGGCGCCCTTGACAGCCTCGGCATAGAGCTCCTCGGTCTTGGGACCGATGTCCATACCCTCACGATCGTCGGGGATAGCGTCGGAAGCAACAACCTCGGGGACAGCGTCCTCGCCAAAGTGATCGGCAACACGGTTGTCGATGGGGAGCAGGATCTTGACACCCTTCTCCTCGGCCTTCTTGAGCATCTCGCCGGCGCGCTCGACCCAGTCCTCTTCCTTGAGGGACTGACCGACGGACAGGCCCTGAGCCAGGAAGAAGGTGTAGGCCATGCCGCCACCGATGATCAGGGTGTCAGCGGAGTCGATGAGGTGATCGAGAACGCCGATCTTGGAGGAAACCTTAGAACCGCCGACGATGGCGACGAAGGGGCGCTCGGGCTCGGCGAAGATGCCGGTCAGCGTGTCGACCTCCTTCTCGAGCAAGAAGCCGGCGACGGCAGGCAGGTAAGCGGCGGGGCCCACGACGGAACCCTGGGCGCGGTGAGCGGTGCCGAAGGCATCGAGAACGAAGACGTCACCATAGGAAGCGAGCTTCTTAGCGATCTCGGGATCGTTCTTCTTCTCACGCTTGTCAAAACGGACGTTCTCGAGAACGAGGACCTTACCCGGCTCGACGGCGGCGACAGCCTCAGCAGCCTTCTCGCCGTAGGTGTCAGCGACAAAGGCAACGTCGAGACCAGAGAGCTCAGCGAGCTTCTTGGCGACGGGCTCGAGGGACAGCTCGGGCTGGAAGCCGGTGCCCTCGGGACGGCCGAGGTGGCTCATGAGGATGACGCGAGCGTTGTGCTCAACGAGGTAGTTGATGGTGGGCAGGGCAGCCTTGATACGGGTGGTGTCGCCAACGACGCCATCCTTGATAGGCACGTTAAAGTCAACGCGGACGAGAACGCGCTTTCCGTCGACATCGATGTCGCGGACGGTCTTCTTGGTAAAGGCCATGTTTGCTTCTACCTTTCGTACGTGTCTGCCTCCCATTACGGCAGACGATTTCTTATAAAAAGGGCGCGACCCTAGGGTGTAAGCCCTATAAGGCCGCGCCCTTCTTTAGACGCTCAACGAGCTATTCGCTAAAAGCTAAATTAAGCAACGAACTTCTCGAAGTACTTGATGGTGCGGACCATCTGAGAGGTGTAGGAGTTCTCGTTGTCGTACCAAGAGGTGACCTGAACGAGGGTCTGGCCGTTGCCGAGGTCAGAGCACATGGTCTGAGTGGCGTCGAAGATGGAGCCGTGGGTCTCGCCGACGATGTCGCGGGAGACGATCTGGTCCTCGTTGTAGGCGAAGGTCTCGGGGATGGTCTCGGCGTAGGCCTTCATGGCAGCGTTGACCTCGTCGACGGTGACCTTCTTGTCAACGACGGCGTAGAGGTTGGTCAGCGAGCCGGTCGGCGTCGGGACGCGCTGGGCGGCACCGATGAGCTTGCCGTTGAGCTCGGGGAGAACCAGGCCGATGGCCTTGGCAGCGCCCGTGGTGTTCGGGACGATGTTCTCGGAGCAGGCGCGGGAGCGACGGAAGTTGCCCTTGCGCTGCGGGCCGTCGAGCGGCATCTGGTCGCCGGTGAAGGCGTGGATGGTGGTCATGATGCCGGACACGATGGGAGCGAAGTCGTTCAGACCCTTGGCCATCGGGGCGAGGCAGTTGGTGGTGCAGGAAGCAGCGGAGATGATGTTGTCCTCAGCGGTCAGCGTCTCATGGTTGACGTTGTACACGATGGTGGGCAGATCGCTGCCGGCCGGAGCGGAGATGACGACCTTCTTGGCGCCAGCGTTGATGTGGGCCTGAGCCTTAGCCTTGCTGGTGTAGAAGCCGGTGCACTCGAGAACGACGTCGACGTCAAGGTCGCCCCAAGGCAGGTTGTTGGCGTCGGCCTCCTTGTAGATCTTGATCTCCTTGCCGTCAACGGTGATGGAATCCTCGCCAGCAACGACCTCGTGATCGCGAGCGTAGTTGCCCTGCGTGGAGTCGTACTTCAGCAGGTAAGCGAGCATATCGGGAGAGGTGAGGTCGTTGATAGCGACGATCTCGGAGCCCTCATGACCGAACATCTGACGGAAAGCCAGACGACCGATGCGACCGAAGCCGTTAATAGCAACCTTTACTGCCATTGTGTCTCCTTTCGTAAGGCCCCCGCGAGCTACAGCGCCCGCCGTTGAGGCCCACAAACTAACCACTCGCCTAATATACCTTTTTTTTGACTTGAATTTCACGAGAATGCTCGAAATTGAAAATCAAATTTACGTTAAAACGTTTTAAAGACTAAAATAGCAGCTAAATCCGTATATAAGTCGATACTTCAAACTACCTGTTTGCTTCAATGAGCTTTTCAAGCCGTAAAACACGATGGTAGAGGGCTGACTTCGACAAGGGAGGGTCAGCCATCTCCCCCAAATCACGCAGCGACAGATCGGGATAGCGCTCGCGCAGGTCGCAAAAGACCGCCAAGGCATCCGGAAGCGCATCGCGAAGGCCACGCTGCTCGAGCTCATCGATAAGCGCAAGCTGATGTTGGGCAGCACCGGCGCTTCTGGTCTGGTTGGCGAGCTCGGCATTCACGCGACGGTTCACATCGTTCTTAACCAACTTGACCGCGCGCGCCTCCTCAATCTCGGCAACGCTGCGCTTGGCACCAATCAGCTTTAATAGATGCTCGATTTCCTCGGCGCTCTTAATGTACACGGCATATGACCCCCGCCGTGCATTAACACGAGCATGGACCCCAATCTGCTCCAACAGATCGCAAAGTCCCTTGGCATATTGCTCGCCCTGCACAGCAATCTCCAAATGAAAATCGCCGCGTGGATCGGCCACGAAGCCGCCCGCGATGAGCGCGCCGCGGATATAGGCAAGTCTACAGCAAGGACGGGCGACAATGTGACGCGGCACACCTGCGACGAGCCCTCCCCTACGGTCGAGAATGCCCAGCAGCACCAGAGCCTTATCCAAATCGGGCTGATCAGGCAAGGTGATGAGGTAGTTTCGAACCTTATGCAAGACAGATTTGCGGACGGTGAACTCCGTTTTGAGCTTAAGGATACGATGCGTCAGCGTGATCATCGTGCGCGCGACGGCTCCCGTCTCAGTCGCAACCGTCAAACGATACCGCCCAGAGCCGGTAAGCGAGAGCGTACCACTCACACGCGTGAGGGCGGCAAGCGTCGACAAGTCGCAGTATTCACATTCGGGTTCGCAGCGCGCAAGCTCGTCGCGCACCTCAGCGGTAAACGACATGCAGGCCTATGCCTTCGTGTTGGCGCGCGACAGGTCGCGGTGGGAGATGCTCACATGATACTGAGCGCCTTCCAGGTAACGGGCCGTGGCCTCGGCAATGGCAACGCTGCGGTGCTGGCCGCCCGTGCAGCCGATGGCGATAGAAAGCTGCGGCTTACCCTCCGCGATATAGCCCGGCATCACCGTATCGAGCAGCTGTGTCCAAGCCTTCCAAAACTCCTGCGTCTTGGGATGGTCCAGAACAAAATCGGAGACCTTTTTATCGAGACCGGTCATCGTGCGCATCTCGGGATCGTAGAACGGATTAGGCAGGAAGCGGACGTCGATCATAATGTCCGCCTCGACGGGCATGCCGTGCTTAAAGCCAAACGAGAACACGTGGACGTCCATGAGCTGCTGGTCGGACAGCTCGGAAAATGCCATACGTAGCTTGTTGCGCAGCGCAGAGGTGCGCAGACGGCTCGTGTCGATAATCATATCGGCTCGGTCGCGCACGCCCTGCAGCTGAAGGCGCTCGCGCTGAATGGCATCGGCCGTAGTCTCCCCCGGCTTGGCAATGGGATGACGGCGGCGATTTTCGCTGTAGCGACGAATCAGCACCTCGTCAGACGCCTCCAGGAACACAATGTCGCAGCTCATCTCGCGCTCCTCGAGTGCGGCAACGGCATCGAGCAGCTCGTCAAACAGTCCCTGGCTACGCAAATCGCAGGTGACGGCAAGATGCCTGCCCACGCCCGTATTGATGCCGACGAGCTCGGCAAGCTGGGCGATGAGACGCGGAGGCAGGTTATCGATGCAAAAATAGCCCATGTCCTCGAACACGTGCATGGCCTGTGTGCGGCCCGATCCGGACATTCCGGTGATGATGACGATATCGGGTATGCGCTCCGAGCGCTCCGCCGCATCCATGGCATCTCCCTTTTGCATGTGCTGCCTCCCGAAAACAAGCGCGGGACCCAGCAACCCGGATCCCGCGCGGTCAATTGCCTATATTGAGTATACCGCCCCGAGCGGATACGAGGCCTGTCTTACGCCTCAAGCGCAGCCTTGAACCAACTCGTAATACTCGTGGGGTGCGTGATGGCGGTGCCGACGACAACGGCCCAGGCGCCAGCATCGATCGCGGCGCGAGCCTCCTCGGGCGTGTGCACGCGGCCCTCGCAGATGATGGGAAGACCGGGGAATTCCTCGGTCGCCTGACGCAGGAGCGGCAGATCGGGGCCATCGGCCATGGTACAGTCGATGGCGGCGACGCCGTGAGAAAGCGTGGTGGATACCAGGTCGAAGCCCATATCAACCGCACGGCGAATGTCCTCGATGGTGGCGCAATCCGCCATCAGGAGCACACCCTCCTCGTGCAGCGGGCGGAAGGTATCCTCGACCGTCTTGCCATCGGGGCGCGGACGATCGGTGGCGTCGATCGCCACGATATCGGCACCGGCAGCAACGCAGGCGCGAGCGTGACGCAGCGTCGGCGTGATGTAAACGCCCTCGTGCCCATCCTTCCACAGGCCGATGACGGGAACCTCACAGCGACCCTTAATGGCGGCAATGTCAGCAAGGCCCTGGCAGCGAATGGCGGCGGCGCCGCCGAGCTCGCAAGCACGCGACATTTGAGCCATGGTCTCGGGCGTACGAAGCGGCTCGCCCATATACGCCTGAACGCTCACGACGAGCTTGCCCTTCAGGGATTGAATCAAAGGATCGACGGTCATAAGGCTGTAACCTTTCTCAGAACAGCCTCCCGAGGCGTGTTGTCTCGGGAGGCTCCTACAGAAGATACGTTTACTTCAACGAGGCAAGAAGATGCTCAGCGGCACCGATGAGCGGAGCATCGCCCTCCAGAGAACCGATGAGGATCGGCGTGTCCTGAAGCGGATCGAGCGCCTGGCTGGCATAGCCCTCGTGCACCGAATCCTTCCACGTCTGTGAACGCCAATCGGGACCTTGGTGAATCACGCCACCCGAAAGCACGATGACCTCAGGGTCCAGGATGTTAGCGAGCGAGCCCAAGCTGGCACCCAGCGCAAAACCGGCGTCATGGATGACCTCGGTCGCCTTTGCGTCGCCCGCACGGCACAGTTCGTTCACATCGCGACCGACCGAAGGACGGCTGGGGTCGACGCGACCAAAGCGCTCATCGTACATACGACCAATGGAAGTGCCCGAAGCAACCGACTCAAGATGACCGGAACGCCCGCAGGCGCAGGGAATGCCGGCGGCAGCCGAGCACTCGATGTGGCCCATATGACCGGCAGCACCATGGAAGCCCTGCATCACGCGGCCGTTCTCGACATATGCGCCGCCGATGCCCGTGCCGATGCCCAGGCACAAGACGGAGAACTTGCCCTTGCCGACGCCCCAGTGGGCCTCGCCCAGAGCATGAGCCTGCACGTCGCCCACAACGGCAACGGGGAGACCAAGGTCCTCGCGCAGACGCGGCCCCAACTGAACGCCGGACCAGCCGGGCATAATCTCGTTGGCATACGCGATGGCGCCCGTCTTGGGATCGACGACGCCTGCGGCACCGATACCGACACCGAGGACCTCGACATCGGGATTCGCCTCAAGGGCAGCCTTGATGGACGCCTCGATACGTTGGAAGACGGCCTCGCCGCCCTCCTGGGCCTCGGTAGGAACCTCGGCCTCAAAAACGGGATGGGGCACGCTGCCGTCAGCCGGGTACTCCATAATGGCGGTCGCGATCTTAGTTCCGCCGATATCGACAGAGCAGACGTACTTGTTCTCCATGTCGTTCTCCTTAGGAGATAAAAACAACTACAGGAAATGAAGGCGGTGTTATCGCCGCAGCATGATAAAGGTTTCCCAGGTGCCCGAGGTTGGGGTGAAAGTGGTCGGGCGTTGACCTAATGGGTCACGCCCGGCCACTTGAGCCTCAAGATCGGGTGCCTGGGGAAGCTTTACAGGAGACCGTTGTCCTGGAGGACCTTCTTAATAGCCTCGACGTTCTCGCCGGTCATGGCCTTCACCGGGCGCGGCATGGTCGGGCTGTCGAAGATGCCCATGAGGTTCATAGCGGTCTTGAAGGCGCCGACACCACCGGCATAGCCCTGGACGCCCGAGGTGACATCCCAAATGTGGGAGATCTCGTTGAGGCGATCCTGCTCGGCCTTGACGGTAGCCCAGTCGCCGGCCTGAGCGGCCTTCCACTGGCGCACGTAGCCCTCGGGCTCAACGTTGGCGAGGCCCGGAACGGAGCCGTCGGCGCCGCCAAGGTAAGCACCGTCGACGACGACCTCGTGACCGGTGAGGATGCTCATCGGATGGCCATTCTTCTCGTTCTCCTGAACGAGGTAGCGGAACGAGATGTCATCGCCCGAGGAATCCTTGACGCCGGCAAGGACGCCCTCGGCGCCGAGCTTGGCAAGGAGCTTCCAGGGGAGCTTGGTGTGGACGCACACGGGGATGTCGTAGGCGAAGATGGGAAGGTCGAGTTCCTCGTGCAGGATGCGGAAGTGCTCCTCGACCTCGGTCATGCCCTGCAGGGCATAGAACGGGCAGGTGGCGACAAGCGCATCGGCGCCCAGCTCCTGGGCGACCTTACCATGCTCGATCATGCGCTCGGTCTCGGTGTCGATGATGCCAACCAGAACGGGAACGCGGTGGTCGACGATGCGCACGGCCTCGGCGACAATCTGGCGACGGCGCTCGTCGGTGGAGAAGACGACCTCGCCCGAGGAGCCCAGGAAGAACAGGCCATCGACGCCGGCATCGATCATGCGGTTGATGCTGCGCTCAAAGGATGCAACGTCGAGCTGGTGGTCTTCGGTATCGGGAACAACGACGGGAGGGATAACGCCGGTGAATTTCTGAGTTGCCACAAGAATCTCCTTAGTTGTCTGGCGGGCGGCCCTATGCCACCCACTCTTGTTGGCAGTGTCCAAGCCGTCTAGGCCAAAGAACACGGGTAGAACGTTTGGTTAAAGAAGTCGACGACTTCGTTTTCGAACGCATTGATGCGCTCGTGAGCGTATTTGGCATAAATGATATGCCTTCGGTCACACTCAAGACCGTTGAATACAGCAAACTGACCCTTGGGATCGCTCACGGCGTCCATAAGCGATGTGCCCATGAGCACCGATCCGCGCACCCGAGACGACAGCGCCTCGAGGCCACCGGGAATTGGATTGGCAACCGCCGTGCAGGCAAGACCCTGCTCGTCCAGAGCAGAAACCGCCAGCGCGACTCCGCCGCCAAGGCCCTCGCCCCATGCAAAGATGCGGTCGGGGTCCATGCCATCAAGATTGCGCGCGACCTTCGCCAACGCGCAACCCCAACGGACGCGCTCGACAAAAGCGGGCGAAGAAATCCCCCACTGCAGGTCGTCCGCACCAGCAACATCGTCATCCAGCGCGAGGACGGCATACCCCATGGCGGCAAATCTCGTCATGTGATGCCAGCCGCGCACAGGCCGATCGATGTCGTGGAACATCAGGCACAGCGGCACGCGCTCAGATACTCGGGCACGACCAACAGGCTCAATCAAACGAGCGTGGACCGCATGGTCACCGAGCTCAAAGGAAACCTCCGAGTAACGGGCGCAGGGGTTAACAAAGTCAATCGCCGTAATGGCCAGGCCTTGAATCTCAAGATTCGAAGCGCATGTCTCTAAATCAGAAACATCTGCTTGGACATCACCGCGCCAGTCCCGATATTCTGCGAGCCTTGACGAAACCGTTCCAGGAATTCCCACGAGCCCGGGGACAATCAGCTCGTCAACATTGCTCTCGCACTTAGACATGAGCCTCCCCTCCCTTGCAGAAAAACGGAATGATCAGATCGTCAAAATCCTGAATCTCCTCGTGGCCAAAGCCTTCAAAGAACTCATGACGCTTTTCGCAGGTCAGGTTGTTATAGACCGCAAACTGCGTCGCTGGCGGACAGACGATATCGGCTGTGCCGGTGCCAAACAGCACGGGGCATTTGACCATAGGGGCAAAGTTCTTGGAATCGAAGTACGCCAGCTTGGCATAGGCTTCGTCAATACGAGTCGAGTCCTCATCAAACCAGCGAGACCAATAGCGCAGGCCTTCGTAGGCAATGTCGTCGGCATCCAAATCCCAGACCAGGCGGAAATCCGACAGGAAGGGATAGAGGATGGCGGCACGATTGATAAGCTCGCTATTAAGCGCACAGGTCGCAATACCCAAACCGCCGCCCTGCGACGCGCCGTTCACAAACACACGGGCAAGATCGATGCCCTCGAGCTCACGAACAATACGGCACAGGATTCGAATATCTTGGTGTAAGCGGACATAGTAGAGGTTGGCCGGGTCGCCGTCGATGCCGGCGACGATATGCCCGGCAACCGTTGTGCCCTCAAATCCACCAATGTCCTCGGAGGGACCTCCTTGGCCGGGGCAGTCGAGGGCGATGAGTGCCATGCCCATGCCCGCAAACGACGCCTGCTCAAACCAGCTGCGGCTTGCACCCGGATACCCATGAAACTGAAGCACCAATGGCACGGGCTCGTCCGAGACGGGTTTAAGGTACTTGGCATGCAGGCGAGCGCCACACATGCCGGTATACCAGAGGTCGAAAAGCTGGCAGGTCGCGGCATCGGTGACCGATGCCGTCTCGATCGCATAGTCAAGCCCGACGGCGTCGGCCTCGGCCATGCGATCCTTCCAAAAGAGATCGAAATCTGATGGACGGGGCATGGCGCCTCGATATTCACCAAATTGATGTTGTAGCTCCTGAGCACTTGGCATGGCTCGTGAACCCAACCTTTCGAAATCGCAACGGAGGTGCGCCCGGCAAGGGAACCGGGCGCACGGGAGGGAAAGCGAGGCTACTCGCCGAGCTTGGGGTGCAGCAGCGACGGCGCAGCGCCGAGCAGCATCTTGGTGTAGGGGTCCTGGGGGTGCTGGAAGACCTGCTTGGCCTCGCCCTGCTCGACGATCCTGCCGCCATTCATAACGATGATGTCGTCAGAGATATAGCGGACCGTCTGGATGTCATGGCTGATGAACACCATGGCCAGGCCGAGCTCCTTCTTAAGGTCGGTCAACAGGTTGAGAATCTGCGCGCGGACCGAAACGTCCAGAGCCGAGGTGGGCTCGTCGGCGATGATGGCATCGGGGTTCAGCGACAGGGCACGGGCAATTGCGACGCGCTGGCGCTGGCCGCCCGAAAGCTGGCCGGGAAGAACCTCGGCAGCGGAGCTGGGCAGACCGGTGAGCTCCAAGAGTTCCTTGACGCGCTTCTCCTGCTCGGCCTCGGTACCCAGGTTGTGGACGCGCATGGGGTCGAGCAGCTGCTCGCGAACGACCATGCGGGGGTTGAGCGCCGTGGCCGGGTTCTGGAACACGACCGAGATGACGCGACCCATGTGGCGACGGTCCTCGGCGGTACGTTTGGTAACGTCCTTGCCCTTAAAGTAGACCTTGCCGCTCGTGGGGGCCTGCAGGCCGCACATGACGTTGGCGGTGGTGGACTTACCGCAACCGGACTCGCCGACGATGCCGATCGTCTGACCGGGCATGAGCTTAATCGTTACACCCTGGACGGCGTGAACCAGGTTGGGGTGGAGAATCGAGCCGGTACGGGTCCTAAAGGTGACGTGGACGTCATCAAGGAAGATGATCGGCTCGACGCCGTTGACTGCGGTCTCGCTCATCTACATCACCTCCGCGTGAGGGGTCAAACCATTTGCCTTGAGCACCTCGTCGGGGAGCTCGGAATAGAAGTGCTCGGTGCCGGGCACGCGCTTGAAGACCGGACGGGTGTCCAGGCCGATGCGCGGATGGCTCGAGCGGGGCGCGAAGCGATCGCCCTTGGGGAAATCGCGCGGGCTCGGAACGGCGCCGGGCACCTGGTGCAGACGGCCCGAACCGCTCTCGATGGACAGAACGGAGCCCAGAAGGCCGCGGGTGTACTCGTGGATCGGGTTGGTGAGCAGTTCCTTGGTGGGCGCCTGTTCGATAACCTGACCGGCGTACATAACCGTGATGTTATGGGCGACCTCGGCGACCAGCGCCAGGTCGTGCGAAACGAAGATCATGGCAAAGCCGAGCTTGGCCTGAAGATCGTTGAGCAGCTTGATGACCTGCTTCTGAACGGTAACGTCCAGAGCGGTCGTGGGCTCGTCGCAGATGACCAGCTTGGGGTCGCGGGTAAGGGCCATAGCGATCAGGACACGCTGACGCTGGCCGCCGGAAAGCTCGTGCGGATAGCTCTCGAGCGTGCGTTTGGGATCGAGGCCGACGAGCTCCAGGAGCTCCTCGGCGCTACGGGTTCCGCCGCGCTTGGTGAGCTGCTTCATCTGGGCAGAGATGAGCATGGAGGGGTTGAGCGAGGACAGGGCGTCCTGATAGACCATAGCGATATCGGTACCGCGCAGGCCGAACCACTCCTTCTTGCTCATCTTGAGCAGGTCACGGCCCTCCCAGAGGACCTCGCCGGAAAGGTGCTCGTCATCGTCGGTCAGGCCCATGATGGCCAGCGTGGTGATGGACTTACCGCAACCGGACTCGCCCACCAGGCCCATGGTCTGACCAGGACGGACGTCAAAGTTGACATGGTCGACAACGTTGATATCACCGTGATGCTCAAACTGAATACAGAAGTCACGGACCGAGAGAATCGGTTCGACAGACTCGTCGGGCACATGGCGATCGTCACGCTTGAGCTCGACATCGCGCAGGGCGCCAAGGCGAGCGGAGAGGGACTGGGCCTGCTCCTTGTAGGCGCGAACGGGGTCGGAGACCAGCAGGTCGGCCTCGCGACGCTTGGAGGAATCGGTCGGATCCAGGGCGGCGGAGGGGGCAGCGGCCATAGCGTCGGTAATGCCCTCGGAGAGGATGTTGAGCGCCAGGCAGGTAATCATGATGGCCAGGCCCGGGAACAGCGCCTGCCACCAACGGCCAGCGAGCACGCCGCCGCGGGCGTCGGCGAGGATGTTGCCCCAGGTAGCGGTGGGCTCCTGGATACCAGCGCCGATGAAGGTCAGCGAGGCCTCGAAGATGATGGCGTCGGCGACCAGGGTAACGGTGAAGACCATGATCGGGGCGATGCAGTTACGCAGAACATGCTTGATCAAAATCCACGGAGCCTTGGCGCCGGAAACGATGACCGCACGAACATAGTCCTCGCCGTACTCGGACACGATGTTGGCGCGCACGATACGGGCAATCTGCGGAGTGTACATAAAGCCAATGGCGAAGATGATCGACGGCACGGAGTTGCCCAGGATGGAGACGAAGACGGCCGCGAGGGCGATGCCCGGGATGGACATGATGATGTCCAAGATACGCATGATCGTCTCGGAGACGGCCTTGCGCGAAACCGCTGCAAGGGCGCCCACGACCGAGCCGCAGACCAGAGCCATGGCAGTGGCGCCAAAGCCGATAATCAGCGAGTAACGACCACCGTAGAGCATACGCGACAGAATGTCGCGACCCTTATCGTCGGTACCGAAGATAAATCCGTTGCCGGGAGCCTGGCGAGCCGTAAAGATCTCGACCGGGCTATAGGGGGCAAGAAGGGGCGCCAGAATCGCAGTCAGGGCGACCAGCACCAGCACGACGGCGGCAATCTTAGAAGACAGCGTCATCTTCTTCCAGCCACCGAGCTTGAGCCCCTTGGAGGCAGCCTTCTCGAGCTGCTCGGTTTGCTTCTCTCGAATCTTTACCATAATCTACACCGTCCTGATGCGCGGGTTGATGAGCAGGTAGAGCATGTCAACCACGATGTTGATGATGATGAAGGCGAGAGCAACGACGATGACGACGCCCTGAACCAGGTTCGCCTCGTTGCCCTGAACGCCCTGCAGAATCGCGGTGCCCATGCCGGGGAGGTTGAAGATAACCTCGATGACGACAGCGCCGCCCATGAGGTAACCGATTTTAAGACCGAGGGTGGTGACCGGGGTGATCAGCGCATTGCGAAGAACGTTGATGCCGACGACGACCTTCTCGGGAACGCCGGCGCCGCGAGCCATACGGACATAATCCTTGTCGAGCTCCTCGACCATGGCGGTACGCACGATACGAGTCATCTGGCCCGTCAGCGGAAATGCCAAGGCGATGGCGGGCATAATCATACGTCCCAGATAGCCAACCGGATTCGTGGTGAAGTGAGGCAGAGCACCCGATGCCGGGAGCACCTTAAGGTAGGAAGAGAACAGCAGGATCAACAGAACGGCAAGCCAGAACGACGGGGTTGCCAAGCCGGCGATGGAAAAGACGCGGATCACTTGGTCCGGCCATTTGTCGCGATACAGTGCCGCGATGACGCCGAGCAAAAACGAAACGACCGCACCGATGGCAAGACCGATGAAGGTCAGCTGCATCGTGACGGGCAGGGCCGTGGAGATGCGCTTGGCAACGGAGTTGCGAGCAGCACCATAGGTGCCCATGTCGCCATGGATCAAATCGCCCATATAGCGCACGTAGCGCACGGGCCAGGGGTCGTCCAGACCATACTTCTCATGGTACTCGGCAACCGCCTCGGGCGAGGCACCGTCACCCAACGCCGTGTAGGCGGGGTCGGTCTTGGAGAACGACATAAGGAAGAACACCAGGACGGTGACGCCCAATGCCATGATCGGCAGCGCCACAAGACGCCTTCCAATCAAACGTAGCAAGTTGTTCACGTTCTCTCCCCTTTCTTTTGTCGGTAGGACCAACTGGTATATGAGTACGGATACTCATTACAAGACCCGAGCGACATCGTTGCCGCCCGGGTCTTTGTTTCAACTATGAGGATACGGTCCCAACGACCGACATCCTGCATACAGACTCAAGCGAGTCTTACGCCTTGACGGTCGCAACGCCCCTGAAGGACATGCTCGTCGTGCCGATGCCCTTGAAGCCATCGAGGGCCTCGCCGTTGGGCGCAGTGGACGGATCGTCCCAGGAAGCGGAGACGGTCTTGACGTGGACAACGGGGTACAGAACGGCGTTGTCGGCAATGATGTCGAAGCACTCGTTCCACTTCTTCTGCTGCTCGTCGCCCTCGGCGGCAAGAGCCTCGTCCATGAGACCGTGGAGCTTCTGCCACTCAGCGGACTCCTTCCACGGGCAACGGGTCTGCATCCAGACGTTGTCGCCGTACCACCAGTTGAGCAGCAGGTCGGGATCAGCGCCGAAGCAGGAAGGATCGCCAGGGGCAAGGAGGATATCGTAGGCCTCGCCGCCGTCGATGGCAGCGTAGGTGGCCGGCGAGGTATCGGTCTGGATGGTCACATCGAAGCCGAGAGCGTCGAGGTCGTTCTTGACCTGAGCGGCCATGCCCTTAATCTGCTCGTTGTCGGTGGTGCGCAGGGTGATGGCACCCGGGGTGATGCCAGACTCCTCGATGAGCTTCTTAGCCTTCTTGGCGTCGGTCTTGTACACTGTGGAAGCCTCATGATAGTTGGTGAAGCTCTTGGGCAGGTAGCAGCTGGCAGCGGTGGCAAGGCCGGCGAAGGTGTTGCTGACCATCTTCTCGGTGTCGAGCGCATACATGACGGCCTGACGGACCTTGACGTTGTTCCAAGGCTCCTTGGCGACGTTGAACATGATGAAGCGGGTGCCGAAACCCTGAACGTTATCGATCTTGCAGCCGGCGCTCTCGAGCTGGTCGACGGCATCAGCGGTAACGAGCTCCATAACGAGCGTGGAGCCCTCCTGCTGAGCGGTAACGCGAGCGGTGGGGTCGGTCAGGATGCTGTACTGGATCTTCTTATCCTCGGCAGCATACTCACCGTTGTACTCGGGGTTGGGAACCAGGGTGATCTCGGTATCGGAGATAGAGTCGTACATCCAGGGGCCGGAGCCGATCGGCTGCTTGGCGCGATCCTCCTCGGTCTGGGTGGCCGGGGTAACGCGGACGATGGCCAGACGATCCTTGAGCAGGGAGAAGTTGGGGACCTTGGTCTTGACCGTCACGGTGCTGGCGTCCTTGGCCTCGATGGACTCGAAGGGCTGGAAGAACGGAGCATAGGTAGCGGAAGCGGCGCAAGCGGTGTAGGAGGCAACGACATCGTCAGCGGTGACCTCGGTGCCATCGGAGAACTTGGCGCCCTTGCGGATGGTGACCTCGAAAGTGGTGTCGTCCACGGACTTAGGATCGTCGGTGGCGAGCTCGTTGAAGGTGCTGTAGTCGTGGTAATCGATGCCGTAGAGGCCCTCGACGACGTGCCAGTTAGCACCCAGGCCCACAGCGGAGCCGGTGCTGGCGGGATCGAAGCTGGACGGAGCGTAAGCGGAACCAGCGGTGATCACGCCGCCGCCACGGTTGGCGGAATCGGTGGAACCGGAAGCGGAACCCTCGTCGCTAGAGCTGCCACCGCAGCCGGTGAGACCAAGCCCTGCGACAGCAGCGACGCTGCCGGTGAGGCCGAGGAACGAACGCCTGGACATACCCTTGTTGATGATGGCCATGTCTTCTCCTATCAATAGAGAATCTTACTCGGGAGCACCTAGACTTGCCCCCGCGCAACTTGCGGACGATATATACCTTACCTACCGACGAACCCAACTGAGGTGCCGCGCTCGGCGACCGATACATACATACGCTTGAACGGTATTTACTACCGTTCACCGAATTCGTTGACAAACGATTCGCCAGACAGTATGTATCGGCGAGGTGAGATATCAGTCTTCGTCAACCCGCAGGATAGCAGGGTTTTCGCTTGGGTTAGTCAAACGTTTTAGCGTTAATAAAACCCGAAACCAGCAGGCAATCATGGCGAAATAAATGGTTGAAAATCGCGTAATCATGTATATCAGTTGTTTGGCTCGTGTTTAGCTATCGGAATGGCCAGCCGCCGCCTCGGCGCGCTCGGCATTCCATGCAACGAGCGCCTCGTGGACCGCCTTGGCAACATCGGCAGGTATGCCGCGAACTTCCGCGATCTCTTGCTCGCTCGCCGCGCGCAAACGCTTCATCGAGCCAAAATGGCGCATAAGGGCACGTTTTCTGGTGGGTCCCACGCCTGGAACGTCATCGAGTACCGAAACCGTCATGGCTTTATCGCGCAACTCGCGATGGAACGTGATGGCAAAACGGTGCGATTCATCGCGAACCTGTTTAATTAGATAGAGCGAAGCAGACCCGGTCGGCAGCACGACGGGAGTCTCGTCCCAAGGCACGAAAACTTCCTCATCGGCCTTCGCCAAGCCACAAACCGGTATATCGAGCCCAAGAGCCTCAAGTTGCTTGATCGCAGCGGTCAATTGCGGCTTACCGCCATCGACAACGAGCAAATCGGGGCGCGAGCCAAAGCGCTCGTCGACCATGCGCTCGGGAGCATAGCGTCGTCCCAAAACCTCGGACATCGACACGAAGTCGTTTGCCTCGTCCAATTCGGCCTGAATTTTAAAACGACGGTACTGGCTCTTGTCGGCGCGTCCGTTGGTAAACACCACCATCGAGGCGACGGTAAAGGTTCCATGCAGCGTCGAGATATCGAAGCACTCGATACGCATCGGCGGCGCCGGCAGCGCCAGCGCGCTTTCGAGCTCCAGGAGCGCTTGATTGGTGCGGTCGTCAGCGTACCCCGTTCGCATCATGTAGCGCATGAGGGCATGGCGCGCATTTTTGGATGCCATATCGAGCAAACGGTGCTTTTCGCCACGCTGCGGCCTATGGAGATGGCAGGAACGCTCGCGCTTGCCTGCAAGCCACTCCCCCAGCGCCTCCGCATCCTCAAGCTCGACAGAGAGGTTTATCTCAGCTGGAATATCAGCCGTCTCGTCGTAATAGCGCTTAAGAAAGCCCGATTGAAGTTCCTCTTCGTCGACATCCAAACCCTTATCGAGAATAAACTCGCAGGTTCGAACCGTTCGACCCTCACGCACGACAAAGACGCAAGCGGCGGAGATGGTCTCCTCGCGATAGAAACCGATGACATCGATATCGACACTGGAGGGAAAAACGACTTGCTGACGGTCGTCCAGACCCCTGATGACCTCCAAACGACGTTTGACGCGTGCCGCGCGCTCAAAGTCGAGCACCTCGGCGGCATCCGTCATCTCGGAGGTCAGCTCATCGACGACATCCTTGCGATGGCCCGACAAAAAACGTTCGACACGTTTGACGTTCTTGGCATAGTCCGTAGGAGAAATCGCGCCGACACACGCACCCGGGCCGCGCCCGACATGGTAGTCAAAGCAGGGACGCCCGTTTTGCGCGCAAATCATATTGACGATGTCTTCCTCGCCCCTGTGGGACTCGACGATACGACGACAACGACGCCACTCCGCACAGGATGCGGAGCAGATGGGGATAACCTTGCGCAGCGTATCTATCGTCTCACGTGCCGCACGGCTATCGGTATAGGGACCAAAATAACGCGTTCCCGGCTTATGACGCTCGCGCGTATATTTGATAGCGGGATACAGGTCGCCCTTTGTAATGGCGATAAAGGGGTAGCTCTTGTCATCCTTGAGGTCAACGTTAAAGTACGGATGGTACTGACCAATCAAATTGCGCTCGAGCACCAACGCCTCGTGCTCGGTCTCCACCACGATATAGTCAAAGCTCGCCACCAGCTGCATCATCAGCGGGATCTTTTGACGCTCATCCTGCAGTGTCACGTACTGGCGCATACGGGAACGCAGGTTTTTTGCCTTGCCAACGTAGATGACATCGCCCTTGGCATCTTTCCAAAGGTAACATCCGGGCTGCGTGGGAACGCGCGAAACCTGCTCGGCGAGTGTTGGAATGTTGTCGTGACCGGCCACACGCACCTACTTGCGACGAAGCAGCGCCGAGACCTCGGGCATCTTAAGGACGACGGCAAGGCCAAAGGTAACAGCAAGCGAGACGACACCCGCAACGCAAACGTAGCCAAGAGTAATCAGAATCGAGCCGCCAAGTGCCCCGACAAAGTGCTCAAGCGCCCACATGACGCCGGCGCCTGCGGCAGCACCCAGGCCACCGAGCAAAAGGCCAAAGAAACCGCCATGCAGGATAGATTTGACCTGAAGACCACGCAGACGACGACGCAGCCACCACAGCGAACAACCGACCAAGATCACGTAGTCGACGACATACGAAAGCGCGATTGCCGGCATACCGAAGCCCAGCACAACGCCAAACAGCAGAACCGAGCCGGCCTGGCCGATGGCGGAATACAGGCAATAGCGGCTATAGGGCTTCATGTCGAGCAAGGCAGAGAAGCTCTTCTGCATCAACACGACCACGCCGTAGAGCGGCAGCGAGAACGCCAGGTAGACAAGGAACTCGGACACCAGCGCCACGCCGGACTCATCAAACTTGCCAGCACAGTAGATCATGTTGAGCGGACGCGCGAAGACAATCAGGTACAGCGCGAACGGAATCAGGAAGAACAGCATTTGGGCGACGCCACGCGAAATGCCCGTGCGAACGCTGTCGTAATCCTTCTCCTGTGCGTCGTGAGAGAGCTCGGTATAGAGCGCCGTCGAAAGCGAGGCGGCAATCAGCGCATAGGGCAGCGTGTACCACAGGCGCGCATAGGCGATGACGGAAGGACCAGTCTCGGGCTGGACCACCAGCGCGGCAGCGTTGGTGATAGAAGTCGAGACAAACATGCACACCGTGGCGAGCAGCGTCGGGATACCGAGCGCAATCGTCTGGCGCAGCGCGGGGTCCTTAAAGTCGATATGGATATGGGGATGCACGCCGTGCTTGCCAAGCGCGGGGATCTGACATGCCATCTGAATAAAGACACCGAGGGTCGTACCGGCCGCAATCAAGATGATGCCGGCACGTTCGCCAAACTGTGCGGACACGGGCGCAAAACCCATAAAGCTCGCAATGACGATCACATTGTTGAGGACCGGGGCAAACGTCGACCAGAAGTAGTCGCGGTGTGCGTTGAGAACGCCCGAGAACACCGAGCCCAAACCATAAAACAGAATCTGGATAGCAAAGAAACGGAACATGAACGCAGCGGTATCCATGCTGCCGCCGTCACCCGAAAGGAACGATTGAGTCCAGATAAAGCCCGGGGCGAACACGGTCCCCAGCAACGAAATGCCACCCAGCACCAAAAGCAGAATGCCGAGTAGGTTGCCCACGTACTCGTTCGAGGCCTCGCGACCCTGCTCACGCCTCACGCCCATGTACACGGGCAAAAACGCCGTCACGAGCATGCCGCCCATCACGAGTTCGTAGAGCATATTGGGCAGGTTGTTGGCGACCTGATAGGAGGACGAGAGTAGCGACATGCCGATAGCGGCCGCCATTGCCCACGTGCGGATAAAACCGGTAACGCGAGACACGATAGTCAGGATGGTCATAAGCCCGGCGGAACGACCAACCGTGGAGTAGTCCGACGAGCCCATGTCGTCAGTGTCATCTCGCGACGAAGAAACTTCGGATGAGGGTGTCTGAGGCGCAGATTCTTTTGCAAAATGAGCTCCGCACTTCAATTCTTCCTGCGGCATCGCTCAGTCCTCTCTCGTAATCGCGGCAACCGTCGCCCCGCAAAATGCAATTAAATCATCGGGTGCAAGCTCGAGCTGATAACCACGCTTGCCTCCCGAAATAAAAATGGTATCCCAAAGGACGCATGTCTCGTCAATGAGCGTCCGGTAGCGTTTTTTCATACCGACCGGGCTGCAGCCGCCGCGAACGTAGCCAGTCGCCGCAAGCAAATCCTTCACATGCATCATGGCCAAGGACTTCTCCCCCGCGGCACGCGCGGCGGACTTTAGATCGAGCTCGTCGGCAACAGGGATGCAGCACACGACATAGTCGTTGGACGGCGTCACGCAGACCAAAGTCTTAAATCCTTGACCGGGCTCCTCGCCAAGCTGCTCCGAAATCGCGACCCCCAGGCCCACCGACTCATCACCATCGTCTTCGTACGTATGTAGAACATAGGAAATGCCGGCACTTTCCAGCTCGCGCATCGCATTGGTTTTTGGCGTCTTTACAGCCTTTGCCATGACATATCCTTTCCCTCGCATTCGGACGCAAGGATTAAGTATATGTCCAATTCGGCTGCATACGTCACATCGGCACAGCAAGCGCCATCGAATCACAAGGAGTCGATGGCGCCCATAAACTGAATCGCCTATTTATTGAGCATCAAGTTGAGCCTGACGCTCCCGGTCACGCCTGAGCAACGGCGCCAAAAACTTGCCCGTATAACTCTGCGGACAGTCCGCAACCTGCTCCGGTGTGCCCGAAACCACGACGGTTCCGCCGCCGTTACCGCCCTCGGGACCCATATCGATCAGGCGGTCGGCAACCTTGATGACATCAAGGTTGTGCTCAATCACCAGCACCGTGTTGCCCGCATCGACCAAGCGCTGCAGCACATCGAGCAGCTGGCGGACGTCCTCAAAATGAAGACCGGTCGTCGGCTCGTCCAAAATATAGAACGTCTTGCCCGTCTGGCGTCGATGAAGCTCCTTGGCGAGCTTCACACGCTGCGCCTCGCCGCCCGAGAGCGTCGTGGCGGGCTGGCCCAGGCTCACGTAGCCTAAGCCTACATCGTACAGCGTCTGGAGCTTGCGCTTAATCTGCGGGATATTCCCAAAGAAGGCCAGCGCCTCGGTGACGCTCATGTCGAGCACGTCCGAGATGGTCTTGCCACGGTAGGTGACCTCGAGTGTCTCGCGGTTGTAGCGTTTACCGCCGCAAACTTCGCAGGGAACGTAGATATCGGGAAGGAAGTGCATCTCGATCTTGATCTGCCCGTCGCCCTTGCACGCCTCGCAGCGCCCGCCACTCACATTAAAGGAGAAACGACCCGGCGAGTAGCCGCGCGCCTTCGACTCCGGCGTACTCGCAAACAGCGCGCGAAGATCATCCCACAGGCCGATATAGGTAGCAGGGTTGGAACGCGGCGTGCGGCCAATCGGCGACTGGTCGATATCGATAACCTTATCGATACACTCGATGCCCTCGATTTTCTTATACGGACCCACGGGGCGCGTCGAGCGGTGAATGGCATTCGTAAGGGCAGGCGCAATGGTGTCGGTAACCAGGGAGCTCTTGCCCGATCCCGACACGCCGGTAACAACCGTAAGCGTACCAAACTCGATCTTGGCAGTAACGTTTTTGAGGTTGTTGGCTCGAGCGCCCGTAATTTTAAGGCAGCCGCGACCGGGCTTGCGCCGTTCATCAGGCACCCGGATCATTCGTTTGCCGGTCAGATAAGCGCCCGTCATCGACTCAGGACACGCCATGATATCGGCAGGCGTTCCCGCCGCGACTACGTGCCCGCCGTTGACACCGGCGCCGGGCCCCATGTCGATCACGTAGTCGGCGGCACGGATTGTATCCTCGTCGTGTTCGACAACGATAACGGTATTGCCGATATCGCGCAGGCGCTCGAGCGTCTTGATCAGGCGCTCGTTGTCACGCTGATGAAGACCGATCGAGGGCTCGTCCAGAATATAGAGCACGCCCATGAGACCCGCGCCGATCTGCGTTGCCAGTCGAATACGCTGTGCCTCGCCACCGGAAAGCGTCGCCGAGGCACGATCGAGCGTCAGATAGTCGAGTCCAACATCGACCAGAAAACGCAGGCGCTCCAGAATTTCCTTGACGATACGGCCGCCGATAAACTGTTGGCGCTCGGTGAGTTCCAGGCCCTCAAAAAACTCGAGCGATTCACGGCACGACAGGCAACAAACTTCGTAAATGGACTTGCCGCCCACGGTGACGGCGAGCATCTCAGGGCGCAAACGAGCGCCGTGGCAGCTCGAGCACGGTTCCTCGCGAATGTACTTCTCCAGGCGCGTCTTGGTGTTCTCGTTCGTCGTCTCGGTATAGCGTTCGTACAGGATGTTGCGAACGCCCGAAAACTTGGTATCCCACTGGCTGCGACGTCCGTCGAGCTTTTGGTAGTCGACCGAGATCTTCGTATCGCCCAGGCCATCCAAGAATGCACGACGCACGCGAGGGGGCAAGTCCTCCCACGGCGTATCGGCGCTCACCTTAAAGTGTTTGCAGACCGCAGCAAAAATCTGCGGATAGTAGTTCGAATTGCCAAACAGGCTACCAAAGACTCCGTCGGCAATGGACTTCGAGGGGTCCTCGATCAGCGCCTCGGCATCAACGGTTTTCTTAAAGCCCAGGCCGTCGCACTCAGGACATGCGCCATAGGGAGCGTTAAACGAAAAATCACGCGGCTGAAGATCGTCAATGGAGTGTCCATGCTCCGGGCACGCCAAGGCCAACGAATACTCCAGCAGCTCGCCCTCGGTCCCCTCGGGAGCATCGCGATCGGGCAGCATGTACACGTTTACATTGCCGTGAGCCAGCGCGGTCGCCTGCTCAACAGACTCGGCGATACGGCCCAGAGAATTCTCACGGATCACGATACGGTCGACCACGACCTCGATATCGTGCTTGAATTTCTTATCCAGATCGATCGGATCGTCGAGCGAGCGCACTTCACCGTCGACACGCACGCGGCTAAAGCCCTCGGCGCGAAGGTCCTCAAACAGTTTGGTGTACTCGCCTTTTCGCCCGCGCACCACCGGTGCCAGCACAAACGCGCGGCGACCCTCCCCCGCCGCCAAGACTTTGTCGGCAACCTGGTCGGTCGTCTGGCGCTCAATGACGCGGCCGCATTCGGGACAGTGCGGGGTGCCCACACGGGCGAACAGCAGGCGCAGATAGTCATAAATCTCGGTTACGGTGCCAACCGTCGAGCGAGGGTTTTTAGACGTCGTCTTTTGGTCGATCGACACCGCCGGCGAAAGGCCGTCGATTGAATCCAGGTCGGGTTTGTCCATCTGGCCCAAGAACTGGCGCGCATAGCTCGAAAGGCTCTCGACGTATCGACGCTGGCCCTCGGCATAGATAGTGTCAAATGCCAGCGAACTCTTGCCCGAGCCAGAAAGACCGGTAATGACCACGAGTTGGTCGCGCGGAATGGAAACATCGATATCACGGAGGTTGTGCTCACGAGCGCCGCGAATAACGATAGAAGAATCAGACATGGAAGCTCCTTGCCTCCTATTGCATCGAATCATACTGTCGATGAGTTTAGCGCACTCGACGCGCACAGATGTTCGTAATACAAGATTCGCAGACCTTTAGCTTTGCGTATCGGGTGCTTTGTTTCTCGAAATGCCGTGGAAAGGTTACAGTAATCTACTACTGAACTTAATTTGCTGTAACAGAGGAACGTCCATGACCGAAGATATCCCCCTTGAAATCACTTCGAGCGACATGGCCAATCTGCCCATATTCATCGCCGTCCTTATCGTGGCCATCGTCGTGGTGCGCGTATATTTTTCAATCAAACACAATGAAAAGCCGCCCATTGCCCGCGTCTTTTGGTGCGCGACGCTCCTCATCCCGCTCGGCATGGTAGCTGCATGGATTACGAATCAATTGCTCGTAAATGAGGACAATTCCCTATGGGTCCTTTCTTATTCGGCGCTCGGTGCTACCGCCGTCATACTTCTTGTCGAGCCCTTGGTTTCGGGACTTATCGACCAAACCGATCTTGCGACGGGAACGGTTGCCTGTATTTGCCGTGACATCCTTGTCATCGCCGCTGTTTCAGCGCTCTCGTTCGTTTCACTCGAAATTGCCTGTAACGAAACGTTCTATCGCATTCCCGCCAACTCATTCGGGTTTTCCGTCGGGCTGCTCGCGACGGTTCTGCTCTCCCTTTATTTACTGGGACAGCGTCATGGAGGCGTCATGGCCCTCGTGCCCGTCGCCTGTTGCATCCTTGGCATTGCCGAGCACTTCGTCATAACGTTTAAAGGCGAGGCCATCCTGCCAAGCGATATCTTGGCCCTTGGCACCGCAATGGAAGTGAGCGAGGGATACGAGTTTACCTTTACCGCCGGAATCGTAACCTCTCTCGCCCTGCTGGAGATTTCCCTGGGGCTTCTTTCGCTTATCCGACCGAGAAAGCTCCGTACGCCCACCCATGTCTTCCCCGCAATCGCCGCTAACCTCTGCGCTTTTCTGCTAGTGACCGTTGTGGGGCTCTCGGGCTTTTCCAGCATCGACTTGGAGCAGGCGCTGAATTTTGGATTTGACCGTTGGCAGCCCATCACCACGTATGCGTCTCAGGGTTTTATCACTTCGTTCACCGAAATGGTCAACGAGTTGCCCATTGAGAAGCCCGAAGACTATACGCCCGATGAGGCGCAGAGCATCGAGCAGGAGCTCTCCGCCACCTACGACAGCACGTATGGCTCGAGCGAGCAGCGCGCGGCGGCCGTTGCCCAGTTCAATGAAATCAAGCCGACGATTGTTGCCGTCATGAACGAGAGTTTTAGCGACCTTTCGTGCTTTGAGCAGCTCCAGGCGGCCGGGTACACCGGCCCCGCATTCTACAACTCGCTTCCCGACACACTTGTTCGCGGCACCATGCTCGCTTCGGTCGCCGGTGGCGGAACGGCGAACTCCGAATTCGAATTTTTGACCGGAGCGACAACGGCCTTTGTCGGATTAGGCAAAATCCCCTATCAGCTATATCAGATGAATGGTGTCAACAGTCTGGCAAAGGACCTTAAGGAGCTTGGGTATACCGCTACCGCTATGCACCCGCAAAACCCCGTCAACTACCATCGAGATAAAATCTATCAGCAGCTGGGCTTTGGAGACTTTCTTTCGATCGGCGATTTCGAAGGTGCGCCCTGTTACCATGCCGGCGTATGCGACTACGCCACCTATGACAAGATACTCGACCTGCTGAGGACCGACGACGCTCCGCAGTTCATCTTCGATGTCACGATGCAAAACCATGGCGGATACGATGTCGGCACCGTTCCCGCCGAAGAGCTGACAAACTATTGGGTCGAGGGAGCCAGCGAGGGCGCCAATAGCGCGCTCAACACCTATCTCACCTGCATCAACGCATCCGACCGGGACCTCGAGTACTTTATCAACGAGCTCCGCAATATCGGCAGACCGGTTGTCCTTGTCTTTTTTGGCGACCATCAGCCGAGCGCCGCAACGACTCTCAACGACGAGCTGCACCCTCAGGAAGATACGGCAAGCCACGCTTTCCGTATCTATCAGTCGACATATTTCGTCTGGGCTAACTATGAAATCGCCGGCAATACCGAGTTCAACGTCTACGACACCGTCGGGGCAAACGAGATTGCAGCCATTACCCTTAATAAGATCGGCGCCCCGCTCACCGACTATCAAAAGGCTCTGCTTGCAACAAGGTCAGATGTGCCCACCATCAATGTCGCCGGCTACCTTGGTGCCGACGGGCTGCGCTACGACTTGGAATCTGAAGACAGCCCATACGCCTCGACGATCGACAAGCTGCAGCGCATGCAATACCTCGAGTTCGCCAGCAAAGTTCAGTAAGCCCGCCCATTCGCTTGGACCCATCGTATTGCAAGCACGCTCGGCCCAAATGCATCGTAAATGACTCCCGCTCGCAAACGAGGGTACAATGACGCTCGTGTCACATCACGGGGCCCCGGCCCCAACATATACAAAGGAGTCATACATGGGTTGCGAGCACGCACAGGCCGCCGGCGGACAAACGTCGCCGTCGCAATTTGAGGAGAATACGCTGTCCGAGGTCAAACGCGTCATCGCCGTGCTTTCCGGCAAGGGCGGTGTCGGCAAGTCGTTTGTCACCGGTGCCATCGCCACCGAGCTTGCCCGTCACGGCCACAAGGTCGGCGTCCTCGATGCCGACATCACCGGTCCCTCTATCCCCAAGATGTTCGGTATGAGCGGACGCCACGTCCATGCCCTTGGCAACCTCATGCTGCCTGAAATCTCCGAGCACGGCGTCAAGGTCATGAGCTCCAACCTTCTGCTCCAAAACGAGACCGACCCCGTCCTTTGGCGCGGTCCGGTCATCGCAGGCGCCATCAGGCAGTTCTGGAGCGAGACCTCGTGGGGCCCCATCGACTACCTGCTGGTCGACATGCCTCCGGGAACAGGCGACGTCGCACTCACCGTCTTCCAGTCACTGCCCGTCGACGGCATCGTCATCGTCACGAGCCCACAGGATCTGGTCTCGATGATCGTCGCCAAGGCGGTCAACATGGCCGAGAAGATGAACGTCCCCATTCTGGGCATCGTCGAGAACATGAGCTATATTGAGTGCCCCGACTGCGGCAAGAAGATCGAGGTCTTTGGCAAGAGCAAGCTCCCCGAGGTCGCAGAGCGCTATAACCTCGACATCTTGGGCACGCTTCCCATCAATCCGTCACTCGCCGAGGCCTGCGATAAGGGCGAGGTCGAGACCGCGCTGCCCGATGGCATGTTGCCCAAGGCAGTCTCTGCCGTCGAGGCCATTACCCCGCACGAGACCGACGAGGCCTAAGTGAACACGAGCGCCTTCTATGACGTCCTGGTAATCGGCGGCGGGGCTTCAGGCCTCGCCGCCGCCATTACGGCCGCACGTGCTGGCAAAAGCGTCTGCATCGTTGAGCGCGATGTCGCCTGCGGCCTTAAGCTCCTTGCGACCGGTAACGGCCGCTGCAACCTCTCCAACGAATCGATTGATCCTCAGCGGTATAACCACCCCGCATTCGTCGAATCCGTCATGGGCCCCCAGCCCGAACAAGAGCTTATGGGTTTCTTCTCCTCGCTGGGCATCATGACAACCTCCGAGGAAGGCCGGCTGTACCCGCGCTCCCTTCGCGCCGAATCGGTGCGCGACGCGCTTCTCAACGTTTGCGACCGCCTAGGTATCACCTTAATCTGCGGAGCCAACGTTGCCTCGGCGCACAAAGTTTCCGAAGGCTGGGCACTCCAAATAGACCGTCCAGCGCGGGCGCTCAAGGCAAAAAAGCACGACGACCGAAAATCGGAGCTCCGCTCGCTTCGGAAAACGCTCGCCGATGTCCCTCGCAAGAACGAGGCCCTGCAGGCACATGCCGTAATTATCGCCACGGGCGGCAACCCCACCGGTATCGCCGATACGTTTAGCCTCCCCCTCACTTCGCTGCGCCCCATCCTCTGCCCCGTATCGGCAACGGTCGTTGGCGATCGGGCGGCACTCAAGACGTTGGATGGTCTGCGCGTCCGCGCCCGCTTGACGCTCACCCGTAACCATAGTGAGCTCTGGCACGAAGACGGTGAAGTACTGTTTCGAGCCTTCGGCATCTCGGGCGTCGCTGTCTTCAACCTCTCCCGTCGTATCCAGCGCGGCGATACGATCCTGCTCGACGTTTTCCCCGACCTCTCCAAAGACGAGCTGCTCGATATGCTCAACCGGCGCGTTGAGCTGCTCGGCGGCTTTTCGCCCCGCGATCCCCGTTGGCTCGACGGCATGCTCGCCCCGCAACTCTCCCGCGTCGTCTGTACAGCGTTCGAGCAGTGCCATCCAGGCTCCAACGATGTCATCCACCTGGTCTCGATCCTCAAGCACTTTAAGTTGCTCGTCGAGGGAACAGCCGAGGAGCGCTCGGCGCAGGTCACGCGTGGTGGCGTATCTGTCGAGAGCATCTCAACACCCAGTCTACGCGCGCGCAGCGTTGTCGACGCCCCGCTTTACGTCTGCGGCGAAGCGCTCGACATCGACGCCGATTGCGGAGGCTTTAACCTTGCGTGGGCCTGGCTCTCGAGCATTCGCGCTGCAAGCAGCCTGTAGCCGCGCAGTCTATAATCAAAAACGCATTCGGGCCGTCTGGGATACCGGACGGCCTCTTTCTTGCCTCTAAGGAGACCTCGATGATCGAAATCACCCAAGTCAACGCGTCGCTCGATGAAGCCGGCGATGAAAATACCTGCCTCATTGTTGGCAAGCGAGTCGCCAAGCGCATCCTACGTTGCAAGGACTCCGAGATCAAGTCCATCGAACTCCACCGCAAGTCAATCGACGCTCGCAAAAAACGAGACGTCCATTTTATCCTGAGCTTTCGTGTTGAGCTGACCAGTCCCCACCTCGAGCGAGAGGCGGTCGACAGCGTTTCCGAACGTGACCGCTCGCACGTACGCGCGATAGATGACGATGAGCCTTCATTCCCCTTCCCCGTTTCCGGCGCACCCAAAGAGCGCCCCGTCGTCATCGGTGCCGGATGCGCCGGCCTTTTCGCCGCACTCACCCTTGCCGAAGCAGGTCTTAAGCCCTTGCTCATCGAGCGCGGCGACCCGGCATTTCGCCGCTCGCATGCGATCGACCTCTTTCTAAAGGAGCGCATCCTCGACCCCGAGAGCAATATTCAGTTTGGTCTGGGCGGCGCGGGGACCTTCTCGGACGGCAAGCTCAATACGGGAACAAAAAATCCCGCCCATCGCCTTATCCTCGAAACCTTCGTCGAGGCGGGTGCGCCCCGCGATATTCTGTGGGATGCCAAGCCGCACATTGGCTCCGACATCCTTCCCAAGGTTGTCACCGCTATATCCCAGCGCATCGAGCAGCTCGGAGGTGTCGTCCGTTATCGAACGAAGCTCGTCGACATTCGCATCGACGCGTCTGGCGCCATCACCGGTATTGATGTCCAATCGTCCCAAGACGCCGCTTACGAGCCAATCGAGACAAAGCACCTCATCCTCGCCTGCGGGCATTCTGCTCGCGATATTTTTGAGCTCCTTAAGGACCACAACGTGGCCCTCGCACAAAAGACCTTTGCCATGGGCGTTCGCATCGAGCATCCGCAACGCGACATCGACAGAGCCCAATATGGAGCCTCGGCGGGACATCCAGCGCTCGGGGCGGCCCCCTACAAACTTGTTGCCCATCTTCCCAACGGCCGCAGCGTGTTCTCGTTTTGCATGTGCCCCGGCGGACAGGTTGTTGCCGCCTCTTCAGAACCGTGCCATCTGTGCGTCAACGGGGCTAGTCTCAATGCCCGCGACGGACGCAACGCAAATGCCGCCCTGCTCGTTAACGTCACGCCTGAGGACCTTCCCAACGATGACCCGCTCGCCGGCATCGAGCTCCAGCGTGCCTGCGAGGCGGCCGCCTATCGCCTGGGCGGTTCCAACTGGAACGCACCGGCACAACTCGTCGGAGATTTCCTCGCAGGACGCGCCAGCAAGGCGCCCGGAAAGGTAAAGCCCACCTATCCGCTCGGTGTGACCTGGACGGCAATTGACGAAGCCCTACCGCAGCATATCGTCGAGTCGCTCCGCCTGGGACTTCCCCTACTCGGAAAAAAGCTACGAGGCTACGACCGTCCCGATGCCGTTCTTACCGGCGTGGAGACTCGTTCGAGCTCACCTGTCACTGTCACCCGAGACCGAACGTGCCATGCCGTGTCGACCCCGGGCCTCTACCCTTGTGGTGAGGGAGCTGGATATGCTGGCGGCATCATGAGCGCGGCCACCGACGGCATCCGTTGTGCTGAAGCCCTGATCGCAGACCTCTAACGCACGAATTCCAGCGCGCAAAAGACATAGGCCCCGAGCTCCACAGGGAACTCGGGGCCTGTTCGCTATTTCTTAAACCGTGCACCCTGGCGTTTTCTGCCCGATGCGAACGTGGAACCCTTACGGGCCTGCGAACGTAAGCGCTCGATCGTCTCGTCCTCAGACGCACCCTCGAGCATCGCCCGAATCTGAACGACGGCATCGCGCAGGCGCGCCGCCTCCTCAAAGTCCATGGCGGCAGAAGCGTTACGCATGTCCTCTTCCATGGTTTCGACGATCCGCACAAGCTCGTCATGCGGCAGTTCTTCCAACTGCTCCGCAAGCGTCTGCTCGGGCGCCACCGTTTCCGGCACGCCGCCCTCACCCGACTCATCGGGCGTATAGAATGCGCCATGGCCAAGAGAGTCGCCCTTCGAGCGCCCCTTGGAGCCCACGGTTTTTTCGGCCTCGGCAATAAAACTTGAGATGTCGTTGATGGCTTTGCGCACCGTCTTGGGCACAATGCCATGCTCTTCGTTATATGCCATCTGAATCTCGCGACGGCGCTGCGTCTCCTCGATGGCCTCTTTCATCGAATCGGTCACAACGTCTGCATACATGATGACTTCGCCATCGGCGTTACGGGCCGCGCGGCCAATCGTCTGAATCAGCGAACGGCGGTTGCGCAAGAAGCCTTCCTTATCGGCATCGAGAATTGCCACCAGTGAGACCTCGGGAAGATCCAAGCCCTCGCGAAGCAGGTTGATGCCAACGAGAACATCGATCTTGCCCTCGCGCAGCGTTCGCAGGATCTCGACACGGTCCATTGTCGCCGTATCAGAGTGCATGTAATTGACCTTAATGCCCGCATCAAGCAGATGGTCGGTCAGGTCCTCGGCCATGCGCTTGGTCAACGTGGTCACCAGCACGCGCTCCTTGCGGGCAACGCGCTCGCGAATCTCGTCCTCAAGATCGTCAATCTGCCCACGAACCGGACGCACATCGATCTTGGGATCGAGCAGACCGGTCGGACGAATAATCTGCTCAACGTCGTTCTGGCTAACCCGCAGCTCATAGTCACCCGGCGTAGCCGAGACGTAGATGAACTGGGGAATCCTCGCCTCAAACTCATCGAAACGAAGCGGGCGGTTATCGAGCGCCGAGGGCAGGCGAAAACCGTGTTCCACCAGCGTCACCTTACGCGAGCGGTCACCTTCGTGCATACCGCGAATCTGCGGCACCGTCACATGGCTCTCATCGATGATGCAGAGCATATCCTTAGGAAAGTAATCGATTAGGGTAAACGGCGGCTCGCCCGGCTTGCGACCGTCCAGATGACGCGAGTAGTTCTCGATGCCGTTGCAAAAGCCCATCGTCTCGAGCATCTCAAGATCATAATCGGTGCGCTGCTGCAGACGTTGCGCCTCGAGCAACTTGTCGGTCGCCTTGAGCTCCGCAACGCGCTTCTCGCACTCTTCGCTGATCGATTTCAGAGCCGCCTTGACCTTCGGCTTCTCGGTCACATAGTGTGATGCCGGCCATACGGGGATGGCCTCGTACTCACGAAGCATTTCACCGGTGACCTCATCGATCTCGGCAATCAGCTCGACCTCGTCGCCAAAGAACTCAAACCGCAACGGATGCTCGGCATAAGGCGGATACACGTCGACAACATCGCCGCGCACGCGGAACGTGCCGCGTGCAAGGTCATAGTCATTGCGATCATATTGAATGTCGATAAGTGCATGGATAAAGTCATCGCGCTCGAGCGGCACCTTCTTGTCGACGTTTGGAGCCAGACCCGCATAGTCCTCAGGAGAGCCAATGCCATAGATACACGAGACCGATGCGACAACGATCACATCGCGTCGAGAGAGCAGCGATGCGGTCGCCTGATGTCGCAGCATCTCGACCTCTTCGTTAATCGAGGAGTCTTTCTCGATATATGTATCGCTTTGCGGCACATACGCCTCGGGCTGATAGTAGTCGTAGTACGAGACGAAGTAGACCACAGCGTTGTTGGGAAAGAACTCTTTGAGCTCGCTCGCAAGCTGAGCGGCGAGCGTTTTATTCGGAGCCATGACCAGCGTCGGCTTTCCCAGGGCCTCAATAGTCTTTGCCATCGTGAAGGTCTTGCCCGAACCAGTCACGCCCAACAAAACCTGATAGCGGTCTCCGTCCCTCACGCCCTGCACAAGCGACTCAATGGCCTTAGGCTGGGAACCGGCAGGCTCATAGGGAGACACGACCTTAAACGGCACGTCAGAGCCTTCAACGCCAAAGCGCTTAAGTTCACCACCAACGCGTTCTACTTCAAATTCCGCCATGGATACTCCTAACTCATATATCTGCAGTATACGCAGGCGGCAGGCATAGTCCTATACGAACCGATCGGGATAGAGGGTCTTGTAGCGAACCCAGGCATTATTGACACGAATCAGATACGCCTGCGTCTCGGGAAAGGTGATTGCATTATGAAGCGACGTACTCTGCTGCGCCCATCCGTCGACATTGCCCATGCCGGCGTTATAGGCGGCAATGGCACTGTCAGTCGACCCGTTAAAATACGCTAGAAGATACGAGAGATACGCACAGCCAAACTCGATATTCGTAGCCGGATCGTTAAGGTTGTCGGCCGAATACTCGCCACCGTCGACAAGGCCCTTGGCGATCATATCCTGGGCAGTCTCGGGCATCAGCTGCATCAATCCCTGAGCACCCTGATTCGACTCGGCCTCGGGATCCCAATTCGATTCAGACTTAATGACAGCGCACACCAGATACGGATCCAGATTATGCGAAATACTGGATTGCTTTACATACGCCTCGTAGTCAATCGGATACAGCGGCTTAAAGAAAGCGGCAGGAGCATACGAGTAAACGAATGAGATAAGGCCGAAGGCAAAAACGGCAGCCAGCGGTATAAGGCGATACCACGTAAGGAAACGTGTCTTAGGCATCGGCCTCCTCCTTATCCACTACATCCCCGAACCCATGGCGCGAAAGCCATGCGTCCAGTTGTTCAAAGAGCGAGTTATCGTCTGCCGCATTGTCAATCACAGTTGTAGCGAGATTGCACAGCGCAGACTCTTCGGGCTGGCAAGCAGAACGGGCATCGAAATCAGATGGCTCCATGCCACGTTGAATAGCGCGCTCGCGACGAACTGACAAAGGGGCGCTGATGACCAAAATTTCATCAGCCAAGCCAAATGCATCCTCAAAACCAGTCGGAGCAGAAACCTCGACCACTGCAAAGCGATAACGGGGAGATGAAACCGTACAACAAACCGGATCGAGAATCCTAAGCGAAAGCTGTTCAATGAGAACGGGATGCACAATGCCATTGAGCCGTGCGACCGAATCAGGAGAAGCAAAAGCTCGAGAAGCGAGGATGTTGCGGCGAATGCCGCCATCCTCATCCAAAATGTCCCAACCGAATTCATCCGCGAGAGCATTGACGATATCAGAGCCCGGAACATACAGCGATTTTGCAAGCTCATCCAGATCGATTAGCATAGCGCCACGAGATTCGAAATAGCGGCAGGCAGTCGACTTACCCGAAGCAATATTGCCCAAGACAAATACGGTAAACATCAAGCCCTCCCTAACGCCAATGCGAGTAATTATCGCTCAAATACACTAGAAGGACTCAAAATACAGCCAAACAGTAAGAGCGCATACGGGGGAACTAGGTCTCAAAGTACAACGTTTATATAACGTAAAAAGGGGGAGGCCGCGAGGCCTCCCCCTTCTCAGTTCAAGCGTACGGCTC
>CABUIE010000017.1 GCA_902491565.1 uncultured Collinsella sp.
CGGCGTGTTCGGGGCCGTGCTCGCCGTTGCCGGGCGCCTGCCGCTCGGGCCCGCTCCACTTGCGGCCACTTGGGCGGGCATCGTGCTGGGCAGCCTGCCCCTCTACGCGCTGGGGCTCGGCGTGGCTCTGCGCTTCGGCCGCAACGCCACCATCGGCGCCGGCGCGGCGGGGGTGCTCCTCGCGTTCTTCTCAGTGGGCGGACTTGCACACGGCCTCATGACCGGCGAGCTCACCGGTGCCCTGGCGACGCCCCTGAGCTGGGTGCCGCTCGCCTGGCCCGCGCGCCTGGGGTCGCTCGGGGTAGAGGCCTTCATCGACGCCGCACGCGCGGCGGGCCCTCTCCTCACGACTGCGCTCGCTGGCCTCGTGCTCACCCTGGCAACCGCCGCCGTCCTTATCGCCTGGTTCTGCCGCTTCGAGGACGGGAGGGCAGATGCGTAGGAAGCCGCTCGCCGCCGTGCTCGCCCTCCTCTCCGCAGCGCTCGTCCTGGGCGGGAATGCCCCGCTCGTCGCCGGCTGGGGGTCGGCGCTGCGCTCGATCGCCGACCGCGTGCTGCCCAACCCTGAGATCGCCATGTGGGCGCCCGCGCCCGCGGCTGCGCGCGGGGCTCTGGACCGCTGAGCGCGGCGCAAGTACAATGCCGACGGGAGTTTCAGGAGGTCGAACATGGCGAGGATACTGGCAGTGGATGATGAACGGGCGATCCTCGACGCGCTCGCGCGCGTCCTCGGCCGCGACGGCCATGAGGTCGTCAAGGCAGCGGACCCGACGGCGGTCCTGGAGATGGACCTCTCGCGCTTCGACCTCGTGCTCTGCGACGTCATGATGCCGGGGCTCGACGGCTTCGAGCTCGTGCGGCAGATCCGCCCGGACTTCGACGGGCCCATCATCTTCCTGACCGCGCGCGTGGCCGAGGAGGACGCCGTGGCCGGCTACGGCCTGGGCGCCGACGACTACGTCCGCAAGCCCTTCGGGGCCGCGGAGCTGCGCGCCAAGGTCGCGGCCCATCTACGCCGTGAGCGCCGGCCGCGCTCGCACGCCCTCTCCTTCGGGGAGGTGCGGATCGACCTCGGGGCGCGCGGCCTCGCCGTGGGCGACGAGGCCGTGCCGCTCACGCCCACCGAGTACGCCATCTGCGAGTACCTCGCCCGCCACCCCGGGCAGGTCATGAGCCGCGCACAGATACGCGAGGCGGTGCTCGGCTGGGAGAGCGACGCCGACGACGCGGCCATATCCATGCAGGTCAGCCGCGCCCGGAGGAAACTCTCCGAGGCCGGCGCCGATCCGATCGCGACCGTCTGGGGGATGGGGTACAAGTGGCAGCTCTGAGGACCGGGGCGCGAGGTCGCGGGGGCATGCCGCTCTCCTTCGTCATCGCGCGCTACTTCGCCTACGCGTTCGCGGCGGTCGCCACGGCGTGGCTCGCCGCGTTCATGGCGCTCTCCGCGGCGATCAACGCGGGCTTCGTCTACGAGGCAAGCTGGGGGCCGGCCAATGCGCGCGAGGTCGCGGAGGGCCTGGCACGCGACGGCGTCTGCGGGCAGCAGGACATGCCGACGGCGTACCGCTACCTCATCCTGAACGAGGACGGATACGTGCTGATGACAGACCTCGAGGGCACGCGGCTCGAGGGCGCGACGGAAATGGCCCGTGCGGCACTCGCCGCGGATCCGGGCACAGTGGAGATCGAGGGCGGGGGCTCGGGCCTCACCTACGCCGCGTTCCCGCTCAAGGGCGGCGGGGCCTGTGCACTCGTCAGCGAGTACCTGCCGCAGTGGGTCTCGCGCGACCTCGCCGGCCTGCTTCCCAACCCGCAGAACCTCATGCTCGTCGGCGCCGCTGCGGGAAGCGCGCTCGCGCTCGCGCTCGTGGCGCGCCGCGCGAGCCGCGTGATCTCGCGCAAGATGGCGCCGCTCGCGGAGGCGGCGGAGCGCGTCGGCGCGGGGGAGCTCGACTTCGCGGTCGGCAGCACCAACGTGCGCGAGGTGAACGACGTCCTCGCCGCGATGGACGCCATGCGGGCCTCCCTCGCCGAGTCGCTCGAAGCCCGCTGGGCCGCGGAGCGGGGGCAGCGCGAGCAGGTGGCGTCGCTCGCCCACGACCTCAAGACGCCGCTCACCGTGCTGCGCGCCAACGCCGACTTCGTGGCGGAGGAGCTGGAAGACGAGAAAGACGCCGACCTCGCGGCCGCCGCGCGCGACATAGCCGGCAGTGTCGAAAGGCTCGACGGCTACGTGCGCCTGCTCATCGAGGCCTCGCGCGGGTCCGGCGGGGCGGAGAGGCCCCCCATGCGGCCGGCCGAGCTCTGCGAGCAGGTCCTCGCCGAGGCCGCCCAGATCGCCCGGGCGCGAGGCGTGACGCTCGACGCGGCCACGGGCCCTGCTGTCGCGGGCGCGCCCGAGGCCCCGCTCGACCGAACCGCCCTGGCGCGAGCCGCCGCGAACCTCGTGGCCAACGCCGCCGAGCACGCGCGCTCGCGCGTGGCGGTCTCCTGCGACGTCGAGGGCGGCCACCTCGTCATCGAGGTGTCCGACGACGGACCGGGCTTCTCTCCCGCCGCCCTCGAACGCGGCTGCGAGCGCCTCTTCACAGACGACTCCTCCCGCTCCTCGCGCGACGGAGGCCGCCACTACGGGCTCGGCCTCCACGCCGCCTCCGAGGCCGCGAGCGCCCACGGGGGCTCCGTCTCGCTCGCCAACAGCCCCTCGGGCGGCGCGGTGGCCACCATCGCGGTCCCCCTGTGAGGGCCTAACGACTCAGGCCCTCACACCGGAGTGCCTCGCAATCAAACGCTTCCATCTTGAAATACGGGGAGTAAATAGCGAAATCGCAGGTGAAGGGGAGTAAAACGACAAAGAAAAAGCCTCTGTTCCAACGAGGGAACAGAGGCTAGAAAATCGATTTTACTCACCGCCGTCGCTGGCGGCTTTGCCGTGACTCTCGTCCGAAACGAAACTCAGCGGCACAGTGCGGCACTCAAAAGTGCAGGTCAAAGCCCTGCTTACTCCCACTCAATCGTCGCGGGCGGCTTGGACGTGATGTCGTAGCACACGCGGTTGGCGCCGGGAACCTCGGCAACGATGCGGCCAGAAATGCGGGCCAGGACGTCATAGGGCAGCTTAGCCCAGTCGGCGGTCATGGCATCGCTGGACTCGACGGCGCGCAGGATGATCGGGCGCTGATAGGTGCGCTCGTCACCCATAACGCCGACGGACTTGATGTCAGGCAGAACCGCGAAATACTGCCAGCAGCTGTGCTCGGAGTTGCGCTCGCCGGTCTGCTCAAACAGGCGCTGGTTGTAGGCGTCGAGCTCCTCGCGCACGATAGCGTCGGCGTTCTTGAGGATCTCGAGCTTCTCCTTGTCGACCGCGCCGATGATGCGGATGGCCAGACCCGGACCCGGGAAAGGCTGACGGAACACGATGTGACCCGGCAGGCCAAGCGCCAGACCAAGTGCACGGACCTCGTCCTTAAAGAAGTGGTCGAGCGGCTCAATGAGGTCGAAGTGCACGCCCTCGGGGAACGGGATCAGGTTGTGATGGCTCTTGATGGTGGCCGTCTTGCCGCCCGTCTTGCGAGCGCCAGACTCGATGATGTCGGGGTAGATGGTGCCCTGAGCCAGGTACTTGACCGGCTTGCCATCGGACTCGAGCTGCTGCGCCACGGCGAAGAACTCTTTCCAGAACTGCGTACCGATGATGCGGCGCTTCTCCTCGGGCTCGGTCACGCCGGCCAGAAGCTCGGCATAGCGGTCCTCGGCGTGAACGTGGATAAAGTCGACGTCGAACTGCTTGGTGAAGACTTCCTCAACCTGCTCGGGCTCGCCCTTGCGCAGCAGGCCGTGGTTGATGAACACGCAGGTCATCTGCTTGCCCACGGCGCGAGCGCCCAGCGCAGCCACGACGGAGGAGTCGACGCCACCGGACAGGGCCAGAATCACGCGGTCGTCGCCGACCTTCTCGCGGAACTCGGCCGTCATGGTCTCGACCAGGTTGTCCATGCTCCAGTTGGGCTCCAAGCCGCAGATCTCAAACAGGAAATTGCTCAGCAGCTGCTGACCGTACTCGGAATGCTTGACCTCGGGGTGGAACTGCGTGGTGAAAATCTTGCGCTCGACGCACTCCATGGCAGCAACCGGGCACACGTCGGTGCTGGCGGTAACGGTAAAGCCCTCGGGCACCTCGGAAACGGCGTCGCGGTGGCTCATCCACACGGTCTGCTCCATGGGCGTGGAGTTAAAGAGCTTGGCGCCGGCCGTGCGCGTGATGGTGGCGCGGCCGTACTCGCCCACCTCGGAGTGGCCGACCTTGCCGCCGAGCGTCACGGCCGTGATCTGATGGCCGTAGCAGAAGCCCAGGACGGGAAGGCCCAGGTCAAAGATGGCGGGATCTATAGACGGAGCGTCCTCGGCATACACGGAAGCCGGACCGCCGGAAAGGATGAGCGCAGAGGCGTTCATCTCGCGAATCTCGTCGGCCGAGATGTCGCAGGGGACAATCTCGGAATACACGTTGAGGTCGCGGACGCGACGGGCAATGAGCTGACCGTACTGCGCACCAAAGTCGAGTACGAGGACCTTTGCGGAAGCCTTTTGATCCATGGTTCCCCCTCTTGTTGGCGGGGAGCCGGTGCCCACCCGCGTGAATGAACGAAAATAACCTCCATAGTGTACACGTTATATGGGGTTTCTCGTCCCTCGCAGCCATCAGCGCACGGCAAACGCACGACCTGGGCCCCTATTTGACGGCAATTGAAGTGTTACCAAGCGTTACCGATGATGTAATACGTTTGAACATTGGACGCCCTGTGCCACAATACTGCCGAACCACTCCGCCTCTGTGGCGGCAAATACGATAGGAATACCAGCATGAAGCGCATCCTTCTCATCGCCACGGGCGGCACCATCGCATCGACCGAGGACGGCAACGGCCTCTCCCCCGCCCTGACCGGTGAGGAGCTCGCCCAGAGCGTCCCCGAGATCTCGGGCCTCTGCGAGCTCAACGTCGTGCAGCCCATGAACATCGACAGCACCAATATGCGCCCGAGCGACTGGATGCGCATCCGCGATGTCATCGTCGAGGGTTATGCCGACCACGACGGCTTCGTGATTCTGCACGGCACCGACACCATGAGCTACACCGCGGCGGCGCTTTCCTATCTGATTCAAGACAGCCCCAAGCCCATCGTGCTCACCGGCTCGCAAAAGCCCATGGGCAATCCCTTTACCGACGCCAAGCTCAATCTGTACCAGAGTCTGCTCTATGCGCTCGACGAGCATTCGCACGATGTGTCGATCGTGTTTGGCGGCGTCGCCATTGCCGGTACGCGCGCCCGCAAGCAGCGCACCATGAGCTTTAACGCATTCATTAGCGTCAACTATCCGCCCATCGCCTATATCCGCAACGACCGCATCGTGCGCAATGGGCTTCACGGCACGCATCAGGGCGAAAACCCGGTGCGTTTCTACGACAGCATCGACCCGCGCGTATTTGTACTCAAGCTTACGCCCGGCGTAAACCCGGGCATCCTCGACGCCCTTGCCGATAGCTACGACGCCGTGATTCTGGAGACCTTTGGCATTGGAGGTATCCCCGAGTTTGGTGAGTCGGGCGAATCGTTCCAAGAGGCAATTTTTCGCTGGGTCGATTCGGGCCGCACCGTCGTTATGACCACGCAGGTCCCCGAAGAGGGCCTCGATCTGGGTGTTTATGAGGTCGGCCGCGCTTACGCCGACCATCCGGGTATTCTGCGCGGCGACGACATGACCACCGAGACGCTCGTGGCCAAAACCATGTGGGCACTCGGCCAGTCACGCGATGCCGCCGAAATCCAGCGTCTGTTCTATAGCCAAGTCAACCACGACCGCATCCCGATGGCGTAATTCAGTTGTCGACGGGTATCCCCTATTCGATACCCTCGAGAAGCTCTGAAACCGTCATGCCGAGTGCGGGTGCGATCTTAAATAGAACCTTGAGCGTGAAATTTGCCGTCCCATCTTCGATTCGGTCGAGGTAGGGTCGGCTGATTCCTGTCGCCACACAAAAATCAACCTTGGAGATACCAAGGTCCCTGCGTGTCTCTTCGACCCGCCTGCCAAGAATCTGTTTCGCACGTTCGTCCATGCAGCCGAGTTTGAAATGGAGCCGAACATAAACGTAAACTATAGTTTACGTTTTCCCGAATACACAGGAGTTTTCTATGTCGGGTTCTTCGGTCCGCATGTACCGAGCCACGCTTCGCACAAACAGCGCGCCGCCCAAGCTCGTCGTCGTTGAAGCTGAATGCCTTTCGCCCGATGAGCGCACAGCATTTGCATTGCTATCAAGTCGCGTCGCCGCCGTTCTGGTCCCTTGCCCGGCGCGAGGTGAACTTGCCATCCGATGCCAAACGCACGGCTGCTCGCTCAATCAGGCTGCCGTAATCGCAACCAGCCAACGCGGCCTGCCGCTCCTTTTAGAAGCCGGCATAGCACTCGCCCTTCGCGGCGCCGGATACGAAAACGAGGCCGCCGCCGATGCAGTCTTTCAACCACGATCGAGCGGCGGCCTCGCAGCAGCCATCGAATATGCTTGCAGGCTCGTTGTCTAAAAGGACAAGCTAGAAACCAAAGCCAAAGCCCGTTCCGGTAATCGCCGAGTACATAAAGTAAACGTTGATCACGTTGAGGAACACACCCGTAATGCAACCGTTGCGCAGGTAGCGCTCGCACACGATGCGCGCCATGGCGGCGGAGTCGTCATTGTTCTTGGCTTGGCGTCCCGCCGTAAAGTACGTCGCCACGCTCAGCAGCAGATTGAGTACCGGCAGTGCCAGCAGCTCGTAGCTCTTACCCCAGCGCGTCACCTCGCCGGCGGCGTTAAACTTCGTTGCCACCTCGGAGCCAATGTTGGGGATAACACACGCTGCAACCACCAGCGGAATCACCGCAAGTACGAGCAGCGCAATACCCATGTAGCCAGCTTTTTTGCCATATTTAAACATATGCGTCGTCCTTACACGTTAAAGCGGAAGTGCACGACGTCGCCATCGGCCATGACATAGTCCTTGCCCTCAATGCGCAGCTTGCCGGCGGCCTTGGCGCCCTGCTCGCCGCCGAGCTCGATGTAGTCGTCGTAGCCAATAACCTCGGCCTTAATAAAGCCGCGCTCAAAGTCGGTGTGGATGACACCGGCGGCCTGCGGGGCGGTCGCGCCCTGACGCACCGTCCAGGCCTTGACCTCCATCTCGCCGGCCGTAAAGAACGACTGCAGGCCGAGCAGCTTGTAGGCAGCCTGAGCGAGCACGTCCAGGCCGGGCTGCTCCAGGCCTAGGCTTTCCAGGTAGTCGGCAGCGTCCTCGGGATCGAGCTCGGAAAGCTCGGCCTCGATCTTGGCGCAGATCGGCAGCGGCTTGACGCCGTCGATGGGCGCCAGGTCCTCGTTGAGCATATCCTCGTCCACGTTGGCCACATACAGGATGGGCTTCATGGTGAGCAGGAACAGCCCCTTGGCGGCGGCACGCTCCTCGTCGGTCATCTCCATGGATGCGGCGCGCTTGCCCTCGTTGAGCCAGGCAAGCAGGCGCTTGGCAACCTCGAACTTGGGCATGAGCTCCTTGTCGCGCTTGGCCTCCTTCTCGAGCTTAGGCAGCTGCTTCTCGAGCGTGCCCATGTCGGCCAGGATGAGCTCGGTCATGATGGTGTCGGCATCGCCGGCGGGATCGACGAACTCGCCCGTGCGGCCCACCTCACGCATGACGTTGGGGTCCTTAAAGTAGCGCACGACCTCGCAGATGGCGTCGGTCTCGCGAATGTTGGCCAGGAACTGGTTGCCCAGGCCCTCGCCCTCGTTAGCGCCCTTCACCAGACCTGCGATGTCGACGAACTCGACCGTCGCCGGCACAATGCGACCCGGGTTAACGATGTCGGCAAGCTTTTGCAAGCGGCTATCGGGCACGTCGACGATACCCACGTTGGGGTCGATCGTGGCAAACGGGTAGTTGGCGGCAAGGCCGGTCTTTTTGGTAAGCGCGGTGAACAGCGTCGACTTGCCCACGTTGGGCAGGCCCACGATACCGATGGAAAGGGACACGACAGCTCCTTTTGGTACAGGTACTTCAAACCGTATAAGTATAGCGCCGCCGCAGCATCCGGGCGAATCCGGACACCGCGGCGGCGCAAATGAAGCAGAGATAGAGCTCGCTGACTAGTCCGCGAGCTTCTCCACCTGATCGAGCATCTTGTCAAGCTTGGCCTTTGCCTCGGCCTTGGCCTTCTGGGCCTCTTCGTGGGCCTTGGCCTTCTGAGCGGCCTTTTCCTCGGCCTCGGGGTCGACAACGACCAGATTGGACGCATCGTGCTCGACCAGCTTGAGCGCATGCTCGGGGCACACCTTGACGCAGGCTCCGCAACCTAGGCAATACGTGGACTCCAGTGCAAAGCGACCGCTTCCCACCAAATCGCAGGCAAACGTGGGGCACACGTTGACGCACTCGCCGCATGACGTGCACTTGTCAAAATCGCATTCCGGTGTGCTCACCTGCATATTCTGGGCAAGCTCGGGGTGGTTCTGCAGCGTCGAGAGCACCAGCTGCCGCCCGTGCGTGAGCGAACGGCGACGCTTGGTCGTCGTGGTGCCGCACATGGTGTTGAGCGTGCGCTCGAGCTGCGTGATCTGGTGACGGTGAGCCTTCAACTTCTGCGTCACCGAGGCCAGCGCCGCCGTCGCCGGATTGAGCTTGGTCACCGTCAGGCCCGTGGTGCGGGCAATCTTATCCATGTACTCCTTGCGCTCGTACTCGCGGCGCTTATGGCATTTGAGGCTCTTGGGGTCGACCTCCAGGCCCATGCCCGTACCCGCCCACTCCTCGGCGGTAGCAATGGCCTCGCCCAAAATGTCCTCGCCACCGGTGTTGCGGCACTTATCGCACACGCCCAGTGGCAGGTAGACGCTCACGTTGGGATAGTCCGCCAGTACCGAGAACCAGGTCTCGGCCGTAATATCGCCCACGCAGGCAACGACGACCTCGTTTTCGCGCGGCATGCGCTTGAGGGCGCGTGTGCAGGTGACGTAGGCGGTCTCGTGGCTCGTAGCAGCGGAGACGATATCGTCATACAGGTTTTTAGGCGCCAGGCGCGGCGAGATGATCGCCTCGGTCGGACAGGCAGCGGCGCACAGGCCGCACTTGCGACAGGAGTCGAGGATCTCGATGGCGTCTTCCTCGACCTCGATAGCGTTGACCGGGCACACGTCCATGCACGCGGCGCAACCGCTCTTTTCGTTTTTGCAGGTCAAGCACGGAATGGTGTTGCCGCGCGGGCGCTCCTTGTAGTCGGCAGGATTCCACTGCGACGCCGACGGATCGAGTGCATCGGTCACGCCGCCAAGCGGGTTTTTAAGAAAGTCGAAACCCTTGCTGATCTCGATAATGTCATCAAACAGATCGTGTTCCTGCGCCATGCGCGGCCCCTCCCTGAGCAGTGCAAACAAGCAAGAGATAATGATACGCTATCGGCCCACACCTCGGGCAAATTACACGCGGTGCACCTTGAGGGAAATAACCCATGGCCTATCGCCGCCCCGATTGCACAAGGTCAATCAAGCGCCTAGCTATGCCTCGCGCATGAGCTGCACGAGCTTTTGTCTGGTCACCTTGGCCTGTTCGTTAGCCATATTGCGTTCGTTTCTAAAGGCCGCATCCGCAACGCTCATCAGGTCGGCATCGGAAATCTCGTCAAGGCCCAGCTCCTCGAGCGTCGTCGGCAGACCGACGCGCTGGCAAAACTCGAGCACCTGATTAAGCTCGGGCGCACGCTCCAGGCGCAGCTGCACCACCAGACCAAACGCTACGGCCTCGCCGTGCATAGCTTTGCACTCGGGCAAAATCGTCAGGCCGTTGGCGATGGCATGGGCAAGCGCCAAGCCACCGCTCTCAAAGCCGACGCCCGAAAGCAGAATATTGCACTCGATCAGGCGCTCAACCGCTGGCGATGTACGGCCCTTTTTGAGATCGCGCTTGGCAGCGACGCCGCACTCCATGAGTGTGTCATAGCAGGCACGAGCCGCAACCAAGGCCAAGTGTCCCGGCGCGCCACCGTGCTCGTTGGCGCCGTGCGCCGCGGCGCACGAACGCGCCTCGAAGTACGTTGCCAGCGCATCGCCCATACCAGCGACCGTCATACGCAGCGGGGCCGCCGCGACCACGTTGGTATCGACCACGACTAGGTCTGGATTCTTCTCGAGCATCAGGTAGCGGTCGAACGACCCATCCTCGTGATACAGCACCGAAATCGCGCTGCACGGACCGTCCATCGAAGCCGCCGTGGGGCATACGCACAACGGCAACTCGGCATAAAACGCAACGGCCTTGGCGATATCGAGCATCTTGCCGCCGCCAATGCCCACCACCATGTCGCAATACTCGGCCCGGGCTTCCTTAGCCATTTTTACAACGGCATCTTCCGTACACGGACCGTTGTAAATCTTAAAGAACGGCTCGCTTAGATCTTCATCCAGAAATCCATCGACGATCTGCCTGCACAGCCGATCCTCGGTGCCCTGGTCAAACAGGACATAGGCAGCACAGCCCAACCATGACAAATACCTGCCCTGACGCGAGAGCTCACCCGGCCCCTGAACATACCGACCGGGACCGCCATAAACCATGGGAAGCGCCATACGAGAATCCGCCCTTTCATCAACAACAATTGGTGCAAAGCAACCTGACCCCTTTGCACCATAGCAAAAAGGGGCAAAGCCATCTGCTGGCTTTGCCCCTTCTTTAGCTTGATTTACTCATCCATGAGATAGTAGTGGCCCAGCGCGTCGGCACCCAGGATGGCGTTTGCAACCATCTCAGGCGTCACCTCAAACGGCATGTTGCACATGGTGTCCTCGGGCGCGCACGCGGCCTCGGCAACAATCATGGCCTTCTCGCGCGTAACCTCGGCAACGCCCAGCTCCTTCATCGTGACCGGCAGGCCCAGCTCAATGCAGAAGCCCAAGACTTCCTCGAGCTTCTCGGTCGGGGCATCCTCGAGTACCAGCTGGACGATAGTGCCGAAGGCGACCTTCTCGCCGTGATACATGCCGTGGCACTCGGGCAGCATCGTCAGACCATTGTGGATGGCATGAGCAGCGGCAAGGCCCGAGCTCTCAAAGCCAATGCCCGAAAGCAGCGTATTGGCCTCAATGATGTGCTCGACGGCAGGCGTGAGCGCGCCCTTCTCCAGCGCGACCTTGGCCTTGACGCCATCGGCCATAAGCGTCTCGTAGCAGAGCTTGGCGAGCGCCAGGCCGGCCATTCCGCCTTTGCCGCCGGCACAAGTACCACCGTCGGCATCATGCGTCGCCTGGGCCTCAAAGTAGGTTGCGAGCGCATCGCCCATACCGGAAACCGTCAGGCGCACCGGGCTCGCCGCGATAACCGTCGTATCCATCAGGACAATGTTGGGGTTTGCCTTAAGGAAGAGGTACTTGTCGAACTGGCCGTCATCGGTATAAAGCACCGAAAGCGCCGAGCACGGGGCGTCGGTCGAAGCAATGGTGGGGCAAATGATAACCGGGGATTCCAGGTAATAGGCAACGGCCTTCGCGGTGTCGAGGATCTTGCCGCCACCGACGCCGACGATGATGTCGCAACCGTTGTCACGGGCGAGCGCAACCAGGCGATCGACCTCGCCCTTGGAGCACTCGCCGTTAAAGTCCTCAAACAGCAGCTCGGCCTTAGCCTTGGCAAAGCCGCCCTCGATCTTGGCACCGACGCGCTTCTTGCCCGAAGGCGTCACGATGACGAGGGGCTTAGCGCCGAGCGGCTCAACGTAAGAGCCGAGCTTGGCGAGCTCGTCCGGACCCTGGATGTACTTGCTGGGGCTATTGAAAATTGCAGCCATAACTATCCCATTCTCTAAAAAAGAAAGGGGCTCCGTACGGATACGTGCGGAGCCCCTCGTTACGATAACAAGAGTCGATTAGAAATCGATGTCGGTGTCGTAGTAGCAGGCCTTGAGGATCTTCTCGAAGTCGGCAGCCTTGGTCTCACGCGGGTTCTCGGGCGTGCAGGCGTCCTGCTCGGCGTTCGCGGCGATCTCGGGCAGCTTGGCGAGGAACTCCTCCTCGGAAACCATCTGCGGGTTCTCGGCGTCGACCTTCACGCCACCATTCGCGTAATCCTTGATGGACTGCGGAATGTTGAGCTGGTCGTTGAGGTCGCGGATCTTCTGGACGAGCGCAGCGATGAGCTCCTCGTTGGTCTCGCCGGGAAGGTGCAGGATCTCCTTGGCCACGTAAGCGTAACGCTCGGCAGCACGGGGATCCTTGGAGTTCCACTGGATGACCTTGCCCAGGTACATGGCGTTAGCGGCACCGTGGATGATGTGGCCGTTCTCGAAGGCAGCACCGGTCTTGTGAGCCATGGAGTGAACGATGCCGAGCAGGCCCGAGGAGAAGGCGATACCGGCGATGCACTGAGCCTCGTGCATGTGCTGACGGGCCTCATGGTCGCCAGCATAGGACTTGGGCAGCCACTCGACGATCTCGCGGATGCCGTGCAGAGCGTTGGCGTCGGTGAACATAGAGGCGCAGGTGGAAACGTAGGCCTCCATGCAGTGGGTCAGAGCATCCATGCCGGTGTGAGCGCACAGCTTGGCGGGCATGGTGTAGGTGAGCTCGGGGTCGACGATGGCGACATCAGGGGTGATGTTGAAGTCGGCCAGCGGGTACTTGATGCCCTTTTCGTAATCCGTGATGACGGAGAATGCGGTGACCTCGGTAGCAGTGCCGGAGGTAGAGGAAATGGCGCAGAAGTGAGCCTTCTGACGCAGCTCGGGGAAGCTGAACGGCTGGATAATGTTGTCGAAGGACTCCTCGGGATACTCGTAGAAGACCCACATGGCCTTAGCAGCATCGATGGGCGAACCGCCGCCGATAGCAACGATCCAGTCGGGCTCGAAGTCGCGCATAGCGGCTGCGCCCTTCATGACGGTCTCGATGGAGGGATCGGACTCGACGCCCTCGAACAGCTTGACCTCCATGCCGGCCTCTTTGAGGTCGGCCTCAACGTCCTGCAGGAACCCGCCGCGGCGCATAGAGCTGCCGCCAGAAACGATGATGGCCTTCTTACCCTTGAGGTTCTTCACCTCGTGGCGAGCGCCCTCACCAAAGTACAGATCGCGAGGATTGGTAAAACGTCCCATACTGTGCCTCCTAAACAAGCCCCTCTTAGACTTGCGTATATAACGGAGCACCCAATTGGCTCCGTTAGGACCGGTTTGCGCGTTGCCGGCGATGACAATGCGCGATGTCTAAACGTCTCAACGCTCAGACAAACACTATTTTACCGTTCTGGTTGGTCAGTTATTCACCTAAAGCCGCCAATGATGAAACGTTTTTTCTATCCCTGAAGACCCTTGTGCGGCATTCATACTCCCAAGCTGGGCAAACGTTTTATCAAGGTTGACTACATATCCCGGGCAGGACCGTGCCCCTCCAAAATATGCACCGTTCGCCGCCAAAAATCGACCGTTTGCGGCACCGTGATACCACTCGGTCGTCCAAGGTGCCGACATTTGTGCGACATCCGTCTTCGTGGTGCAAAGGTGCAAGTCCAAGTGCGGCACCCCCGGTGTGCCACATGCGGGTAAACTAGAACCTTATATAGAAACATTTGAACCCTAACCGCAGCAAAGGAGGCCCCATGGCATTCGATCCCATTCAAGAGGATTGCCATCGCCTCGTTCTTGAGGCCTTGCGCCGCGACAATATCCCGCTCACCGACGGTGCCGCCGTAGAGCGTCTGATGGAACAATTCACCCGCAACCCCGCACCGCTCATCGTGCACGACCGCGACCGCGCCGGGCACCTCATTGCCAAGGTGGTCGAGGCTGTCGACTACCGCATTCCCTTTATCCCTGACAATACCCAGGCAGAGCAAGAAGAGGCAGCTGCCGAGAACATGCTCCGCGAGGCAGCCGCGCTCGACCCGGCCAACTGGGATGCCCAGCGCATGCTGACCGCCCTCACCGCCAGCTCCAACGAGGAATACGTACAGTACTTGGCATCCAAGCGCGATGAAGTCGAGCATGACCTGGCGCTCAAAATCGCCTCGGCGCAGGACCCCTACGAGCGTGAGGCCGCTGGCGACCTTATGCGCCGCCCCTACCTGCGCTGGCTTGCCGCCTTGGCATCGCGCGCGCTCATTAGCGGACGCTACCGCATGTCGCTCCAAGCCGCGAATCGCAGCTTGGACTTTGCGCCCAACGACCCCGCTGGTGTCCGCCACACCGCGATGCTCGCTATGGCAAAGCTCGAATACCCCGCCGAGGAGCTCAAGCGATTTCGCTCTGCCCACTCCGTCCCCTATCTCGCCAACACGCCGCTGCGCCGTCGTCCCAAAGATGCGGAGCGCGACTTGGACCCGTGGACGCTCATCGCGCTGATGAGCGCTGCCTGGCGCGAGCTGGACTACGAGGGCGCCGAGCACTACCTGCGTATCCTTGTGCGCTCATGCCCGCACGCGGCCGAAGCACTCTACTTCCAAACCGAGTTTCCCGATGGTGTCTATGCTCGCGTCAACGTAGGTGTGGGCTCCACCGACGAGCTCGTCCTTGCGCTGTCCGAGGCAACGCCGGTGCTGCAGGAGGGCCTGGGCGCTCCCGACAACGCCAGCTTTGCCGCCTGGGTCGCCACCAACGATATCGTGCGTTCCCAGATCGACGAGCGCATCCTGCGGGCGGCCGAGCAGGGCCTGCCGTTTAAGGGAGGAGACCTCTAATGGATCCGAGCGTCTACATCCCCGCCTACCTGGAGCGCGCCTACCTTGCGTCGCACCCCGAACTCACCGATGCAGCACGCGAGCTTGTCCATAACGACGTGAACGTCAACCCTCATAAGTATGCGCAGACCGAGCATGCCCAGGCACTGCTGTCCTACGCCGGTGTTCATCGCCACCTGCTCGACGAGCTCCATCGCATCGAGGACATGGGCAGCGACGAGGAGTTCGAGCAGACGCGCAATCGTCTGTTCGACGATATGCGCGATGAGCTGCTCAAGATCGTCCGCATCGATGCGCATGTCCTCGACGCGCAGCTGCTCGCCATCATTTTGGCGGACACGCCCGTCGACGCCTGCCTGGGCGACCTGATGAAGCTCGAGGCGACCACGGCCGATTACCTGCAGCAAAGCGTGCCCGGGTTCGACATGGAAGCCCCGCACTACTGGGCCAATAATGTTTTGACCGACGGTGTCACCGCAGCAGACCTTACCGTGAGCGAGCCGGCTCTTATCGGGTGGCTCCACACGCTCGAGACCATCTCGCAGCTGTGCATGGCGAGCGCCCGCTACCGCGCTGCTGCCAACTACGCCCGCCGCGTCCTTAAGGCGGAAGGCTACCCCACCCGAGCCGCAGGCACCGTGTTGCTCGCCCTCGCTCGCCTGGAAGACCAGGACGGCTTTTTTGCCCTGGCTCACCAACTCGAGGAACAGGTGGGGGCTGATGCACTCGAGAACTCCCCCTGGTACCTGCTCGCCCGCACCATCCTCTTGTTCAAAACAAACAAGATGCGCCCGGCGACACGCGCGCTGCGTGAGTTTGCCAACCGTTGCGAGGGCGGCGCGTTCTTCTTGCTGAACCCCATGTACCAGACGCCGTACCTTCCCTGCCGACCCGAGCCGCGCGATCCCTGGGATCTTTCGCACCAGGCCGTTTGGGAAGCGGACGGTATTATCTCGGACACTCCCGACTTTGCCCCCTGGGCCAATGCCTGTGAAGACGTGTCACAGCTTGCCCAGGAATTTGCGCGCCGCTACGGTTTTTAGTGACGCACTCGACCCGACCATGTCGTTTACGTTAGGAACGGTTTCATGAACCTCCGCTCATCTCTCGCCTGTACCTCGAGCGATATCGCTCGCTGGGGACTGCGCTCTGTCCTCAAACGCCAGGGCGGCGTACTCCCCGGCCGCATCGCCATGAAGATCGACCCCGAGCTGCTAAGCGACCTCGCCGGCCTTATCGACCGCAGCGTGGTAATCACCGGCACCAACGGTAAGACCACCACCTCCAACCTCATCGCCGACGCCGTTGCCGCCAGCGGTGCTGCCGTGGTATGCAACCGCGCCGGCAACAACATGGAGCCGGGCGTGGTGGGTGCACTGCTCGAGGCGCGCAGCGGCCTCAAGCGAGCCGGCGGCGGCAAGCGCGTGGGCGTTTTTGAATGCGATGAGCTCTACACCGTGCGCGTCCTGCCCAAGCTCAAGCCGACGTACTTCGTGCTGCTCAACCTGTTCCGCGACCAGCTGGATCGCTATGGCGAGATCGATCACACCCAGGAGGTCATCGCCCATGCGTTGGAGCTCTCTCCGGCAACAACGCTCATCTACAACGCAGACGACCCGCTGTGTGCCGCGATCGCCGCACGCGTTCCCAATGCAAACATCGCCTTTGGCATCGACGGCGCCACCAACACCGAGTCCGACCGTATTAGCGATTCGCGCTTTTGCTCACAGTGCAACGCGCCGCTGGAGTATGACTACGTGCAATACGGCCAGCTCGGCGCCTACCATTGCCCCTCGTGCAGCTGGGCCCGCCCTGTGCTTGTCCGTCGCGTGACGGGCGTGGAGCTCGGCTGCGACGGCTACGACTTTGACCTGGTCTTTGGATCTGCGCCCGACGCGGCTGCCGCACACATCGCCACACGCTACAACGGCCTGTACATGGTCTACAACGTTGCCGCCGCCTTCTTTGCCGCGCACGAGTTGGGCGTGGATACGGCGCTTCTACAGCCTACGCTCGATGCCTACGTCCCCGCCGGCGGACGTATGGGGCGCTGGGATATCGCCGGCCGCACCGTCGAGGCCAACCTGGCTAAGAATCCCGTAGGCTTCGATCGACAAATCCAGTCCATCAAGACGACAGGCGGCAGACTCTGCGCTTTCTTCCTTAACGACAATGACGCCGACGGACACGATGTATCGTGGATCTACGACGTCGACTTTGAGCGCATCGCCGACACGCCGGGTCTTGTCGCCTTTGCCGGAGGCACGCGCGCGCACGACATGCAGGTGCGCCTCAAGTACGCCGGCATCGATGCCGCGATTATCTCGGACGTCGCGCAGGCAATTGGCGCCGTGGCAGACGAGGCCGCCGGCGACACTTTCTACGCCGTCGCTAACTACACAGCCTTCCCTCCGCTGGTCAAGGAGCTCGACGAGCTTAATGGCGCCACCGCCGACGTTGTTGCCGGGCGCGCCGTGGCCCGCGCCGATGGCAACGCCATCCCTTCCGCCGTCGCGCCGGTCGAGCTTTCACGCCCGTTGCGTATCGTCTACCTGTATCCCGATGCGCTCAACCTCTACGGCGACGGCGGCAACGTTATCGCGCTCGAGCGCCGCTGCGCCTGGCGCGGTATCCCCGTGCGCGTGGACGAGGTCCGTATGGGCGAGACGCTCGATCTGCACGATACCGATATTGTCATGATGGGCGGCGGCTCCGACCGCGACCAACTGGCGGTTGCACATGAACTGCTCGCTCAAAAAGACAAGGTCGCGGCCTATGTTGAGGACGGCGGCACACTGCTTGCCATCTGTGGCAGCTATCAGCTGCTCGGCCGTTCGTACTATATGGGCGAGAATCGCATCGAGGGCATGGGTATCATTGCCGCCGAGACCGTGCGCGGCTCCGACCGCCTGATCGGCAACGTCGCCGTCAAAACCGACCTGGCGCCCGAGCCCTTTGTCGGATTCGAGAACCACGGCGGCCGCACGCTTTTGGACGCCGATGCCACGCCGCTCGGAACGTCTGTCGTCGCGGGCACCGGCAACAACGGCGACGATGGCTTTGAAGGTCTGATCTACAAGGGCGTCATCGGCACGTACCTGCATGGCCCGGCGCTGCCCAAGAACCCCGAGCTCGCCGACTGGCTGATCGCCCATGCCCTCGAGCACCGTGGCGATGCACAGGCCGCCGCCCTGCTGCCGCTCAAGCCCCTCGACGACACCTACGAGCACGCCGCCCACGACGCCGCCATGAAGCTCCTCCCCTAGCACCTCACCACCACAAAGGGGACAGGCACCTTTGTGGTGGTTTTTCAGTTTGCCAACGATATGTGAACGGCTAAAAAAGTCTGCTATACTCTTTCCCGCTGTCCCCATCGTCTAGCGGCCAAGGACGCCACCCTTTCAAGGTGGATATCGCGGGTTCGAATCCCGCTGGGGGCACCATTTGAATTGAAGAGCCCGTTACCCTCGCGGTAGCGGGCTTTTTGCTACCGATATGCCGGGATTCGAACCCGACAGGGTGCGGAGCTGAGGAAACGCGCAAGCGTTTTCCAGCGCAGCACGCAAGGAGCGGAGCGACGCAGCGGAAGCGGGCGGCGCCAGCCGCACGCGGACATCCCGCTGGGGGCACCATTTGAAACTAGAAGCCCGTTACCCCCGCGGTGACGGGCTTTTTGCTACCGATATGCCGGGATTCGAACCCGACAGGGTGCGGACCCCGGCATCATCGCAAAGCCAGCGGGCAAAAAATAGCAAATATGAGTACTGTTACCATTTTAGTAACAGCGATTTCATGCCATCAGAAGGCGATTTAGACGCCAGGGGTCCTACGGCGGAAGAATTGCAAGCGTTTATCAGCTAAGTACTTGGACATATGTTGTGTAACACTGCATATTTTGCAAATAAATAATGTTACAGGACTTGTGACAGTACTCATATTTGACGTTTTTTGCCCACAACCCTTTATACCTAGGCATATCGGCGGCAAAACGGGCTTCAAAGCGCCCTTCGCAAATCAGAACCACCCTTAAAAAGGGTGGTTTGCTCTTAGGGTATAACCCACGGGCCCCGGGCTCGCGTCTAAAGGCGCGGGCCCGGACTTCGTCCAGGCCTGGTGCATCTTGACCCGTGGCGCGCCGGTCGAACCGGCGGGATCACCTCCTCTTGAAGGGGCCCTCGTACTCCTTCACGCTCAGCTTGTCCAGCGCGATGTCGTGGGACTCCTGCTCCCTGATGTACTTGGCGATCGTCGCCTCGTTCAGGCCGACGGTGGACACGTAGTAGCCCTCCGCCCAGAACTTCCTGTTGCCGAACTTGTACTTGAGGTTGGCGTGCCTGTCGAATATCATCAGCGAGCTCTTCCCCTTCAGGTAGCCCATGACGCTCGCGACGCTGTACTTGGGCGGGATCGCCAGCAGCACGTGCACGTGGTCGGGCATCAGGTGCCCCTCGATTATCTCGATCCCCTTGTACTCGCACAGCTTCCTGAGGATCTCCCCTATGTCGCTCCTGATTTGGTCGTAGATCACTTTGCGCCTATACTTCGGCGTGAACACGATGTGGTACTTGCACATCCACTTCGTGTGGGAAAGGCTGTAGGCCTTCTGGGCCATGGCGACCACCCCTTCGACTCGAATTCTTGACGGCCTGAACAATCGTCAATATCGGTCGGAGGGGTGGCTTTGTAAAGCCGTTTGTCTCCACCCGCGTAGCGGGTGGTTTAAAGCTGGCCGCTGCGCGGCCAGCAGACTAAAGTCTTGAATAAAAACCGGGGCCCGCATGATGCGGACCCCGGCTCAATACCGTGACGATATGTCAGTTACGTTCTACACATAGAACAGAATGTCGTCGTAGGTCGGGACCGGCCAGTAGTCAGCGGCCACGATCTCCTCCATGGCGTCCACGGCGGCACGCAGCGCATCCATAGCGGGAACGACCTCGTGCGCGTACACGTTGGCCTGCTCCTGGCCATCGAGAGCCTCGGCCTTCTGATGCACGACGTCGAGCGCCTTGATGGAGTCGTTGATGGCAGTGATACCGTTGCAGAGCTTGTTGAGCGTGTTCTGCTCGCACTGCATGGCGGCCTCAGCACCGGCGGCACGAATAGTCTCAAGGCCCTTAGCGACCTTGGTGGCATAGGCGGTAATGACCGGGCGATAGGTACGACGCGCCTCGCGAACCATCGTGGTGGCCTCGATGTTCATGAGCTTGTTGTACTTCTCGAGCTTGCAGTCGTAGCGGCACTGGGCCTCGGCCTTGGTCAGGACACCCGTCTCCTCAAAGAGTGCGATGGCCTTATCGGAAACAAAGGCGGGCAGGGCGTCGGCCGTGGTCTTGTTGTTGGCAAGGCCGCGCTTCTCGGCCTCGACGGGCCACTCATCGGAGTAGCCGTCACCGGAGAACAGGATGCGCTGGTGGTCGGTCAGGACCTTCTTGCAGTACTCGAGCGCAGCGTCCTGGAACTCATCCTCGGGCGTACCCTCAAGCGCGTCGGCGAAGGACTTGAGCGACTTGGCCACGGCGGCATCGAGCACCAGGTTGGAGTCGGAGACGTTCTGCTCGGAGCCGCAGGCACGGAACTCGAACTTGTTGCCGGTGAAGGCAAACGGGGAGGTGCGGTTGCGGTCGGTGTTGTCCTGCATCAGCTTGGGCAGAGTATCGGCGCCCAAGTCGAGCACGCCGCGCGTGGCATGGACGGAAGCCTTGCCATCGATGATCTTCTCGACGACCTCGGTAAGCTGGTCGCCCAGGAAGATGGACATAATCGCCGGAGGAGCCTCGTTGGCGCCCAGACGATGGTCGTTACCGGCCGAGGCAACGGAGGCACGCAGGAGCTCCTGATAGTTATCGACGGCCTCGATCACCGCGGTGAGGAAGACGATGAACTGCAGGTTGTCGAGCGGGGTGTCGCCCGGATCGAGCAGGTTCTCGGACTCGGTGCCAAGCGACCAGTTGTTGTGCTTGCCCGAACCATTGATGCCCTCAAAGGGCTTCTCGTGCAGCAGGCAGACCAAGTCGTGGCGGGAGGCGATGAGCTTCATCTTCTCCATCATGACCAGATTCTGGTCGATGGCCTCGTTGACTTCGCCATAGACGGGAGCAAGCTCATGCTGGCAGGGAGCAACCTCGTTGTGCTTGGTCTTGGCGGGAATGCCAAGCGCCCACAGTTCATCGTCCAGGTCCTTCATATAGGCCGAGACGGTGGGGCGGATAGCGCCAAAGTAGTGCTCCTCGAGCTCCTGGCCCTTGCAGGGAGCGGCACCAAAGAGGGTGCGGCCGGTAATGACCAGGTCCTTGCGCTTGCGGTAGGCGTCCTTCTTGATCAGGAAGTACTCCTGCTCGTCGCCCACGGAAGGAACGACCTTCTTGGGGGTCTTACCGAACAGCGCCAAAACGCGCTTAGACTCACGCGAGAGCGCGGTCATGGAACGCAGCAGCGGGGTCTTCTTGTCCAGGGCCTCGCCCGTGTAGGAGCAGAAAGCCGTGGGGATGCACAGGACATCGTCCTTAATGAAGGCGGGGCTAGTGGGGTCCCAAGCGGTGTAGCCACGGGCCTCGAAGGTAGCACGCAGGCCGCCATTGGGGAAGCTGGAGGCATCGGGCTCGCCCTGGATGAGGTTCTTGCCCGTAAACTTGGTAATGGCGGTGCCGTCGTGGTTGGGCTCCAGGAAGCTGTCGTGCTTCTCGGAAGTAATGCCCGAAAGCGGCTGAAACCAGTGCGCATAGTGCGTCGCGCCCTTGGAGATGGCCCAGACCTTCATGGCATGGGCAACGGCGTTGGCCACATCCAGGTCGAGCGGCTCACCGCCCTCGAGGGTTGCAGCAAGGCGCTTCCAAATGTCCTTGGGGAGGTAGTCCTTCATGACTTCCTCAGAGAACACCATGGTCCCGAAGCGGTCAGTAAGATCGGCCATACGGAACTCCCTTCGTATCGGCACCGCGTGAGAAGCGGTGTTGATTACTAACGAACGAGTCATAGCTTAGACTCGCCGTGTTTCCGCGACATTACCGTTATGTTGCTGTCGCGAAACCAATCAATGAGGTTACCCTATCGAGGCGGCGTTGCCACCCTCAACAGCCAATCAACTGTATAAATAGCAGACCTCTCTCCATGGTTTAAGGGTAGTCAATTTGGGATGGAGCTCTATTAACTGGTATTTTGCATCAGATACCAGTCTTTATAGTCCGTGCCTAGATTAGCCGCTCTGTTATAGATAAAGCCGATAGCAAGGCATCTTTGATTGGTATCCTCAAATAGCGAGTGAAACTCCACCGTGACACAGTGGTGCTGTAGAATCCTTACAACACATCACACTATTACGTATCTAGAGGAGCACGATATGCGCGTCGACGAGGTTTTTAAGCAGGCAGCATCCCAGGGCACCGCGCCCGTTTCGTTTGAGATGTTCCCGCCCAAGGGCGAGCTCACCCTCGACACGGCTCGCGAAGTGGCAGGCAATCTGTGCAAGCTTTCGCCGAGCTTTGTCTCGGTCACCTGCTCGGCCGGCGGCTCGGGCAACGGTGCCGCCACCGCCCCCATCGCGCATATGATTTCGAGCGAATTCGACACGCCCTCGGTGGCACACCTTACCTGCGTGGGCCGCTCGCATGCCGATATCGCCGCCAAGATCGACGAGTATCGCACCGCCGGCGTTGAAAACATCCTGGCCCTGCGCGGAGATCTCCCTGCCGGCGCGACCGAGGACGACAAGCCCGCCTCCGACTACGCCTACGCCCGCGACCTCATCCCCGAGCTCGTCGACGCCGGCTTTTGCGTGGGCGCCGCAGCCTACCCCGAGGGCCACATTGCCTGTGAGGATCTCAACCTCTCGGTCGAACACCTCAAGCAAAAACAGGACGCCGGCGCAAGCTTCTTTGTGACGCAGCTCTTCTTTGATAACGAGTGCTTCTACCGTTTTCGCGAGCTTGCCGACAAGGCCGGCATCACCGTGCCCATTACCGCGGGAATCATGCCGTTTATGGGCAAGTCGCAGATCAGCCGCATGGTCTTTATGTGCGGCGCGTCGCTGCCCTCCCCCGTCATCAAGATTCTCGCCAAGTACGAGAATGACCCCGAGAGCCTGCAGGCAGCTGGTGTAGATTATGCAGCCCGCCAGCTTTGCGACCTCAAGGAGCACGGCGCCGACGGCCTGCACCTGTACACTATGAACCGTCCTGCGATCGCCGCGACCATTATGGAGCGCCTGGGGTAATGGAAAAACCGCACATCGATACAACCGCTGTCGAAGTGCCGGCCGACCTTGCGTCGCCGGCGCTTTACCGTGTCGATGCTGCGCACCATCCCCGTGTCGACCGTGCCGAGATGCTGCGGTATCTGGGTTACGGCGGCCAGCAGATTGAGCCCGAACTATCACGACGTATTGAGCTTGTCGTTGAACGTCTGGAACTGGACATTGAGCCCCGTGGCGTGCGACGCGTGTTTGCCGTCGATGCCACGGGCGTTGACGAGCAGGGCGAGCCTTGCATTCGCTTGGTTGGCACCAATGTTGAGCTGCGGGGTCGTGATATCTATCGCCACCTTAAGGACGCCCGCCTGGCGGCGCTCATGGCATGTACCCTCGGGATGTCTGCCGAACGCCGTCTGCGAACCACCGGAACCCAGCAGCCTCTGGAAGGCGCCGTGCTCGACGCCGCATGCTCTGCCTATGTAGAAGCTGCTGTTGAGCAGATGGACCGACAGGTCAAGACAGACGCCGCTGCACACGGGCTCGCCGGCAACTGGCGCTTCAGTCCCGGCTATGGCGACTGCCCGCTCTCTGCCCAGCGCTCGATCGTGGATGCGCTCAACGCCACACGGCTCATCGGGCTTACCGTCACCCCCACCAGCCTGCTCATGCCCACCAAGAGCGTGACCGCGGTGATCGGCCTGTTTGACGGCGAAGTCCACGACGCCCAGAGCCGCCCCACCTGCAATATCTGCCGCATGCGTGAGCACTGCCGCTTCCGCGCCGCCCACACCACCTGCTATTCCAGCCATTAGGAGCCCCCGATGTTTACTCCGCTTATCACTCATGATTCTGACGGCACTGCATTGGCGGCACCCGTTGATGCCGCACGTCGCAACGGTGCCACGTACAAGACGCGCACGATCGACGATCTGCGCATTAAGGACGATCGCCTGCGCGCCGCCATCGAGGGCACGGGGCACTTGCTGTTCGACGGCGGTATGGGCACCATGTTGCAGGCCGCTGGTATGAAGGCGGGCGCCCTGCCCGAGCTGCTCAACTTTGAGGAACCCCAGGTTATCACTGATATCCAACGTCAATATGTCGAGGCCGGCTGCGACGTGATTACCGCCAACACCTTTGGCGCCAACGCCCACAAGCTCGACGGTGCCGCCACCGTGGCAGACGTCTTTGCCGCGGCCGTCGCCTGTGCCCGCGAGGCCGGCGCCCGCTACGTCGCCGGCGATATCGGCCCCATCGGCGCGCTGCTTCGCCCCCTGGGTACCCTGAGCTTCGACGAGGCCTACGACCTCTTTGCCGAGGAAGTGCGCACAGGCGTCGATGCGGGCGTGGACCTCTTTATTATCGAGACCATGACCGACCTGGCCGAGATCAAGGCGGCGGTCCTCGCCTGCCGCGAGAACTCCGACCTGCCCGTCTTTGCCACCATGACCTTTGAGGAAGACGGTCGCACCTTCCTGGGTACGAGTCCCGAGGTGGCCGCCATCACGCTCGACGCCATCGGTGCCGACGTTTTGGGCATCAACTGCAGCCAAGGACCGGCCGAGCTCCGAGGACTCGCCGCACGTATGCTCACCGTTACCGACAAGCCCGTTATGGTGCAGGCTAATGCAGGACTCCCCCATGTGGACGACGACGGCAACACCGTCTTTGATATCCAGGCCCCCGAATACGCCGAGGCCGTCGCCGGCATGATCGCCGACGGCGTGAGCGTCGTGGGCGGCTGCTGCGGCACCACGCCGGCGCACATGGCGGCCCTGCGCACGCTTATCGACAACCACACGCCCAGCCCGCGCCGCCGCAAGCCCAGCATGTCGGTCACGAGCGCCCAAACGGTCGTGGACCTTCCCTGCGACGGCCACAAGATCGCCGTCATCGGCGAGCGCATCAACCCCACCGGCAAAAAGCGCCTGCAGCAGGCCCTGCGCGACGGCGACCTGGACTACGTCGTGAGCCAGGGTATCAGCCAGCAGGAACAGGGCGCCGACATCCTGGACGTTAACGTGGGCCTGCCCGAGATCGACGAGGTCAAGATCATCCAACAGGCCACCGAGCAGCTCCAGGGCTCCACGCTGCTGCCGCTGCAGATCGACTCCACCGACCCCGCAGCCGTCGAGGCCGCTGTGCGCCGCTACGCCGGCAAGCCCATCATCAACTCGGTCAATGGCAAGCAGCAGATCATGGATGAGATCTTTCCGCTGGTCGCCCACTACGGCACCAACGTTGTCGGCCTTACGCTCGACGAAGGCGGCATCCCCGATACCGCCGAGGCCCGCTTTGCCATCGCCGAGCGCATCGTGGCCGAGGCTGCCCGTTACGGCATCGGACCGGACCGCATCCTCATCGACTGCCTGGTCATGACCGCCTCGACCAACCAGCGCCAGGCCGAGCAGATCCTGCGCGCCATGTCCCTGTGCAAGGAGCGCCTGGGCGTCAAATGTGCGCTCGGCGTGTCGAACATCAGCTTTGGCCTGCCTGCCCGCCCGCTGCTGGGTTCGGTCTTTTTGGCCGCCGCCTTTGGCGCGGGCCTGGACGCCCCCATCATGAACCCGGGTTCCAAGCGCTTTATGGATACCGTCTACAGTTATCGTGTGTTGAGCGTTGAGGACGAGGGCTCGACCGGATACATCGAGCGCTACGCCGGCTGGACCGATCCGTATAAGATCGCCGCAAACCCGGCAGCAGCTCAGGCCGCATCGACCGACGCCGCGCCCGCTGCTGGCACCGCCGGCGCCGACGGCAACGACGACCCCATCCGCCACATGGTCGTCTCGGGCCGCAAAGGCGAGATCGCTGCCGAAACCGAGCGTCTGCTGGCAGACCACGACGCCATGGACCTCATCAACAATCACTTTATCCCCGCCCTCGACGAGGTTGGCGTCCTCTTTGACCAGGGCAAGTTCTTCTTGCCGCAGCTTATGGCCTCGGCCGAGGCCGCACGCGTGGGCTTCGACACCATCAAGCGCCTGATGCCCGCCGGCGAGATTGCCGACAAGGGCAAGATCTGCGTGGCCACCGTCAAGGGCGACATCCACGATATTGGCAAGAACATCGTCAAAATGCTGCTCGACAACTACGGCTACACCGTCTTTGACCTGGGCCGCGACGTCGATCCGCAAGAGGTGCTCAAGACCGTCAAGGAGCGTGACATTAAGCTCGTCGGCCTCTCGGCGCTTATGACTACCACCGTCGTGGCCATGGAGGAGACCATCAAGCTGCTTCATACTGAGGTGCCGGGCGTCAAGATCATCGTAGGCGGCGCCGTACTCACCCCCGAATACGCCAAGCAGATCGGCGCGGACTACTACGCCAAGGACGCCGCCGAAAGCGCTCGTATCGCCGAAGAGGTCTTTGGGCAGTAACACAACGGAAACAACCGAGCACCAAAACGTGCCGCATGCGCCACTTGGCACGTGCGGCACGTTAGAATAGATAAGACTATGCTCGTTTTGGCAGATAGGAGCGCAAGGATGGCGATCACGCCCGCAGAAATCGCGGAAACCCGCGGCATGGTTGAGGAACAGAACCTCGACATCAGGACCATCACCATGGGTGTTTCGCTCATGGGTTGCGGTGACGAGAACCTCGACCGCATGTGCACGAAGATCTACGACCACGTGACGCACACGGCTGAGCATCTGGTCGAGACCGCCGAGAACCTCGAGCGCGAGTACGGTATCCCCATCGTCAACAAGCGCGTTTCCGTCACCCCGGTGGCGCAGATTGCCGCGTGCTGCAAGGATGAGGACCTCACCCCCATCGCGCATGCCCTCGACCGCGCGGCCGAGACGCTCGGCATCGACTACCTGGGCGGCTTCTCCGCGCTCGTCCAGAAGGGCATCGGCGACGCCGACCGTCGCGTCATCCAGTCCATCCCCCAGGCGCTCGCCACCACGAGCCGCGTCTGCTCCAGCGTCAACGTCGCCAGCCTGCGCGCCGGTATCAACATGGACGCCGTGCTTATGGCCGCCCAGACCATCATCGATGCCGCTAAACTCACGGCCGACCAGGACTCCGTCGGCGCTTCCAAATTTGTCTGCTTTGCCAATATGGTCGAGGACTCCCCGTTTATGGCGGGCGCCGTCCACGGCGGTGGCGAGGCCGACGCCGTCATCAACGTAGGCGTCTCGGGCCCCGGCGTTATGGCCGCAGCCCTGGAGACGCTGCCCGATTCCGCATCGATGATGGAGGTCGCCGAGAAGATTAAGCAGACCGCCTTTAAGATCACCCGTGCCGGCGAGCTCATGAGCCGTGAGGCAGCCCGCCGTCTGGGTGTCGAGAAAGGCATTGTCGACCTGTCGCTGGCTCCCACACCCGCCATCGGCGACTCCGTCGCGCGCATCCTCGAGATTATCGGCGTGGGCACCTGCGGTGGCCCGGGCACGACCTGTGCGCTCGCCATGCTCAACGATGCCGTCAAGAAGGGCGGCGTCATGGCCAGCTCCAGCGTGGGCGGTCTCTCCGGCGCCTTTATCCCCGTGTCCGAGGACGCCGGCATGATCGCCGCCGTCGAGGCCGGCGCGCTTTCGCTCGAGAAGCTCGAGGCCATGACCTGCGTGTGCTCCGTTGGCCTGGACATGATCGCCATCCCCGGCGACACCCCGGTCGAGACCATCGCCGGCATCATCGCCGACGAGATGGCCATCGGCGTCATCAACAACAAGACCACGGCCGTGCGTGTGATTCCTGCCATCGGCAAAGGCGTGGGCGACTGCGTCGAGTATGGCGGCCTGTTTGGCCGTGCGCCCATCATGCCGGTGAACCCCAACGCCGGCACCGTGCTTGCCCACCGTGGCGGACGCTTCCCGGCACCGCTGAACTCGCTCAAGAACTAGCTGAGGGGTTCGGGCGAGGAGCCCCGAGGAGGGCAAATATATAAGGTCGCCTGCTCGGACAGTCCTGACTCGCACGGAGAGCACATTAAGTGCTCTCCGGCTCGTGCGGAACTCGCGATCGACCTTATATATTTGCCCTCCCCGGGGCTCCCGCACAACGGGACCTCAGTTGGGTTCTATCCCGTATGGCAGTCGCTTCGCTCCTGCCCGCCTTGGTTGTGAGGGCGGTTTGGCGTTGGAACGGTTCTTTCTGATATATGCTGGTTGCGGCTCTTCTTTTGGGAGGAGTCGCTTTTTTGTTGTGAGGGAGATGGCCCGTGGCTGATGATTTGATTCGTTCTGAGCTTCTTTCTGCGGATTGGAATGGCGAATGGATGCGCCTGCAAGCTGGTCGGCGACGGGCTGATGATTCTTTTGAATGGGATAAGCGGGCTCGGCATTTTCGGCCGTTGGAGACTGCCCCTTATGCTCGGGATTTTATAAAGCTGTTGGCGTTGAAGCCTGGTGAGTCGGTGCTTGATATGGGGTGTGGGGCTGGGTCGATTGCTATTCCGCTTGCTCAGGCTGGGCATTCCGTGATTGCTGCCGACTTCTCTCCTGCCATGTTGGGCACGCTTGATGCCGGAATTGAGTATTACGGGCTCGAAGATCTTATTACGCCGCTTGAGCTTGCTTGGGATGATGATTGGGATTTGGTTGGACCGGTCGCGAAAGCGGTGGATGTTGCCTTTGCCAGTCGCTCTGTCACCACGACCAACCTAAAAGGCGCGCTTGCCAAGCTCGACCGCACGGCTCGCCGGCGTTGTGCTGTCACGATGGTCGCCAACTCCAGCCCGCGCTACGACCTGCACGTGATGAACGCCATCGGCGCCTCGGTTACCTGCAGTAATGGCTTTGTGTACGCCTTCAACATCCTCATTCAGATGGGTGCGTTGCCGCAGGTTACGTACTTTGAATCGCCTCGTCGCGATACCTTCGATAGCCTTGAGGCAGGTGTGGCAGACTTCTCCCGCATGCTTGAGCATGGCAACGAGGATAAGGTCGACCGTCTGCGCGACTACATCGCCCAGCACATGATCGAGAATCCCCATGCCGGTGAGCCGGGCTCCAAGGGCGTGCCGCAGGGGCGCTATATGCTCGATCATGTCCGCAAGGTTCGTTGGGCGTTTATTGCATGGGAGCCGGTTTCTGCGCCCAGCTCATAGCCTGTTCGCAGCCCGCGCCGCCCACTCACTCGGCATCCGCATTCTTTTTGAACTGGGCAAACGCGCTCCACACCGCGCCGTTCCTGCGCTATCGTGGGACAGCTCACGTAGATTAAGGCCCCGTCTCGGGGCGCCCCATACATAGAAAGCGAGAACCCATGGCACTGACAGGAGCACAGGTCAAGCAGCTTCGCAGCATGGCCCATCACCTCAACCCCGCCATCATCATCGGCAAGTCCGATGTCAACGAGGGCACCGTCGAGCAGACGGTCGCCTACCTGGAGAAGCACGAGCTCGTTAAGTGCTCCGTGCTCGATGGCTCCAGTCTTTCCGCCCGCGAGGCCGCCGAAGAGCTCGCCGAGCGCTGCCACGCCGAGGTCGTCCAGGTCATCGGCCGCAAGTTCTCGCTGTATCGCGAGTCCTCGCGCAAGGACATCGAGAAGATCAAGCTCGTCTAAGAGCCAATGATCCGGCGAGCCAACACATAGCAAGCTTACGGGCGCCCGTTTTTTATCGCTCGACCAGCACGCGATTGAGCCGCCCCTCCACCAAGCGCTCGTATAGGTGCCGCGTCTCGGGCTCGGGCACGCCATTGACCTGCTCCCTCAGATGGTGCATATGCCCGCTGTACAGCTCGACGATATCGCGCCGTCGCCCCGCCGCACTGTAGACGCGCATGGCGCAGCGCACCATATCCTCACGCGCCGTTTCCTGCCGAAGCCCCGACTCCGCCAGCCAAATCGCCGACTGCAGATCGTTTTCTTCTAGAGCGGCATTTGCTCCCTTAATCATGCAATCGATGTACTTTGACTGCATAATGCGCCGCATGCGCAAAAAGTAGGTGGGATTACAGCCATTGGGAACATACAACGGTCCGGCATAAAGCTGCTCAATCTTAAGGCACAACTCGACCAGATGGGGCCCGCGCGCACCCGTGCGATTTCCCAAAACCTCGCGGCTTATCTGGTCAAACAGCCGTACATCGGTCTTGACGTAGTCGCCGTTGAGCCCAATGCATTCATTTTGGATGAGCACGCATGACTTGCCATCCGGCGTCGGCCCCAAAGCCGACCGCAAGCGCGATATCGTCGAGTACAGGTTGTTGCGGGCGCTATTGAACTCGGCATGGGGCCACAGCTCCATGGCCAGCGTCTCACGATCGACGAGCGCATCCATGCCCAGCGCAAGCCGCTCGGCAAGCGTCGCCGCCTTCTTGCGGCGCCACATTTTGTCCGTGATGGGAAACCCGTCGCGCTCGGCGCGAAACGCACCGAACATGCGAATCTCGATATGGTCGATGGTATCAACGGCTTTAACCTCGCCGGCCTGGAACAGGCGCTCGCCCTCCCCTTCCAAATCGTCGCGCAGCGAGTACCGCGACAGCTCGCGCACGGGAAGCTTCTTGCGTATCCTGGCCGCCGGCTCGCCCAGACAATGCATGGCAAGGCGCGCAAAGAGCCGATACGATGGCTCTAGAATCCCCGCACGATTCATGGACATCCAGGCCGCAAGATCGCTGTCTCGGCCCGCACAGGCCAAATGCAGCGCCACCATCCAGGCTTCTGCGCCACCAACCTGCGTCTGGCTTATATCGAGTAGCTCCGCTTCCTCGCGCACCGAAACCATCGATGTATTTCGCAGATACGCCGCGCGCTCCAGCAGCAATGCGTTATCGCGCATGTACGCAATCGACTCCTCGGCAAGTTTGAGCACTTGGACCGCACGGAACTTTGCATTAACCGGCCGTCCCTCTGCCAGCGACTGCCAGCCTTCTAGCAACAGGCCAAACAGCTGAATCTGGTTGTCGCGCATGCGCACAGCAAAACGATCGAGCTCGTTGAACGCCGCGTCGTCGGTTACCGGCAAGCCGGAAAGGAGCCGCCGTGCCGCCAACACCATGCGCACCCAGATAGCCATCGCCTTAAGCCCGCGTACGTCGAGCGCCTCCCGCACCACCGTCATCTCGTCGTCGCGCTCGTCGGTTCCCGCAAACGACCCGTCAAAGAGCTCCACCAGCATACTATCGGCCCGTATAACAATCCCCGCGAGGTCGAGCTCGCAGTCGTAGGCCTTGCTCGTTTTGAGCTGCTGTAGAACGCCGCCGTCATCTCCCCGCTCGGTCAGGCACCGCTTGACCTCGATATGCGCAGACAATATATCGAGTGCGGTATGGGATGTCTCGATTTCTGGCACGGCCAGGTTCGTAGGAAGCCCAAGCCCGTTGTCCCCATAGCAAACAGCCGTCAGCGTCTGGGCCACCCTCCATGAAACAGGGTCTATTTCGCAGGCCGCCCGTTCGCCCCCGCGCTCGATGACCGATGCCATATAGCGGGCGAGCTTTGTATTGGACACGCTGACCGCTGCCAGATATACGCCAAGCGCTTCGGCAGGCGTTGGCTCTGGAGCCGGATCGTCGGCATCGATCGTGCCCAGCGCTGCTCGGCAGATATCGGCCCCGTGCCCCGTCAGAGCCAGATCGACCCCATACTGCCCAGCAAGTTCAAGGACCGCTTCACGGTCCAAAAAGGCGTCCGCCAGGCCCATCGCCGCATCGCATCGGCCCGCCTTAAGCAAAATCCGGGCCGCCCTCGGAACAAGTTCGGGGCGAACCTCGGCCACCAACTTACGCAAGCGCAAGCGTCCGTTATCCTCCGTGCCTAGACACGTAAAACTCCGCTCGGCGGGATCCAAGCCAAAGATCGGGTAGTCGCGTACAAAATAGGACTGGTCGACCATCGACAGCCTCACCCCGCAAGCCTCGAGTTCTGCGATATTGCCCTCGCCCATCAAAACCATGAGACATGCCACGCAAAACAGCGCATTATTGTCGAGCGAAGCCAGATCGGCAAGTGCCGCGCCATATACGTTGACAATCTCGTTTTCGAGTAGGCCGGCTACGTCGCCTTGGCCATACAGACCCGTCTGCAATGCCGAAACGAGCTCGGGCACGCCCTGCGTGAGCTGATAGAAGTCGAGCGATGTGCTGATCGAAAACGCCGATGCCCACGCCGAATACTCATAGGCATGCACCTTGAGCATCTGCGCATTGATCTTAACCGAATCGCCCAGTCCATGAATCAGCTGACGATTTGAAGGACGGCAGGAGATAAAGACCCCTACCCCCATAGCGCGCAGGCCGCGAATCCCGTCGATGAGGTCTTCGGTATCGTGCTGATCGAGGTTTGGCACATTATCAATCGCGATAAGGGAGTGCGGTTTGTCTTTGAGTTCTTCGGTAACCACCTCGAGCTGCATAAACACCTCGCGCCCAGTGGCGCGATCGGCCTCGATAATCCGCACGGGGCCTCGCGTCGGGTCGCATTTAACCTCATGGGTGTACTGCAGCAGCACCGAGGTCTTCCCAAACCCGTCGGGCGCATAAAGAACCACGATGCCGGCCTTTCGGCCCTTGGCGATAAGCTCATTCATCAAGCGTTCGCGTCGCACCATATAGCCTCCGCCCAGCGGCATCAGCTCGAGGTCGTCTATACCGCTCAAATCGTTTACCATGCCCGCTCCTCAACTCGACCGTATGGACACTGTAGCCGCAAGACCATACAAGCCGCGCTATGAATAGAGCGACCTTGTGTTTTAGGTTGTCTTTTGGTACGCAAGCGGCAAGTTTTTGTACAGCGAGGGCCGATTGTTATTAATCCCCCGACTAATCGGTCTTTAAGCAGGTAAATGAGCTTGTCAGCTTGTCCCATCTAAGCGGCAGTGTAACGCAGATGAACAAGGTTCAGCCATGTCATTCAACTCGCCTAGCACCCGCTACCGTCTACGACCTTCTAGTAGCATTTTTGCATAGAATCTGATATGGAATGAATCAAGCTGTTGGACATCCGGTATTCGTCAAGCTTACGGCAAGTTTTTGGTCAAGTGGACAGAAAGGGATAGCAAAAAGGCCCCCGCAAAGCGGAGGCCTTAGGCAAGGTTATGTCGAGCTGCAGGATTCGCGCTACTCGCAGAGCGAAAGAGCGGCCTCGTCGGCAACGACAACGCAGTTGGTGTGCAGCTGCAGGATCGAAGCCGGGCACTCGGGTGTAACCGGACCATAGCACATGTCATGCACAGCCTGAGCCTTGGCCTCGCCGTTGGCGACGACCAGGATCATGCGGGCATACATGATGGTCTGGGTACCCATGGTGTAGGCCTGACGGGGAACATCGTCGATGCTGTCGAACAGGCGGCTGTTGGCCTGAATGGTGCTCTCGGTGAGGTCGACGCAGTGCGTGCCCTTGGAGAAGTGGTCATCGGGCTCGTTGAAGCCGATGTGGCCGTTGTTGCCAATGCCGAGCAGCTGCAGATCCGGGTAACCGGCGGCGGCGACAATCTTGTCGTACTCAGAGCAGGCAGCGGCGGCGTCGGGGTTGGAGCCATCGGGCACATGCGTGTTGTTCAGGTCGATGTTGATGTGATCGAAGAAGTTCTCGCGCATGAAGTAGTGATAGCTCTGGGGATCGTCGTGCGAAAGGCCGCGATACTCGTCCAGGTTGTAGGTGCTGACCTCGGCAAAGTCGACGTCGCCCTTCTCGTACCAAGCAGCGAGCTGCTTGTAGGCACCGATCGGGGTGGAGCCGGTGGCAAGGCCCAGCACACAGTCGGGCTTGAGGATAACCTGGGCCGAGATAATATTGGCGGCCTTGCGGCTCATATCCTCGTAGTCTTTAGCTTTAATGATCTTCATTACGCGTCCTTTCTCGTACAAGAGAGGCAAGGCTCCCTTACAAGCACTTGCCCGCGGCCCGCGTCGGCCGCAACCAACGTGTGCGGCCACCAGGGCGAGGTCGCGTAATGTATGTGTCTCGTGTCTAGCCGCGTCGAGGCCCCTGCCCGTCCACGGTGACCCAAAGCCTTTTAGCTTCGGACAAATCCCATCTTGCCACTGAGGGCGTCCTCTTTCAAGGGCGCCCTCCGTAAACGTGTTTGAATTGTAGACTAATGGCCACGTGCACTTGCTAGCGCTCGCGAGCAACGATGAGCTGGTCCATCTCTTCGACATGCACGCCAACGGAGCCCTTGATGCTCGAGAACTCAACGGAGTTGCACACCAAGATGGGAACCGTCACATCGTAGCCCTCGGCAGCAATTGCCTCGCGATCGAACTCAATGAGCACATCGCCCTTATGGACGATGTCACCCACTTGCGCATGTACGGTAAAGTGCTTGCCCTCGAGCTGAACAGTGTCCAAACCAACGTGGATGAGCACGTCCAAGCCATCGACCGTGTTAAGCGCAACGGCGTGTCCCGTGGGAAAAATAGCCTCGACCTTGGCATCAGCCGGCGCGATCACGCGCGTACCCGTAGGCTGAATGGCAACGCCCTGGCCCAAAAGGCCGGTGGCAAACGTCTGATCGTTTACCTCGGAAAGCGGAATGACATCGCCCGAGATGGGAGCATCCAGCGTAAGGACTCGACCACGCATACCAAAAGACCTTAGGACTTTAGTGAACATGCTCCCCCTCGGACATACCAATCAATCAAAATAACCTTAACAGTTTACCACTTGGCAACGGTTTTTGACCATTAGGGAAGTTCGCGCTTGACAACCTCGACGATGTCGTCGACAACGCGCTGGGTCAGCTCGTGCGTCTCGGCCTCGGCCATCACGCGGACCAGCGGCTCGGTGCCGCTCGGGCGCACCAGAATGCGGCCGCGGCCGTCAAGCTCCTTCTCGGCAGCAGCAACGGCATCCCAGATGGGCTGGCAATCGTCCAGACCAGCCTTGTTGTCGGAATGCACGTTGACGAGTACCTGCGGGTACTTCTTCATGATGCCGGCAAGATCGGTGAGGGTACGACCGGTGCGCTTGAGCACGGCCAGCAGCTGCAGAGCCGTCACCAAGCCGTCACCGGTGGTGTTGTGCTCCAGGAAGATGATGTGGCCGGACTGTTCGCCGCCGATGACGGCGCCGTCCGCGAGCATGCGCTCCAGAACGTAGCGGTCGCCCACGGCGGTCTGAACCATCTCGAAGCCCTGCTCCTTCATAGCGATGGAGAAGCCCAGGTTGCACATGACGGTCGAGACGATCTCGGAGTTGGCGAGCTTGCCGCGAGCGGCGAGGTCAGAACCGCAGATAGCCAGGATGTAGTCACCGTCGATCTCATTGCCCTCGCTGTCCACGAACAGCACGCGGTCGGCGTCGCCGTCGTGGGCCAGACCGATGTCAGCATGGGTGCGCAGCACGAGCTCGCGCAGGGGCTCGAGGTGCGTAGAGCCGCACTCAACGTTAATGTCGGTGCCGCAGTAATCGGTGTTGATGGCATGGACCGTGGCACCCAGGCGCTGCAGCGCGGCGGGCGTAGTCTGGCAGGAAGCACCGTGACCGCAGTCGACGGCAACGACTAGGCCGTCGAGCCTCAGGCCATCGAGCGTATCGATGGCGTGGTCGACGTATGCCTTGCGAGCGTCCTTCATCTTGATGATGTGGCCCACACCGGCGCCGGTCGGCAGCGTGTCGGCAGCCATGGCTTCCTCGGACATGACCCAGGCGCTGATCTCTTCCTCGACAGCATCGGGAAGCTTCATACCCTTGCGGCTAAAGAACTTGATGCCGTTGAACTCCGGCGGATTGTGCGAAGCGGAGATGACAATGCCGCCATCGAGCTCGTTTTGAACAGTGAGCAGCGCCACGGCGGGCGTGGGGATAACGCCGCAGCAATGAGGACGGCCGCCCTCGGCCATAATGCCGGCGGTCAGAGCGCTCTCGAGCATGGTGCCCGAAAGGCGCGTGTCGCGGCCGATGCAGATATCCGGACCAAGAAACTTGGTCGCCGCACGGCCCAGGCGAAACGCGAGGTCGCACGAGAGGTCGGCATTGGCGACGCCACGGACGCCATCGGTACCGAAGATGTTCTGGGGCATAGGATCGCTCCTTCCCTAGCAGGCGATATGCAACCGCCCACCCTAGTCGAAAAAGAAAAGCGGGACCCGCCGAGGAATCGGCAGGCCCCGCTTGTACATTGTATCTCGAAAGGAGATAAAACCTTAGCGCTTGGAGAACTGGGGAGCGCGGCGGGCCTTCTTGAGGCCGTACTTCTTGCGCTCGACCACGCGAGCATCGCGCGTAAGGAAACCGGCCTTCTTGAGGTCAGCACGGTAGTCGCCAGCGTTCAGAAGAGCGCGAGCGATGCCCAGGCGCAGAGCGCCGGACTGACCGGAGATGCCGCCGCCATCGCACAGAGCGATAACGTCGAACTGACCGGCGGTGTCGGTCACCTTGAAGGGAGCAAGGGCGTTCTCAACGAGCTGATGGCGGCCGAAATACTGCTCGGCGTCACGCTTGTTGATGGTCACCTTGCCGGTGCCGGGGACGAGACGGACGCGGGCGACGGCGTTCTTACGACGACCGGTACCCTGGTAGACAACGGTGTTCTCAGCCATCTTTAAGCCTCCAGCTCAATCTTCGTGGGGTTCTGGGCAGCATGCGGATGCTCGGCACCAGCGTAGACCTTAAGCTTGGTCATCTGGGCACGGCCGAGGGTGGTCTTGGGCAGCATACCGCGAACGGCGCGCTCGATGACCTTCTCCGGGTGCTTCTCCATAGCCTGGCGGAAGCTCTCAGCCTTGAGGCCGCCGTTGTAGCCGCTGTGGCGATAATAGGTCTTCGTGTCGGCCTTGTTACCGGTAAGCTGGACCTTATCGGCGTTGATGACGACAACGAAGTCGCCGCAGTCGCTGTTGGGCGTGAACTGGGGCTTGTTCTTACCGCGCAGGATCATTGCGATCTGGGTGGCAAGACGGCCCAGGACAGCACCATCGGCGTCGACGAGAACCCAGTTGCGCTGGACCTCGCCCTGCTTGGCGTAGTGAGTCGATTTCGAAATCACTTAGACTCCTCCATGTACAGTACGTGTTGTTACAGAGATTCACGGGGCTCTGCAAGTAACCCGTCCATATTACCCCGCTCGCCGTACGAGTCAACAGGTATTTTGGCTCCGACCAGAGTTTCTGCACATGTCATCCACGAGCCGTGATTTTCCAGCTCTTTAGCTGTTGTCATTTTTTGAGGGTTCGCCGTCGCTAGCGCTCAACGAACTCTTGGATTTCCGCGAGCAGGCGCTTTGCCTCCTGGCGGCCCTGGATATACAGGTCCAGAAGCTTTGCCGGATCGTGCTCAACATGGCCGACCTCGACCGGCTTTTGCGGAGCGACGACCAACGCACGGCCCTCGCGCTCATACTTCCACAGGTGCATGCGCTGGATGTTGTAACGGTCGTGGCGCGTCTCGATAGCCTCGAGCAGATAGGGGTAGTCGGCATAGCGGGCGCGCGCGGCCGGCAAAAACTCGTAGGGCTTTTTCTCGTACGAGCGGTCCTGCGTGACGATGACGACCGCACGGTCGAAGCCCGCCTCCTCCAGCACATGCTCGATAGGAACCGAATCGGCCACGCCGCCGTCGACGTATTTGTGCCCGTCTATCTCGACCGGCGGTGTCACCAGCGGCAACGAGGTCGATGCGCGCACAGCGTCGAGGTCGAGCACGGCGCTTTTGACCGGGAGGTACGTGGCGGTTCCAAAGAGCATGTCCGTCGCGACGGCGTACATCTCGATGGGGCTCGCATCGAACGTCTCGTTGTCAAAGGGGTCCAGGCGGTCCTGGACATCGTTGAAGATAAAATCGTAGCCGACGATAGAGCCCGTGGCCGCAAACGACGCGGCGCCCATGAAGCGGTTGTCGTTACAGAAAGCCAGGTTGATGCGGTTGGCACGGCCGATCTGGTGCGACTTGTAGTTCACGCCGTTGAGGGCGCCGGCCGATACACCGTAGACAGCCGGAATCTCGACGCCAGCCTCCATGAGAACGTCGAGCACGCCTGCGGTAAATTGCCCGCGAAAGCTACCGCCCTCCAGGACGAGCGCGACCTTGCCGGCGTTCTTTGCCTTATCTTCTGCAGTCATGTTGACCTCCTGCGATTGCGTTTTGGCCTTCTTCTACCCAGTTTTGGAATGGAGGGCGCGCAGGTTTTGGAGATGAGGATATGGATCGGAAAGCGCGTCCCAGTTTGAGGCGGGATTCCGGGATGAACTTTCCGCTAGCCATTCATTTGGAAACTGCATCCCATTCCGAACGAGGATTCCGGGATGTACTTTCCGCTTGAGCTGCCATTGGGAAAGCATATCCCACTCTACGGCTCGATTCCGAGTCGCAGTTTCCGCTTGAGGCATCATCCGGAAACTACGTCCCAGTCTGAGCGCGGATTCCGGGACGCGCTTTCCGCCTGGGCTGCCATCGGGAAAGCGCATCCCGGCCTGCGTTGCCAAGGCGCTTTCTTTACGCCCGCGCCCTGCACAGAGTTCGATTCTCCGCGGTGCGGGAGGGGATCCGTTGATGCGGCGCATGGCCGGCTGAGATTCGATAAACATCGCATCCGTTTTGAGTCGGAAGTTTGCGCGGAGAATCCGCGTATTTGCTTCGCAAATCCGCACCGGCTTCGGCCGCCTGTCGGCGTCCTCGCCCGCGGGCTAAAAACGCTTACGCGTTTTCTTTACGCCCGCGCCCTGCATAGAGTTCGATTCTCCGCGGTACGGACAATAAATAAAAAGGCAGGTAGATATGAGTATCTACCTGCCTGTTACTTATGGTGGAGGCGCGGAGAATCGAACTCCGGTCCACGAAAGCCCCCTGATTGGCATCTCCAAGCTCAGTCGCTGGTTTAGTCTCGGACGCTTTGCGCGCAGCGACACGCTCGCGGCGTCCTAACCGGTTCGGTCTTAGCCTGCGCCATACCGATTACGTGCGCAGGAGCATTCCCCTAACATGACGTCGCGCCGGTGTCGGGGAAATCACCGGGTTGACGCGCCGCTATAAACTAAGCAGCGAGAGCCATAGGCTCAAAAGAAGAGTTGTTGTCAATTCAATTTGACGGTACCCCTGTTTAACGAGGCGAGGAGACCTCGGCTTGCTTCCTCTCTCAGAGCTATCGTGTCGAAACCAGTCGCCCCCGAATGTCGGGAAAGTCTGGATGGCATTGGGCTCGAGCACCCAACACCCGTCGACTTTTCAAGGAACATACGAGGCAAGCCCCGCTTGTGGAGTGTTATCTTACCACGTTCTGAAAGCGGACAGCTGTTCTATGCACGAGCTGTGAAGACCCCAATGTGTGCCGCACTTCGCACTTTTGCTACCGATCGCGTCACGTATATTTTCGCCAAGCAAAATTAACCCGTCGAAAGGACCGTTATGGATACCAAGCAGCAACTTGTCAATGCCCTCGCAGGCCTGGGCTCAACCATTACCGAAGCTATGGATGTTATCGAGGGTTTTGTTCCCTGCGGACATCCCGCCCTCACGGTATCGAACGCCCTTGTTGCGCTGGACGTTGACGATGATGCGGCTCTCGCCCAGCAGCTTGAGACCGTCGAGGGCTTTATCGACCACGTGAGTGAGAACCGCGGCGTGGCCGCCTACCACGGCATCGAGGTCGAGCTCGCGGGTCCCAAGGCCGATCTGTTCGCAGCAATCCGCGAGGTAGGCGCCCTTATGCAGACCGCAGGCGTCAAGAACACCCAGGTCAACGAGTGGGTCTACCGCAGTCTGGCAGCACTAAACGATTCCGACGAAAAGGCAGCCGAGCAGCTCGCAGAAAGTCCCGCCATTAAGGCCGAGCTTTTGTAAATTGCAAACGCGGGTCCCTTGGCGCATCGTCGTCCAAGAGGCCCGCAAACAGTTCGCGTTAACCGATAGCCGCGCCGCCGCGTTCGGCCAAAGCAAGAATCGGCATCATTTGGCGCGGCGTCTTTGCTGCAAGATCGGCATGTTCGAGCAGCTTACGGTCGTTGGTCACCAAGTAATCGACCTGTGCGCGCTTGCACGCGGCGAGCACCAAGTTGTCCTCGTAATCGCGATGGAGCGCTAAGTATTTGTCGGCCAGCCAAAGGTCCGACGCATCTGCACCCACGGCCGTGGCGTTTTCGGTCATGTTCCGAACAAACGCCAGCGCCGCATCACCAATTGCACGGGCAGATGCCTCGTCGAGTGCTCCCCCGCTGGCAAGAACGCTGCGCTTCAGCTCGTGTTGGACGACGTACAGCACGTCCTTAGCGATATGCACCGGGAAGAACAGCAACGCTCCCGTCTCCGTCGCCTGTCCAATAAACGCACGCGCGGCAAGCGACTCGGCATGGTCGACGCAAAACGAATCAACCCATACGTTGGCGTCCACCATGATCTTGAGAGGCGCCCCACTCACTGGATCATCACCTTTTGGCGATAATGCTCATCCATGGCTTCGGAATAGATTGCGTCCCAATCGCGATCGTCGGATACGGGCGACGTAGCGATGCCCAAATCTGCATAAAGCCGGTCTGCCGCTGCCCACGACGCGGCGAACGGAGTATTGGGCGCGACGGTCTGCTGCCGGTCGTCGACGGCCGCAAGCACTTCCTCGCACTGCCCGCCACCCTGCGCGACCTTGGCCACCACCTTTTTGATGAGCTCGGGCAGTGACCCGCCCGAAAGCCGCAGCGCTTCCTCGGCACGGTTCTTAACCTGGCGATCCACGCGAACGTTCACCTGCGCCATGCCGCCAACAGCACCCACGTTGATCCCGCTCCCTTCAATTGCTAGCAACGATAGCAACACTATATAGAGAAGCTAGCAAATGGTCAAATGCAAAAGGCCTGCGCTCAGACGACCCTTGATTATCGACTTTATCCGAACACCTCCCACATTCATCCGCACATGTGCGGATGAATGTGGGAACCCGATACCCTGAGGG
>CABUIE010000018.1 GCA_902491565.1 uncultured Collinsella sp.
CCCTCAGGGTATCGGGTTCCCACATTCATCCGCACATGTGCGGATGAATGTGGGAGGTGTTCGGATAAAGTCGATAATCAAGGCCGGGCGAGCACGAGGCGGCGGGTGCCGATGCAGTGGTGCACTCGGTGGCCGAGCTTGCTAAACTTTTCGCTATATAAGTACTTGATGTGAGGGGCGGGCGTACCCGTCGCTCATTGGTAAGGAGGCAGTCCATGAATCAGGTGGAGCAGAGCGTCGCTGAGTATGTCGACGAGGTCTGGGAGGATGTCGTCGCCGATATCGAGCAGCTGGTGAGTTATCCGTCCGTAGCCGTTGCTGCCGATGCGGAGCCTAGCGCGCCGTTTGGCCGCCCGGTTCGTGATGCGCTCGATTGCGCGCTCGGCATTGCGCAAAAGCTCGGCTACCAGACGAGCGACGACGAGGGCTATGTGGGCATTGCCGATATCCCGGGTCGCGGCGACAAGCAGCTCGCGACCATCTGCCACGTGGACGTGGTGCCCGCCGGCCCCGGCTGGAACACCGACCCGTTTGCGATGGAGCATCGCGAGGGATGGCTGCTCGGCCGTGGCGTGATTGATGACAAGGGTCCGGCGGTGTTGTCGCTCTACGCCGGTGCCTACCTGCTCAAGCACGGCATTGTGCCGCGCTATACCTTTCGCGCGCTGCTGGGCTGCGATGAGGAAGTGGGCATGTCCGACGTTCACCATTATCTGGAGAACCACGCAGACCCCGACTTTTTGTTTACGCCCGATGCCGAGTTCCCGGTCTGCAATGCCGAGAAGGGCCAGTTTGGGGCGACGTTTGTGAGCCCCAAGATCGACGGCGGGCGCATTGTGTCCTGGAGCGGTGCCGAGGCGAGCAACGCCATTCCGTCGCAGTCCATCTGCGAGCTCGCGATTGCCGCCGATGAGCTGCCGGCGCCGGTCGAGAACGCCGACCGCTTGGAGATTACGGCGCTCGATAACGGGCACGCGCAGATTTTTGCCCATGGCATTGGCGGTCATGCCTCGATGCCCGAGGGAACGATTAACGCCGTCGGCCTGATCGTGGCGTATCTGCGCGAGGCCGAGGACGCGTTTGGTGCACGCGACGAACGCCTGCTGACGCCTGCCGAGCACGAGTTCGTCAAGTTCCTGGCCTTTGTGCATGCGGATGCCTATGGCCGCGGCCTGGGTATCGATGCGACGAGTCCGGCGTTTGGCCCGCTTACCTGCAACGCTGGCGTCATCCGCGTGGCGGATGGCCATATTGAGCAGGTCATCGACGTGCGCTTCCCCGACAGCACGAGTGCCGATACCATCCGCGAGCAGCTCGACCCGCTCGTGGGCCGTTTTGGCGTGACGTGTCAGCTGGGTCGCGCTAAGGTGCCGTTCTCGGTGTCTGCCGACGATCCGGCCGTGAAGGCGCTTATTGATACCTATAACGAGTTTACGGGCAAGCATGCTGAGCCCTTTGCTATGGGCGGCGGCACGTACGCGCGCAACTTTGCCCGCGCCGTATCGTTTGGCCCCGAGGAGACCGGCCTGGAGCTGCCCGCATGGGGCGGTCAGATGCACGGCCCCAACGAGTGCGCCAACGAGGACCAGCTCAAGCAGGCGCTCAAGATTTACATCGTGGCCATCCTGCGCCTCAACGAACTTGAGCTGTAGGGCTTCCCCAGGCACCCGACCTTGCCCCTCAAACCGTCGCTTGCGTACCAAAGTACGCGGCGCTCCTCTTTCGGGGCAATCTCGGGCACCTGGGAAACCCCTATATCCTGCTTGGATACAAACTTGCATTACGAGCCCGGTGCTTCGGCCCGGGCTTTTTCTGTTGCGGTGGGGTAGTCATTGGGGACGTTCCTTTGGTGTAAAAGGTGCGCCATGTTCGGCGCTGGATTGTTATCCGTTTGTAAAGGCTGGGCAGAGCTTGCGGTAAGGGTCTATCAATAGCCCGTAAGAAACCGCAGATAAGGCGGTCGTCGCCCGCTCGAGGCCGTATCTTTCCAAACAGCAAAGCGGGCAGGGTGCCCGCGAGTCGCATGTATGAAAGGAAGATCATGCTCGATCAGGCTTATTCTCGTCGTCAGTTCCTCGGCCTCGCTGGTGGTCTTGCCAGCATCGTCGGTCTCGGTCTTGTTGGTTGCGGCGGCTCCGGCGCATCCGAAGCCGCCGACAAGGGTAGCGCCGCTGCTGCCGAGTCCGTCTCCGGCGAGGTGACCTACGACGGTGCCTCCTCGTTCCAGGCTCTCGTCGAGGCTGCTGCCGAGAAGTTCATGGATGCCAACCCCGACGTCTCCATCTCCGGTTCGGGCAACGGTTCGGGCAAGGGCCTTACCGCTGTTGCCGCCGGCACCGTCACCATCGGTAACTCCGACGTCTTCGCCGAGTCCAAGCTCGAGGCCGACCAGGTCAAGAAGCTCGTCGACCACGAGGTCGCTGTCGTGGGCATGGGCCCCGTCGTCTCCAAAAACGTCAAGGTCGACGACCTGTCTCTCGAGCAGCTCAAGGGCATCTTCTCCGGCCAGATCACCAACTGGAAGGAGGTTGGCGGCGACGACGCTACTATCGTCGTCCTCAACCGCAAGGCCGGCTCCGGTACCCGCGCCACCTTTGAGGCGGCTGTCTTTGGCGACGAGGCCGTCGATTTTAAGGGCGACGCCGAGCTCGACAAGTCCGGCGACGTCCAGACTCAGATGGGCAGCACCGACAACGCCATCTCCTACCTGGACTTCTCGCACTTCGATGACTCCAAGTTCAACGCCATCAAGGTCGAGGGCGTCGAGCCCAAGAGCAAGAATGTCACTGATGACTCCTTCAAGATCTGGGCTACCGAGCACATGTACTGCTCCAAGGACACCGACGAGGCCACCAAGGCCTTCCTGGAGTTCATGCTTTCCGACGACGTCCAGGGCAAGCTCGTCGAGGAGCAGGGCTTCATCCCCGTCTCTGCCATGAAGGTCGTCAAGGACGCCAGCGGCAAGGTCTCTGCTAAATAAGTAATCGCCCCGGAAAGGTTTGCAATGGCAAAACAGCTGCCAAAGCGCGACCTTGAGAACGTGGGCCTGGGCGTCACGGGCGCGTGCGTAGCGCTCGTGACGCTTGTCGTTGCCGCGCTCATCTTTATGGTCGCCCAAAAGGGCCTCTCGGCTTTTGTCAAGGACGGCGTCTCGGTCGTGGAGTTCTTCACCGGCACCAAGTGGGACCTGGCCAACACGGCCGAAAGCGGCCTGCCCTATACCGGCGCCCTGCCCCTGATCGTCACCTCGTTTGCGGTCATGGTGCTCTCCACGCTCATCGCGCTGCCCATCGCTATCGGCTCTGCCATCTTTGCGGTCGAGATCCAGCCTAAGTTTGGTTCCAAGGTCTTTCAGCCGCTTATTGAGCTTTTGACCGGCATCCCCTCGGTCGTCTTTGGCCTGATCGGTTTTCACGTGGTCGTCGGTCTTATGAAGAGCGTTTTCCACGTGAGCACGGGCCTGGGCATCTTGCCCGGCGCCATCGTGCTGGCGGTCATGATTCTGCCGACGATGACCACGCTTTCGGTCGATGGCCTGCGCGCCGTGCCCGACGGCTACCGCCAGGGCTCGCTCGCGCTGGGCTACACCCGCTGGCAGACCATCTGGCACGTGGTGCTCAAGTCCGCCATGCCGTCGCTCATGACCGCGGTTATCTTGGGCATGACCCGCGCCTTTGGCGAGACGCTCGCCGTGCGCATGGTCATCGGCGGCATCGAGGCCATGCCGACGTCGCTGCTGTCGCCGGCGTCCACCATCACCACCACGCTCACCACGTCCATGGCGGTCTATGCCGAGGGCTCGGCCCAAGACGATGTTCTGTGGGCGCTCGGCCTGCTGCTGATGGGCATGAGTCTCATCTTCATCCTGATCATCCACCTTATCGGCCGCAAGGGGGCGAAGGCTCGTGGCTAGCACGCGTATCCACATCGACGAGGCGAGGCTCGGGCGTGTCCAAAAGCAGGACCGCTTCGCCACGGGCGTGTTGACGGCGATCGTCGCCATCGTCATGCTCATCGTCGTCTCCATGGTGGCCTATATCCTGTTCGAGGGCATCTCGACGCTGTTCCAGCCGGGCTTTCTCACGGAGCCGTCGCGCGCCAACGGAACGCAGGGCGGCGTGCTCTACCAGCTGTTCGACTCGTTCTACCTGCTGCTGATCACCCTGATCATCTCGGTGCCCATCAGCCTGGGCGGAGCGGTCTTTTTGGTTGAGTACGCGCCGGACGGACCCATCCGCGACATCGCCTCCACCGCCATCGAGACGTTGTCCTCGCTGCCTTCCATCGTCGTCGGCATGTTCGGTTTTCTGGTGTTCTCGGTGCAGCTGGGCTGGAAGTACTCCATCATCTCCGGCGCCGTCGCGCTCACCATGTTCAACATCCCCATCCTGGTGCGCGTGATCCAGCAGGCGCTCGAGGACGTGCCGCAGGCCCAGCGCGATGCGTGCCTGGCCATGGGCCTCACTCGCTGGGAGGCCACGCTGCACATCCTGATCCCCGAGGCCATGCCTGCCATCGTGACGGGCATCGTGCTTTCGGCCGGTCGCGTGTTTGGCGAGGCCGCAGCACTGCTTTTTACCTCGGGTATGAGCTCGCCGGTTCGCCTGAACTTCTTGAGCTTTAACCTGTCGAGCCCCACCTGCGCTTGGAACGTGTTCCGTCCCGGCGAGTCGCTCGCCGTGCACATCTACAAGATCTATGGCGAGGGCAGCCCCGAGGCCCAGCAGATCGTCTGGGGCACCGCTGCACTGCTGATGATTTGCGTGCTGCTGTTTAACGTAATCGCCCGCATTGTGGGCAAGCAACTGGCAAGGAAGATGACGGCCGAATGAGCGAGATGAATGTAACGCCCGCAACCGAAGCGGCATCGTCCGACACCCGGGACTTCCTGTCGAGCGTGGGGGAGAGCGAGAAGCGCGTGCGCGTGAGCGGCAAGGCCGTGAGCGACGAGGTTGTGCTCTCCACCAAGGACGTCAACGTGTACTATGGCGACCACCATGCACTGCACAATACGTCGCTCGACTTTCACAAGGGCGAGATCACGGCGCTCATCGGGCCTTCGGGCTGCGGTAAGTCGACCTTCTTGCGTAGCCTCAACCTCATGAATCGCGAGATTCGCGGCTGCCGCGTGGAGGGCGAGATCAACTATCGCGGGCGCAACGTGAACACCAAGACCGAAAACACCTACGAGCTGCGCCGTTCCATTGGCATGGTGTTCCAGCAGCCCAACCCGTTCCGCAAGTCCATTCGCGACAACATCACGTTTGCGCCTAAGCGCCACGGCATCACCGACCGCGACGAGCTCGACCGCATGGTCGAGGAAAGCCTGCGCGGCGCGGCGCTTTGGGACGAGGTCAAAGACAAGCTCGACAAGAGCGCCTACGCGCTTTCGGGCGGCCAGCAGCAGCGTCTGTGCATTGCGCGCACGCTGGCGCTCAACCCCGACGTGATCCTGTTTGACGAGCCCTGCTCGGCGCTCGACCCCATCTCGACGTTGGCGATCGAGGACCTTATGTCGTCGATCGTTGCCGACCGCGCCATCGTCATCGTGACGCACAACATGGAGCAGGCGTCGCGCGTGTCCAACCGCACGGCGTTCTTCTACATGGGCGATATGGTCGAGTACGACGAGACTGACGAGATTTTCCAACGGCCCAAGGATAAGCGGCTGAATGATTACCTCACCGGCATGTTCTCCTAGTCCGGGACATGCTTGAGGCCCGCGGCGGCCACGGTTGCCGCGGGACTGATTGGAGAGGCGGGTCATCTCTTGTGGGAGATGGCCCGCCTTTTGCTCTGCGACCGAAACGACCACCACAAAGGGGACAGGCGCCTTCGTGGTGGTTTGGGGTGGGGCTCGCTGCTATTATGGACAACGTTGAATTTCTACGAAGGAGCAGGGCATATGGCGATTCTTTTGGGATGCGATTCCGTCAGCCTAGAGTTTCCCACCAAGCATATTTTCGATAGCGTGACGCTCGGCGTGGGCGAGGGCGACCGTATTGGTATTGTCGGTAAAAACGGCGACGGCAAGTCGACGCTGCTGAGCGTGCTCGCCGGCACGCTGGAGCCCGACGACGGCCGCGTGACGCATCGTCGCGGCACCACGATCGGCCTGCTCGGCCAAAAGGACCAGCTTGTCGACACCGACACCGTGCACCATGCCGTCGTGGGCGACACGCCCGAGTATGAGTGGGCGTCGAGCCCCCGCACGCGCCAGATCCTCGCCGGTCTCATTAGCGATGTGCCCTGGGAGGGCACGGTGGGCGAGCTTTCGGGTGGCCAGCGCCGCCGCGTGGACCTCGCGCGCCTGTTGATCGGCGACTACGACGTGCTCATGCTCGACGAGCCCACTAACCATCTGGACATGCGCACCATCAACTGGCTTGCACGCCATCTTAAGGCTCGCTGGCAGCGCGGTCAGGGCGCCATGCTCGTGGTCACGCACGATCGCTGGTTCTTGGACGAGGTCTGCACCAGCATGTGGGAGGTCCACGACGGCCAGGTCGATCCCTTCGAGGGCGGCTACTCCGCATATATCCTGCAGCGCGTGGAGCGCGACCGCATGGCCGCGGTTACCGAGGAACGCCGTCGCAACATGGCGCGCAAGGAGCTCGCGTGGCTGAGCCGCGGCGCCCAGGCGCGTTCCACCAAGCCCAAGTTTCGCGTTGATGCCGCCCGCGAGCTCATCGCCGACGTACCGCCCGTGCGTGACGAGCTGGAGCTCAAGCGCCTGGCCGTGAGCCGCCTGGGCAAGCAGGTTATCGACGTGGTCGACGTGGACGCCGGCTATGCGGATGCCGATGGCGCGCCCAAGCAGGTGCTCAACGATGTGACCTGGCTCATCGGTGCGGGCGACCGCTATGGTCTTTTGGGCGAGAACGGTGCCGGCAAGTCCACGCTGCTCGACGTGATTCAGGGCAAGATTGCGCCCCTGCGCGGCCGCGTGAAGATCGGTCAGACGGTGCGTTTTGGCGTGCTGTCGCAGCAGCTCGAGGAGCTCGAGCCCTACATGGGCGACACGATCCGCGAGGTGCTCAGCAACTATAAGAAGTACTACGTCATCGACGGCAAGGAGACTTCGCCCGAGAAGCTTTGCGAGCGCCTGGGCTTTACGACGCAGCAGCTCTGGAGCCGCATCGGCGACCTTTCGGGCGGCCAGCGCCGTCGCCTGTCGCTGCTGCTGACGATCCTGGACGAGCCCAACGTGCTCATCCTGGACGAGCCCGGCAACGATCTGGATACCGACATGCTGGCGATTGTCGAGGACCTGCTCGACGGCTGGCCGGGCACGCTGATCCTGGTGACGCACGACCGCTTTTTGATGGAGCGCGTGACCGACCAGCAGTGGGCACTGCTCGATGGCCATCTGACGCATATGCCCGGCGGCGTCGATCAGTACCTGCGCCTGTGCAACGCCACCGCCGAGGGCGAGCCCGTGGGCGCGCCGAGCGCCAAGACCGGCACGTTCGACACCGGCGCCGCAGCGGTTGCGGCCGAAAAGCCCAAGACGAGCGGGCAGCCCAACGGCCTTTCCAACGCCGAGCGCCAGAAGCTCCGCCGCGAGGTGAGCTCGCTCGAGCGCAAGATGGAGACGCAGCGCGCTCGCGTGGAGGAGGCCGAGGCCGCGATGGCCCAGGTCGATCCCACCAACTACACGGCGCTGGGCGAGCAGCAGGCAAAGATCGACGAGGCCCACGCCGCCATGGACGAGCTGGAGATGGCGTGGCTCGAGGCGAGCGAAAAGCTCGAGGGCGAGGAGTAGACGAGGATGATCAAAGCTGCGTTTTTCGATATCGACGGCACGCTGCTGAGCTTTAAGACGCACCGGATTCCGGCATCGGCGCAGCAGGTGCTCGACAGCTTTCACGAGCAGGGGATTGCGTGCGTGATCGCCACGGGTCGCCCGACCTACCAGATGCCGGACTGGCTGTTCGACCTGGGCTGGGATGCGTACATTACGCTCTCGGGCCAGCACTGCTTTGATGCCGAGGGCGTTTACCGTAGCTGTCCGATTGATCCGAACGACGTTGCAGTGATTGTGGGCCAGGTGGCGCAGGGGCGCTATGACTCGCTGTGCATGCAGGGTGAGAACTCGTTTGTGAACCGCCTGTCCGAGCGCGTGGTGACGGCCGGCAGCAACGCGGGAATCGTCTACCACGAGGAGCCGTTTGAGCATGCCTTCGATGCGCCGGTTTACCAGTTCTGCGCCTTTGTGGACCCGGCCGACGAGCATATCGTGACCGATGCGGTGTCGCATTCGCTCACTACTCGCTGGTGTGATCTGTTCTGCGATATTATTCCGGCCAACGGCGGTAAGAACCTGGGCGTGGTAGCGACGCTGGAGCGCCTGGGCATCGATGCGAGCGAGGCGATCGCCTTTGGCGACGGCGAGAACGACCTGTCGATGTTTTCCGCCGTGGGCACAAGTGTGGCCATGGGCAACGCGCAGGAGACCGTGAAGGCCGCAGCGACCTATGTTACGACCGCCGTAGACGACGACGGCATCTACAACGCCGCCAAGCACTTTGGGCTGGTGTAGCTGCGGATTCGGCACTTGGGGACGTTCCTTTTGTGCCGGCAGCTGGGGACACCCCTTGTACGTTGCGCACCGTGTCGCCCTGCTTGTCCCACGCATTTTGTGAAACACGGTTAACTTTTTAAACAACGTAGTAAGACATGGGCAACTTTTGCGGTAAAGTAAGCCAAGGAAAGTATCCAAAGGCTAACTAACAATCATCGCGAAAGGCGGCCCATGGCCCTACGTGAATCCGGAGAAGACTATCTCGAATCTATTTATGTGCTCTCGGAGCGCCAAGGCACGGTGCGCTCAATCGACGTCGCCGAATACCTGGGCGTGACCAAGGCGAGCGTCTCTAAAGCCATGGCGACGCTGGAGAGCAGCGGCTATGTCGAAATGGGCAAGCGCGACGTTCATCTGACGGAGCGTGGTCTGGAGGTCGCTCGCCAAATGTGGGAGCGTCACTGCTTTTTCGTGGGGCTGCTAGAGGATGCGGGTGTTTCGGCTGAGGTCGCGTCGCAAGAGGGCTGCCACATGGAGCATTGCCTGAGCGAGGACAGCTTTGAGAAGCTACGGGCGATGTTGGGCCGGGAAGATGTAGCGGGTCCAACAACAGAAGCCTAATTGGACCCCCAGTAGCGCGGAGTTCACGCAAAGCGCGAACCAGCGACTGGGGCCAGCGGCCCTTTCGGCCAAGTCCATTTCAGCAAGGGAACCCTGCCAGCAAGCGATGCCCAAGAACCGCCTGCGATGTTACCGCAGGCCGGGGCCGGGCTTGGTTTTGAAAACATTCCGCAGCGCGAGGCCCGCCTTTCCGTTGCTCCGCAGGAGCAGGAAAGACGGGCCTCATGCGCGAGGACGTTTTCAAAACCAAGCCCGGCCCCGGCCGGACAGCCCACGAACGCTACAGGTTCTTGACACCCATCGCGCGCATGGCGTTCAGGATGGCGATGATCGCCACGCCTACGTCGCCGAACACGGCAAGCCACATATTGGCAATGCCGAGCGCCGCGAGCACCAGGATCAGCAGCTTAACGCCCAGCGCAAAGATGATGTTCTGCCAAACAATCGTCATGGTCTTGCGCGCCACGCGGATCGCGCTGGAAATGTTGGACGGCCTGTCATCCATCAGCACGACATCCGCCGCCTCAATCGCGGCGTCGGACCCCATGGCACCCATGGCAATGCCCACATCGGCGCGCGTAAGCACTGGCGCGTCGTTGATGCCGTCGCCGACAAAGGCGAGCTTGCCCTTGCCGCTTTCGGCCGCGAGCAGCGCTTCAACACGCTCGACCTTATCGCCCGGCAGCAGTTGCGCATGGAACTCGTCGAGGCCGAGCTGCTTGGCCACCGCAGCAGCCACTTCCTCGCGGTCGCCCGTGAGCATAACGGTGCGCTTGACGCCGGCGGCGTGCAGGTCGCGGATCGTCTGCTCGGCATCGGCCTTAACGGTGTCTGCAATCACGATGTGGCCGGCATACACGCCGTCAACGAGCACATGCAGAATCGTTCCGACGACCTCGCAATCGGGCGCTTCGACTCCGGTCGCGGCGAGCATCTTTGCGTTGCCAACAACGACGTGCTTGCCGTCGATGATTGCCGTCACGCCGTGGCCCGCGTCGTTGGCGGAGTCGCTCACCCGCTTAGGGTCGACCTCGCCCTGGTAGGCGACGCGCACGGACTGCGCGATGGGGTGATCGGAGAACGACTCCGCAAGGGCTGCGACCTCGAGCAACGACTGCTCGGTATAGCCAGCCTCGGGGTGTACCGCCACGACCGAGAACGTGCCGTTGGTGAGCGTGCCGGTTTTGTCGAAGACGACGGTGTCCACGTCGGCGAGCGTCTCGAGGTAGTTGGAGCCTTTGATGAGAACGCCAAGCTTGGACGCGCCGCCGATGCCGCCAAAGAAGCTCAGCGGCACGCTGATCACGAGCGCGCACGGGCAGCTGACGACCAGGAAAGTCAGGCCGCGCAGAATCCAGTCGGACCAGGCACCGGTGACCAGGCCGCCGCCAAGGGCGAGCACCGCGGCCGCGCCGGTGACGGCGGGGGTGTAGACGCGGGCGAAGCGTGTGATGAAGTTCTCGGTGCGTGCCTTCTTTTCGCTGGCATTCTCCACGAGCTCCAGGACGCGCGCGACGGTGGACTCGCCAAAGGGCTTGGTGGTGCGCACGTGGATGAGGCCCGTCATGTTGATGCAGCCGCTGATGATATCGTCGCCGGACTTGGCGGGGCGGGGGACTGACTCGCCCGTGAGCGCGGCGGTGTCGAGCTGGGTTTCGCCCTCGACGATGACGCCGTCGATAGGCACGCGCTCGCCGGGCTTGACCACGATCACGGTGCCGACGGCGATGTCATCGGGAAAGACCTGTTCGAGTGTGCCGTCGGCTTGCTCGACGTTAGCGTAGTCGGGCGCGATGTCCATCATGGCGCTGATTGACTTGCGGCTTTTGCCCACGGCATATGCCTGGAACAGCTCGCCGACCTGGTAGAACAGCATGACGGCGGCGCCTTCGGCCATGTGCGGGTCGGTATCGGGGAAGAGCACCATGGCAAACGCGCCGATGGTTGCGACTGCCATAAGGAAGCTCTCGTCGAAGGCCTTGCCGCGGCGGATGTTACTGAATGCCTTTTGCAGTACGTCGTAGCCGGCAATCAAAAACGGCACGAGGAACAGCACAAAGCTGGCGTAGATGTCGCCCGGGGTGCCGAATGCGGCGGCGAGGGTGCCAAGCTCATCGAGGGCGTACACCACGGCAAAAATGCCCAGCGCTACCAGGATGCGGTTGCGCTTATGCTCGAGTGACTCTTTTTTCTTGCGCTTCTTCTTTTTCTTTTTGGGGTCGGCGGTGACCATGACTCGTATCCTCCCATTTGAATGTATGAACACTCGCTCATATAATTTCGCGAGCAAAGGCCGCGGCAAGCGCGGCCTTGCGGGTCAGCGTATGCGCAGGCTAGAGAATGATCTCGCAGTCCGGCTCGGCGTCGGCGGTGAACTCCACGACACGGTCGAGGACCTCCTCGAACTCGGCGTCGTCGGCCTCGAGCGTCAATTTCTGGGTCATAAAGTTGACGGACACGGATTTGACGCCCTCGAGTTTGGCCAGCTCGTCCTGAAGCTCGCGCGCACAGTTGGCGCAGTCGATCTCGTCGAGCTTAAACTGCTTTTTCATGGTGGGTTCCTTTCCCTGTTTTTGCGGCTTAGGTGCAGGCCGCGCTGGTACCGTGGTTGGTTGCTATTCGCAGATATGGCTCATGCCCTGGTTGAGCATGGTGTAGACATGATCGTCGGCAAGCGAGTAGAGGATGTTGCGGCCGTCGCGGCGGAACTTGACCAGGTGCGACTGCTTAAGCGTGCGCAGCTGGTGCGATACTGCCGACTGCGAGGTTGCGGTCGCCCCGGCGATGTCGGCCACGCAGAGCTCGCGGCCCATGAGGGCATAGAGAATCTTGATGCGCGTGGTGTCGCTGAAGACCTTGAACAGATCAGCCAAGTCGTACAGCAACTCCTCGTCGGGAAGGTCTTCGGGCGAGCAGGTGGTGGGGATCACGGGTTCGGTGGCCTCGATGTCAGTCTTTGTTTCATCAGCGTGGTCGCTCATTGCAACATCCTTTCATATGAACATGCGCTCATATAACTTGCTTCCGATTATATGAGCGCATGTTCATATGTCAATAACGTTCAGGTAATTCGTCGTACAAAATGATGAGGAAAAGCGGACGAGATCCCGGACTAAGCGGTTTTGATTAGCGATGCCGGGGTGGGTGCCCCTGCGCCGTGCAAAAATCGGAGTATTCTGCAACGATAGGGGGTCTGTTAATCTATTTCAGGCCAAATAATGTAGTCCAAGAGTCATCTTAGGGTGTTAAACCGATGAGTTCTTCCTCAAATGTTGCCAAACGTTGCCGTTCTATAGCGATTCTGCTTCTTACTTGAATCAACTTGTGGGTGTTGGAAGGCCGACCCTGCTGAATACTCGCAATTTTGCACGTCGCTAGGGTACCCACCTTGTTGGTCGGCCTAGTTTCCGGCCCCGAAGACCCTGCCCTCGGGCGTGAAGCTGCTTGTTTGGTTGAGTGATGGGCTGCCTGGTTCGACGATTTGCATATCATCGATTGCCGGAGCCTCGTTAATCGTCGGATCGTCCAATGTGATGCTTTCAAGCATTGCTTTTTCGAGGTCGATTCGTTGACGCTCTTCGGAATCCTGGCGAAGCTCCTCCTGGATTCGCTTCTTCTCCTCAATAAACCTTCTGAGCACAAACAGTCTCAGGTCCTCTTGCATGATTTGAAAGTCTTTTGGCAGACGCGAGGGGCGTATACCTTCTTTTCGTTGGATTGCCTCCATGACCCTAACGAAAGAGCTGGCATGCATAAAGGAATAACGGCTGACGGTGATGATTCCGTACCCCATGGACGCAAGCGCATTCTTGCGCTCCTCGTCGATAGCGCGGTCCTCTTCGGCGTCGTGATAAAACCCGTTGTATTCAATATCTGTTCGAGATTTCTTCAGATATGCATCCATAAAGAACTTTTTGCGTCTCGTGAGATTTTTTGCGGCGGCGGTGACCTTTACCTCGTAGTCGGTCTCAATTCCCTTAATACCAAGTCCACCTTCGCTTTTGGGCAGCGTAAGCATCGTGACAAAGGCCGTTTCCATGGGAGAGCGGCATCCATCGCGTACACATTGAATAGCCTTTCGGGCAAGCGCCAAACCGTCGCATCTGGTAATGGAATTAAAGAACTGCTTTAACCTCTCGGTTGAGGTAAGTGGGAAACGCTCGGCATAAGAGGTAGAAGAACCGGTTCCAAGGGAATAGGCGCCGCACAGTTCAAAGTAGTACTCCACCAGTTCGCGAAAAGAAAGATAGGTGGCAGCCTGAAGTGCGCAAAGCTCAACGCCAACAATGTAGATGTCATCTTCTAGCTCTATAAAACGCGAGCATGAGAATCGCTTTGACGAAACGTGGCATTGACAGTTCATCGCGTAGCGCGCGTTCCTGCGATCAAACACCATTACCTCGAGGGATTCATTTGCGTCGCGGGCAACATCATGTTTGGCAAGCCATTCTGTGGCCGCGTCGAGGAGCGTTCCGGTGGGGCACGATCCGTAAATTGCGGCAGGGCTGCAGGACTCGATGTCTTTCGCAGACACCGAATGCGCGGCCTGGTAGACCGCTTTTGCCGTGGTATGTGACAATACGATACTCATGGTATATATCGTGTCAGCTAATGCTGTGTTGATGGCGCTGAGTGGAAAAGTCGTTTTAGAGGTCTAACCAAATGCTGTCCAAAAGCTTGACGCAATTATGGGTTGGTACGCCCTAAATAAATGTTTTCGCAGCTCGGCTATAGCATAGAAATACTCAATTGCTGCACATTTGGTATCGATGCATCGCCATCTGAACACAAATCACGTGTCGGGAAAGTGCCGAAGTAGTTAAAAAATAGGGTTCAGAATTTGTGAAGAGCGGGCCTGCTTGTGGAACGTAGGGCGGCCTCGCTGCGGGGGTTCTCGCTGTGAGGCCGCTCGTGAGCAAGCAGTGTTTGTTGCAGACGTTTCTACTTGGCAAACAGGTTCTTGAGGTTGAACTCGGCCTGGACGGTACGGAGCATGAGGTCGGTGTCGTCGAGACCCAGGTGCTGCTCACTGGCGTCGGCGGCGAGGGTGCCACGGCGGCGCGCCCAGTTCTCGAGCGCAGCGGGCGCGGACTCGCGGGGGAGCGAACGCACGTCGGCGTCCAGGCTGCGGCAGATCTGGCGCGAGTCGATGACGATGATCTTGCCGGCACGGCGTGCCTCGGCGTAACCGTCCAGATGAATTTTGAACCAGCTGTCCTCGAAGGCGGCATTGTGCGCCATATAGGGGTACTTCTTCATGAGCTTGAGCAGCTGCTTCTGTAGCTCCTTGTTCTCGCGGAACGGCTTTTTGCCGTCGATGTCGTCCCAGGTGATGTGATGGATGTTCGATAGCGGCACATCCTCGCCGCGGTAGATGTCGGGCAGGCCGCAGTAGTGTGCCTCGGCGTCATGCGGCACGGCGTCGCTGGTGAGATCCATGATTTCCCAGCCCACGTTGATGATGTAGCCGCGCTCGGGCGCGCGGCCGGTGGTCTCGATGTCGATGCCCAGCACCGTGCCTTGGATGGGCTTGCGGGCATATGCCACGCCGAGTGCGTCGCGGTCACCGCGGATCTCGCGCATAACGGACGCGGCGGTACGCTTTTGCATCTTGCCGATGGCGGCGCAGGTGTCGGCGTCGGACAGGCCGCGCGAGAGCGTCGCGGGCGTCACGTTGCGCAGGCGCGCCTCGCCAATCTGGTCGCACAGGTCGCGGTTGCGGTCGGCCAGGTCGCGCACGGTAGCAAAGTCGAAGCCGGGGTCGCCCTCGGCGGTAAAGTACTCGGTCCCGAGCACCTTGAGGGCCTCCTCGCCCTTCTGGCGCTCGGACTCCATGGCGCCGTGGTCGCCGTAGATAAACATGGGGATAAACGGCTGGCGTTCGTATTCGAGTGCTTGCGATACGTTCATATGCTGCTCCTTGGACGGGCCGCGTTACGCGGCTCGGGGTTACTGAGTTGTGGCGAGATGATAGTTTACCATGGGCAACTATTGGCACCGCGCCCGGGACAACTACAATACCCTAGTTGACCGCTAGGACTTTTACAATGCTGCCGAAAGACACGAAAGGTTCCATCCGTCATGGATTTACTGATTGATATTCTGCTCGACGCCGGCAAGGACACGCTGTCGTTGGTGCCGTTTTTGTTGGTGACGTATTTGGCTCTTGAAACCCTTGAGCACGTTGCGGGCGATCGCGTCAACGGCGCTATCAAGCGCGCCGGCGCCGCGGGCCCCGTGGTTGGCTCGCTGCTGGGCATGGTGCCGCAGTGCGGCTTTTCGGCCATGGCAGCAACGCTGTACGCTGGCCGCGTCGTGACGCTGGGCACGCTGGTTGCCGTGTTCCTCTCGACCTCCGACGAGATGTTGCCGCTGTTACTCGCCGAGCAAGTTCCCGTGCAGACCATGGCGATGCTGCTCGCCTCGAAGGCACTGATCGCTCTGGTCACGGGCTTTATCGTGGATGCGGCTATCCGCGGCCTTCGTCGTAATGCCCGCGCGCATGCGGCGATTCGCCGTACCGTGCTGGGGACCGCTGCCAATCCGGCTCATGTGAACTGCGCGCACGACGACCATACCGGGGGCGACATCATTGACGAGGTGGCCGAGGCGGGCGTAAGTGCCGATCACATCCACGAGCTGTGCGAACGCGATCATTGCGGCTGTGACGAGGATGAGGACGAGCACGGGCACGACCATGGTCACGCGGACGCACACGAGCACCACCACGACCACAGCCACTCTCACGAGGGCGCGCCCGTTCTGTCGATCATCCGCAGCGCGATCTCGCATACCGTGCAGGTGTCGGTATTCATTTTCCTGGTGACGCTGGTCCTGGTCGCCGTCCTCGAGACCTTTGGCGAGTCCGCAATCGAGCAGTTCCTGCGCGGCAATGAGACGCTCGCCGTCCTGGGTTCGGCGCTTGTCGGGCTGATTCCCAATTGCTCGGCCAGCGTCGTTATTACGCAGTTGTACCTCGAAGGTGCGCTGCAGCTGGCGCCGATGCTCGCCGGCACACTCATCTCTGCCGGCGTGGGCTACCTGGTGCTGTTCCGTACCAACCGCAGCGCTCGCGAAAATGCCGTGTTCCTGGTCATGATGTACGTCATCGGCGTCGGTTGGGGACTCGTTCTTTCCGCCTTCGGCCTCTAAGTAGGCCTAGCAAAACGGGCTTCAAAATGCCATGCGCCTGCACAATGCGGCGATGCATGGCATTTTGAAGCCCGTTTTTTTGTTGAGCCATGGATCCTGAGCGTTCACGCCGCTCAAAACAAAAAGGCAGATTTCCGGGCATATCCCAAAAATCTGCCTTGGTTAGTGTAGCAGCTCGGTGAGGTTGCGTTTAAAGCGGGCGCGGTCTTCGCTGGTAAATGCCGCCGGACCGCGGGTGCGTCCCCCGGCGCGGCGCACCTTCTTTTCCTCGTGGCGAATAAACAACTGCATGTCGATGGTCGCCTTATCGTAGACGCGCCCGCGCACGCCAATGGCGGCGGCATCGCGTCCGAGCACCATGCTCGCCAGGCCTATGTCTTGTGTCACGACCACGTCACCAGCCTGTAGGCGCTCGACAATGGCAAAGTCGGCACTATCGGCTCCCACACTCACATCGAGCGTCGTGACCCAAAAGCCCCGACGCGCGTGCTCGGCATCGCGCGGGTCGTCGCGGCGAATGTGGCGCTCCAGGTTTTGTGTGCTGTTGCCGGCGATAACGACGGCGACACCCGCCCTCCGTGCGCAGTCAATCGACTCGCGTGTGACCGGGCAGGCGTCGGCATCAATAAAAAGCGTCTTTGGCATCTAGTGCACCAGTTTGCCAAACTGAATGGCGCGGACAATGAGCGTCACGCCAAACACCAGCAGCGCGGCACCGCTAAAGATGACGAGCATCTTGGCCGACCACAGCGGATAGATAAACACGAACATGCCCGCGATGATGGAGAGTGCGCCGCTCAGGATGGCGAGGGCGCGGTTGGCGGAAAGCTCGGATTCCAGAATGGACATGACGCCCTCGACGATCCAGCCAAAGCCAGCGACGACCACTACAAGCGTGGTGAGCGTCGCGGTCGAGAAGGCCTGGTTGCGCAGGATTATGACGCCGCCCAGAATGATGAGCAGGTTGGAGATGATGCTCGTAACGCGCCAGCCGGTGGGCAGCAGCGGCTCGAAAACAGCGGTAAACAGCCTGATCGCGGCCGTGATCACAAAGTAGAAGCCCAGGACGGTCGTCAGGAAGACGAGGGACTTGGCGGGCGCAAACAGCAGTGCGACGCCGGCGATGAGCGCCAAGACGCCCGTGATGGCGTAAATCCAGCGCACGGCCTTGACGGCCTTGCCTGCCATGCTTTTCTCGTCAAATCCAAACGCGCTCGATTGCTTGTCGTCGTTCTTAAAGATGCCCATGATGTCTCCTTTCCGTGCGGCGTAAGCCGTAGCTCTTGCAACCAGTATCGCCCAAGGGCGCCGTCGCGTGAGGCGGGAAGGGCGAATGGGAGCCTCACCTTCCCGAATTGTTACCTTTGTTCCCGTTTGGATTTGGGTTATTCAACAGATGTAGAACATTGCTGCTCTGTTCGTTATTGCCTACGTTTTAGGTTAGATTTCTAAGAACAATTGGCTTTTATTGGGGGTCCCTATGAACGAAGCAGTTCCCGCGGTGCCGTCGAGCGCCGAGTCGATGGCAAAGCAGGGTTGCGAAAAGCTTGGCCTGGACACATTTGACGCGTTGGTCCGCCGCGCCCGCACGTGCCGCCGATTTGACGAGTCCATGCGCGTGCCGCGCGAGTTTTTGCTCGAGCTGGCGGAGCTGGCGCACCTGGCCCCTTGCGGCGCCAACGCTCAGCGCCTGCGCTTTCATGTGGTGAGCGGTGCAGAGGACTGCGCCCGCGTATTTGATGAGCTCGCCTGGGCCGGTGCGCTTAAGGATTGGCCGGGCCCCGATGAGGGTGAGCGCCCGACCGGCTACATCGCGATTCTTGCCGAGCGCGCTGTTCCGGGTAAACCCGCTGCGCCCATCACCGAGGTCGACACGGGCATTGCCGCCCAGACGATGATGCTCACCGCTCGCAGCGCCACGCCCGAGGTGGCGGCATGCATGTTCAAGGCCTTTACGCCCCACGCAATCGACGCCATGGGGCTCGATAACGACAGATACGAGCTCAAGCTGATCATGGCTTTTGGCGTGCCAGCCGAGACACAGGTGATCGACGCGATCGACTCCAACCCGGATGGCTCTATCAATTACTGGCGCGATGAGGCGCAGGTGCATCACGTGCCCAAGCGCCCGCTTGCCGACGTACTGCTGTAGTTGCGCGTCGTTGCGGTGCGATCCGGCGGCAAAACCACCACAAAGGTGCCCGTCTCCTTCGTGGTGATGCGAGGGGAGGGCGTGTGGCCGATCTGTATTTGGTGCGGCATGGGCAGACCGAGCTCAATGTGAAGAACATTTTGCAGGGCTGGCACGATTCGCCGCTTACGGCGCGCGGGCGCGAGCAAGCGCTGGCGACGCGTGCGGCGTTCGAGGACCGCGGCGTGACCTTTGACCATGTGTATTCGTCTCCGTTGGGGCGGGCGCGGTGTACGGCCGAGCTGATTGTTGGCGAGGGCCGTACCATAGAGCTGGTCGATGACCTGCGCGAGTGGCATTTGGGATCGTTGGAGGGCACATCAAACCGCGAGATGCCGGCGCAGCCCTGGGGCGATTATCCGGTTGCCTTTGGTGGCGAGTCGGAAAGTGAGCTTCGTGCACGTATGGTCGCGGCGCTGTCCCGCATCATGGCCCGGCCCTGGCACGACTGCGTGCTGGCCGTCTCCCACGGCTCAGCCTGCCAGGAGTTTCTTAGATGCGTGACTGGCAGGGGAGAGCAACCAGACAACGGTGCCGTGCTTCATTTTGGCTATTTCGACGGGGCGTTTTCGCTCTTGGGTTGGTAACAAACGAAAGGACCCCCCCTATGAATAAAGACCTGTACCTGGTTCGTCATGGACAGACGATATTTAACCTCAAGCGCATTATTCAGGGCTGGAGTGACTCGCCGCTTACGCAGCTGGGATGCGACCAGGCGGCGCGCGCCGGCATGTTCTTGCGTGCGCGCGGCATTGAGCCCGATCATGCCTACACCTCGACGCTGCATCGCACCGAGCAGACTATCGCCAACCTGTGGCCGGGCCTTGCCTACGAGCGCCTAGACGGCCTGCGCGAGTGGTTCTTTGGCGATTTTGAAGCCGAGCGCGTGATGCTGATGCCCGAGCGCCCGTGGCGCGATTTCTATCGCCAGTTTGGCGGCGAGGGTCAGATGCAGGTGCGCGAGCGCATGGTGGCGACGTTGACCGAGCTTATGCAGCGACAGGACCATACGTGCGTGCTCGCGGTAAGCCACGGCTCGGCTATCAAGGAGTTCATGGATCACGTGAAGGGCGCGGCGGCAGACGAGCGCGACCGCGTGCCGGGCAATTGCTCGGTGCTGCACTTTGCGTTTGATGATGCGACGGATACGTTTGAACTGGTTGAGATCTTTACGCAGGAAGACTACGCGCACGAGCTGGGGCTTGAGCCGCTCGTGGCGGCAGCGGGTCCGCAGCGGGGGTAGCGCGGGCGTGGCGATGCGGTTTGCCGACATCATTGCTCGATGTGAAAGGGGCGGGGATGCATGCATTTGCTGCATCCCCGCCCCTTGTTTGTTTGGATGCCGGGTTTTTCAGCTTCGCGTTTGAGTCCGCTAGAACCGCGAGATCTGGTGAGTGAGCAGGCCCGTCGGGACCTGCGGTGCGCCGCCGGCGACCTGCGCGGCGGGGAATAACGCGGCCACGGTAAAGTTGAACGGCTCCTTGCCGGTGTACGTTCCGGCGGCACGGGCCTCATCGGCCAGCAACTGCGACGCCCCGGTCAGAGCGACGGCGTAGGCGGGGTCGTCGGCCAGTGCCGGCTCCGGTGCTTGGTCGAGCATAGCGCGGATGGCGGCAACGGCGTCCTCGCGCTTGACCTCCCACACACGGTGCGTAATGCCCGAGGGGTCGGTGACGGCATAGAGCGACGCGCCCTCTTTGGCGGCGCCCAGGATGATATCCATGACGGGCGAGGCTTCGTAGGCGAGCGACACGGGGCGCGGCTGCACCTTGAGCTCTGCGATCGCGTGCGCAGCGGCGGCCGCATCTGCGGAGGTCGCGTCGTCGCCCGTCAGCACGTTAACCGGGCAAATCGCCACGACACCCGTCACGCGACCCGGCTCTCCCGAGCATTCGTACACGTAATACGCCGCGCCTGGATCCTTGAGCATCAGGCCGTCGGCGATGGCGCCGCGCAGGGCGTCGTTGTCGCTCAAGATACCGCCCATCGCAGGCAGCGCCTCGAGCACGCGGTCCTGAGCCGGTCGGATGCAGGGAAACGGAAGTGCTTTCATGGACGGTCCTAACGCGCGAATCGGTTTATTCGCGGCTTATTATGCCCCAACTTGGCCGCTTGCGCCCCAGAGCGTGTTGTCGGCGAGCGCGATGAGCACGTTTTGGCAGCGAGCGATATCGGCGCGGGGCACATATTCGTTGGGCTTGTGTGCGAGCGCGAGCGAGCCGGGGCCGTAACTCATGCAGTTTCGGTTGCCTGTCTTGCCGGCAATGACGGCAGTGTCGGTGTAGCCGGTAAAGAAGCCGACGGTCGTGTCCGCGCCCGTCACGTCATCGGCGGCACGCTTGAGCGCGGCTAGAAGGGGAGAGCTTGGATCGCGCTCGATGGCGGGGCGATCGCCCGTCACGGTATAGCTTCCATGGCAGCCGGGAACCGCGGTCTCAGCGCCGGCGATGGCCTGCTCTACCATGCGCGTCGCGGCGGCCGTATCGGTCAGCGGCGTTAGGCGCATGTCGACCCAGACCTTGGCGTGGTCGGGCACGACATAGGGGCGATAGCCGCCCTCAATCTGTCCAAACGTGATAGTCGAGGGCCCCAGCTCGTCATGTGCGGGCAGCGCGGCAAACGCGCGGCGAAGCGAACACACGACCTCTGCCATGGCTGCGACGGCATCCACGCCCTTCCAAGGCTGGCTCGCGTGTGCCGTGACGCCGGTCATCTCAATCTCGAACCATGTGCGTCCCTTGTGCGCCACCTGAATTTGTCCATCGGTGGGCTCGGTGTCCAGCACCCATTCGCGCGAGCCGACCCAGCCGGCATCGATGGCCGCCTCGGAGCCGCGCATAAAGTCCTCCTCGTCGACCGAGCAGATGAGCGAAAAGCCGCGGCGGGGCAGCGCGCCATCCGCCGCTACGCGCTCGAGCGTATGGACAAGCGCGGCAATGGCGCAGGCCAGACCGCCCTTCATGTCGCAGGCGCCCCGGCCATAGAGTTTATCGTCACGCACGGTCGCCCCGAGCGGCGGCGTGTCTGCGTCCCAGCCATCGCCCAAGGTGACGGTATCCATGTGGCAGATATAGACCAGCCGTGGCTCGTCGCTCAAACCGGGCACGGTGACCATAAAGTTGCGGCGTCCGGGGAGCACCTCGATCTCCTCAATCTGCACGGCATCGAGTGTCGGGTGGTTCAACCGTGCCAGCCGTTCCTCAACCAGCGCTTTGATATAGCGTTCAATCTCGCCCTCATACGCACCTGGGTCGGAACTGTCGATCCGCACAAGCTCCTGCGCAAGCCGCCAGGCAAAGTCCTCATCAACCATATGCAACCTCACAATCAGTCTGCTTTCCAAACCGATTGTAAGCCTCCCGAGAGATCCGTGACGTGCGCGCAGCAGCATTTACCGTTCGCAGGCCGAGCTGGCGCGTTTGCCGTCCGAGCGGGTTCACAGACGGCGCAGTGGGTACGTAGCCTCTATGGACGACATGCTGTGCGACATATCTGCCTTTCGGTATCACCGGATACCTCCACAGGTCTTGGCGATAATGCCGGACCTGCCCGATTCTGCGGACGATCCGCGCAGGGAGCGCCTTTGCGAGCATCCACTCGTCACGCATTTCCTGGGCGCTCCGTTGCATGTTTTGGCGCAGGGCAGCTGCGGACGTAAGGGCGGTCGCATTGTCAGGCATGTTTGGAACGGGGAGAGGCCGTTTGACTCCGTGCGGCAGACAGAGTTTGGCCTTGATGTCGCGTCCCCGCTCTTTACCCTGCTGACCCTGGCCTCCTCGGTTTCAAACGAGCGTTTAATCATGTGCATGTATGAGATGTGCGGCACCTTTGCCGTGTGCAAGATTGTGCCTCAGGTAAAGTTGGCGCTTGAGCAGGCATATGGGGGCCGGTGGGGTGACGCACGGTCGGGCTGGGAAAACGTAAAGGATGTCTCGGGGAATCCAACAGACTTGTGGAAACGACCTCCCTTGATCGAGCTCTCTGAACTTACGGAGTTCGCCAATAAGATCCAGGGACTCCGCGGTGCTAAATCGTTCATACGAGCCGCGAAATGCATTACGGGGGTGGCAGCATCGCCGCTCGAGGTCCAGGCTTCGATGCTGTTTGGCCTTACGAGGTTGCGCGGCGGCGAAGGGCTGCGCCTTACCAATAACGTTGAGATTCGTATGACGCGCAGCGCCCGCCTGATTTCGGGACTTGATAGGCGCTATGCCGATATCCTGCTGGCAAATAAGGACGGCAGCCGAGAGTGCCTTGTTGAATGCCAAGGTAAAGCTATTCACGGATCCATAGAATCCAAGATCGCGGACTCCGATCGAACGACTGCCCTGCAAGCGATGGGATATCCCGTCGTTCTGATGACTTATGGTCAGCTGGCCGACTCCGATGCCTTCCGCGTGGTGATGGAACTCATCATGTCCTATCTCGATGCGCCGTTGAAAGACAAGACACCGCGGCAGCAGGAGCTCGAACGGCGGCTTCGTGAGGAGATTTTTATCGATTGGGCGGGAATGTAGTCGTGCGCGTGGAAAACGGTCGCGCGAGCTAGAGTTTTGGGCGCAAAAAAGGCTTCAGTTTCGCCTTGGAAGGGCTTTAATAATGCTACTCAGAACAAGTTGTTTCGGAAAATAGACAGTCAACTTGGATCTGGTATATAGAGATTGATCTTTACCTACTAAAGCCCCTGATAAAGCTGTTTATCAAAGCAGGTGCGCTCAGTGATTTAGGTATGACGGTCGATTATCCGAAAAAACTTGTTCTGGATAGCATTTTAAAACCAGCCGGAGCAACGAAATCGGCCCCCGTTTCATGAAAACGGGGGCCGAATGGGCTTCATGGCCTGCCTGGCAGGCTTGGTGCCGGCGCTATTTGATCACGCGCACGCGATACATCGACGGAATCTGCTTGAGCGCCTCGATGGTGCTGCTGTCCAGGTGCTCGTCGGTGTCGAACATAGTGTAGGCGTTCTCGCCAGCGGACTCGTTGGTCATGCGCTGTACGTTGGCGTTGTCCTTGGCCAGGATGGCCGTGATCTGGCCGATCATGTTGGGCACGTTGGCGTGCAGGCAGGCGATGCGGCTCGCGGCGCGCGCCTTGCCCATGCTGCAGGCGGGGTAGTTGACGCTGTGCGCGATGTTGCCGTTTTCCAGGTAATCCTTGAGCTCGCTGATGGCCATATCGGCGCAGTTGGCCTCGGCCTCGCCAGTGCCGGCGCCCGAGTGCGTGGTGATAAACGTGTTGGGCATCTTGACGGTCTTGGGCGTGGCAAAGTCGCAGCTAAACCAGCTGAGCTTGCCCTCGCGCAGGGCAGCATCGACGGCGTCCTCGTCAATGATGGTTTCGCGCGCGTAGTTGATGAGCACGGCGTCGGGTGCCAGCAGGTTAATCTGCTCGGTGCTGATCATGCCGATGGTGTCGGCCTTGCTGGGCACGTGCACGGTGAGGTAGTCGCAGCCGCGGCACAGATCCTCGAGCGTGCCTACGCGCTGCACTTCGCGGCTCAGCACCCACGCGTGCTCAACGGAAATGAACGGATCGTAGCCGTAGACGTCCATGCCCAGATCGACGCAGGCGTTGGCGACCTTGGAGCCCACGTTGCCCAGGCCGATGACGCCGATGCGTTTGCCCTTGAGCTCGCGGCCCACAAAGGCCTTCTTGGCCTTCTCGGCATCGACCTGGATCTCAGGGTCGTCGGCGTTGTCGCGCACCCAGTTCATCGACTGCACTACGCCGCGGCTCGAAAGCACCAGCATGCCCAGGACGAGCTCCTTGACGGCGTTGCTGTTGGCACCGGGGGAGTTAAAGACGACGACGCCCTTCTTGGCGTACTCCTCGACGGGGATGTTGTTGACGCCGGCGCCGCAGCGGGCGATGGCGCGGATGCCCTCGGGCAGCTCGTAGCCGTGCAGGTCGGTCGAGCGCATCAGGATCGCGTCGGCCTCCTCGGCGGTGCTTACAAACTCGTAGCCCTCGCCAAACTCGACTTTGCCGTCTTTAGTGATGTCGTCGATGGTCTTAATCTTACGCATGGAAAAACTCCTTAGCAGGTTTTGATCTAAACAGGGTGGTCTGAGGTGGCTGGTCGGCCCGCGTGCTGCGGGCTAGTTAGATCGCGGACTCAAACTATGCTGCGCTTCGAAGTCCTTCATGTATGTGGTCAGCGCCTGCACGTCCTCCATGGTGACGGCGTTGTACACGCTGGCGCGCATGCCGCCGACGAGGCGATGGCCCTTGACGTTTTGAATCTGGTGCTCGGCCGCGCCTGCGACAAAGGCGGCGTCGAGGTCGGCATCGCCGGTGCGGAAGGTGACGTTGGCGATGGAGCGGCTGTCGGCCTGCGTGGTGCCATGGAACAGGTCGCTGTGCTCGAGCAGGTCGTAGAGCAGGTTGGCCTTGGCCCAGTTGCGCTCGGCCATGGCGGCAAGTCCGCCGGTCTGCTCAACCCAACGGAACACCTTGCCGCACACATAGATGCCAAAGGTGTTGGGCGTGTTGAGCATGGAGCCCTTGGCGGCCTGGGTCTTGAGGTCCATATACTGCGGCGTCTGCGCAAAGGCGGGGCCTTCGGCGATCAGGTCGTCGCGCACGATAACCACGGTGACGCCCGCGGCGCCGGCGTTTTTCTGCGCGCCGGCGTAGATGAGTCCGTAGCGCTCGACGTCGAGCGGCTGCGACAAAAAGCAGCTCGAGACATCGGCGACCAGCGGCACGTCGCCGCAATCGGGCAGCTGGTGGAACATGGTGCCAAAGATGGTGTTGTTCTGGCAGATGTAGACGTAGTCGAGCCCGTCGCCCGCAGCCTCGGCGGCAATGCACGCGTTGATGTCGGCCATGGCGGGAATGCGGTCGAAATTGGTGTCCTCGGAACTCGCGAGCAGCACGGCCTCGCCGTACTTGGCGGCCTCTTTGTACGCCTTGTTGGCAAAGTTGCCGGTCACGACGTAGCCGGCGCGGCCGCGGCGCATGAGGTTCATGGGAATGCCCGCAAACTGTAGCGTGGCGCCGCCCTGCAAAAACAGGACGCGGTAGTTGTCGGGGATGCTCAGCAGACGGCGCAGGGTTGCCTCGGCGTCGTCGATGATCTGCTGGTACATGCTAGATCGATGGCTCATCTCGAGCACGGACATGCCGCAACCGCGGTAGTCCATCATCTCGTCGGCGATCTCGGCGAGCACGCTTGTAGGTAGCGCGGCCGGGCCAGCTGAGAAGTTGTGCACACGTGCCATCTTCTAGTTCCCCCTCGTAGTCGTTTGAACGTTCGGGATACTTTAGCACAGTGGAGCGCCAGGCGCGACCGCATCACGGTAAAACTCGAGTGCGCCGCTATGATTTACAGGATGGTTACATGGGGGAGGGGGCTTATCTCGAGGCTCGCATCCGATCCGCCTCGGCCTTCGCTTGTTTCCAGGGGCGCACACGACCGTTGGTGAGGTCGTCGTAACCATGAGCGATGGAGCGCTGAATGCGATCTTCACGCTCCTGAATGGCGGTTAGTGCGCGCGTCTGCTCGTCATAGGCCTCGGCATCCATGACGACAAGCGATGCGGACCCGTTTTTGGTTAGGTAGACGGGCTCTTTGGTTTTGTGGCAGCTATCTGCAATGGAACCAAAGTTGCGTTGTGCGTGTGTGAGTCTGCGTTCGCAAGCGCGTTTATGCTCAAAGGATTCAGTATGACTGTCCGGTGAGATATGTCGCTTTGTGGTATCCACCCCATCCATCAAGTCTGTCGTCTCAACGGCTCCAACAACCGCAATAAACCAGATCCTCTTTATGCCGTTCACAGAATATTTTTACCGTTCAGGGAGTTTTCGCAGATAAAATGTTGCGCAACAAAATGTTGCTCAATGGATGTGAAGCGTTTTGGCGTATGAATCAAATGTACCAATTTGATTCGTCGAGAGGCTGAACGACATGAGCATGCCCACCACCTATCGTGGTTCTATGACACGTGAACAGTGGCTTGTTAATGAGACGCGTGTCGTTGCGCGCCTCATGGTGGACGAGAACTTTTCTGATACGAAAGAGATAATTGAAAAGGTTACCGCCCAAAATCTCTTTCAATATCCTACTGAGCGTGAGCAAAAGTCTATCGCCCGTGCTTGCTGCCGCCGGTTGTTGGCTCTTAGCGAAGACGAAGGCGTGCGCGCGAGCCTGATTAATCTTGCTGCGCATGGCTCGCTCGAACAGCTTGCGCAGGTCAACCTGTATGCAATGATGCGCGACAACCGAGTTGTCTGGGACTTTATGACGTGCGTGATTGCCCCTAAGTTCAGTCTTTTTGATCTTTCGCTTCGAAAATCGGAAATCGTTACGTTTATCGAAGGGCTTCGCGCGCAGGACGATCGCGTTGCAACGTGGTCGGATGCTACGTGCAATAAGGTGCGCCAAGTCCTCGTCAACTGTATAGAGGGCGCCGGATTGTATAGCCGCAAAACCGAAACCCTTCGTCCGCCATTGCTCGATTTTGAGCTCGAGCGTTGCGTTCGGGCCAACGACGATGCCGCGGTTCTGCCTGCCTTTGGCATAACGGAATAGGGGTGCGAGATGACAGCAACCGAGTTGCCTTCAATCGATATGAGCTTTGAGCTCATTCGTTCCAAATTCCACGACCCCGAGTTTTTGAATTGTCGTGGCTTGGGTGGCGAGGTTCCACTCTACATCTATCCATATGCAGCTAGGCAAGAAGACCAGGTGCGCGCTCTGACTCAGCAGCTAGTGGATGATAACGAACGCGAGCGCCAGGCGAAAATCGACACCCCTAACATTGTTTCGTTTGATCTGTGGAGCGTATTTATCGGCATTTGCGAAAAACGCGGCATCTTAGAAAAGATGAGCGCCCTCGAGGAAAAACGAGGCAGCGATCATTTCTTGCAACGCATGCAGAGCCGAGTGGGATCCGAGAAGTACCTCGAGTTCATTCACGACAGCTTTATCGAGAGATACGGCGAGCCGAAGCGCGGGCGCGACGTCCTGATTATCACGGGCGTTGGCAAGATTTACCCGTTCATGCGTGCCCACATCATTCTCGAGTCTATTCAACCGGTGTTTTCCGATATCCCCGTCGTTTTGTTTTACCCCGGCACCTATGACGGGCAGCAGTTAAAGCTGTTTGGCACGATTGCCGACGGCAACTACTATCGCGCGTTTAACCAACTCTAAAAACGTTTCCGGTCATCGAAAGGCATTCCCATGAAGATTAAAGATATGTTTGAGCACGATATCGACCGAAACATTAACGGTGTTATTAAGGTCGATCAGGAGGATGACGGTAGTGTCAGGCAAGAGCTGAGCGAATATGTTGTGACCGACGAGCTTCGCCGCCATTTCAAGACGCTTTTCGATGTGTATGTTCGGGCCCTCGATGCTCCGACGGACAAAGTTGGCGTGTGGATCAGCGGTTCGTTTGGCTCGGGTAAATCCCATTTCCTCAAGATGCTTAGCTACCTGTTCACAAACCGTGAGGCGGCGGGTAAAACTGCGATTGAGTATATTGCCCCGCGTTTTGAAGATGACGAACTTGCCGACAAAGCAAAGCGCGCGGCGGGCGTGACGACCGACGCTATCCTCTTTAATATGGGCATCAAAAGCCCGCTCAATAAGGATGGCAGCGCGGTTGCGCGCATTTTTGCCAAGATGTATTACGAGAGCCGTGGGTTCTACGGTGCAGATTTTAAGCTCGCTCGCCTGGAGCGTCGTATTGACGACGCCGGTAAAACTCAGGAATTCCGTGCCGCATTCGAAGAGATTAATCATAGCCCCTGGATCGATGGCCGCGAGGACTACGACTTTAACTCCGACGACGTTATCGAGGCACTCAGTTGCACGGGCGTCATGAGCAAGGACGAGGCGGAGCGCTGGTATGAAAAAACGGAAAGCAATGATTTTTCAATCGACCAGCTTACCGACGATATTGCTAAATACACAAAGCGTCGCGAGCAAGAATGCGGCGGTCCATATCGCATGATCTTTATGGCCGACGAGATGAGCCAGTTTATCGCGAGCGATACCGAGCTAATGCTGAACTTGCAGAGCATTGTCGAGGCGCTGGGTACCAAATGCGGCGGTCGTGTATGGGTTATGGTCACCGGACAGCAGGCGATTGATCAAATTACCAAGGTTAAGGGCAGCGACTTCTCCAAGATTCAGGATCGCTTTAATACGCGCTTGTCGTTGAGCAGCTCGTGCGCCGATGAAGTTATTCGTCGCCGCATTTTGGCGAAAAATCAGGATGCGAACGACTTGCTGAAAGCTGAGTATCAGGAGCGCTCGGCGGTCCTCAACAACTTGTATAGCTTTAAGGACGCGGCGGCCGATCTAATTGGCTACGAGGGTGCCGAAGACTTCGCCAGCACGTATCCGTTTGCTGATTACCAGTTTAAGCTCATTCAAAAAATCATGGACGAGCTGCGCAATCACGGCGCGTCCGGAAAAAACAGCTCAAGCGCCGAGCGTTCCATGCTGAGTGGCTTTCAAGACTCCGCTCGATGCATAGAGGATAAGGACCAGAATGCCCTGGTTCCGCTTTGGCGTTTCTACAATACGATCTCGACGTCGCTCGAGGACTATCATCGTCGTGTAGTTCTTCGAGCGGCGGATGCCGCCCAAAAGGGGCAGGGTCTTGAGGAATGCGACATTCCGGTACTCAAACTGCTTTTCTTGATCCTGTATGTCGATAAGGACATGCCGGCAAACGTTGAAAACTTGGTCACCCTTATGACCGACGACATCCGCACCGACCGCATTAACGTTCGTGAGCAGATTTCGCAGTCCCTGGAGCGTTTGGTACGACAAAACTATGTGGCTCGCAATGGTGAAACGTATAAGTACCTGACCGACGAAGAGCAGGAGATTGCCCAGCAGATTTCGCGCGTGCAGCCGGATGCTGCGAAGATTACGTCCAAGGCCGCACAGATCATGTTTAGGCAGGTCTTCGAAAACGCCAAGGTGACGGTTGGCAAAAACGTTTTTGACGTTGAGGAATATCTGGACGACACCCGTTATAACAGCGCATCGGGGCTGGCGCTGCGCGTGATTTCTGGCGTGGATGGCATCCCGATCCCTTCGCGCGAGGACCTGCTCCTTAGCTCTAGCAGGGGAGAAGCCATTGTAGTGCTCGATTCCCAGCAAGACTACTACGACTGCCTGTATCAGTCGGCATGTATTGAGCAATACCTCAATAGCCGTCAGGCAGACAATCGCAGCGAAGTGGTGGCTTCGATTTTGCGTGGCAAGCAGGAAGAGCGCGTCGCTCTGGATAAGCGTGCAGAGGAGCTTATGCGCCAGGCGGTGCTGCATGGAACGTTTTATGTCTATGGCGGTGAGTATTCTCCGGTCAAATCGGCGTCTGCCAAGAATATGATCGAGGACTGCGTGCGCCAGCTTGTCTCTGTTACGTACAGCAAACTGCCACTTATCGATAAAAACTACGACAGCGATATGCAGGTCAAGCAGATTTTAACTGCGTACACTCCGGCAATGAATGGGCAAGAGCCCAATGCCGGGGCCATCGAAGCGGTTATGCGTTTGCTGGAAGCTCGCGCCGCCCAACATATGCAGGTAACAATGAGCGAGCTGCTCGAGACGTACCATGCGAAGCCTTATGGTTGGGCGGAGATTGACATTGCCGCCGTGGTCGCAACGCTGCTAGCGCAAAAGCGCGCTCGCCTGCTCTGCGCAGGGCAAGCGATTGATCTTAGGGATTCCAAGATCCTCGATTATCTGCGAAAGGCTGCTAAGGCACGACAGGCTGTTGTTGAGGCGCGCCAGCAGCTTTCTCGAGCAGCCATATCTAAGGCGCGACAGGCTGTAGAAGAGTTGAGCGGCAATCATACTCTGCCGCTCGAAGAGGACAGCCTTGCCGAGGCATGCCGCGAGGAGCTTGAAAAGCGCCGCGATAGCTTGGCGAGCCTTCTTTCGGTCGAGTATCTGCGTAACCCAGGTTACCCGGGCTATACGGAGGTCGTGGATGCAAAGAACCTTATCGAAGGCTTATTGCAGAGCGGCCGCGATGCCGTCGATCTAATTATGGCGATCGCCGGAAAAGAGGAGGAGCTGGGAGATGCGGCTGAAGATCTCGAAGATATTGACGAGTTTTTCGGTAGCAAGGTAGCTGTATTCGACAGTGCCTGCGAGATATTCAAGCGAATGGAGAGCGAGCGCGATTACTTTGAGGGCGATTCTGAGACGCTTGATGCGCTTTCCGTCATTGGAGGAGCGGTTAAACAACCGAGTCTGAGTTTGCAGTTCCAAAAGCTATCCGAGGCAAATCTACAGGTGAGAGCTGCCTACAAGGAGCTTTTAGACCAAAAGCGTATCGCCATGCTCAATTCTGTCGAGGAGCGCTATGGGGATATCGAAGCGTATGCCCAAGGCAAGGGCATCGCTCTGGCACGCATCGGGGAGTCGCACAGCGCTCGAAAAGATGAGGTGCATAATGCGGCAACGCTGACCGCCCTGGATGCTGTGCCCGTCAAGCTCGATCGTGCCCAGACGACTCTGTACAAAATGATTGACGATGCCTATAAAGAGGCGAATCATCCCAAACCGGCAAATACGAGTGTGACGGTAAGGACTGATTATTCGGGGGTCACTGCGCCTGGCCAGCCGAATAAGCCCCAATCTGCACCGGCACCTAGGCGACGTGTTAAATCGGTGAGCCGCAGCATGGTATTTAGGCCGCTGGAGCTGAGCTCGCAACAGCAGATTGATGACTATTTGGATGCCGCGCGCAAAGAGCTGCTGCGAAGCCTTGAGGGTAATGACGCCATCCGTTTGGGCTAAGGGAGAAACATGGATACGAAAGAGCTCGAAAAGTTTTGCCCTTGGGCACGCATCCGCTTAATTGATGAGGTACGTCAGCGTTGCTATGCCTACGGGCTCGACGATGCGGGGCGTGAAGAATTCGATCGCGATGCAACCATTGTTAAAGGCACGGTGCTCTCTGCGCTCGAGCGTTCGCAACGTTCGGAGCTATATCGCCGTATAGAGCATGGCGGCTATGCGCGCTTTTGCGAGGAAATGGCCTATACCTGGTTCAATCGCTTTGCTGCAATACGCTATATGGAAGTGCAAGGCTATCTGCCCTGTGGCGTGCGCATGCTAAGTTCATATTGCGAAACCTCGGAGTACGATAGTTTTTCGCCAGACTGCTTGCGCATGCCGACGGAGCTTGATCTGTCGGGCTTAGAGCGCGATCGCGTGTTTGACCTTGTCGCGGCGGCAGATGATGAGGCGCTGTTCCGTCTCATTTTGGTGGCTCAGATGAACGAGCTCGCTGAGTGCCTGCCCTCCATCTTCGGTCGCGTGGGCACGGCGGATGCGTTGCTGCTTCCGACAAGGCTTTTGGACCGCGGTGAAGAAGGTGTGTTGTGCGCTCTTGTCGAACGGGTTAAGCGAAGCACGTGGGAAAACGTCGAGTCCCTGGGCTGGATGTATCAGTTCTACAATTCCGAGGTCAAAGACGCATTCTTTAAATCTAAGGCCAAGGAGACGCCGGACACCATCGGTCCGGCCACACAGCTGTTTACGCCCAACTGGATCGTGCGCTACATGGTGCAGAACTCTTTGGGGCGTTTGTGGATGCTGAACAACCCGGGAAGTCACCTGCGTGATGGAATGGAGTACTACATCGAGCCTGATGCGGAGCACGAGGACTTCATTAAAATCGAGAGCCCTGAGGATATTTCGCTGTGCGACCCGGCTTGTGGATCGGGCCATATTCTCGTTTACGCTTTTGAACTCTTGGCAAAGATGTATTTAGAGCGCGAATACCGCTCGCGCGATATTCCCGGACTCATTCTGTCCAAGAACCTTCATGGTATGGAAATTGACTCCCGTGCCGCTCAGATTGCAGGGTTGGCGCTGGCTATGTGTGCCCGAGAGATGGATAGGCGATTCTTTAATCGTGGGGTTCAGGCGGATATTGCCGTGCTCGAGCCGATTGTGCTGGAGGAGGATGACATTCCGCAGGGCGCCGCACTTACCAAGAAGAAGGATCTGATCGACGCTCTGGCGCACCTGGACGAGATTGGATCGCTGCTTGTTCCGAATGAGGGCGATCTTGCCGCACTGCGTGAGGCGATCGAACTCACCGGCACCGATGGTCTGTTTGACGGTAGTTCTAAAAATAAACTGGAATGTGCCCTTAAGACCTGTGAGATCCTGGACCGCCGCCACGACTGCGTGGTGGCCAACCCGCCCTACATGGGTAGCTCCAGCTTTGGCCCTTTCATGTCCAAGTGGGTCAAGAAGAGCTACCCCGACGTGAAGAGCGATCTGTTCTCCAGCTTTGTCGTTCGTATGTTCAATCTCGCCAAGGACCACGGCGAGTGCGGTGTCATGTCGCCCTTCGTCTGGATGTTCATCGGAAGCTACGAGAAGCTCCGCAACGAGATTATCGACAACAGAACGCTGACTTCTCTCATCCAGCTCGAGTACTCGGGCTTCGCTGGCGCGACTGTGCCCATCTGTACCTACACGTTCCACAACTCATTCATCAAGGGCTACAAGGGCGGCTATGTGCGCCTTTCGGACTTCGTTGGAGCTTCCGTTCAGGCCCCGAAGGCTCTCGAGGCGATCCAAGACCCCGACTGCGTCTGGTTCTATCGCCGCGACGCCGAGACCTTCAAACAGATCCCCGGTACCCCCATAGCCTACTGGGCTAGCGACGCTCTTCTGGATGCGTTTGAAAACGCAAAGCAACTCAGTGAGTACGGCAAACCGCGTCAAGGGCTTGCTACTGGTGAAAACGCTCGTTTCGTTCGCGAGTGGTGGGAAGTCGATGGTTGTAAGAGCGCCTACTCCTGTGGGTCTATTCAAGAGTCAATTGAAAGCGCTTGTAAATGGTTTCCCTACAACAAGGGTGGCGATTTCCGTAAATGGTACGGAAATAATAGCGCAGTTGTTAACTGGGAGAATGACGGATGGGAGATTCGTAATTACAAAGACCAGAATGGCAAATTGCTTTCCAGGCCACAGAATACAAACTGCTTCTTTAGTCCATCGATTACCTGGTCGAAGATTTCGAGCGGGTCTATTGCATTTCGCTTTAAGCCTGCTGGCCATGTGTTTGATGTGGCGGGTACAAGCGTTTTTAGCGATCAGAAATCACTCAAGTATCTCCAGGGAGCTTGTAACAGTTCTGTGATAATGAGCGTCGCGAGCATGCTTTCGGCGACGCTCAATTTCGAGGTAGGCCAAATCGCAACCTACCCGATTATTCAGAACGAAGAGCAGAAGCCGCTGGTCAACAATATGGTTGACTCGTGCCGTGAATTATCAAAAACCGACTGGGACTCGTTTGAAACCTCTTGGGATTTCAAGCGCCATCCGCTGATATAGGTGATTATGTGACAGCAGAGAAGAGCCAGTTCGACGAGGGCGTTAAAAGAGTCTCTAGCCTTTTGGCACTGTATGAAAACTTACAAAAAGAGGGGTCTACTAGAACGTCGAAGGAAAAAAGGCCGACGGATATCTTGCGCGCTGCTCTTGTTTTACTTCATTCGGCGGAAGAGGACTATTTTCGCAATGTACTCATTCATTGGTATCCCTTAAAGGCTGATCCAAAAGCCTTGAGCGAAGTCTCGCTAGCCGGCAGTGATGGAAGAACGTCCAAGTACACCTTTGATAGATTCGCTTCCTTTTAATATGAGCAGGACATTGTCAAGAGGCAAAATCGGGCCTGGCCCCAA
>CABUIE010000019.1 GCA_902491565.1 uncultured Collinsella sp.
CACGCAAAGGAAAGCACTTAATGTGCTTTCCGTCTTGCGCAGGACTGTAGAGCAGGAAAGTTCATATGCGCCGCCCGGCTCCCGCCGCTCTCGGGGGCATCTCTCAAGCAAAAACTGTCGTTGGGTAAAGTCCGAGGTCAGTGGCGTTTTATACCGAGAAATTCAAAAAAAGTTGAAAATTCATTACATATTTGCGTTGACTTTAGGTAACTAAAGTTTCATACTCCTTTTCAACCACTGGGGGATGTGAACACGCACGGATCGTTCACATCATGATTGAAGAGGATTTCTCAGACATGTTCACGCATCAGCTAAACATTATCAGCGTAGTAATTATCTGATGCGGGTTAGCACATACAGCTAGCCCGTACGATAACGGGCGGCTGATGAAGATGAGGGCCGTCGAGCGCAACCGACGGCCCTCATTTTTTATGTCTGAGTAGTTCTTTTTAGAGGAGGAAATGTAATGAACGGAGTTTTGCTCATGGTTGTGGCCGCGGCGGTGCTCGCCTGCGGCTATCTGGGCTATGGCCGATGGCTGGCCAACAAGTGGGGCATTGACAAAGAGGCCCTCACGCCGGCCAAGCGCATGAAGGACGGCAACAGCTTCTCGCCCGTCTCCGCCTTCACCGCGTTCTCGCACCAGTTCAGCTCGATCTGCGGTGCCGGCCCTGTCACGGGTACGATCGTCGCCATGGCCTTTGGCTGGCTGCCCGTCGTGCTCTGGGTCCTCGTCGGCGGCATCTTCTTTGGCGCCGTCCACGACTTTGGCGCCCTGTACGCCTCGATGAAGAACAACGGCAAGTCGCTCGCTCAGCTCATCGAGAAGTACATCGGCAAGACCGGCCGTCGTCTGTTCCTGCTGTTCTGCTGGCTGTTCTGCATCATCGTCATCGCCGCCTTCACCGACATGGTCTGCAAGACGTTCATGTTTACCCCGGCCGTTGACGCTTCTGGCGCTGCTACCGGTGCCGTCGACTTCACCAAGTCCTATGCCGCCGGCTGCGCTGGTACCATCTCCATCCTGTTCACTTTCGTCGCTATCGCCTTTGGTTGGGCCCAGAAGAAGTTCAACCTCACCGGCGCTGCCGAGTTCGTCACCGGCGTGGTCCTCATGGTTCTCATGTTCGCCGTCGGTATGCAGTTCCCGGTCTACCTGGATAAGTTCCAGTGGTTCGCCGTCGTCATGGTCTACCTGGTCTTCGCTGGCGCTATGCCCATCCAGATGCTCAAGACCCCGCGTGACTACCTCACTTCCATCATGATGATCGTCATGATCGCCTGCGCTGTCCTCGGCATCGTCGTCCTGGGTGTTCACGGCCAGGCTACGATGACCGCTCCGGTCTTCACTGGCTTCTCTGGTGCCTCCGGCATGATGTTCCCGGTCCTGTTCGTTTCCGTTGCTTGCGGCGCTCTCTCCGGTTTCCACAGCCTCGTTTCTTCCGGTACTTCCTCTAAGCAGGTCGAGAAGGAGCAGGACGCCGTCAAGGTCGGTTACGGCGCTATGGTCGTCGAGTCCTTCGTTGGCATCCTTGCCATCATCGTTGCCGGCATCATGTTCTCCGACATGAACACCGCCGGTACCGGCGCCCTTAACGCCGGCGTCGCTTCCACCCCGTTCCAGATCTTCGCTGCTGGTATCTCCCGCGGTATGCAGGCCTTCGGTGTTGACGGCACGCTTGCTACCGTCTTCATGACCATGAACGTCTCCGCTCTGGCCCTGACCTCGCTCGACGCCGTCGCCCGCATCGCCCGCACCTCGTTCTCCGAGTTCTTTGCCCAGACCAACGACGCCCTGGCCATCGAGTCCAAGGCCGGCTACATGAAGGTCCTCGGCAACCCCTGGTTCGCCACGGTTGTCACCCTGCTTCCTGGTCTCGCCCTTGCTTTTGGTGGCTATGCCAACATCTGGCCGCTCTTTGGTGCTTCCAACCAGCTGCTCGGCGGTATGACCATGATCACCCTCGCCGTGTTCTGCAAGTGCACCGGCCGCAAGGGCTGGATGCTCTACGTGCCCGTCGCCTTCCTGCTCTGCTGCACCTTCACCTCGCTGGTCCAGAGCGCCATGGGCTGCATGACCGCTGTCCAGGCTTACGGCTTCTTCGGTACCATCCCGGCCACCGCTACCACGGCTGCCGTCTCCGTCGCCGCCACCAAGGGCCTGCAGCTCGTCTTCGCCGTCCTGCTGATGGTCCTGGGCCTCATCGTTGCCGTCAACTGCCTCAAGGAGTTCTTCGGCAAGGAGGCCGGCTCCATGCCCGACGAGGAGCCCGAGTGGTCCGAGATGGGCAAGGCCGAGTATGGTCGCGCCGCCGCTGCTGAGGCTCCTGCCGACGCTGAGGCCGCCAAGGCTTAGTCGATCGGACGGATTGAATCCTCCATCTCTATGACTCGGAAAGACCGGGTCCACAGAACGCGGGCCCGGTCTTTTTTGTAAAGACGGGTGATACCGGGGCGTTCTCGCAGATGTTTTGCGTGGATAGCGGCGCGCGTTGTACCATATGGACGTATATGTGTGCATATGAAAGGGGCCCCGTGGCCAAGACGGTATATTCCGATAACCAACAAAATGTCGATGCTCTGGCTGAGCGTCTGAGCGGACAAACGTCGCTTTCTGCCGAGCGGGCCAAGCTGGTTGCCTACGACCTGCTCTGCCGCAAGGCGCTCAAGATCAAGTCGAGCGCGCTGGCGCAAATCTTCCGCTCCGTGGATAAGGAGTGCGATACCAAGGCGATGCGCGACGAGCTTATCGCGGCAAAGATCGTGACCAAGATCGAGGGCAGCGGCATTAACGGCCGGCCGGCGTTCTATACCATCAATGCCGAGATTCATGATGCCCAGGAGCAGCCTGTCGAGGATTCCGTTGAGGCGCCTGTTGCGGAAGAAGCTGCCCCGCGTGAGCATATCGATACTGACGAGCTGCTCGATGAGCATGTCGTGCGCGCCTTTACCGCCAAGGCGGGTCGAGGCGGCTTTGGCGGAGGCGGAAAGCGTGATGCTCAGCGCCGCGCCCAACAGGAACGCTTCCGTCGTGCTGTGGCTCAAAAGGATGGGGCCGTTACCGAGGCTGTTGAGACTGAGGTTGCTGCCGAGTCGCAGAAGCCCGCGAAGGAGCAAAAGCCCGTGGAGGCCCAAGAGCCCAAGCGTCGCCGCGGTGCTCACTTTAAGGCCGAGCAGCAGGACGTTGTGCGCGATGCCGAAGAGGCTGCCGAGGTTGCGGATGATTCCGAGAAGCCGGCCAAGAAGGCCTCAGACTCGTGCCGTCCCGGTCGCGGCTTTGCAGGTCGCGCGTACCCTGTAAAGCGTCAGGAGAAGGTTAGTCAGGTTCCGGAGGCGCGGGCCGAGAAGGCCGTGAAGCCTGCCGAGTCGGAAGTTCGTGAACAGAAGCCTGTTGATGAGCAGACTGCGTCCGATACGGAGACTCAGGGCCAGCAACCTGCGGTTGAACAGATGGGGGAGGGCACTTCGAGCAAGCCTCGCCGTCGTCGTCATCGTGGCGGCCGCGGCTCTAACGCTCAGGATGCCGCCGAGAATGTAGCGCCGCGCGACGAAGATGCGAAGGTGGATGCTCCGATGGAGCAGCCCAAGCGTCAGCCGGCGAAGGAGGGCAAGCCCGAACGTTCGCAGAAGCAGACGTCTACTTCGAAACGTGAGTGCAATGTCCAAGGCGATTCCAAGCGCAAGCCTCAGAAGAGGCCCGAGTCTGCCGCAGCAGATACGGCCGCCCAGCAGGCTGAGTCGACTACCCATGGCGAGGTTTCGGCGTTTGCCCTGGCCCGTGTTCTGGGCAGGCAGCTGCTCAAGGTCGTCCCCACGCCCACGGCGCTCTCCAAAATTAAGGAGCAGCAGACCCAGATTGTAAGGGTTGAAGGCAAGGACGGTAAAAAGACGCCGCAGCGCGCTCAGCACAACGAGATGTCCAATCGCAAGATTGCCGAGGAAATCGCGATCATTCAGGCTTGGGTCGAGCAAAACCGCGGTGCCGATACGCCGGTTGCCTCGCGCCGCCAGCGCGCCTACCAGATCTTCAATGACGAAAAAGCTTTTGACGGCAAGCATGGCGAGCGCCTGATCAGGCGTATGACCGAAAAGGGCATCAGCATGCAGGCGATCAAGGTCGCCCCCAACCGTCCGGTGCACTTTACGGGCTTCTTTACGCTGGGCGCCGACAAGCCGTTCATTATGGTCGAGAACCTGGATACCTACGACGAAATCGTCAAGCTTCTGCGCGGACGTAAACATGCCAAGCTCTTTGGTACCAAGGTGGGCGGCGTAATCTTTGGCGGCGGCTGCAAGGCGAGCGTCTCGCACGCACTGGATGATTATCTGGCCGAGATCGGCTATCGCTTTAGCTATGTCTACTACGTGGGCGACATCGATCGAGAGGGCGCGCGCATCGTCGAGCAGGCCCGCAATGCCAACGTCGTTGAGATTCGCCTGCATGCCGGCATGTATCGCGCCATGCTTGCCGAGCATAAGCGTCGCGTGAAGGCCGGCGGCGCGTGCGAGCCCGCGGCTGCCAACCAGGGCGTGCCGCAGAACCTGGCGGCGACGATTAAGGATCTGCCCATGGTTACGCGCGTGCAGTTCCGCAACGTGCTGCGCGAGGGCGGACGAATTCCGCAGGAGATTCTGATGACCGCCGACTATCGGGATGGCGACTCGGGAAGCTTCGACCGCATGCTGAACAATTAGGGCGTTCGGCCCCGGGAGAGCGGGGACACCGGCTTAGGTTTCCTGCTCTACAGTCCTGCTCACGACGGAGGCCACATTAAGTGGCCTCCTGTTCGTGCGGAACTCGCGATAAACCTAAGCCGGTGTCCCCGCTCTCCCGGGGCCTGTGACTACTTGGTTGTCGCATGTGGCTCGCTTTTCGGAACTGGGCTGATATTTCTTGATGCAAGGCGCTCTTGGTCCTAATGGGCCTGGGGCGCCTGTCTTTTGAAGGTAGATTTTCCCGTGCTGGACGAGAAGTTGTGTTGCCTTGCGGGTTCGAATCCCTTCGCTTGCCCACAAGAAAGCGCCCCGGGCTGATGAAAGCCCGGGGCGCTCAGTTACTTTGGCTGGGACGGAGGGATTCGAACCCCCAACAGCCGGCACCAAAAACCGGAGTTCTACCGTTGAACTACGTCCCAGTATGGGTGTTGCACAAAAGCAACTCGTCTAGTTTACCTAATCTGCGAGGGCATCGCAAACGCCATCGAGCAGGCGTACCGCGAGCGTCTGGGCGTCGCTGGCAGTGAAGGTGCCGTTGTAGCGCGTCATGCCGGTGAGCTCAATGCGGATGCGTGCCGGCTTTTGCTGTGCGGCGACATTGGCGGTGCGGATGCGCTGGGCCAGGTTGTGGCACTCGGCGAGGGCAATCGTGGCGCGCGGAGCGGCGTCGGCGGGCAGCTCGTCGCTTGCGATCTCGAGCACCAGGTCAACGTCGGTCGGAACCTCGGAATCGCAAAGCATCATACCGCTGTTGTCGGTCGTCGCCGTGGCGATGTTCCACATGCGCGATGCTACGCTGCGCGCGATAGGGTCCTCGCCGATGACGGCAATCTGGAAGCGCTCGAGTACGTTGGCCGCGCGGGCAAAGCCGATGCGCGATTCGGCCTCGGTCACCGAAGGTTTACCCTCCCATACGTGGTGCAGGCGGTTGATGTAGGCGTAGGTATCCTGGAAAGCCATACCGTCGGCAAACAGACCGACGTTTTCCTGGAACTGCTGAAGGGCCGCCTCGGTGTGAGGGCCAAAGTAGCCATCGTCCTCACCGCAGGCAAAGCCCAAAACGTTGAGCGCGCGCTGCAGGGCCTGCACGTCGGCGCCATGGAAATTGGGCATACGCAGGTAGAGGGTGCGGTCGCCCAGTTTATACGAGGCGTCGACCAGGGCGCTCCAGCAGGGGATATCGACGGCACAGCCAGCGGCAAGGCCGCTATCGAGCCTAAAGGTGCCAACAGCCTGTTCGGTGGTGGTGCCAAAGCGCTTGTCGGCAACCTCGGTGTCATCGATTGTATAGCCGAGCTGCAGAAGGCGGGACTGGACGTCCTCGACGGCTGCTCCCTGCATGCCCGTTGTAATAGGTTCCATGAACGAACCCCTTTCGGCGTACCATTCGTACTATTTGAGCGTGTGTCGGATAGACAACGCAAAGGGATGCATAAACATGCACTCAACAGTGTAGCAAGTTGTACCCAAATACGCTGCTGACAGGTTTTATAACCCCCGCTAGTTAAGGCGCTCCACAAAGAAATCTGCCATGGAGAGGAACAGTTCGCGTGCATGCGGGTCGAGCGAAACGTCCTCGATGGCGGCCTTGGCCTTAGCGGTCAGGTCCAGCGCGTAGGCGTGGGCGTAATCGATAGAGCCGGTCTCCTGGAAGATCTCCACGGCGCGCGCGAGCTGCGCGGGGTCCTCGGTGCCCGAGGAGAGGATCGCTTCAATCTCGTCGTGATAGCGCTCGTCTGACAGAGCGTGCACGGCAACGAGCGTGCGCTTACCCTCGGTGATGTCGGTGCGGAAGTCCTTGTTGGCGGCCTCCTTGGTACCGATCAAGTTGAGCAGATCATCTTGGATCTGGAAGGCAAGGCCCGTGTGCAGGCCAAAGGCGCGCAGCGCTTCGATTTGCTCATCGCTGCCGCCGCCGATAATGGCTCCGGCGGCAAGCGGCGTGGCTCCGCTGTAAAACGCGGTCTTGTGCGTCGCCATGTCCAGGTAGTCATCAACCGAGATATCAAAGCGCCCGTCACGGACCCAACCCAGGTCGAGTGCCTGACCCTCGATGGTGCGGACGATCATCTCGGTGAGCTCGTGGAGTACGCGCAACTTTACGTCTGCCTCAAGCGTGGGGTCGTCGAGAACCGTCTTGGTGACCATGGTGAGCGCCAGGTCGCCACAATTGATGGCAAGGCCCGTGCCCTCGGTGAGGTGCATGCAGGGCTTGCCGCGGCGCAGCTGTCCGTTGTCGGCGATGTCGTCGTGGATCAGCGCGCCCGACTGGAAATGCTCGATGGCTGCCGCGGCGCTGCGGGCGCTCTCAAAGCTACCGCCCACTGCGGTTGCGGCGAGCATGCAGATAAGCGGGCGGTGGCGCTTGCCGGCGTTGGCCGTAAAAGCCGAGAGCGGCGCATACAGGTAGCGCTCGATATCGGCAGAGGTCGCCTGTCCGTCAAAGAACGTGGCCAGATAGTCGTTAATCTGGTCAAAGTGCTGGGCTAAAAAGCTGGTAAACGGACTGGACACGGGTTCTCGCATTCCTTCTGAGGTTGCATTGATGCAATATGCAGACAACATATTGCCACATCAGGGCGTTTGGCGCGGCAGTTTTGGCGATTTAGGACAACGGGCGTGCGTTTGATGGAGCGCGCCTAAATCAGCCTAAAATGCTCGAGCGCCGCAACGACACCGTCGTGATCGACGGTGTCGGTCACGTAATCGGCCTTATCCTTGAGATAGTCCGGTGCGTTGCCCATCGCAATGCCGACATCGACGGCGTTCATCAGCGAGACGTCATTGCTGGCGTCGCCAATGCCGTATACGGTTCCGTGGTGGGGGTCGAGGGCGTCGAGTACAGACTGGATGCCCCCGCGCTTCGTGCATTCGCGGGGCGAGATTTCGGTTACCTCGAGTTCGAGCTCGTTAAAGCACAGCAGCGGCTCAAGTGCCTTATCTTGAGCGATGTGGTTGGCGAGCGATGTAGACATCAAGATCTTGTAGACACTGTAATGTTGCAGCTGCGTGACTGCGTCGCCCAGGGTGCGCGCGTATCCGGGGGCATCGGGGGCATCGGCACTCATGCGCACGACGCCGTTGAGGCCCTCAAAGCGGATGACCTCGCCCGATTGCTCAAGATAGGGGGCAAGATGCTGCAGCATGCTGGGCGTCATCGACAGATCGCGAATTGCGTGTCCGTTGATCTCGGCGTAACCGCCCGCAAGACAGACGATGCCGGTCCAAGGCAGCTCAAGAAGTTTGGGGTGGATGCAGCTGAGGGTACGTCCCGTGCAGATAAAGGCCATGTTGCCGTTGGCGACAAACTCGCGGATTGCCTGCGAAACCGCCTCGTTGGGATAGGGGGAGAGGTCCCGCTCGTCTTCGGGAAGGTCTTGGGCGAGCCTGGGGTCTTGCCAGGCGAGCGTTCCGTCGATATCGAAGAAGCAAATATCGCCGCGCTTATGGGCTGCGCTGGCGGCAGGGGAGGCCGAGGTGGTGGGCACAAATTCCGGCTCGAGGCCCATGATCTGGTCAAAATGCTCTTTAACGCGGGGAACGGAGATGCCGATGACCACCTGGGCGGTCTTGCCCGTAATGATGAGGCCCTTGGCGCCCACCGCGACAAACGACGCGTTATCTGCAACGATGGAAGGGTCTGCGACCTCGACGCGCAGGCGCGTGGCGCAGTTGGTTGCGCCCACGATATTGCCAACGCCACCTAAAAGCTGAATTACCCGCTCAGCGAGGACGTGATCTTGATCGGATCGACTATCGACCTCGTCATTGGGGGATTGCTCTTTGGCAAAGTCGCTTCCCGTTAAACAATCGATTGCCGCGCGATTGGCAACATGATCCTCGCGGCCCGGTGTCTTAAGGTCATAGACCAAGATGAGTGCTCGAAAACTAACAAAAAAGATGAGGCTAAAGGCAAGGCCGATACCGAGCGCCAAAAGATAGGCACCGGCATGCGTGCGCATGAGCGGAATAAAGTTGAAGGCTGCCATCTCCATCAGGCCGCCCGAGAAGATGCCGACGATGCCAAAGAGATTCATGGTTGTGGCAAGGCAAGACGATAAGACGGCGTAGAGCAAAAAGAGCCCGGGGTGGGTGAACATAAAGAGAAACTCGAGTGGCTCGGTAACGCCGCAAACCACCGAGGCGATGATGGCGGGAACAAGGATGACCCTGAGGCCGGCGCGGCGCTCGGGTTTTGCGGTGGAGTAGAACGCAGCTGCGATGGCAGGAAGGCCAAAGAGCTTGACCCAGCCGGTGGCGGTAAAACCGGCCCACGGCGCAAGCTCATTAAGGGGGCGCGTGCTATGGGAGAGGATGGGGAGCAAACTGCTCCACGTGGCGTAGATGCCGTCGTTAATGACCAGGTTGTCGTAGTAGATCGGCATGTAGAGCAGGTGGTGCAGGCCAAAGGGCTCGAGTGCTCGTTCTAAAAAGACAAAGATGCCCACGCCAAAGGGACCGACGCCTGCAAGCGCGTGACGCAGCGTATCGGTTACACCGTATACGTAGGGCACGATGGCGGCCGAGATAGCAGCAAGGGCAAACACGGCAAAAAAGCTGATGAGGTAGACCAGCGAGGAGCCCGAGAAGGTGCCGAGCCAATCGGGAACCTTGGCATCGTAGAAGCGGTCATGGATGGCAACGACGGTTGCCGATACCGCCAGCGGGCCGATAATGCCGGTGTCGAGCGTCTTGATGCCGTCGATGACGGTGATACCGCTGGCGGAGGTCAAAGATGACGGGTACTCAAGTCCAAGGTTGTCTCCGCTCAGCTTAATGATCTCGCTCAAAAAGAAGCAGTAGGCAAAATAGGCGACGAGAGCCTCGAGACAGCAACGAGCCGGTTGTTTTTGGGCAAGACCGATGGGCAGCGCTACGGCAAAAAGGAGCGGGAGGCGTTTAAAGACCGTCCACGAGCCGCGCTGGATGATGGTCCAAAAAACGTACCAAGGGGTTCCGTATACGGCGAGATCGCCGACGATGTCCGCAGTCGTTGCGAGAGCGGAGACGCCGACCATGAGGCCTGATATAGAAAACAGCATGGCGGGCGCGAACATTGCCCCGCCAAAGCGTTGGATTTTTTGCAGCATGTTCTGCCTTCCGAATATCGAGGCGCGTTGCGCGTGGGGAAACGTTTAAACAATGGATTCATTGTAGAGGACCAGACGATTGTCGTACCGGCAGTTTTGAGCGAAATCGATTTGGGCATGACAGAAACCGTCAACGGTTAAATCCTGTCGCTTTACCGATATTCGGTTTAAACAACTTTAAGAAATGCTATCGTGCCTAGCCGGAAATGAATAATGTAGAGGTGAAACAATGCCAAAAGCGATATACGAAGGAATCTACCGAGAAATACGCTCGCGCATCATTAATGGGACCTATGCGTTTCAGGAGATGCTGCCAACCGAAGCCGAGCTGACCGCGGAATTTGGCTGCACGCGCAATACCGTCCGCCGCGCTTTGAGCATGCTGGCCGACGGGATGTTTGTGCAGCCCATACACGGCAAGGGCGTGCGCGTTATTTGGCTTAAGGGCGAAACCGACATGTTGGGCGCACTCGAAGAGGTTGAGTCGTTTGGCGAGTTTGCAAAGCGCAACAATGCCGTTGCATCGACGGACGTTAAGTCTTTCGAACATCTGGTTTGCACCGAGCAACTCTCTCGTCACCTGGGCTTTAAGGTGGGCGAGGAGTTGATTCGCGTAGTGCGTGTCCGAAGCCTCAACGGCAACGCGCGCCAAGTGGACCATGGCTATTTTTTGGCGTCGATCGCCAAGGGCCTGACTCCCGAGATCGCGGCAGATTCTATTTACGGCTATCTGGAGCACAAGCGCGGTGTCAAAGTGATGGCGAGCCGTCGTACGGTGAGTGTCGAGCTCGCCAACGATGAGGACTGCAGCTATCTTGACCTCGGCAAATACAACTGCGTTGCCGTCATGGAGAGTCAGTCGTACACCTCGGATGGCATCTTGTTTGAGGTGACGCACACTCGCACACACCCCGAGATCTTCCATTACCGCGTCAATTCCAAGCGATAGCCGGCTAGCTCGCAGCCTGACGAGACTCATGGCCTCAAAGAGAAAACGCCCGGTCAAACCGACGGTACATCGGCTTGACCGGGCGTTTTCTCTGCATTAGATAACAAATAATTGTTAGTACAAAACTTGTCAAGTATCAAGTTGAAATTACCGTTCACCGAAGTTTTTCTACCGCTCTAGTAATACTTGTTCAAACAACTAGCCAAATAGCGTATCGTTCAAATCAGCAAAAGGGGCAAAGTCCCCGAGCCAATCTCCGAAGGCGGCGGCAAAGGGTGCCGCCACGGTGTGAAAGGGTGGATTGTAATGAAGAACGAAATGAGCAGAAGGCAGTTCCTGGGCTTTGCTGGTTCCGCGGCTGCAGTTCTTGGTCTGGGCCTCGTGGGTTGCGGTGGTTCTGCCGGCTCCGGCTCCTCTGCTTCTGGTGACGCTGCCGAGGTCTACTTCCTCCAATTCAAGCCCGAGGTCGACAAGGAGTGGAAGGAGATCGCCAAGGCCTATAAGAAGGAGAAGGGCGTCGAGGTCAAGATCGTGACCGCCGCTTCCAACACCTACGAGGAGAAGCTTAAGTCCGAGATGTCCAAGAGCTCCGCTCCGACCCTGTTCCAGGTCAACGGCCCCACCGGTCTTAAGAACTGGAAGGATTACTGCGCCGACCTGTCCGATACCAAGCTCCGCGGTGAGCTCATTGACGACTCCCTGGCTCTGCAGTCCGACGGCAAGGATGTGTGCATCGACTGGGTCCAGGAGAGCTTCGGCATCATCTACAACAAGCAGCTGCTCGAGAAGGCTGGCTACAAGGCCGAGGACATCAACTCCTTCGACAAGCTGAAGGCTTGTGCCGATGACATCCAGGCCCGCAAGGACGAGCTTGGTGTCGAGGGTGCCTTCACTTCCGCCGGCATGGACGACTCCTCCAGCTGGCGCTACACCACCCACCTTGCCAACATGCCGCTCTACTACGAGTTTGAGAAGGAGCACAACCAGGAGGACGACGAGATCAAGGGTGAGTTCCTCGACAACTACAAGCAGATCTTCGACCTGTACATCACCGACTCCACCTGCGATCCTTCGCAGCTTGCTTCCAAGACCGGCGACGACGCCACCAACGAGTTCGCAACCGGCAAGGCCGTCTTCTACCAGAACGGCTCTTGGGCCTACTCTGACCTCGTCAAGGCCGGCATGACCGACGATCAGATTGGCATGATGCCAATCTACATCGGTGTTGACGGCGAGGAGAACCAGGGCCTGTGCTCCGGCGGCGAGAACTACTGGTGCGTCAGTTCCCAGGCTTCCGAGGATGCCCAGAAGGCCACCGAGGACTTCATGTATTGGTGCGTCACCGCTGACACCCCGACCAGCATCATCGCCGACAAGATGGGCCTGACCGCTCCGTTCAAGAGCGCCAAGGAGACCACCAACGTCTTCTCGCAGCAGGCCGTTGCCATGGCCAAGGACGGCAAGAAGACCGTCGCTTGGGACTTCGTCTACATTCCCTCCGAGGAGTGGAAGAAGAACCTCAAGCAGGCTCTGATTGCCTACGCTGCCGATAACAGCAAGTGGGACGGCGTCAAGAACGCCTTCGTCGATGGTTGGAAGACCGAGAAGGCCGCTTCCGAGTAAGCAGTTGCTGCCCAAGCTATCTGATTAGCGACAGGGGGCGGGCAGACGTTGGTTTGCCCGCCCCCTGCATATTGAAAGGACCCTTTTATGGGCAAAGCACTCAAGCGCTGGTGGCCGCTCTTTATGCTGCCCACGTGCCTGGCGTTTATGATCGGGTTCGTGATCCCTTTTATCCAGGGCTTCTATCTCTCGTTCTGCCAGTTTATTATCATTAGTAACGCGCACTTTGTCGGTATCGAGAACTACGTGCGCGCGCTGTCCGATCCGCAGTTCTCCACGTCGTTCTTCTTTACCGTGGCGTTTGCCTTCCTGTCGACGGTGCTCATCAACGTGATCGCCCTGGCCATTGCGCAGGCGCTCACCCGCAAGGCGCTCAAAGGCACCAACATCTTCCGTACGATCTTCTTTATGCCTAACCTGATCGGCGGCATCGTGCTGGGCTACATTTGGCAGATTCTGATCAACTGCCTGCTCTCCAACGTGGGCGCCCAGCTCATCGCTCTTAACTCTGCTGCTGGCTTCTGGGGCCTTATCATCCTGACCCTGTGGCAGCAGGTCGGCTACATGATGATCATCTACATCGCTGGTCTGCAGTCCATTCCGTCCGACTACATCGAGGCCGCCAAGGTCGACGGCGCTACGGCATGGCAGACGTTTTGGAAGGTTAAGATCCCTAACCTGATGCCGACCATCACCATCTGCCTGTTCCTGTCCATCACCAACGGCTTTAAGCTGTTCGACCAGAACCTCGCCCTTACCGGCGGCGCCCCCGCGCACTCCACCGAGATGCTCGCCCTGAACATCTACAACACGTTCTATTCGCGTGCCGGTATCGCATGGCAGGGCATTGGTCAGGCCAAGGCGGTTATCTTCTGCATCCTGGTCGTGGCCATCTCCATGATCCAGCTTAAGGCCACGAGGTCCAAGGAGGTGCAGCAGTAATGAAACGCGATAAGGTTATCAACCGCGCGCTCTCGATTTTCTTTACGATCCTGTCGCTCGCGTGGATCTACCCCGTGTTCATGATTGCGCTTAATTCTTTTAAGAAAGCGACCGCAATCAGCACCACCACGGCATTCGATCTGCTCACGCCCGAGACGTTCAACGGCCTCGCAAACTACATGCACGCCCTTAACGAGCAGGGCTTTGCCTCGGCATTTATGTACTCGCTCATCATCACGGTCACGTCGGTCGTGCTGATCTTGGTGTGCTGCTCCATGTGCGCTTGGTACGTGGTTCGTGTCAACAACAAGATCTCGAACTTCTTCTATTACCTGTTCGTGTTCTCGATGGTCGTGCCGTTCCAGATGCTCATGTTCACGCTGTCCAATTTGGCGGACCGCATCGGCTTTAACACGCCGTTCAACATCTGCTTTATCTATCTGGGCTTTGGCGCGGGCCTGGCGGTCTTTATGTTCGCCGGTTTTGTAAAGAACATCCCGCTCGAGATCGAGGAGGCGGCCATGATTGATGGCTGCAACCCGGTCCAGGTGTTCTTTAAGATCGTCCTTCCCATCATGAAGCCCACCTATCTTTCGGTCGGCATCCTCGAGACCATGTGGGTCTGGAACGACTACCTGCTGCCCTACCTTACGCTCGACTCCACCAAGTACAAGACCATTCCTATCTTGATCCAGTACTTCCGCGGCGGCTACGGCCACGTCGAGCTCGGCCCCATGATGGCCTGCATCATGATGGTCGTTATCCCCATCGTCATCATGTACATCCTCTGCCAGAAGTACATCATCGACGGTGTGGTGGCAGGTGCCGTCAAGGGCTGATGCCGTAACTGTTTTGCAAGTTTTGGCGGCGTCCCTCAGCGCGGCGCCGCGTATCGAAAGGTAAAGACATGGCCGAGATCGTTCTCAAACATGTTCAGAAGGTGTATCCCAACAACGAGTCAAAAAAGAAGGGCTTCTTTGGCAAAAAGAAGAAGACCGAGGAGAAGAAGCACAACCTCAAGGTTACCGAGGACGGTGTGCTCGCTGTAGAGGACTTCAACCTCACCGTTCACGACCAGGAGTTCGTCGTCCTCGTTGGCCCCTCTGGCTGCGGTAAGTCCACGACGATGCGCATGGTCGCCGGCCTGGAGGACATTACCTCGGGCGATGTGCTCATCGACGGCAAGCGTGTCAACGACGTGGCGCCCAAGGACCGCGACATCGCCATGGTGTTCCAGAGCTACGCTCTGTACCCCAATATGACGGTGTACGAGAACATGGCATTTACGCTCGAGCTCAAGAAGGTTCCCAAGGACGAGATCGACCGCAAGGTTCGCTCTGCTGCCGAGATTCTGGGCATTACCGAGTACCTCGACCGTAAGCCCAAGGCGCTCTCCGGCGGCCAGCGCCAGCGTGTCGCTATCGGCCGCGCCATCGTGCGTGACCCCAAGGTCTTCCTGATGGACGAGCCGCTGTCCAACCTGGACGCCAAGCTTCGTAACCAGATGCGTGCCGAGCTCATTAAGCTGCGCCACGAGATCAAGGGCACGTTCATTTATGTTACTCACGACCAGACCGAGGCTATGACCCTCGGTGACCGTATCGTGGTCATGAAGGACGGCGTTGTCCAGCAGATCGCCACGCCGCAGGAGGTCTTCAACCATCCCGCGAACATCTTCGTCGCCGGCTTCATCGGCGTGCCGCAGATGAACTTCTTCGATGCCCAGCTGGTGCGCTCGGGCAACGGCTTTACCGTCAAGACCGAGGATATGAACGTGGCGCTCGCCCCCGAGACTTGCGCTCAGCTTGCCCTCAACTGGGACGGCGGCGACGTGAAGGAGATTACGGCCGGCGTGCGTCCCGAGCAGATCCTGCTTGCCGACAAGGGCGAGGAGGGCGCGCTCCAGGGTACCGTCGAGGTGACCGAGCTCATGGGCTCGACCGAGCATGTCCACGTGACCGCTCCCGACGGCCAGTTTGTCCTGATTATCCCCGTCGTCGACCTCGAGGCCAAGGGCGCGCTCAAGGCTGGCGACACCATCTGGTTCAAGTTCGAGAAGAACGCGACCCACCTCTTCGATAAGGTCTCTGGCAAGAACCTTATCTAGGCCCGGTGCATCCAGGCCCTTCCTTTGGGCGACTGCGGTATTGCCATCCTTTTGCCGCGGTCACATATAAGGCTCCCCTCCCGTCCACTGGGCGAGAGGGGAGCCTTTCTTTGTGTTGGGGCTGTCTGACCGGTCGTTTGTCTCGATCTGTAACGGGTGAGGCTGATTTCGGACGTTAGATGTTACAGATCGAGACGGTTCCGCTGAGCTAACCATTTCATCTAAATCTGTAACACCAAAGGTGAATTTCAGCTGCTAGATGTTACAGATCGAGATAAACCCAAGGGGAGGGGCCGGTATGTCTCAATCTGTAACAGCTGGGACCGTTTTTACCGAGTAGTTGTTACAGATCGAGATTGTTTGGCCGAGTTGGGTCGCAGGGTAACGTGCGGGCACAAAAAACGGAGCCGTGTTGCCACGACTCCGTTTCTCAAGAGGATGGGTAAGGGAAGCGAATTAGCCCAGGTGCCAAATCTCGTCGTTGTACTGGGAGATCGTGCGGTCGGACGAGAAGGTGCCGGCGTTGGCGATGTTGATCAGCGCCTTGCGCAACCAAGCACCCTGGTCCTCGTAGTCAGCTAGCACGCGCTCCTTGGTCTGGATGTACTCCTCAATGTCGAGCAGGGCCATAAACCAGTCCTTGCCCTTAATGTCGTCGTGCAGGCGCTGCAGACGCTCGGCGTTGCCGGTTGCCATAAAGGCCGGGTTGGTGATGAAGTCCACCAGCAGTTTAATGCAGGGCTTGCGGTAGAGCGCACCGGCGTTGTAGGTGCCTTCGGCGTAGAGCTGCTCGACCTGTTTGGACGAGGCGCCAAAGGTATAGATGTTCTCGTCGCCCACGAGCTCGGCAATCTCCACGTTGGCACCGTCGAGCGTGCACAGGGTCAAAGCGCCGTTGAGCATGAACTTCATGTTGGAAGTGCCGCTCGCCTCTTTGGAGGCCAGGCTGATCTGCTCGGAGATGTCGGCAGCGGGAATCACGCGCTCGGCGGCGGTGACGTTGTAGTTCTCGATCATGACGACCTGCAGGTAGGGAGCCACGTCGGGGTCGTTTGCGATCCACTGGGAAAGCGTCAGGATTAGGTGGATGATGTCCTGCGCGATAGTGTAGGCAGGCGCCGCCTTGCCGCCAAAGATGATGGTGACGGGGTGCTTAGGTCTGTTGCCGTTCTTGATATCGAGGTACTTCCAGATGATGTAGAGCGCGAGCATCTGCTGACGCTTGTACTCGTGGATGCGCTTGACCTGGACGTCGATGATGGCGTTGGAGGGAATGGTCACGCCCTGCTCGAGCGCCATGAACTGGCGCATGATGGCCTTGGCCTCGACCTTGGTGGCGGCCAGGCGCTCAAGAACGTCCTTGTCGTCGGCGAAATTGGCGAGTTTGCTCAGATCGCCGGTGCTGCGCCAGTCGGTGCCGATCACATCGTCGAGCAGGCTGGCGAGCGCGGGGTTGGCCCCATGGACCCAGCGGCGGAAGGTGATGCCGTTGGTCTTGTTGGAGAACTTCTCGGGATAGATTTCGTAGAACGGATGAAGCTCGGTGTCCTCCAGGATCTTGGTGTGGAGGGCGGCTACGCCGTTGATGGAGAAGCCAAAGTGGATGTCCATGTGGGCCATGTGGACGGTATCGTGTTTGTCGATGATGGCGACGCGCGGGTCATCGTGCTCGGCTTTCGCAATCTCATCGAGCTTGACGATAATGTCGGCGATGGCAGGGGAGACCTTCTGCAGGCTGGTGAGCGGCCACTTCTCGAGCGCCTCGGCAAGAATCGTGTGGTTAGTGTAGGCGACCATGGAGCGTACGATGGTCACGGCCTCGTCAAACTCGATGCCATGCTCGGTGGTGAGCAGGCGGATGAGCTCGGGGATGACCATGGTGGGGTGCGTGTCGTTAATCTGGACCACGGCGTAGTCGGCCAGATCGTGCAGGTTGCTGCCGCGCTCGATGGCCTCGTCGATCAGGAGCTGGGCGGCGTTGCTTACCATGAAGTATTCCTGGTAGATGCGAAGTAGGCGGCCCTGCTCGTCGGAATCGTCGGGGTAGAGGAACAACGTGAGGTTCTTGGCGATCTCGGTCTTGTCGAAGTCGATGGAGCTGCCGGGGACCAGGCCGTCGTCGACGCTCGCCAGGTCGAACAGGCGCAGGCGGTTCTTGTTGGGCTGGCCGTAACCGGGCACATCGATGTTGACGAGCTTGGAGGTAACGGCAAAATCGCCGAACTCGACGGTGTAGGAGCGGTCATCGTCGACCAGGATGTCCTGCTCACCGAGCCACTCGTCGGGGACGGCCTTCTGCTGGTTGTCGACAAAGCGCTGACGGAACAGACCGTAGTGATAGTTGAGGCCCACGCCATCGCCGGTCAAGCCCAGCGTGGCGATGGAATCCAGGAAGCATGCGGCCAAGCGGCCCAGGCCGCCGTTGCCGAGTGACGGCTCGACCTCGAATTCCTCGATCTTGTTGAGGTCGTGGCCTGCGGCGGTGAGCTGGTCCTTAACCTCGTCGTAGATGCCGAGGTCGATCATGTTGTTGATGAGCAGCTTGCCGATCAAAAATTCGGCGGAAATGTAATAGAGCTTTTTCTTGCCGTTGTTGAGCGGGCAGGTGGCGGAGCGCTCCTGCACGAGTTTGACCAGCAGCTTGTAAATGCGACGGTCGTCGAGCTGCTCGAGCGAGGTGCCAAAAGACTGCTCGGCGAGTTCCATGAGGTTAATTCGGGGCATGTTTTCTCCTGTGATGGGTTGTTTCATGTCTGCAATTCATAAGAAGCCCGCGCGAGGGGATTGGGGTGGCCTCGCGCGGGAAAAGCAAGCGCGTCCGCACGGTGGGGAGGGGTCGGGCGCGGTAGCTCCTATTGAGGAAGCTCGATTTCGGCTTCCGACGGGATGCGGAAGTAGGTCTCGGTCCAGTCGGTGAGTTTGTGCTCGAGCTCGCGGGTGATGGCGCCGTCGAGCATGCGCCAGGTCCAGTTGCCGCCCAGCGTGGCAGGGGTGTTGATGCGCGCCTCGTTGCCCAAGTTGAGCAGGTCCTGCATGGTGTAGATGCACGTGTCGCTCACGCTGGCGGCGATGGTGCGATTGAGTGCATCTGCCATGGGTTCGCCGGCCTGCTGATGGGTGTACAGGGCTGCCTGCTCGCGCTGACGCGGGGTGGCCGTTCCCTCAAACCAACCGCGCGCCGTCTCGTTGTCGTGGGTGCCCACATAGGCGACGGTGTTGGCGATGTAGTTATGCGGCAGGTAGTACGAGTTGGTGCCCTCAAAGGCAAACTGCAGGATCTTCATGCCGGGGAAGCCCGAGTTGTCGCGCATGTCGATGACGCCGGGGGTGAGGAAGCCCAGGTCCTCGGCGATGATGGGCAGCGTGCCGAGCTTTTCCTCGAGCGTCTTGAAGAACTTGAGGCCGGGACCCTGCGTCCACGAACCGTAGGACGAATCGGGCGAGGAGAACGGCACCTCCCAATAGGCCTCGAAGCCGCGGAAGTGATCCAGGCGGATGACGTCGTACATGTCGAGGGCGGCGCGAATGCGGCCCTCCCACCAGGAGAAGCCGTCGGACTCCATGGCGTCCCAGTCGTAGATGGGGTTGCCCCAGTACTGGCCGGTGGCCGAGAACTGGTCGGGCGGCGTGCCGGCGACGCTCACGGGATTGCCGGCGGCGTCGATCTTAAAGAGCTCAGGCGTCGCCCACATCTCGACGGAGTCACGCGAGACATAGATGGGCAGGTCGCCGATGATGAGAATGTCGCGCTCGTTGGCATAGGCCTTGAGGCGGCTCCACTGGCGATCGAAGAAGTACTGCGTCATCTGGTGGTAGAGCATACGCGCCGGATGGTCGGCGCAGACCTTGGCGGAAGCCTCGCCGCGGGTGCGGAGCTCCGCGGGCCACTCCCAAAACGCCTTGAGACCGCACTCCTCTTTGACGGTCATGAACTCACAGTAGGGGATGAGCCAGTCCTCGTTGGCCTGGATAAAGTCATCGAAATCGGCCGGCTTGTCGGCAGCAAAGCGCTCGGCGGCGCGGTCGAGAATCTGACGGCGGCCGCCAAAGATAGCACCGTAGTCGACATTGCTGGGGTCGGATCCCAGGTACACGCCATCGATATCGCGCTGCTCCAGATACCCTGCCTCGACAAGCTCGGCAAAGTCGATAAAGTTGGGGTTGCCTGCGCGGGCCGAGAACGACTGATAGGGCGAATCGCCATAGCTGGTCGTCGTAAGGGGCAGAATCTGCCAGTAATGTTGTTTGCACGAGGCGAGAAAATCGACGAAGTCGTAGGCATTCCAACCAAAGCCGCCGATTCCGTATGGTCCGGGCAGAGATGAGACGGGCATGAGGACGCCGCTTGCACGCTCCATGAATGCGCTCACCAACCTTCTTGTTGTGGGGTCGGCCTGCCGATGGGTGTGCAGTCCGCCTCCGATGTTCCGATTCGATACGCCTATTGTAAAACATGTTGTTTAAACATGTACAGGCAAGATAAGAAAGTTGGTCGATTTTCGGCGAATGGTTACATGCCATGAAAAAGCCCCGACCTCACAACGTGAGATCGGGGCAAGAGCGGTATGTAGGTTTTTGCTACTCGGCGTCGGCGAAGCCGTTGGGGTTGTGGCTCTGCCAGTTCCAGCTATCGCGGCACATGTCCGCGATGTCGTACTGGGCCTTCCAGCCCATCATGCGCTCGGCCTTGGAGGCATCGCACCAGTTGGCAGCGATGTCGCCGGCGCGGCGCTCGCGGATCACGTAGGGCAGCTCCTTGCCACAAGCCTTGGAGAAGGCGGCGACGACCTCGAGTACCGAGGTGCCGGTGCCGGTGCCCAAGTTAAAGATCTCGACGCCGGTCTTGCCGTTCATCCAGTTGAGGGCGGCCACGTGACCAGATGCCAGATCGCACACGTGGATGTAATCGCGCACGCCGGTGCCGTCGGGGGTGGGGTAGTCGTTGCCAAAGACCTGAACGGCCTCGAGCTTGCCCACGGCGACCTGGGCGACATAGGGCACCAGGTTGTTGGGGATGCCCTTGGGATCCTCGCCGATCAGGCCCGACGGATGGGCGCCGATGGGATTGAAATAACGGAGTAGCACGACGTCCCACTCGGGGTCGGCGGTGTGGACGTCCATAAGGATCTGCTCGATCATCCACTTGGTCCAACCATAGGGGTTGGTCGCGGGCTTCTTAGGATCCTCCTCGGTGACGGGCGGGTTGTCCGGGTCGCCGTAGACGGTCGAGGAGCTCGAGAAGATGATGGACTTGCAGCCATGGTTGCGCATGACGTCGATGAGCACCAGGGTGTTCTCGATGTTGTTGTGGTAGTACTCGACGGGCTTGCTCACCGACTCGCCGACGGCCTTAAAGCCGGCAAAGTGGATGACGCGGTCGATCTGATGGGTATCGAAGATCTTGTTCATTGCATCGCGGTCGAGCACGTTGGCCTCGTAGAAGGTGAGGTTCTTGGCGGCCTCGTCGCCCACGATGGTCTTGACGCGGTCGACGGCGACGGCGCTGGAGTTGGAGAGATCATCGACGATGACGACCTGGTAGCCACCCTCGAGCAGCTGAACGACGGTGTGCGAGCCGATAAAGCCGGCGCCACCGGTAACGAGGACACAGGTGTCTTTGGGGTCGAGTGCTTTGGACATGTAGTCTCCTATCGAATCAGGAACACTTCTTCAGGGGAGTATAGCGCAGGCAGGGACGCCCAAATCGTGCGCTGTAGGAAAAGCAGAGGATTGTGCTAACGTACTCATAGAAGAGCTTGCGTACGCATAACCTGATCTTTGGCATTTGCTTACGAGCCGCTGACCTTGCAGTTTCCTGCCGTTCGTGGAAATCGTTGGGACGCGCCATATGTACGCTAATATGTATGAGTTGAGCGACATATAAATAAGCATGTAACGGAGTACATATGTCACCAAACAACGATTCCATCCTTTCCCAGGAGCTCTCGCGCCGCACTGCCCTCAAGGCCCTGTTCGGCGCCGCTTCTGCGGCAGTTCTTTTTGGCCTGCCCGCTCGCGCCCATGCGGCGGAGGCTTCCAAAGAAACCACCGATAAACTGAATGCCGCCCAGGCCCAGCTCGACGAGGTTCAGGCCCAGCTCGACAGCATCGCAAATGAGTATGCGGCGCTGGCCAACAAGAATGCCCAGACCCTCAACGACATCGAGAATGTCCAGGGCAAGATTGACGACACGCAGGCCCAGATCGATGAAAAGAAGGCCGAGCTCAAGAAGAAGCGCAACGACCTTTCCGATCGCGTGGCCGCCAGCTACAAGTCCGGCGGCACGAACATCCTGTCGCTGCTGCTGGCCTCTGGCTCGTTTGAGGAACTCGTCGCCAACGCGCATTACATTGAGAAGATCAACAAGAGCGACCGCGACGCCATCGAGGACATTCAGACCATCCAGGAAGAGCTCGATGCGCAAAAGACCGAGCTCGAGTCGCAGAAGGCCGACTTAGAGAAGCTCAAGGACCAGCAGACTGCCCAGATGCAGGACATGCAGGCCAAGCAGCAGGAAGTCCAGACGGTTCTGAACGGCCTCTCTGACGATGTCAAGGAGCTCATGGCTCAGCGTGATTCCGAGATTCTCGCTGCCGCCCAGGCCGAGGAGGCCGCTAGGAAGGCCGCCGCTGCCGCGGCCGCCGCGAACAAGAACAATTCCTACTCGGGTGGTTCGAGCTCGGGTGGCGGATCGTATGCGCCCGGAACTCCGCAGCAGAATGCCGGCTCGGGCAAGCAACAGGCCGTCGTCAACGCGTGCTACTCCACGCCTTCGCCGGGCCAGAACTGGTGCGCGGCGTGGGTTACCAATGTCTTCCGTAACGCCGGCGTTGGCTACTTTGGCGGCAATGCGTGCGATATGTTTAACGCCTGGTGCTATAGCTCCGACCGCTCGGCGCTGCAGGTGGGCATGATCGTGGCCGATTCCTCGCACAGCGGCACGGGTGCTCCGGGCCTTATCTACGGTCATGTGGGTATCTACGTTGGCGGCGGCATCGTTATGAGCAACGAGGGTGCCATTACATCGAAGTCGCTCGATTCGTTCATTAGCTTTTATGGTACTGGCTCTGGCGTGCGCTGGGGCTGGCTTGGCGGTATTGCACTGTCGTAACGGCGGTTTGGTCCGGGACAGTCCGAGAGGCATAAGGTTGCCTGCTCGGGCAGTCCTGCTCGCACGGAGAGCACATTAAGTGCTCTCCGGCTCGTGCGGAACTCGCGATCAACCTTATGCCTCTCGGACTGTCCCGGCCCTCTCGGGTCCTGAGCGCGACACACCGGACTGGGTTATCTGAATAAATATGGTGAAGGCCCCTTTCGGGGCCTTCTTTTTTATAAAAATTCGCCTACTCGGTGGACTTCGGGTTCTAGGTCTACGTCGAATTGGCCTTTGACGGTTGTTTGGATGTCGCGGATGAGTTCGTCGACGTCGGCGGCGGTGGCGTGGTCGGCGTTGACGATAAAGCCGCAGTGCTTTTCGCTTACCTGCGCGCCGCCAACGGCGTGTCCTCGCAGGCCGGCATCCATGATGAGCTTGCCGGCAAAGTAACCCTCGGGGCGCTTGAAGGTGGAGCCGGCACTCGGCATGTCGAGCGGCTGCTTGTCCTCGCGGCGCTGGCGGTAGTCGTCCATGTCGGCCTTGATCATCGCGGCGTTGCCCGGTGCGAGGTTGAAGGTGGCAGAAAGAACGATAAAGCCGTCGTCGGCGATGCGACTCTTGCGATAGCCCAGGTTGAGCTCATCGACATCGAACTCGATGATGTTGCCGCTGCCGCGGGTGCCGTCGTCGAGCATGCGGGCGGGCTTGTAGACGCGCACAGACTCCAGCACGTCTGCCATGCAGGCACCGTAGGCGCCGGCGTTCATGTAGCAGGCGCCGCCGACCGATCCGGGGATGCCCGAGATGGGCTCCATGCCGGTGAGGCAGGCTTCGGCGGCAGCCGCGGCGACATCGGAAAGCAAGGCGCCGGCTGCTGCCGTAACATGCGTGCCGTCGACGGTGATGTTAGAGAGGCCTTCGCCCAACGCCACGACGACGCCGCGGATACCCTTGTCGCCGACGAGCAGGTCGGAGCCGTTGCCCACGATGGTGAGCGGCAGGTCGCAGCGATAACAGGTGTCGAGCGTGGCGACGAGGCCCTGCTCGGTATCGGGCGTGACAAAGACGTCGGCCGGGCCGCCGATCTTAAACGTGGTGTGCTCGCGCATGGGCTCGCTCATCAGCACGTTGTCCTCGCCGGCAACGCCAGCAAGCGCGCACAGCAGGTCCTCGTTAAAAAAGTCGTTCTCGTGCATACGAATATCCGCCTTTTGGTGGTCGTTGTCATCAATCGATTGCAATATACCCCACCCGGACGGATTTGGTGCGCTGGCGGCGATAAAACAGCCGTCTACCGGATTGGTAAAGTGTTTATCACCGAGGTAGAGGGGCGGTCGCTATACTTTCAAGAGATTGCGCGTAAACCTGGAAGGAGCGAGATGGCCAACAAAGTCACCCTCAAGCAGATCGCCCAGGAGGTGGGGCTTTCCCCCTCGTCGGTCTCGCTTGTTCTCAATAATCGGCCCTGTCGCATCTCGGAAGAAAACCGCAAGCTCATCAAGGAGGTCGCGGCGCGCAACCACTATGTTCCTAACCAGATTGCGCGTAGTCTGGTCATGCGCGAGTCGCGCACGCTGGGCCTTATCGTCCCTAACATCGAGAGCCGCTTTTTTGCCTCGCTCGCCGGTAGCCTGGAAAAGCGCTGCCGCGAGGACGGCTATGCGCTCTTCATTACCAGCTCGGGCGGAAGCGCCGATGACGATCTGGAGCTGCTGCGCCAGCTGGTGACGCGCGGCGTCGATGGCGTTTTCCTGGTCGTGGGCGACGAGTTCTCCGACGACCGCGCCCTGCGCGAAGAAGTCAGCCACCTGCCCATCCCGGCCGTAATGGTCGACCGTGCCATTGAGGGACTCGAGTGCGACAAGGTGATGTTCGATCACGAGATGGGCGGCTACATGGCCACCCGCTATCTGATCGAGCAAGGCCACCGTCGCATTGCCTGCTTGGTTAACGCGCGCCGTTCCAATACGGGGCGTAAGCGACTTGCCGGCTATGAGCGCGCGCTGCGCGAGGTTGGCTTGCCTATCGACGCACGTTTGGAGTTTGAGAGCGAGTACTACATCCCGAGCGCCTACGAGGCCTCGGAGGCCGTGCTTGCAACCGATGCCACCGCCGTGTTTGCAAGCTCGGATAACATTGCCCTCGGTCTGCTCAAGCGCTTGCACGAGATGGGGAAGAGCATCCCAGGCGATATCTCGGTCGTAAGCTATGACAACTCGGCGGCCGACGTTCTCTTTGAGCCGGCGCTGACTGCGATTGAGCAGGATCCCGGTGTCCTTGCGGAGCATGCTTTTGCCTGCATGTCCAAGCGTCTTGCCGGTAGGGGCGGTAAGCGTGCCGAAGAGGTCGTTCTGGAACCGGCGCTTATCGTGAAGGGCAGTGTGCTTGATCTTACCGAATATAGCTAAGCGCACTTGTTTGTTTGCATAGATTGCATGCGGAGTGTCCGTTATTTGCCGGCGGGGCCGGGGAGGCATACTTTGTTTTGAGAAGTTCGCGAAGCCCACTTCTCAAAACAAGGCAGACACCCCGGCCCTCGTCCGTTAACTCTTCCGCTGGGCGAGCCATAGACGCCGCGCACCGATGCGATAAAGCAGTGGCTTGAAATTGGTGCTATATTCAGCATGAGTTGTTTAATGCTAGTACGGGAGGCTGATATGGGGCTGTTCAAGAAGAAAAACCCGCAGGATGCCTTTGATCCCGATGTGTTTACCATCACGGATACGATTTTGGACCCGCCGCGGTTTACATTTTTGCCGGCCATCTACCAGGATGCCACGCGCCGCAAGTGGGCCGTGCATCAGCGCGGCGGCGAGCCGAAGATTTTTGACTATGCGGACGTGTTGCAGTGCGAAGTGGCCGAGGCGGGCGATCCGGAGGCCGAAGAAGCGGTCTCTAAACAGGAATTTGCCCAGCGTATCCTGGCAAATCCTGCCAAGGCAGCAAAAATAAATGCTGCCAAGCGTGATATGTGTCTTGGTATGGGCGTTGTTGTGGCGGTTCAGACGGGAAAAGACGAGGTTTCCAAATTAGAGATTCCCGTTATGACCGACGAGGTCAAACGCGATTCAAGTCTATATAAGTCGTATCGGAATGTCGCCGAGAAGATCAAGGCCGAATTTGATGCCATGGGAGGGCTGACCTAATTTTGGCGGCATACGTGTCTGAATGAGGAGTCTGTGCAATGGCAGGCGAATCTTATGCAATTCCCCCCAAAGATCGTGCTGTTGAGGGAATTCTTTGGTATATCCAGCACCATCAGCTTGCCGGCGGCGATCGCCTGCCGGCCGAGCGCGTGCTGTGCGAAGAGATTGGCGTTTCGCGTACGGCGTTGCGTGCCGGTATCACGCGGCTTATCTCGTGTGGAACGCTCGAGAGCCGTCGCGGATCGGGCACGTATGTGTGTCCTCCCAAGCCGCTGAATATCTTCCAGGAAACGTATAACTTTTCCGATGCTGTGCGGACTGCCGGCCTGCACCCCTCTTCTCGTCTGGTTTCCACCGGGACCATCGAGGCGGATGAGGCGCTTGCCGACAAGCTTGGGGTGGCTGTAGGCGCTCCCTTGCTCCGCATGCAGCGCGTTCGACTTATTGAGGGCGAGCCGGCGTCAATCGAGACCGCTCACGTTAACCTGTCCCTGTGCCCATCGCTTCCCGAGCACGATTTTGAGTGTGAGAGCCTTTACGATGTCTTGCTCAAAGAAGGTGGCGTGCGTGTTGAGCATGGACGTGAGCATATCTCCATCTCGCGTTTGAACGTCGAAGAGGCCGAGCTGCTCCAGCAAGAAGAGGGAACGCCGGTGTTCTATGAGAGCACGATCGAATTTGATAAGGACATGCGTTTTGTGGAGCATTGCAAATCGGTGATTTTGCCCACAAAGTTCCGCTTTGCCGATAACGGTGAAAAGAACGGCATGAGGAGCGTGGCAGGTGAACAATGGCTGAAACAGTAGATGCCACCCCGGTTTATATGCGCATACGACGTCGCATTGAAGAGCGTATCGAACGCGATATATATCCCACGGGTTCCATGATTCCGTCCGAAAAAGACCTCGCCGAGGAATTTGGTACGACACGCTTGACCATCCGGAGTGCTGTCGATGAGTTGGTTCGGCGCGGGCAGATTCGTCGCGTCCGCGGAAAGGGCGCGTTTGTGGCACAGAAAGTGCCCGTTGCCTACGAGCGAACAGGAGGCTTTCGCGAGTCGGTTCGTGCTTCGGGCGGCGAGCCGTCCGTCCGCATCCTCGCGCGTTCCAAGCGTTATGCGGGCCCTTATTATGCCAACCTGTTTGGCATTGCCGAGGACGATTTGCTGTATTCGATTCGGCGTTTGAACTTCATCAACGGTGATCCCGTATCGATTGAGATGGCGTTTATCCCGTGCCTGCTGTTTCCCACAATCGAAGATATTGACGTGTCGGTCTTCAGTTTGTACGAGACCTATGAGATGTTGGGCCGAAAGCCGGTCATGGCACAGGAGAAGCTCGATATCGAGGCACTGGGCGCGCGAGATGCCGGCCTGCTTGGACTGGAGCAGGGCGATCTTGCCTTGACGCTTGAGTGCGTGAGCTTCGATGCGAGCGGCCAGGCGATCGAGTACGTCAAGTCGTTTAACCGCGGTGATGCGGGTGGATATACCTATACGTACTAGCTGGTTTTTTGCATAACGGGCTGAAAAGTTGACGGAATTTTGATTCGTTGAGCAGACTGTATATACAACCTTACATGGCTCAAAATCGACCGTTCGCCGAAGGGGATAAATTAATCGACAAAGAGGTATCAAAAAGCCGTAACCTGTAATTGTGATTGGTATCAAATACTAATGATTTGTTACGAGGTGAGACGATGAAGATGCTCGATTACGTTCAGCTTGCCCATGTGCGTATGGGAGAGAACCTCGAGCGTTCGTCTGAGCTGGTAGCGCAGCTCGTTGATATTTTCCAGTCTGGTTCTTTTGACGCGCTGCGCATCGTTGCTTCGGGTTCGTCGCGCCATGCTGCGGATTGCGCCCGCGATTACCTGCAAGATGCGCTGCAGATGCAGGTGTCCGTTGTGACGCCCGAGGCCTTCGTCGATTTTGAACACGCCTATCCACAGCATGCGCTTAACATTGCCGTCTCGCAGAGTGGCTATTCGACCAATACGATTGCGGCGCTCGATTACATGCGCGCACACGATATGGCTGCAGTTGCGCTCACGGCAAACGTCGAGGCACCCATCAAGGAACACGCTGACATCGTTCTTGACTACGGTGTGGGCGTCGAGTCGGTGGACTTTGTAACTCTGGGCGTCGAGGTTCTCGTTGAGTATCTGGTGCTCTTTGGTATTTACGGCGGTCAGGCGCGCGGAACGGTTGACGCCAAAGGCGTTGCCCAGCGTCTTGACGACCTGCGCGAGGCTATCCAGGCCAATGCCGTGATGTGCAAGACCGCCGAGGCATATGTCCAAGACCACATGCTCGAGCTTTCTGAGCACATGCCCGCCATGGTCGTCGGCAACGGCCCCAACTACGGTGTTGCCGAGGAGGCAGCGCTCAAGCTGAGCGAGACCATCAAGATTCCTGCCATGCATCACGAAGGCGAGGAGTTCGTCCACGGTCCCGAGATGCAGATCGTTCCGGGCTATCTGGTGTTTATTGTCGACGATCCGCAGGGGTCGGAGCGTCTTGCGAATATCGCCGATGCGCTATCGAACGTTACGACAAAAACGGTGCTGCTCACGGCCCATCCCAAGGGTGGGGCTCACGAGGTTGTGGTGCCTCAGGTGGCTCCGCTGCTCAGCGCAATTCCCAATCTCGTGTTCTTCCAGACGATTGCGGCAATTATCGCCGAGCGTCTGAAGTCATGGGACGTTCACCCGTATCTCGATGCTGTCTCCAAGCAAATGGAGGTCAAGGCAGAGGGCTACGAAGAGTCAGTCAATGCGCTTAAGGCCAAAGCGGCTGAGTGTTACGGAATGTAAGCGGGTTTTGATGCCCGTTGGCATGGGGGATGTGGAAACAACCCCAGAAAGGAGAGACAAATGAAGGAAACCGAGAAGATCGAGATCATGCATTTCGACCAGGAGGGCTATCTCGAGGACGGCAAGGCGCTCTACGAGACCGGCAAGAAGATGACCGCGCTCGCCGACAAGGTCGCCGACGAGGGCTACGACGCCGTGTTCCTGATGGGCGTC
>CABUIE010000020.1 GCA_902491565.1 uncultured Collinsella sp.
CCCTCAGGGTATCGGGTTCCCACATTCATCCGCACATGTGCGGATGAATGTGGGAAGTGTTCGGATAAAGTCGATAATCAAGGTATCGAAGAAAAAATACCGTTCATCGGTCATAATGGTTGTTCCGGCTTTGGGCTTGTCTACAATAGCTCCCGTAAAAGAAATGCGGAAGGTTACTGAGTCCCTCGGACGTGGGCCTAACCAAAGTCTTTGAACGGGTGTGTCTCTACGGATGCATTCGCTTGATTTTGGTTGGGCTATATTTATGAAGGGACATGCCACCATGGGTTTCTTTTCTCGCCTGATGGGCGGTTCGGATGAGCAGAAGACTGCAACTTCCGAGTTCGAAATTCTCGCTCCCGTTTCCGGCGAGCTTGTTCATCTAGAAAATACCAATGATCCCGCTTTTAGCAGCCGTGCCGTGGGCGATGGCGTTGCCGTGGTTCCCCAAGAGGGAACGGTGTGCGCTCCTGTTTCCGGCACCGTCGCGGCGCTGTTTCCGACTGAGCACGCGCTGGGCATCATGTCCGACGACAGCTCTGCTCAGGTGATGCTGCATATCGGAATCGACACTGTTAAGCTTGAGGGCAAGGGCTTCCATGCGCTTGTTGCCCAGGGTGACCATGTCGACGCGGGCCAGCCCCTCGTCGAGGTCGATTTCGACGTGGTCCGCGCCGCCGGCTTCGATCCCACGGTCTTCGTTATCGTGTGCGAGCGCTCGGAGAACTCGACTCTTCGTGAGCATGCTTCCGGCCCTGTTGCTGTTAAAGAGCCTGTCGTCTGGCTTTCCGAGTAAATTCTTGTGGTGGGTACCGTGGTTATCAAGCGAGTTTTTAACAACAACGTCGCAATGGTCACTTCGGACGATGGCTCCGAGCTCATCGTCATCGGTCGAGGCCTCTGCTTTGGCCGTCATGCCGGCGATGCCGTCGACGAGGCGTCGATCGAAAAGACCTACGCGTTGCAGGAGGGAACTTCTCAGGATTCGCGTACGATTGACCGCTTGGCACATCTTTTGGAGTCCATCCCCACCGTCAACCTCGTGATTGCCGAGGATATTGTTCAGATGCTCCGTCGAGAGCTCAATTTCGATATCAACGACAAGATTCTCATTGCTCTCGCAGACCATATCAGCCTTGCTTTGGAGCGTGAGCGCAAGGGCGTCTCCTGTGAGAATCCGTTGCTGCTCGAGATCCAGCAGTTCTATCGCAAGGAGTATGCACTTGCGGGCCGTGCGCTGCAGATTATCAAGGAGTATATGGGCATCCAGATGAGCGAAGAAGAGCAGGGTTTTATTACGCTGCATATCGTCAACGCCACCATGCCGCAACGCTCCGATCGTTTGATTGTTTCGGTCCAGCTTGTTCGCGACGTGCTCGCGATTGTTTCCAAGCGCTATGCTACGACCCTCGATGACACCTCGCTGCCTTACGAACGTTTCGTTCGTCACCTGCAGTTTTTCGCACAGCGAGCGCTCGATCCTACGGCAGGGCAAATCAACGGAGACGCGCTGTTCCGAATCGATGAAACGGCGTATCCCTGCGCATTCTCGTGCGCGGACGCCATAGCCGCCCACTTGTCGTCTACCTATAACGTTGTCGTTACCGATGCTGAGAAGAGTTATCTCGCATATCACATTGTTAACCTGCTTGGAGAACCTGGTCTCTAGGCATAACGTGCCCACACATCGATTGATATAAGGCAAGGCTCACGGTCTTGTCCAGGGCACATCTGTCTTAATTTGCGGAAAAGGAAGGGGAGTACCGCTATGACCGCAAAAAAGAAGTTCAATTTCAAAGCGCCGTTGGAGGTGTTCGCGAAGTCGATCGTTCAGCCGATGATGTATCTCTCGGTTGCCGGCATCCTGCTCATCGTGGGCATCATTCTGACCAACAAGACCATCTGCGCTTTGGTCCCCGTACTGGGCTCCGGTCCGTTCCAGCTTGTGGGCGCCGTTGTCTATCAGTCGCTGATGTTTATCATCAACAACCTCTCGATTCTGTTCTGCGTGGGCATCGCCGGCGCCATGGCAAAGAAGAACAAGGGCCATGCTTCGCTGATTGCCCTGATGTCGTTCTTCCTGTTCCTGCAGGCTAACAACATCGTGCTCAACGCCACCGGCTCTCTTGCCGATGCGAGCGGCATGCTCGGTCTTACCGGAACCGGCCAGGCCACCGTTATGGGCATTCAGGTGCTCGATACCGGCGTGTTCGGCGGCATTATTCTCGGTTGCATCACCGGTGCCGTGTTTAACAAGTACTCGAACAAGCAGTTCCCCATTGCCCTTTCGATGTTCTCGGGCGTTCGCTTTCCGTTCCTGATCATGATCATCATTTCCTGGATCATGGGCGCTGGGTTCTGCATCGTTTGGCCTCCGGTTCAGGGTGCCATCTCCTCCGTTGCCGGCATCATTAAGGAGTCGGGCAACATCGGTCTGTTTATCTACGGCATGCTCAACAAGCTGCTCGTTCCTACCGGTCTGCACCACCTCATCTACACCCCGTTCCAGTTCTCCGATGTGGGTGGCACCCTGACGCTGGGCGATCAGGTTATCGCCGGTGCCTATCCCATCCGTGTCGCCGAGATGGCAATGACGGGCCAGCCCTTCTCCGATAGCACCTACTTCAACAGCTACACCTTCAACAACCTGTGGCCCTACATCGGTATCGGTCTCGCCTTTATCGTCACCGCTTACAAGGGGAACAAGGATAAGACCAAGGCCGTTATCATCCCGCTGATCATCACCGCCGTGCTCTCCTGTGTCACCGAGCCCATGGACTTCCTCTTTGTCTTTGCCGCTCCCGTGCTCTTTGTCGTTCACTCGGTTCTTTCCGGCATCTTCCTGGTCCTGCTCAAGGTCCTCTCCGTGCCCGCTTCGACTGCAGGCGGCATCATCAACATCGTGGTTTCCAACCTGGTCCTCGGTGTCGACAAGACCAACTGGCCGGTTATGCTGGTGCTTGGAGTCGTTAACGCCGCTCTGTACTTCTTCCTCTTCACCTTCCTCATCAAGAAGCTCAACCTCCACACGCCTGGTCGCGAGGAGGAGTCCGAGCTCGCCGAGTCCGTTGCCGAGGGCGAGGCCGCCGCGTCTGTCGCGGTGAAGCAGGGCGCTGTTGCCGCGGCTCCCGCAGAGGGCGTCGATGCGGGCATTGCCGACCTGGTTGCAGGTCTTGGTGGCAAGGACAACATCGAGGAGCTCGAGAACTGCTTTACGCGTCTCCGCGTGAACGTTAAGAACCCGGACCTCATCAATGAGGACCTCATCAACCACGTGCCCAACAGCGGCATCAACCGCAACGGCAATAATATCCAGATCATCTTTGGCATGAAGGTCGCCGAGATGCGCGACAAGGTCGAAAACGCAATTGAGAAGGAGCAGTAAACAATGATCATTACTCTGTGTGGTGGCGGATCCACCTTTACCCCCGGCATCGTCAAGTCCATCGCCCTGCGCAAGGACGAGCTCGACGTTGACGAGATTCGTCTGTACGACATCAACGAGGAGCGCCAGCGCAAGATCGGCGTGCTCGTGGACTGGATTTTGCACGAGGACCTCGGCCTGGACATCAAGCTCACGGTGACCACCGACAAAAAGACGGCTTTTACCGACGCGAGCTTCGTGTTTGCCCAGATGCGCGTGGGCGGCTACGCCATGCGCGAGCAGGACGAGAAGATTCCGCTGCGTCACGGCTGCGTGGGTCAGGAGACTTGCGGTTGCGGCGGCCTTGCCTACGGCATGCGCACCATCTTCCCCATGGTCGAGCTGATCGATGACGTTGAGAAGTACGCCAAGAAGGACTACTGGATTCTCAACTACTCCAACCCTGCCGCCATCGTCTCCGAGGGCTGCCGCGTGCTGCGTCCCAACGCTCGTATCATCAACATCTGCGACATGCCGATCGCGATCATCGACGTGGTTTGCGCCGCGCTCGATATCGACAAGAAGGATGTCGAGTACGATTACTTTGGCCTCAACCACTTTGGTTGGTTCACCTCGATTCGCCACAAGGGCGAGGAGGTGCTCCCGCAGCTGCGCGAGTACATCAAGGAGCATGAGATCCTGCTGCCCGATTCCTACCTCAAGGGCATGGGCTCGCTCATGGCAAAGAAGCCCGAGGAGGCCACCGACGAGCACCCCGAGCAGAACCGCCACACTAAGGGCAGCTGGTACTACGTCTGGAAGGGCGAGTACGAGATCCTGGAGTGCTTCCCGGAGTACCTGCCCAACACGTATCTGAACTACTACCTGCAGCAGAAGGAGTTCGTCGAGCATTCCAACCCCGAGCGCACCCGTGCTAACGAGGTTGAGGAGACGCGCGAGAAGAACCTCTTCGACGGCATCGACCACTACGAGAAGACCGGCGAGATCGACGAGAGCACGTTCTATGCGGGCAGCCACGGCGACTGGATTGCCGACCTGGCTATCGCTCTGAAGAACGATACCAAGCAGCGCTTCCTGGTCATTTGCGAGAACAAGGGCGCTATCCCCAACATGCCCTACGACGCTATGGTCGAGCTGCCTGCCTACATTGGCAAGAACGGCCCCGAGGTCATCAGCCGTGACAACATTCCTCTGTTCCAGCAAGGCCTCATGATGCAGCAGCTGAACTCCGAGAAGCTCGTGGTCGAGGCCACGATCGAGGGTTCGTACGAGAAGGCACTCAAGGCCTTCACGCTCAACAAGACCGTGCCGTCGATGAAGGTCGCCAAGGAAGTTCTCGACGACATGATCGAGGCCAACAAGGGTTACTGGCCCGAGCTTAAGTAAAAGCAACAGGGTCGCTGGCCGCATACCATGAGCAATGCCCCGTCCACGTGATTGCGTGGGCGGGGCATTGTCATTTGGTAACGCGTTTTACCAAATATGGCATTTATCTGCGGTAATGTTCTATTTCACCGCTGAGGGTGACATTTCATGCCGCCTGCCGAACTGCGTGGAGACCTAACAACTTTTTAGGTCAGTGTTGTGCGTGTAGCAATTTCGCCCGGCCTCGCCTCCGGGCTGCCGCATGAGAGGGGATCTTATGGCTCGACTGCATGTAATGGAACGCAGCCACGCTCAGGCCGTCATGGACGACCTGCACGATGCGCTCGGACGTCGTCTGGCGGTGAGCTCGCTCGCCCCGTGTCCCGTGGAGTTTACGGCGGCACTCGTCAACCTGTGCTCCACCCAGAGCTGCGGCAAGTGCACGCCCTGCCGCGTGGGCCTGAGCGCGCTGAGCGATCTGCTCGCCGATGTGCTCGAGGGTCGCGCCGATGAGTCTACGCTCAACCTGATTGAGCGCACGGCCCGCACCATCTACCTTTCGAGCGACTGCGCCATCGGCTACGAAGCTGGCGCCATGGCACTCACGGCCATTCGCGGCTTCCGCGACGATTTTGAGCACCACATCCGCGAGCACTCCTGCGGCTTTGACCGCGAGGCCCGCGTCCCGTGCGTCTCGGGCTGCCCGGCGCACGTCGACATTCCCGGTTACATTTCGCTGGTCGAGGCCGGCCGCTATGCCGATGCCGTCAAGGTCATCCGCAAGAACAACCCGCTACCGCTCGTTTGCGGCCTGGTGTGCGAGCATCCCTGCGAGATGCATTGCCGTCGCGGCATGGTCGACGACCCCATGAACATCCTCGCCCTCAAGCGTTTTGCCGTTGAGCACAGTGACCTCAACGACCACAAGCCGCATGTAGTGGACAACACCGGTAAGCGCGTCTCCGTGATCGGCGGCGGCCCGGCTGGCCTTTCCTGTGCCTACTACCTGGCCGTGATGGGCCACAAGGTGACCATTTTTGAGCAGCGCCACCACTTGGGCGGCATGCTGCGCTACGGCATCCCCAGCTATCGTCTGCCGCGCGAGCGCCTGCAGGCCGAGATCGACTGGATCTTGAGCGCCGGCATCGACGTTGAGCTCGATCACTCCGTGAACGGCGAGGAGCTTGCCCGCCTGCGCGACGAGTTCGATGCCGTCTACCTGGCCATCGGTGCCCACAGCGATAAGAAGCTCGGCCTTCCGGGCGAAGAGGCGCCCGGCGTGGAGTCGGCCGTCAAGATGCTGCGTGCCATCGGTGACGACGAACTGCCCGACCTGAGCGGCCAGCGCGTGTGCGTCATCGGCGGCGGCAACGTGGCCATGGACGTGGCGCGCTCCGCCGTGCGCTGCGGCGCCGAAAAGGTAAGCATCGTCTACCGCCGTCGCATCTGCGATATGATGGCTCAGGACGCCGAAATCGCCGGCGCCCAGGCCGAGGGTTGCGAGGTTCTGGAGCTCACGGCGCCGCTCGCCATCGAGACGGGCGAAGATGGTCGCGTGAGCGGCCTGCGCGTGCAACCGCAGATTATCGGCGAGCCTCGCCGTGGGCGTCCGGCCCCGCGTGCCGCAGCCACGCCCGAGCGCGTCATTCCCTGCGAGCGCGTGTTTGTGGCCATTGGCCAGGACATCGATTCCAAGCCGTTTGAGGACATGGGCATCGCCTGCAAGTGGGGTCGCGTCGTTACCGATTCGGACGGCGCCGTGCCCAACTTCGATGGCCTCTTTAGCGGCGGCGACTGCCAGACCGGTCCCGCCACCGTCATCCGTGCCATCAACGCCGGCCGCGTGGCTTCGGCAAACATCGACCGCTACCTGGGCTTTGACCACAAGATCAAGCTCGACGTTGAGCTGCCGACCGTGCAGTTTAAGGGCAAGCACGAGTGCGGCCGCTGCGAGCTGGGCGAGCGCGAGGCCGGCGAGCGCATTCACGATTGGAATCTGGTCGAGCAGGGTCTCACCGAGCAGGAGGCGCGCCAGGAGGCGAGCCGCTGCCTGCGCTGCGACCACTTTGGCTTTGGCGCGTTCCGCGGAGGGAGGAACCTGGAATGGTAGAGCTCAACAAAACCACCGTCGGCGACAACAGCGAAAACGGAGCGCACAACATGGTCAAGCTCACTATCGATAACTGCGAAGTCGTGGTGCCCGAGCACACCACGATCCTGGATGCGGCCAAGTCCGTCGGCATCCAGATTCCCACCCTGTGCTACCTGCGCGATCTGAACGAGATCGGCGGCTGCCGCGTGTGCTTGGTCGAGGTTGAGGGCTGCGACCAGCTGGTTGCCGCCTGCAACAACTACGTGCTCGACGGCATGGTGGTCCACACCAACAGCCCCAAGGCCCGCGAGGCCCGTCGCACCAACGTGCAGCTGCTGCTGTCCCAGCACGATTCGCAGTGCACGAGCTGCGTGCGCAGCGGCAACTGCAACCTGCAGACCATCGCCAACGACCTGGGCATTTTCTATCTGCCGTATCAAAGGCATTTGGCGGGCGAGGGCTGGGATTTCGATTTCCCCATCATCCGCGAAAACGACAAGTGCATTAAATGCATGCGCTGCATCAAGGTGTGCGAGAGCGTGCAGGGCCTAGGGATTTGGGACCTGACCAACCGCGCCACGCATACCGCCGTGGGTACCCGCGGGCGCGCGCCGATCGGCAAGACCGATTGCGTCGCGTGCGGCCAGTGCATTACGCATTGCCCGACGGGCGCACTGCGCGAGCGCGACGATACCGAGACCGTGTTTGACGCGCTCGCTAATCCCGACAAGATCGTGCTGGTGCAGATTGCGCCGGCCGTGCGTAGCGCCTGGGGCGAGGAGCTCGGCATTCCGCGCGAGGAGGCTACCGTCGAGCGCCTGGCTTGCGCGCTGCGCCGCGTTGGCTTTGAGTACGTGTTCGACACCGATTTCTCTGCCGACCTCACCATCATGGAGGAGGGCTCCGAGCTGCTCGAGCGCTTGGGCGCCGCCGCCAAGGGCGAGGGTGACAGCTGCGGCTGGCCCATGTTTACGAGCTGCTGCCCGGGCTGGGTGCGCTTTGTGAAGGCGCGCTATCCGGAGTTTGTCGACAGCCTGTCCACGTCCAAGTCGCCGCAGCAGATGTTCGGCGCCATCGCCAAGACCTACTACGCCAAGGTGCTGGGCGTGGAGCCCGAGCGCCTGTTCGTGGTGTCCGTTATGCCGTGCACGGCCAAGAAGGCCGAGTGCGCGCTGTCGAGCATGGTGGGCGAGGGCGGCGCACCCGATGTGGACGTTGCGCTGACGGTGCGCGAGATGGTGCGCATGATCCGCGCGAGCCACGTGAGCGTCGACACGCTGATCGAGGAGCCGCTCGATACGCCGCTGGGCTTTGGCACGGGCGCGGGTGTGATCTTTGGTGCCACGGGCGGCGTGATGGAGGCCGCCGTGCGCTCGGCATATTACCTGGTGACGGGCAAGAACCCAGATGCCGATTTCTTTACTGACGTGCGCGGACTCGACGGCTGGAAGGAAGCCGTCGCCGATATCGATGGCACTAAGGTGCGTGTTGCCGTGGCGCACGGGCTGGGCAACGCCGCCCGCCTGCTCGACGCGATTCGCGACGGCCGTGTGAGCTATGACTTCGTTGAGGTTATGGCATGCCCGGGCGGCTGCGTCGGTGGCGGCGGTCAGCCCATCCACGACGGCTGCGAGCTGGCGGCCGAGCGCGGCCAGGTGCTCTGGGGCCTCGATGCGAACGCCGAGATTCGCTTCTCGCATGAGAATCCCGATGTCCAGGCGTGCTATAGCGAGTTCTTGGGTGCGCCGCTCTCGCCGCTGGCCGAGGAATTGCTGCATACCGATCATCACGCATGGACGATGCCTAACGAGGGGACGTGCTAGCGATGCGCGCGTTTGATTTTGAGATGTCGCGCCGGGGGTTTGCCTCGGCGCTCGCCATGGGCACCCTGTCGCTTGCGCTCGCGGGCTGTGGCGGCGGGGCTGCCGGTGTCGGGTCCGCCGCGGGCTCGGCTGCCACGGACGGCGCCGGTGCTGCCGCAGAGCCGGTCGAGGTACACGTCGCCTCGCTCAAGGGGCCGACGTCGATTGGCCTGGTGCAGTTTATGGACCAGGCGGCCGACGGTGCCACGGACAATGAGTTCGACTTTGCGATCAACACTGCCGCCGACGAGATCGTGCCCAAGGTCATTCAGGGCGATGTCGATATCGCCCTGGTGCCCGCCAACGTGGCGAGCGTGCTCTACAACAAGACCGAGGGAGCGGTGCAGGTCATCGACATCAACACGCTGGGCGTGCTGAACGTTGTGACGGGCGACGCGAGTGTGGCCTCGTTTGGCGATCTGGCGGGCCATACTGTCTATATGACGGGCAAGGGCGCCACGCCGGAGTACGTCATGAACTACCTGCTGGAGCGCGCGGGCTTGGCCGGTCAGGTGACGCTCGAGTTTAAGAGCGAGCCTACCGAGGTGCTCTCGGCTCTGCTTGCCGACCCGACTGCCGTGGGCGTGCTACCCGAGCCGTTCAAGACGGCGGCCATCGCCAAGAGCGAGGGCAAGCTGTCGGCACCGGTGAGCCTGACCGATGTGTGGGACGAGCTGGCAGGAGACACGGGCTCGCGCTTGCTGACGGGTGTGACCGTGGTGCGCCGTGCCTTTGCCGAGGAGCATCCCGAGGCCGTGGCGGAATTCCTGAGCTGCCATGCTGCGAGCGTGAAGGCCGTCAATGCGGCGCCGGCAGACTGGGCGCAGGCCGTAGTCGATGCGGGTATCGTCGATAACGCCACGATTGCCGAAAAGGCGATTCCCGGGTGCATGCTCGTGTGCCAGACGGGGAAGGATATGAGGGCGGCGCTCGGTGGGTACCTGAAGGTGCTGGCCGATGCGGACGCGAGCGCCGTGGGCGGCAAACTCCCGGCTGATGATTTCTACTACATGGAGTAACCCGTGCGTGCGTTTGCTCGACAAATGATAGAGCGTATGAAGGCGGTGGCGGCAGCAGGTGCCGTTGCCGCCTTTTGGCTTGCCGTGTGGGTGCTGGTGGCGGGTCTCGTGGCGCAGCCGTTGATTTTGCCGGGGCCGGGCGCTGTCGTGGTGGCGTTGCTGCGACTGGTATGCGATGCCGGCACATGGGCGATTCTGGTGGGCTCGGGTGCGCGAATCTTGGGCGGGCTGGCGCTTGCCGCGGTGTGTGGTGGCGTACTGGCGGGAGTCTCGGTGCGATCGCTGACGTTTGCCCGCTTGGTGGCGCCGGCGCTTTCGTTTGTTAAGGCGACACCGGTTGCCTGCGTGGTGGTCCTGCTGCTCATTTGGTTGGGGTCGGCGCGCGTGAGCATTGCGGCGGTCTTTTTGATGGCACTTCCGGGCGTGTATTTTTCGTTGGTCGAGGGTTTGACGCAAGCGGATAAACCGCTGGAGCAGATGTTTCGTCTGCATGGCGTGCGGGGCTGGCGACTGTTTTGTGCCCATACCTGGCGCGAAGTCCTGCCGTTTGTGCTTTCGTGCGCCCGCGCTGTGATCGGCATGAGCTGGAAGGCTGGCGTGGCGGCGGAGCTCATCGGCATGGCGACGGACACCGTGGGCGAACGCATCTATCAGGCGAAGCTGCTCATCGAGACGGCTGATCTGCTGGCGTGGACCGTGCTGGTCGTTGCCGCCTCGTGGGCGTGTGAGCGCGTGCTGGTGTGGCTGCTGCGGGTTTCGGGACCCGTGGCGTGGCGCGCGGCCGTGCGGGCACATGGGCATGGACTGCGCGGGCGTACAGGGGCTGCGAGCGATGGTGCTGCAGCGGAGCTTGCGCTTGCCGTGGGCGACCGGGCGCCCTGGTCGCCGGCGCTCGACGGACTGGTGCTTCATGTGCCCGCCGGTGGACGCACCTGTGTGATGGGCGCTTCGGGCGTGGGCAAGTCGACGTTGCTTGCGCTGGTGGCGGGGGAGTGCGCACCGTGCTCCATGGTGTTTCAGGACGTGCGCCTGGTCGAGGACGCCTCTGCTTTGGATAACGTGCTGGTGTGCGCCGATGCACGCGTGAATGCCTCGAGTGCCGCTGCCTTGTTGCGCCTGCTGGTACCGGGGATCGATGTGCATGCCCGCGTGGCCGAGCTCTCGGGCGGGCAGCGCCGTCGCGTCGAGATTGCCCGAGCCCTGCTGTGTCCGGGCGGCGCAGTGATTCTGGACGAGCCCTTTACCGGTCTAGACATCGCTGCGCGCGACGCATGCACCGAGGTCGTGCTCGACTTGCTCGACGGCCGTATGCTGTTGCTTGCCACGCACGATTCCGCTGACGCTCGGGCCCTCAATATCTCGGACATCATCACGCTCTAAAGACTTACTCAGCAACAAGGTACTCAGCAACAAATTGATCCGTTTTTTCTCCGTCCCCATGGGGTCGGGTATGGTATTCTATCTGTGGGGTAATACTTAGGAATACCAAGTAATACCAACGCCGTAGAACAAACTCCAGATGCGGGCCAATCGGGTTGCCTTCACAGCCCGTCGCCCAGCCGCGTGGCCCGCATCCATCCGCACCACCGTCGTTTCAAAAAGGAAGCGCCATGGCAGAACACATGACCCCGGTTGTCGCGAAGGTCTTGCCCGAGGAAAAGGCGGCCTTCGCGGCGGCAACCCAGCTCGTGGGCACTACGCCGTCCAACGCCATCCGCATGTTTATCGCCGCCTTCAATCGCTGCGGCACCTTTCCGTTCGACATTTCGCCCAACGGGGCCTTTGGCGCTGCGCCCGATTCTCATCAACAATGACTGTCCCAAACTGCCGGCACTTGGGGACGTTCCTTTTCTGCCGGCAGTTAAGGAACGTCCCTAAGTGCCGGGTTTTGAGGAGGTTGGCATGCTCAATGCGATGATTTGGGCGCTTGCCTGTTTTGGTGTTGTTGCTGCCGATATTGCCCTGAGCATGGTTCTGTTTTCTGTTCTCGATGCCGTGTCGGTGCTGACGGGCTATCCGATCGACAATCTCGATATCCAATGGTTCCAGGCTGCCGCTCAGACGGCGTCATTTTTGATGGCGCTGCTGTGGTGGCGCTATCTGTGGCCCCGCTCCTTCATGGCGCGCCGGCAAGGCGAGCGCCCGCTCGGCGGGGGAGCAGGCGCGGCATGGAAGCGCATTGCCTGCGTTGTCGTGATCGGCCTATCCATGCAGGTGGTCATTAGCTACCTATGCGACGGCGTACTGTCGCTGCTGCCCGAGGTCGCGGCAGGCTATAGCGAGCTCGTCGAGGAAACGGGCATGGGCGATACCAGCCTTCTTGCCGTCCTGACCACGGTGCTCGGCGCGCCGTTTTGCGAAGAGCTCCTGGTACGCGGCATCATCTTTGAGTTTTCGCTGCGTGCGTTTAACCCACAGTGCCGTCCGCTCTGGAAACGCCGGCGCCGCGCGAACGCGCAAGACGGCGCTATAGTGCCCTGGGCGGCCCCGAGTACCTGGGGCGTCGCCGCGGCAATCGTGCTGCAGGCGGCGGTCTTCGGCTTTATGCACATGAACTGGGTGCAGGGCTGCTACGCGGGCGCTGCCGGCCTCATTTTTGGTTGGGTACTCGTGACCACCGGAAAGCTTCGCTACACGATTCTGCTGCACTTTGCGTTTAATGCCGGGTCGTATCTCATGGGGCTGCTGTGGTTTGTGAGCACACCGCTCGACGTTGTGGTCACGGTTGGCATCGCCGGCTTTGTGCTGGTAGAGGCGATGCGCTCGCTGCTTCGATTGCGCATTCCCGTGTCGCGCGAAGCTGATCGGTCTGAGTAATAACGCCTTTAATTAGACCGATGCGTCCTGAACGCACCTGGCGTTTCGCCGAATGCTTCTTTAAATTTTGAGTAAAAGAATGACATGTTGGAGATGCCGACTTTTCGGGCTACATACTGCACGCTGCGCTCGGTGTTATTGAGAAGATATGCCGCCTCTGTGAGCTGCTGGTTGAGCTTGATTTGCGAAAACGTTTTGCCGGTTTTTTGCTTGATCAAGCTGCTGAGATAGCTGGTGCTATAACCCGTATCGCTCGCAATGCTTTCGAGTGTGCAGTCGCCGTAGCTTCGCTCAATATGATTCAGAATCGACACGATGCGTTCGTCCGACATGATCGCCTGGTTATCAGTTGCGGAGCGTCGGTACAGTCCTCGAATGAGAACAAGGAATAGGCTGACGGCGAGGTGCCTCATGAGTTCATTGGAATAGGCATCTTTAAAGTGATATTCGATAAAGAGCATCTCGATGAGGCGTCGCGCATGTCGGGCGTATTCCTCTGGAAGAATGAGATATTTTCGGGCCTCGCGGTTTTTGGACACAAAATCAAATAGAAGATTCGTTAATGGTGACGCGCCGGGTAGCTGGCTCAGGAACAACGAATCGAACATTTCTTTTTTGAAGACGATCGAAATGACGATATCATGCTCGCCCTTAACGTATGGAACGCTTCTGACTACGCCGGTGTTGCAAATGAGCACGTCGCCCTTTTTAAGGAGTAGTCGCCGTCCGTTGACGATAAACGTGCAGACGCCGTCGTACACGTAGTTAAGCTCCATATCCCGATTGATATGAGGAGGAATATCGGTAAAGCGCGACTCCTTGATAAGGCCCACGGGGTTTTCGTCGAGAGTTTCTTTCCAATCAAACAGATAGACCTCTTCGCCGTTAATGGTTGTGGTTTCCACCCTGTTATATCGCGGGCTGAGCTCTCCCGGATGTGTGCGATGCCACTCTTCGGTCTCGGTATGCGTATAGAGCAGCTGTTTGAGATTCGAATCCATGGGGTGCTCCAGGGGTGAACGGTAGAATCGATGCCTTAAACGGTATTATATCTAAAAAAATGTTATAAACCCACGCTTTCTATGCGATATCTTATGCATCTTGTTCTTCCTAGTATTGGGTTATCCGCTGGAGCATCCGATCAAGGAGGGCAAATGAGTAAGTTAAAACGTGGGTTTGACTCCGACTTTTTATGGGGCGGAGCCATATCGTGCTCGCAGGCCGATGGCGCCTGGAATGAGGGCGGAAAGGGAAAGTCGACGCAGGATTGTCGATGGCTGGATGGCACCTGGACTCATGACCAGATTGAGGACAAGCATCAAAACAACCCCTTCTGCCATGACGAGCTAATGAACGCTCTCGCAGATGATGGCGTTGAGTTCTACCCGTTTAGGCGCGGCAACGACTTCTATCATCACTATCGTGAGGACATCGCGCTTTTTGCGGAGATGGGTCTCAAGCTGTTCCGCACCTCTATTTGTTGGAGCCGAATCTATCCTAACGGAGATGACCTTGAGCCTAACCGCGAAGGCATCGAGTGGTATCGAAGCATGCTGGGTGAGTGCAAAAAGCACGGCATTAAGACCTTCGTCACCATGCTCCACTATGACATCCCGGTAAATCTTGTCACCACATATGGGGGATGGAAGAATCGCAAGACGATTGATTTCTTCGCCCGCTATGTCGAGACGATCGTTACGGAATTGGGCGATCTGGTCGATTTCTGGCTGCCTTTTAACGAGTTCAATGCAGCGCGTTTTTCCCCTTGGGACGGGGTCTGTCTGGTCAAAGACGAAGAGGGAGAGAACTTCGATCGAGCCATCTTCCAGTGCCTGCACCACGAGTTCGTTGCCAATGCGCGTGCCGTCGAGATTGTCCATCGTCTTTCGCCCGATATTCCCGTTGGCGGCATGATCGCTCGATTCTGTACGTATCCTGCCACCTGCCGTCCCGAAGATAACATGCAGGCTATTCACGACGACCAGTATTCCAACTGGTTCTATACGGACGTGATGGCTCGTGGAAAATACCCCGCTTATATGAATCGCTATTTCGATGCGTGCGATATCGAGATTCAAATGGAACCGGGCGATGAAGAGCTCATCGCTCGCAACACGGTCGACTTCCTGGCCTTCTCGTACTACTTTTCCCAGGTATCTACCTGCGATCAGGGATGGGAGAAGACTGCGGGAAATCTGGTCATGGCAAACAAGAACCCTTATCTCGAGACGAGTGAGTGGGGCTGGCAGCTCGATCCCATTGGCTTGAGGGTTACCCTTAACCAGATGTATGACCGCTATGGGCTGCCCCTGTATATCGCCGAGAACGGCCTCGGTACATCTGATGTGGTCGAGGAGGATGGCAGCATCCACGACGAGTATCGAATCGATTATTTGCGCCAGCACATAAAGTGCCTTAAAGAGGCGGTGATCGATGGCGTTGACGTGCGCGGATATATGATCTGGGGATTCATTGACCTTGTTGCCTGCGGCCCGCTAACGATGGACAAGCGATACGGGCTTATCTATGTCGATCTGGATAATTGCGGCAACGGCACTGCGGAGCGCTTGCGTAAAGACTCTTTCTATTGGTATCAGAAATGTATCGCCACTAATGGCGAGGATCTTGGGTAGGAGTGATTGCTGTGGCAGACAAGAAGGAACTGGCCGCTCGTGTCCTCGAGCTCGTGGGCGGCGCCGATAACGTTGTTATGGCAACACACTGCATTACAAGGCTCAGATTCAACCTGAAGGACGATAGCAAGGCAGACCTGGAGGCCCTTAAGACGCTTGACGGCGCCTTGGGCGCGCAGGTTAAAGACGGGCAGTGGCAGGTTATCATCGGCGCCAGCGTGGGGTCGGTATATGACGAATTGGAGCCCATGCTAGGCGACAGGATGGGTGGCGAGGTCTCCGCCGATGCCGAGCAGCCTGAGCTCCAAAAAGGTTCGGCTCGCGTATTCGATATCATCACCGGCATTTTCTCCGCTATCATTCCCGCGCTGGTGGCGGGAGGTATCGTAAAGGGCATCCTGGCTGCTATCGCGGCTTTTGGAATCGACACGGGTGCCGGCGATTTTGCGATATTCAATATGATTTCGGATATCCCGTTCTACTTCTTGCCGTTTTTGCTGGCAATGTCTACAGCTGATAAGTTCCGAGTCAACCGTTCGCTTGCGCTTTGTGTTGCCGGATCGCTGATGTACCCGACTATTGTCAACGCTGTCGGTACAGGCGAGACGCCTCTTGCGTTGTTCGGTTTTACGGTGCCGATTTTTAGCTACGCCGATTCCGTGTTCCCGGTCATCTTTGGCGTCATTGGCTTGTCCTTTGTATATCGCGCAATCGACAAGGTCGTGCCGGATCTTTTCAAGCTCGTTGTCGTCCCGGCACTCTCCCTTGCTATCGTGATTCCGGTCAACCTGTTTGTGCTCGCTCCGATTGGTGCCTGGTGCGGTCTTGGTCTCGCCAACGGTATCGTTTGGCTATTCTCGACGTTGGGCCCTGTTGCCGGTTTTCTGCTGGGCTTCTTTATGCCGCTTATCGTGCTCTTCGGCATGCATCAGTCGACGAGTCCTATCCAGATTTCCAATATCGCAACGCTGGGGTATGACTATCTGCTCCCGATCTCTTTCTGCCATAACCTCGCCGAAAGCGGTGCGTCTTTTGGTGCGGCCCTGCGCATGACCGACGAAAAGCTCAAGTCCGCTGCAATGACGTGCGCCTTCTCGGCATTTATGGGAATCTCCGAGCCCGCCTTGTTTACCGTTCAGGTTCCTAACAGGACTCCGCTTATCGCTGCGATGATCGCGGATGGCATTGGCGGTGCGCTCACCGTTGTTCTGGGCGCAAAGTGCTTCGGTTTTGTTATGCCTGGCATTACCTCGTTGCCCGTTTATGCCGATCCAAGCGGCAATCCCATGAACCTGATCATGATTGTCGTCTGCATCGCTTTGACTTGGGTTATTTCCGCGACGCTCTCGTTTGCGCTCTATGGTCGTTTTGACAAAAAGTAACGACGTTTTGAGATAGACAATATTAATCGGCCGCTCGCCGGGGAATCGTTTTACGACGCCCCGGCGAGCGGCATTTTATTGGTGGGGGCGTGTCGTGCCGCCACGCCCTGTCGCGCTAGTTGCGCCTGCCGCCGCCGTTGGCACCCTGACGCCCCTGGGCCGCGCGGTTGCGGCCGGCAGTGTTCTGCGCGCGCGACATGCCGCCGTGACCCTTGCTGCCCTTAGGCCCCTTGCCGGCGCCGCCAGCGCCACCGTGGGCCTTGCCGCCCTTATTGCCGGCGCCATGTCCGCCGCCAGCAGACGTCTCGCCCGGTCGCGGCGGCACGGGACGGATCAGGCAATGCTTGGTGTAGCCGATCAGATCGCGGCGGCCGGCCTTCTCCAGCGCCTCACGTACCAGCTTGTAGTTCTCGGGCTTGCGATACTGGATGAGCGCGCGTTGCATAGCCTTCTCGTGCGGGTCGCGCGCCACGTAGATCGGCTCCATGGTGCGCGGGTCCACGCCGGTGTAGTACATGCAGGTCGACATGGTGGACGGCGTAGGGTAGAAGTCCTGCACCTGCTCGGGCATGTAGCCCATGTCGCGCACGGCCTCGGCAAGGTCCACGGCTTCCTTCATCGTCGAGCCGGGGTGGCTCGAGATCAGATACGGCACCACGTACTGCTTGAGTCCGTACTCGCGGTTCAGGCGCTCAAATTTGCGACAGAACGCATCGTAGACGGCGCGGCTCGGCTTGCCCATCACGGAGAGCACCGCGTCGCTCACATGCTCGGGCGCCACGCGTAGCTGGCCCGAGACATGGTGCTCCAGCAGCTCGCGCAAAAACTCGTCCGAGGCATCGGCCATAGTGTAGTCAAAACGGATGCCGCTGCGGACGAAGACCTTCTTGACGCCCGGCAGCTGGCGTAGGTCGCGCAGCAGCTGCGTGTAGCCGCTCTCGTCGACCACCATGTTCTTGCACACGCTCGGCCATAGGCAGCGCTTGTTCTTGCACACGCCGTGCTTGAGCTGCTTGTCGCAGGCGGGACGGCTAAAGTTGGCCGTCGGTCCGCCTACGTCGTTGATGTAGCCCTTAAACTCGGGATCGCGTGTGAGCAGCTCGGCCTCGCGCATGATCGAGTCGTGGCTGCGCATCTGCAACACGCGGCCCTGGTGGAAGGTGAGGGCGCAAAACGAACACTCGCCAAAACAACCGCGGTTGGAGCTAATGGAAAACTTGATCTCGGCAAAGGCTGGCACGCCGCCTGCCGCGTCGTAGTCGGGATGCCAGTCGCGTGCGTAGGGGAGTTCGGCCACCTCGTCCATCTCGTCGGTGGTGAGCGTGGCCGACGGTGGGTTCTGCACCACATAGACGCTGTTGGGGTAGGGCTCTACCAGACGATGCCCGGTGATGGGGTCCATATTCTGCTGCTGCACATTGAAGCTGCGCGCGTAATTGAGCTTGTCGGCGGCAAGGTCGTCCCAGCTGGGCAGCAAGTCGTAGTCGTAGACCTCGTCGAGCGAGCTGGTGCGGTAGACGGTGCCGTTGATATAGGTGATCTGATCGACGGGCAGCCCCGCGTCGAGCGCGTCGGCGATCTCGACAATCGCGTGCTCGCCCATGCCGTAGATGAGGATGTCGGCGCCCGAGTCGAGCAGCACCGAGCGCTTGAGCTTATCCTGCCAGTAGTCGTAGTGGGCCAGTCGGCGCAGGCTTGCCTCGATGCCGCCGATGATGATGGGGGCGTCCTTGAACGTCTGACGGATGAGATTGCCGTAGACCGTGACGGCACGGTTGGGGCGGTGACCTTCCTCGCCGCCGGGGGTATAGGCGTCGGTGTGGCGGCGGTGCTTGGTCACCGAATAGTGGTTGACCATGGAGTCCATGTTGCCGGCACTGACGAGAAACCCCAGGCGCGGCTCGCCGAGCGCAGTGATGCTGGCGGGGTCGGTCCAGTCGGGCTGGCAGATGATGCCCACTTTGTAACCGTGCGCGTCGAGTACGCGGCTGATGATAGCCATGCCAAAGCTCGGATGGTCCACGTAGGCATCACCGCAGATATAGACGAAGTCGCACTGGTCCCAGCCGCGCGCATCCATGTCGGCGCGGCTGACGGGGAGGAACTTATCGCGGCCTGGACGCCAAGGACGGACGGGCGTCGCTTGGGAATGCTTGGTGCGGGCGATCGTGGCCTGCGCCTTGCCGCCGCGCTTTTGCTGCTGGCCCTGTTTGCCCTGCTGTCCGCGTTGGCTGTTCTGAGCGTGCTGAGGCTTTTTTGCCACGATCCCTCCCGGTGTCTGTATGCTGCACGTAATTGTAACCAGTCTTTTTGGGACGGCGCTAAAAAGACTGGTGGAGTACATGAGCTGGTGAGTGAGAGCGTCGCTGAGCCAGTCGTTTGTTTCCAGACTGTGTATCTGCGCGTTGGAGAACCCGTCTCGCGCGCACGCCATGTTGTCAATGGGTTACAGTATGAACGGCGGTTATGTTTCCGCCAACGCACGAGAGGGTCGTCAACAAGGAGGATGCACGGCGATGCAGCGTGCCAAACAGATATCGGAGTCTATTGAGCTGGGCATCATCTTGGCGCTTGCCGGTGGCTTTATGGACGTTTATTCGTACATTGGGCGCGACCATGTTTTCGCCAACGCGCAGACGGGCAACATCCTGCTCGTGGGCGTGAGCATCTCGGAGGGCAATTGGGCACTTGCGGGGCGCTACTTCTTCCCTGTGGTTTCGTTTGCTGTGGGCATTATGCTTGCCGACCTGGTACACGAGCGTTTTGGCAGCGTGATCCACTGGCGTCAGGTGACGGTGTTTTTTGAAGCCGTTATCTTGTTGGGAGTGAGCTTTATCCCGGGCGGCAATTTCAACCTGCTCGCCAACTGCCTCACCTCGTTTGCCTGCGGCATGCAGGTCGAGAGCTTCCGCAAGATTCACGGTCACGGCATCGCTACGACCATGTGCATCGGCAACTTGCGCAACGCGCTGCAAAACGTGGACGATTACATCATCACCCACAGGCGCGGCTTTTTGGAAAACGGCCTGCTGTACTTTGGCGTGATCTTTACCTTTGTGTTTGGCGCCGTGTTGGGCAACTGGTGCATTGAGCGCATGGGCCTGCATGCCATCGTCGTGGCGAGCTTGCTGCTGTTTGTCGCGTTTGCCATCATGTTTATCGACCGCGAGCGCGACTTGCGCTTACGCTGGAAGGTTGCGGCCGAGGCTTGGAAAGAGGGCTGCCGAAAGTAACCGAATGCGGCAAAGGGGCTGTCCCTTCGCCGCATTATTTTTCATCATCTGTTGAAACGCTTTAAATAGTTTGACGTTCTCACGCGTTTTTTGTTTCAAAAGCGTTAGGATGGGACTCATAGCGTGGGGCGTAATGGGTGCCCCGCACACGATGGGAGGCTATCAATGGCTAATCGTTTCGTTCTCAATACCATCTCTTATCATGGTTCCGGCGCCATTAAGGAGATCCCCGGCGAGCTCCAGCGTCGCGGCTACAAGAAGATCTTCGTCTGCTCCGACCCCGATCTGGTCAAGTTTGGCGTTACCGCCAAGGTGACCGACGAGCTCGACGCTGCCGGCATCGCTTGGAGCCTCTACTCCGAGATTAAGCCCAACCCCACCATCCAGAACGTCAAGGACGGCGTCGAGGCCTTCAAGGCCGCCGATGCTGACGCTATCGTGACCATCGGTGGTGGCTCCTCCATGGACACCGCCAAGGCCATCGGCATCATCATCAACAACCCCGAGTTCGCCGATGTCCGCAGCCTCGAGGGCGTTGCTCCCACTAAGAACCACGCCGTGTTCACCATCGCCGTGCCGACGACCGCCGGTACCGCCGCCGAGGTGACCATCAACTACGTCATCACCGACCCCGAGAAGGTCCGCAAGTTCGTGTGCGTCGACACCAACGACGCCCCCGAGGTTGCCGTCGTCGATCCTGACATGATGGCTTCCATGCCCGCCGGCCTGACCGCTTCCACTGGTATGGACGCTCTGACCCACGCCATCGAGGGCTACACCACCAAGGGTGCTTGGGAGCTCTCTGACATGTTCCACTTTGAGGCTATTAAGCTGATCAGCGAGAACCTGCGTGACTCCGTCGCCGAGGCCAAGTCCGGCCAGCCCGGCTCCGGCCGCGAGGGCATGGCCCTTGGCCAGTATGTCGCCGGCATGGGCTTCTCCAACGTTGGCCTGGGCATCGACCACGCAATGGCTCACACCCTGTCTGCTCACTACGACACCCCGCACGGCGTCGCTTGCGCCATGCTGCTGCCGATCGCCATGGAGTTCAACAAGCCGGTTTGCGCTGAGCGCCTGGCCAAGGTTGCCCTTGCCATGGGTGTTGACACCACGGGCATGAGCACCGACGAGGCTGCCGACGCCGCTATCGCCGCCGTCAAGCAGCTTTCCGCCGACGTGAATATCCCGCACGTCTGCGAGGCTATGAAGGCCGACGAGATCGAGGTTCTGGCCAAGGACGCCATGGCCGACGCCTGCTTCCCGGGTAACCCGCGCGAGGCAACGCTCGACGACGTCATCGAGCTCTTCAAGAAGATCTGCCCGGCTGCCTAGCCCAGTTTGGTGGTCCTTCGCCCGTAGGTGTATGGTCTTTTGACGTGCCGCTGGCCCCGCCGTGCTACGCACGGCGGGGCTTTTTGTGCTGCGCCGATGCCCTGAGACGGACAAAACCAAGGCGTACTGCCCGCTGCGGATAGGTGGTGCACTTCCCAGCGTGCATTTTTGGGAGTATTCAGCAAGCTCTTAAAAATGCATAACGTTTTGAATGGCCCGTAGTGGCCCGCAGGCGCCCATCGACAGCCATTGTGGGCGGGCTATCGATGAGTGGAGGGGGTTGTTACTGAGTTTTTGCTTTGCGACGACCTGCAACACTGCTGTAACCACGTCGTTTTGTCGTTCGTGATGGGGCCGTTGGGGCCCACGGTGCTGAATACTCCGTTTTTTGCACGGCCCAAGGTGGGGTACCCTGAGACGAAGCAAAAAGACTCCTCATTTCTATGCAGATACCGATAGGATTTATGCAAGATTGGGATTGTAAGCCGTGCGCGTGCGCAAAATCGGCGCGAGGACGTCTGGAGGTGGCTCGGCTCCCAGAGCCTTGCGCGTGCAGAACGGTTAAAATCGGGACTCGGTCTTAGTTTTGCTTGGAAGGATGCACATGGCTTCTGTAATCGATGCTTCTCTAGAGGAGACGCTCTCCTATATCGCGGGACAGCTTAAGACACTGACTTCTATTGCTTCGCCGACGGGCTATACCCGTGCGGCGACTGATTATCTGATGGAGACCCTGCGCGATATGGGGTTTGGGCCTGAGCGTTCCAATAAGGGTAACGTGCTCGTTGAGCTTGGTGGCGAGGGTGAGCCGCTCGTACTGGCGAGCCATGTCGATACCCTGGGCGCCATGGTGCGTTCCATTAAGGACAATGGTCGCCTGCGCCCCACGACGCTCGGCGGGCATCAGTGGTCTACGGCCGATGGCGAGAACTGCACCGTCTACACGCGCGACGGCAATGTCTACACGGGCGTGGTCCTCAATACCGAGCCTTCGGCGCATGTGGCCGACGAGCCGGTCAAGACCATCGAGAAGAACATGGAAATCCTGCTCGATGAGAATGTCGACAGCAAGGACGATGTGCTTGAGCTGGGCATTCAGACCGGCGACATCATCGCTATGGATCCGCGTACCACGGTGACGGAGGGCGGCTACATCAAGAGCCGCTTCCTGGATGACAAGCTGTCGGCGTCGATTCTGCTGGGTCTGGCCCGCGCTGTTGCTGACGGCGAGGTGTCGCTTTCGCGCAAGGTGTCGCTGCTCTTTACCGTGTACGAGGAGGTCGGCCACGGCGGTGCTTTCGTGCCGGCCGACACGCGCGAGATGATCAGCGTTGACATGGGCTGCGTGGGCGACGACCTGGGCTGCACCGAGCGCATGGTGTCGATTTGCGCCAAGGATTCGGGCGGTCCGTACAACTACGACCTGGTAACCACGCTGTCCAACATCGCGCGCGAGCTGGAGCTCGATTACGCCATCGATGTGTATCCGCACTACGGCTCGGACGTTGAGGCCACGCTCTCGGCCGGCTACGACATCCGTCACGGCCTGATCGGCCCCGGCGTGTACGCGAGCCACAACTACGAGCGCAGCCACATCGACGGCGTGCGCAATACCTACGAGCTGGTCCGCGCCTACGTACAACGCTAGAGGAGCAGCTTGCGACTCGGCTGACCAATTGCTCTAAGGCCCGATTGCTCGGGCCTTTTTTCGCTTCAGTCTGTTTAGTATTATGCTGTATGTAACTAATTAACTTTACGTTTGGAATACTTAACGAGGTGATGCGGCGTATGGATACATCTGAGTACTTGTCTATGGGTGATGCTGCCCGCCTGTTGGGCGTTACGAAAGCCCGCATATCTCAACTTGCCGCATCGGGAACGCTCGCGTGCGATATTGTGGGCGGACGGAAGATGGTTGAGTATGATTCTGCGGTCGCTTATCAAAAGGTCCGCAAACGTGGACGCCGTCCTGCGGCCGATGTGGGGCGCAAGTTTACGCTGATGTCCGCCGATTACGAGGTTGCACGTGTTTCGTTTGATCCGACGCGCGAGTTTTCCTTCGAAATCGCCGAGGTTCTCGATACGCAACGAATGCCGTTTGGCACATGCTCGAGCTCTTCTCCAACGGTGAATAAGCGGGAGCTCAACGCGTGGTGGGGGCATCGGTCGGTACCCGATGTTCGCCCTGGGCTTATCTCGCGCTACCGCGAGCTGGGGATTGCCAGTGGCATCGAGGTTCCGGTTCGGTGCCTGGGCCTATCACTTTCGGATTGTTATTGGCTGCGGCCGACCGATTGCACCGAACTTAAATGGCGAAACATCAATTACTTTGAGAGCGAATTTGAGCGATCGGCGCCCGAAGAGCGTTCGGGTTGGCTGGAAGGCATCGGTCTTAAAAATCCGGATAACACGTCCGAGGGCGAGCTCCCTAAATCGTGGATGATCCGAAACGGCATTCGCGTTTTGGCTAAAGGGTGCGGGATGGACGATCAGCGTCCCTTTAACGAGGCGGTTGCAACGGCTTTACATCGTCGCTTGCTGTCGGAGGGCGAGTTTGTTCCTTATACGGTTGAGCGAATGTTCGATGGCCCTGTGTGTCTGTGCGACGACTTTCTTGACGGCCGCGAGGAATATGTTCCGGCTGTTTACGTTAAGAACGCCCTTGGCGGCCAGCGAGGAAGCTCGACGTACGACCGGTACTGTTGCTTCCTTGGCAAGCATGGTGTCGATGAGGCCGCTGTGAGAAGGTCTATGTCGCAGATGATTGTCTGCGATGCCCTTTTGGCCAACAGCGACCGCCATTGGCGAAACTTCGGCATCATCCGCAATGTCGACACCCTGGAGATAAGGCCTGCTCCGCTGTTCGATAGCGGCAACTGCCTATGGTACAACGTGCCAACTGCCGTGCTCGCAGCTGGGGAGTTTGGGTTTTCCGCTAAGCCGTTTGGGCCCGACCCTTCCGTCCAGCTGGCGCTTGCGGACTCACTCGATTGGTTCGATTCATCGCGGCTCAACGGATTTGTTGATGAGGCAATCGAGATTCTTTCACAGAGCGAATGGGCGACGGCGGAGGGTCGACTCGAGTCCATTTGCCGCGGCCTTGAGCGTCGCGTAATCGAGGTTGGTGCCGCTGTTGAGGTACTTCGACACGTGCGGCGATAAACCTGCGGCTACTTAAGTGCGCCGGTCACGGTACCGCCGCCGAGGACGATGTCGCCGCGGTAGACTACAACGGCCTGGCCGGGGGCGATGGCTCGCTGCGGCTCGTCAAAAGTCAGCAGCATTTGCCCGTCTTCGCCGCGCGTAAGGGTCGCTGCTTGGTCTTTCTGACGGTAACGGTACTTGGCGCCCACGCGAATGCCGCCGGCATCGAGTTCTGCCTCCATGCGGTCGGCAGGGGCGCTCCAGATCCAGTCGTCGGCCGTGAGTGCTGTGGCCGTTAGGTCCTCGGCCTCGCCCAGATGCACGGTGTTGTTGGCGGCATCGACGCCCGTCACATACACGGGATGCGCCATCGCGACGCCCAAGCCCTTGCGCTGGCCGATGGTATAGCGCAACGCGCCGTTATGGCGTCCGACCACGCTGCCGTCGCGCCACACAATGTCGCCCGGTGCAGCGGGATGTCCGCAGCGGCGCTCGATATAGCCCGCGTAGTCACCGTCTGGAATAAAGCAGATGTCCTCGCTTTCGGCCTTCTGGGCGTTGGTAAAGCCTTGCTCGGCGGCTATGCGGCGCACGTCGCGCTCTTTGTCTAGGCCTGCCAGCGGAAAGATCGTGTGCGCCAGGCGCTCCTGCGTAAGCGAATATAAAAAGTAGCTCTGGTCCTTTTTGGGATCTTCGCCGCGATGCAGCTGCCAGGTGCCGTCTACTGTCTGGCTTGTTTTGGCGTAATGACCCGTTGCGATGTAGTCGCAGCCCATGTCCAGCGCCGCATCGAGCAGCGCGCCAAACTTAATGTGGCGGTTGCAGATAATGCACGGATTGGGCGTCAGCCCCTCCTGGTAGGCGTTCACAAAGCGCTCGATAACGCTGTGGTCGAACGTCTGCTGCAGGTCGAGCACATGGTGGGGTATCCCCAGGCGCTCGGCGACGGCCTTCGCGTCGGCGATGTCGCGGTCGACTTTGCTCATGCTCGTGGCGGGGTCGGGCGCGGGGCAGGTGAGGCGCATGGTGGCGCCGACGCATTCGTAGCCCTGGCTTTTGAGCAGGTACGCGGTCACGCTGGAATCGACGCCGCCGCTCATGGCGACGAGCACGCGCTTGTTGTGCATGGGGAGGTTCTCCTTGGTGGCATGTGGCCAAAAAAGAAAAGCGGCGCGGGAGGCTGGTTCCGCGCCGCAGACATTGTAGCAAGTTCGGACGTCTCGTGGGATACCCTAACGAGATGGGCTCGGGCAGCCAGAAGAGAGGGGAGACCGGCGTGCCTTGGGCCTATCGACAAGTGACGGGCCCTTAGTCCTGGAACAGTGCCGTGGACAGGTAGCGCTCGCCGGTGTCGGCAAGCAGCGCCACGATGGTCTTGCCCTCGTTCTCGGGGCGCTTGGCCAGCTGCAGCGCGGCCCACACGGCGGCACCGGACGAAATGCCCACGAGCACGCCCTCCTTGTGGCCCACGGCGCGGCCGGTCGCAAAGGCGTCGTCGTTCTCGACGGGGATGATCTCGTCGTAGACCTGGGTGTCGAGGACGTCGGGCACAAAGCCGGCGCCGATGCCCTGGATCTTGTGCGGGCCGGCCTGGCCCTTGGAGAGCACCGGGGAGGTGGCAGGCTCGACGGCGACGACCTTAATCTCGGGGTTCTGCTCCTTGAGGAACTCGCCCACGCCGGTCACGGTACCACCGGTGCCAACGCCGGCGACGAAGATGTCGACCTGGCCGTCGGTGTCGTCCCAGATCTCGGGGCCGGTCGTGGCCTTGTGAATGGCGGGGTTGGCGGGGTTTACAAACTGGCCGGCGATGATGCTGTTGGGAGTTTCCTTCTGCAGCTCCTCGGCCTTGGCGATAGCGCCTTTCATGCCCTTGGAGCCGTCGGTGAGCACGAGCTGCGCACCGTATGCCTGCATCAGCTTGCGGCGCTCGACGGACATGGTCTCGGGCATGGTGATGATCACCTTGTAGCCGCGGGCGGCGGCCACAGAGGCGATGCCGACGCCGGTGTTGCCGCTCGTGGGCTCGATGATGGTGTAGTCGCCGCCGCGTACGAGCTTGCCAGCCTTCTCGGCCTCGTCAATCATGTTCTTGGCGACGCGGTCTTTAACGGACCCAGCGGGGTTGAAGTATTCCAGTTTGACGAGCACGCGAGCCTTGAGGTCCTCGTCGGCCTCAAAGTGAGTGAGCTCCAGAAGCGGGGTGTGGCCGATAAGCTGATCGATGGACGTGTAAACCTTGCTCATGGTGAACCTCCAAAGTGTTCAAGTTGCTGGTTGCCGTGTGGTTTTACGGCGTGTCTAGCAGCTAAACCCATAAACCTTATAGGTTGTTCGTTTAGCTGTTGGCAAGCATAGTAGACACTAAAGCCTAGTAATGCAATAGGAAATAGAAGATTATTACAAGCTGATTAACCATCTTGACCGGAACGGGTATTTTCAAACCCAATTTTTCGGCTAGAATTTCAACGGACTAAAAGACCGAAAGGCAGTACTATATATGTTGGTTTCCACTAAGGGCAGGTACGCCCTGCGCGTTATGGTTGACCTGGCCGAGCACCAGGCGGCCGGTCGCATCCCGCTCAAAGAGATCGCGGCGCGACAGGGGATTTCGGAGAAGTACCTCGAGAATATTCTGGCTACGCTCGTGCGCGCCAATATGCTCTCGGGCATGCGTGGCAAGGGCGGCGGCTACGTGCTCACGCGCCCGCCCGAACAGTACACGGTGGGCGAGATCTTGCGTCTGACCGAGGGCAGCTTGGCCCCGGTCGCCTGCCTGGATGGCGACTGCAAGGGTTGCTCGCGATCTGATGAGTGCCCCACGCTCGACGTGTGGAAGAACCTGGACAAGCTCATCAACGATTACCTCGACGGTGTGACGCTCGATCAACTTGTCGCTCCCAACCATGGCTACGACTACGTCATCTAACCCATACCTGCCATTTGGGGACGGGGTGGAAATGGTAGATTTTCTTGCCCTCTGAGACTTGGCAAATAAGAAGGCCGCCCATTTTTGCGATGGGCGGCCTTTGATTTGGCCCGATGCGTTTGCGTGTCGGGGGCGTTCTACTCTTCGGCAATACTATCGAGGATGCTGCGCATGATGGACACTAGGATGCTGCCCATAAAGGCCGAGCCAAAGCCGGCGATGGAGATGCCGACGCCCAACAAGTTGACCGACAGGTAGCTGGCGAGCTCCAGCATAAAGCTGTTAAGCACGAGCTGGAAAATGCCGAGCGTAATGATCGTGAGCGGCAGCGAGATGACCGTGAGGAACGGTTTGACGAACGAATCGACGATGTTGAGGAACAGTCCCACAAAGGCAAAGCAGACCCAGGCCTCGGCAAAGCCGAAGGGCTGGATGCCGGGGACGAGGAACGTGGCGATCGCGATGGCGATCGAGGTGAAGAGCCAGTTAAGCATAAAGCGCATGGCGTGAATCCTTTCTTGCGCCGGGGTTGCTGGCGTCGCGTGAAGCGGCTTGCGGCGGCGACTTGGATGGTTGCGCGGGCGCGCCGCGGTGTTTGGGCGCCCATTGTCTCAAATATTCGTGGAGCTTACGTGCGCATTCGGTTTCTAAACGGCGTTCGTCCTGAAAAAGGTTGATTTCCGATCTCAGCCGAACACATTGAGCTGATGGCTCGCTCCCGCAGTTAGCCGAACGCCCCCGCGGCCCCTCCTGGGGTCCGGGGGCGCC
>CABUIE010000021.1 GCA_902491565.1 uncultured Collinsella sp.
GGGGGAGCCAGTCCCCTGGCTCGCCCGCTTTCAATCATGTAAATCGCCGTATCTACTCTGCAGACGAAGATCCACCATCAACGATTGCTTGCTCGGACTCAGGAATCCCATCGGCACCCGTGCTCTGTTCTTGCTCCACCTCTTCGCTGATTGCGGAGGCGGGGGTCGAGCCCTTCGCACCCACGATGCAGGCGGCCCCAAATCCCAACGCAATGGCAATCAAGGTCAAAATCACGTAGACAGGCCAATGGCGCTTAATATACGAAAACACGTTGACTCCTTAGAGCTCCGTCTACGAACGGCGGATAACCTCGGTCACGACCTCGGATACCGTAGCAATGTTCGTCGGGTTGACATTGTGGGGCAGGTCGTCCTCGGTACGAGCGCAAGCCAGACGCGTGCCGTCCACGCCGGCGATGGTAAGGGCTCGGCGGCTCGCCTCGAGCGCAGCATAGGCATCGGTCTTGGCATAGGGCATCTCGAGCGCGCCACAATCGACATGGAACGACTTGCAGACCTTGCTGACCAGGTTCATGATGCGGCGATCGCCCTTGAGCAGTTGTTGTTCGCCCTCGACCGTCACCACCGAAAGCCTACCGGCGCCGACGGATTCAAGATTGATAAAGAATACGCCGCGGAGCTTATCGCGATGCGAAGCCAAGAAGGCCTTCATGCCAGCGCCATCACAATCCGAGGCGCCCGTTGCCACAAACCAGATATCGTGACCGAGCAGCTCATCATCGCCCATAGAGGCGACAGCCGAGAGCATATCTTCGGAAGAAGCGCCATCGGAAGACGTAGCGCCACCCTTCCAGCCATCGTTATCGTCCTCGAAGTTATCCCACGAACCGATACCGCGACCGGACTTCTTGGCATCGTAATCGTCTTCGACGCCCAGCCAGTCACTCATGCTGTCCTGCTCGTTTTTCTTTTTACGGCCGAACAGACCACCCAGGCCGCGCTTACGAGACTTGGGTGCCGCCGGGGCGGGAGCCGAAATGGTCTCGATCGGCTGTGCGCCCGACGCAACGGGCATAGGAGGCGCAACGGGTGCCGATGTGGGTTCGGGGCCTTGGGCGGTAGCAAAGGGGTCGTTGACCTGTGCGGAGGGATCGGGAAGGTCGAACAGCGACGTGCGAGACGCAACGTTTGCCTGCTTCATAGACGGCAGCGACGGATCGGGGACCGAAGCCAGCGGAGACGAGGAAGGTGCAGGCGACGGTGCCGACGCCGGATCGGGAACATTCATCTGCGGGCGCGGCGATGCCTGGGAGGAAATCTGGGCCATAAGGGAATCGACCGTTTCGTCCTGGGTGGGAGCGACATTGGCAACCGTGGCACCGGAACCACTCGGGGTCGGCATGGTGAAAATCTGCGTGGAATAAGGCCTCGACTCATCCGTCTCGGGAGTCTCGGAAACCGCAGGCACTTCCTCCTGCTCGACCTCGGTCGAATCATCTTGCTCGGCTGCCGCGTATTGCTCTTCGTCAGAGTTGGCCTCGACGGGCTCGTCCTCGGCGGCATCTTGGATTTCGGCAGCATCAACAGGCTCGTCATCGTCTGCCGCGTCGCCCTGCTCATCGGAAACAGGAAGGGGCTCGGCAATCGCGGTGCCCTGTTTTTCAAACGTTATCGTGGAATCGAACTGCGCGGCATCAAACGACATGGTGCTATCGACGTGCTGCTGAGCCTCGAAAGACGTCGTCGCTTCAACAACATCCGCGGACGCCGGTTGCTGGGACTCAAAGGACGTTGTAGCTTCGGCGGCTTCGACGGGCGCGGACTGCATAGCCTCGTTCTGCTCGAACTCTTGCGCCGCGAGCTCACGTGCCGCCTCGGCTGCCTGCTGCTGAGCGATAGCCTCCTGCTCGGCAGCCTCGCGTGCGGCAGCGCGCTTCTCCTCGAAATCGTCGACAAATTTCTTGCCCTTTGCAAACGCACCCTTAAAGAAGTTGGAAGCGCTGGCGCCAATCGACGAGAACGCGGATGCAATGTCGGCATGCGGCGTTGCCGCGGGAATCTCGGCCGAGAAATCAGTATCGCTCTCGTAAGACACGCGCCTCGGTTGTTCAACGTAATCGTCGTCAGACTCGTCCGCAACGTCTTGCGCCGGTGCGGCGGGAGCCAAAATGTCCAGTCCTGCCGCGGGATCGAACGCGGACACCGCCTCGGGATCGGCAACGGCAGCGGTAACCGCGGCAGACTCATCATCCGCAGCGACAACGGGCGCAGGCGCAGCCACGACGGGGGCAGGCTCGGGCTCAAACGTTGGCTCCTCGCCCTCCTCGTAATCGAGCGTGCAGGACTCGGGAAGCATTCCGAGCGCACGGATGGCATCCGAACCAAAGCGGATGTTGCCGGCGGCGTTGCGATAGAGCTTGGGCTCGGGCTCGGCAGACTCCTCCGCCGGCTCGGCAGCGGGAACCTCGTCATTGAACTCTTCGGCTTGGGCAGCCTGATTCTGATCCTCGGGCACGATAGCGCCGATCAGCGTCTCGTCGGCAGACGCACCCTCAAAGCCCTCGATTTGCTCGTCGAAAGCCTCACCCTGTTCGGGCTCGGTCTGAGCGTCGGGAGCAATCGGCTGACCGAATTCGTCCTCGGCGTAGGTAGGCTCTTCATACTCGATGGTGTTGCCGTAGTCGTTTTGCTGCTGGGCCGCGGCATATTCCGCCGCTGCGCGCGCCATTTCCTCGGCACGACGCTTCTGCTCCCCAAAATAGGTATCGAACGGAACATCGTCGGGAAACTCGTTTTCGCCCTGGAAGGGAGCAACGTTGTCCATAACGCCGAGCATAGCGGCGACAGAAGACTTGTTGCACACCGCGCCAGACGTATAGGGAAGAATGTGGCGGTTAGAGATGATGTTTACCGCGTTGGCGAGTGCAACGAGGGAAGCGAGGATCGCGACAATCCACAGCAGAACCTTGAGCGCGCCGGGGAGCGGCAGAATACGCAGGATGGCAACGGCAGCGGGGGCAACCGTGGCAACGGGCAACAGCTTGGCGATGAGCGCACGATACGAAGCATAAGGCTCGCGGGCGAGCAGCTCAGCACGGGGAGAGTCGTAGTGTGCGACAACGACCACCGGGCGGTTACGCGGGGACGCGAGCGGGCCCGAGGCCTTGTGGTAGGCGATGACATTTTGGCTCACGCCCGTCTTGCCCAGGCGCGAAACCACGGGGTGGCCCGTGCGCTCGAGCACGTAAAGAACGGCGCCGACAATGGCCAGCAAGGTGCCGACCAAGCCGATACCGCCGCCGATGCCCATCAGCAGGGCGCCGGCAAACGCAAGAATACCGGTAACGGCAAATGCCAACCTACTGGGCGCCGGGGCATTGAACTCCTGAACCTCGGGGTCAAAGCCGTGGTTGCGGAAGATCTGAGCGATATCTTCGGCAGCCAAGCGCTCTTCTTCGCTGCATGCCGGCGTAATGCCGGTGTTCTGCAGCAGGTGGTTAATATAGTTCTGGGTGTTCGCCATGTGCGCTCCACATCCATAATCCGACAAATAGGCCCAATGCATGCACATTAGAACCGTATATAGTCGAAAGTATACCCCGAGCGAGCGCAAACGACCGAATTCGGGCCATCTTAACGCCCCGAGCGGACAAGGATATAGCCTAATCTCCATATCGGACTAAAATCATGGCAGCAAACCACCTTCTCATGCGAGGACTCTATGACGGCAAGCGACACGACCGAGACAATTAAAAAGGGTGCACCCGGGCCCGGTTTCGATAAAACGGCTCAGCGCATCCTCAACCTTTTCTTTGTACTCAACAGTTCTCCCGAACCGCTGACGACCGAGCAAATCGTCCTGGATTCCGATTTGGGGTACGGCTCGGGCAATATCGACTCAGACAAGCGCAAGTTCCGCCGCGATCGCGACAAGCTGCTCGAACGCGGCATCGTTATCAGGGAGGTTCGTGCTGCCGGAGCGCAGGAAACCGAGGAGAGCGCGTGGACGATCGACCGCGAGCACACGTTTGCCGCGGGCGGTCTCATCACCGCAGACGATGCCGACATCCTGCTCAACGCCATCGACCAGACACTCGCGGCAGGCTCATCCACCTTTGCCGCGCCGCTTGCCGACATTCGCTCCAAGATTGCCTACCTCACCGGCATGTCGACGACAGGAGAGGCACCGATCCGCCGCTCTCCCGCCGTCGATGCGGTATGGAGTGCCTTTGCCGAGCGTTGCGCGCTGCGCTTTTTGTACCAAAACGGACGCGGTGAACAACGCGAGCGGACCGTTTGCGTCTACGGCATGTTCGAGCGCGAGGGTACGGCATACTTCTGCGGCCTCGACAATGCCACCGGCAATATCAGAACATTCCGCTGCGACCGCATCATTCGCGCCTGGAGACCTTCGAAAACTTACGCCATTCCTGCGGATTTCAACCTCAACGATTACTTATTCTTTGAGTTCGATTTTGCCGACCGCCCACCCGTTGCGGCTACGTTCTCGTTCGCGCGTGAAGCGCAGGCCGATATGATCAGCGGTCTCACACGCGGACGAGGCGAGCTCATGCGCACCGAAGCAGGTTGGACCTGGACCGTTGACGTGCGCGACTTTGAAGCCGCAGCCTCGTTTTGCATGGCCCATGCCATGGATGGCATGAGGCCCGTCGCCCCCGATTCTCTCAAGCAGGCGTGGAATCACCTCATCGAAAGGACGGTGCACGAGCATGCCCGTGCGTAAACTCACCAGCGAGCAAAGACTCTCGCGCGCCATCGACATCATGGAGGCCCTCTACGCCGCCGGCGAGAATGGCATGACACGAGGCGAGCTTTGCAGCCGCTTTGATATCACGGGGGCATCGCTCGACGAGATTCTCGAGATCGTCTCGACGCTTGCGGACCGAGAATCGGGTGCACGTATTATCTGTGAACGCCGCGGCGAGTGCGTGGTCCTCACCGGTGATGCGGGGCGCGTGCTACCGCTGCGCCTGAGTGCCGCCGAGGGCGCTGTGCTCAACCATGAACTTGAATCATTGGGGATCGAACCCCAAGCGGCGGCTCGAATACGGCGCGCCCTTCTTCCCAAAGAGCTCGGCTACAACCAGCGCGTCTTTGACACCGTCGCCCACGGATCGCACTGGCAGCAGCTGAGCTGCGCCATTCGGGACGGCGTTCGCTGCCGCATCTCGTATCGCTCGATGGATGACACACAAGCGCGCGAGCGTTTGGTCGACCCCTTGCGCATCACAACAAACGGCGACCAAACGTATCTGATTGCCTGGGATGTCGCGGTCGACGAGCAGCGTACCTATCGTATGGATAAAATCGAGGGCCTGGTCTTGACCGACGACTCCGTCGTGCGCCACGCACCGGAGCCCGCGACCCTCCATGACTCCCTCGCCCAGGCGGAGCGGAGCGCGAAGCTTCTCATGCCGCGCGCCTTGGCAGAGCGCCTAGACTGGCCCGGCATCATGTCGATTGAACCCAATGGGGCGGACAGCTCAACGGTGAACGTACGCTACGGCTCCGAGCGCTGGCTGTTAAGCCAGGTAATCGCAGCGGGCGGGGCCATCCGCATCCTGGATGACCCCGCCCTGTCAGAGCGTCTGTGCGATATGGCAAAATCCCTCGTCTGTCCGCTTTAGCGGCGCCGCTCGTGGCGCGCGCGCCACAGCTGTAGATAGTGCCCGATTTGTGCCGACTCGATGCGCTGATAGGAACTCGTGGGCAGCGACGTTAAGAATTTCTTGCCGTAGCCCTTCGTCACCAGGCGCGGGTCGGCCAAGATGAGTACGCCACAATCGGTCGATGAGCGAATGAGGCGACCGGCGGCCTGCTTGACCTCGAGCACGGCCTCGGGCAGCGAATAGCGCGCCCAAGCGCGGTCTTCACGCAGATTGCGCTCGCATGAGAGCGGGTCTGTGGGGCTCGAGAACGGCAGCTTGGGGATGATGACACAGCGCAGCGTCTCGCCGCTGGCGTCAAACCCTTCCCAAAAGGCCTTAAGCGCAAAGAGTGATGAGGTCGGTTCGTTGATAAAGCGATCGCGCAGACGGCGAGGAGACGAGTTGCGCTGCTGGCAGTTGAGCTCCAGACCCGCACGAGCCATCTTGGGCTCGACGCGAGCGTACAGTTCCTCCATGTCACGCCTGTTGGTGAACAGCGTGAGCACCGAGCCGCCCATAGCAAGATGAGCGTCGACCAGCACACGCTCGAGCGCCGAAAGGTAGCTCTCACGATCGCGCGGATCGGGGATATCCCCAGCCACGACCACGGCCATATTCGAATCGAAGTCGTAGCTCGAATCCAAGTGCAGCGACGATGATGTCGAGGTGCCGATGCGATCGAGGCCGACGGCGTGGTTAAAGTGCTCAAAGCTCTTGGAAACCGTCATGGTCGCCGATGCAAAGATAGCCGTGTGGACCTCGGGCAGCCACTCGGTTGCCAAGGCCTCACCAATATCGATGCGCTCCGCGGTCATCGACTCGCCGCCGGCGCGCAATCTGCGATTGACTTGCAGCGAGTACACGTAGTGTTCGTCGGTACCGTCAATGATGAGTTTGAGGTTCTCGGCCAACTCGTGTAGGCGGCGCGAGATATCACCCAGGTCGACAACAACCTCGGGCTTGTCGGCGGCGACGGCTTGTACCAGCGCGTCGACGCTCTTGTCAGCTTGTTCCAATGCGTCGATGGCAGTGTAGGCCGACTGTAAGAAATCATGCCAGTCGTCAGATTCGCGCAGCTCGGGGCCAATCCATAGATTGGCATTGTCATAACCCCCACGGGCACGGCGGCCGAGCTCGCGAACGCCATCGAACACGTCGGCGATTGCCATGCTCGCGCGCGCAACCGTCGACGTCGCCTTGGCAGTAAGGCCCAGATAGAGCGTAGAGCCCTCGGAGGTTGCCAAATCACGGGAAACCTGGCTTAGCGCGCCGGTGCTCGAGCCACCCAGGCGCTCAAACAGAACGCGTGACTCGTCCGCCGACACCACGCGCGCCCACTGGCGGCGCGCCTCGCGCTCGATGGAATGGGCCTCGTCGATTACCCAATGACGAATCGGAGGCAAAATCCTGCCCTCGGCCGCAACGTTGCGGAACAGCAGGGAATGGTTGGTGACCACCACATCGGCATGCGCCGCACGACGGCGAGCGCCGTGGACCAAACATTTATCAGGGAAAAACGGGCAGAGGCGACGAGCACACTCGCGCGAGGCCGTCGTAAAGTCGGGGCGGTTGACGCTGCGCCACCGAATGCCAAGTGAGTCGAGGTCGCCATCGGCTGATTGGCAGACGTACGCCATAATGACCGCGACCGCCGTGAGCGTGTCCGCCGGATCGCGCTTGGTGGTAATCTCGACCTGGCCGCGGCTCATGCGCTCAAGCTTGCGCAGGCACGGATAGTGGTCATACCCCTTGAGAGCGCAAAATGACAGACCACCGTCCAGTTGCTCGGCAAGTTTTGGCAGCTCATGGTACATGAGCTGGTCGGCGAGATTGTTCGATTTGGTCGCAATACCAACCGTGATGTTGTTACGGCGTGCTGCCTCGGCAAAAGGCACCAGATAGGCCATCGATTTGCCGACGCCCGTGCCCGCCTCAATTACACGATGAGTGCCCGTGACCAGCGCATCGCGGACCTCGAGCGCCATCGCGATCTGCTCATCACGCGGCTCGTAGGTGGGGTACATGCGATTGACCAGGCCACCTGGCGCATAGTCTGCCTCAATCTCCTCACGACTCGGCATCTTGAGGACCGGCAGTTCGTCGGCGTCCACCCGATCGTCGGCGCGATCGGCCTTGAGAACGTCAGCACGAGCGGCGCTGAGAGAGAAGATAGAACCAGGGTTCTGCCCTGCCAAGAATGAGAAGATAGGACGATAGGACCAAGGCACATCCGGATGCATGTCGGCTAGGCGCGCCATGAGGCCCTGGGGCAAGTCGGTGAGCGCCACGAGCAACACGCGCCATACGCCACACAGGGCGTCGACGTCGGCATTGGCACGGTGTGATACCGAGTCACAGCCAAACAGATCGGCCATAAAAGACAGCTTGTGCGAGGCCAGGCGCGGAAGCGCGATGCGCGACAGCGCCAGCGAATCGATCCAAATATCGCTCACGTTGACGCCGCCTTTGACCGACTCGATAAACGAGCGGTCGAACGTGGCGTTATGTGCGATTACCGGGCAACCACCGACAAAATCGGCGAGAGCGGCGACGGCCTCAACGGCCGACGGGGCATCTGCCACATCGGCATTTGTAATGCTCGTGAGCTCGGTAATCTCGGCGGGAATCAGCTGCTTGGGATGCACGAAGGTATCGAAGCGGTCGACGATCTCGCGGCCCGAAAGACGGGCCGCCGAGATCTCGATCAGCTCGTTGTCCTGCACCGAAAGACCTGTGGTCTCGGTATCGAGGACGATCACATCTTCCTCGATAAGGCCGAAGGACTGCGTTTTGGCGCGTTCGGCAAGCGTGGCATAGGAGTCGATGACAAACTGCGGCGTTCCTGACGAAACCGCGTCCTCGATTAGCATGCAATGCCCGCTCGACGAAGGCCCATACGGATCAGGCTGTCACAGACCTGCGGGAACGTCATGTCGTCGGTGTGGCGGATCTCATCCGGATACAGCGACGTATCGGTCATGCCGGGAATGGTATTGGTCTCGAGGATAACGGGGCCGTCCTCGCTCACGATAAAATCGCTGCGCGAGATGCCCAGGCAACCGAGCGCCTTGTGAGCGGCACAGGCAAGCTCCTGGGCACGAGCGTAGTTCTCGGGTGAAATCTGCGCCGGAATGCGATGGATGTCCGTAGGGTCGACATATTTCACGTCCAGATCGTAGAACTCGCAGTCCTCGGGCTTACGAATCTCGACAATCGGCAGGGCGCGCACGTCATCTTCACCGTATACACCGACGGTGATCTCGGTACCCTCGATGCACTTCTCGACCAGCACTTTGTCGCCGTACTCAAACGCCTTGGCGATTGCCGCGGGCAGCTCGGAGGGCTCATGGACCAGGGAAATGCCATAGCTGGAACCGTTGACGGCCGGCTTCACAAAGCAGCGCTCGCCACAAACCTCGACGATATGATCGATATCGACTTCATCGCCCACCTCGAGCGCAAGGCCGGGGGCAACAGGAATGCCCGCCTTGGCGTACAGGAGCTTAGAGACCTCCTTGTCGGCACCGCAGGCGCTGGCAAGCACACCCGAGGCCGTGTAGGGGATACCCAGGGTCTCCATGGCGCCCTGCATGGCGCCATCCTCGCCGCCGGCACCGTGCATGGCGATAAACGCCACGTCAAAGCCGCCGGTCGCCATGGTTACCATAAAATCATCGGTAGCCGTGTCGAGCAGCTCCACCGAAGTGTAGCCGGCCTCCTTCAAGGCAACCACGACGTTCTTTCCCGAATTGAGCGAGATCTCGCGCTCAGCGGAATGACCGCCCGCCAAGACCGCTACGTGCATGTTCTCTAGGCTTTTACCCGGCATGGGCAGACTCCTCCTCTATAATTTCTGCAGCTGATACCATATTGTAGCGATACCCTCTACGTTTCCCCAAAATCGAAAGGCTTCCATGAATCCCAGGACTAAATCTCAGGACATTCGCGACTTGAGCCAAAACGATATTCGCGACCTTGTGGCCGAACTTGGCCAGCCCACCTTCCGCGCGAAGCAGCTCATCGAATGGGTCTTCGAGAAGAACGTTTGTTCGTTTGACGATATGACCAACCTTCCCAAGGCTTTCCGCGAGCAGCTTAAAGAGGCTTTTACCTTTGACACGCCGACTGAACTAACCAAGCAGGTTTCCAAAGATGGCTCTCGCAAGTATCTGCTCGAGTACCACGACGGCGTTTCCGTCGAGACTGTCGGTATGCCCCGTCGTAACAAGCTTTCCGTCTGCGTTTCCACCCAGGCTGGCTGTGGCATGGGCTGCGCCTTTTGCGCTACCGGTCTCAACGGCCTCAAGCGCTCTCTGACCGCTCAAGAGATCGTCGACCAGGTACTTCATGTATCCAACGACTTTGGCGAGCGTGCCACGAGCGTCGTCTTCATGGGCCAGGGCGAGCCGTTTGCCAACTACGACGAGGTTCTCAAGGCGCTGCGAATCCTCAACGACCCCGATGGCATCGGTATCGGCGCTCGTCACCTCACCGTCTCTACCAGCGGCGTTATTCCCGGTATTCGCAAATTTGCCGATATCCCCGAGCAGTTCACGCTTGCCGTTTCCCTGCATTCCGCCATCCAGTCGACGCGCAACAAGCTCATGCCCGGTGTTAAGAAGTACACACTGCTTCGCCTTCACGAGGCGCTTCAGCTCTACACCGAGAAGACTGGCCGCCGCCCGACCTATGAGTATGCCATGATCGAAGGCGTCAACGATACGAATCCCGAGATGCAGGCGCTCTGCGACTTCTGCGAGGGAACGCTGTGCCACGTTAACCTTATTCAGCTTAACGACATTGAGGGTAGCCCGCTCAAGCCGTCGCCGATTCATAAGGTTGAGGATCTTCAGCGTCGTCTTGAGTCCCGTGGCATCGAGACCACGATTCGTAACTCCCGTGGTAACGATATTGACGCCGCCTGCGGACAGCTGAAGCAGCGCTTCAAAGTTCAGAAGAACGCATAGGGGAGTCGCACCCCAAAACGTTTCATGTGAAACATTGAACGGCCACGGTTGCAGGATATGCAACCGTGGCCGTTTCATTTATTGAGCTTAATTTTGAATCAGCTGCTACCTGTCCCATTTTTTACGGTCAAAATAAGGGCTCCTTGCCTCGTGAATTAGACAAGGACCCCTCATAATATGCTAAGTAATTGTTAGGTACCTAATAACCTACATTTTCCCATTGGTTGTTAACCCAACCTTGATTAATCTTGGGATTCTTCGTTACCTGAGCGGTGCGCATGGCAACATCTTCTGTCATAACATCCATTTTCTTCTTGGATGTATCGACAATATCTTGCGCACTACGAAGCAAACGACCTCGAAGTTCATCGTCTGTCGCGATCTTATAGCCAGCAAAGGCACCAGCAGCGACAGTCGTCGCCAATGCAATCACAGTAAAAATCCTATTCCTCATCTTGGCCTCCTTGATCAAACTGAATCATTTCGCCAAGAATACGAGAGAGCTCTTCTTCGTCTTTAAACTCAATCTCAATCTTATTCTTTCCACGCGAGCTCTTCACACGCACGTTGGTATTAAAAACCTGACGAAGCACGCGGGCAGCCTTTTTAAAAGACTGAGGCGTTGCAGGCCTCGGAGTCTTATGTGTCTCTCCGGCAGAAAACAACGGAGCAAGATTTTCTGTCGCTCTTACGGAAAGGCCCTCTGCAACAACCTTCTCAGCAAGTCGAATTCGAGCATCCTCATAGGGAACTGCAAGAATCGCACGTGCATGACCAGCAGTAAGTTTGCCCTCAAAAATCATCTGCTGAACAACTTCGGGAAGATCAAGAAGGCGCAGCGAGTTTGTAATTGCAGAGCGCGACTTGCTTACAGCCTTCGACAATGCTTCCTGGGTCATACCGCTGGCATCGATAAGCTGGCGGTAGCCCTTAGCCTCTTCGACAGGATTTAGATCAGAACGCTGAAGGTTTTCGATAAGAGCAAGAGCTAGCATCTCTTCATCATTAACATCCTTAATGATGACTGGCAGTTCCTCAAGACCAGCAAGTTTTGACGCCTGGTAACGACGTTCACCAGCGATGATCTCATAGCCATTTCCATGCTTGCGAACCAAAAGCGGCTGCAAAACGCCATGTTCTTGAATTGACTCGCTCAACTCGCGAAGTTCAGTTTCGTTAAAGTGAATTCGGGGCTGATTTGGGTTGGGAACGATATCCTCAATAGGTAATTTTGTTTCAGACGCAGCATTCGAAGCCGATGCAGCCGAACCACCAGTCTCATACTCGGCCTCTGAGACCAAAGCATTGAGTCCACGTCCTAATCCGCCACGTTTCTTTACACTAGGCACGCTTGATCACCTCTTTTGCAAGGTTCATATACGCTTTTGCACCCTTATTTTGAGGTGCATAGGTAATTACCGGTTCTCCAAAAGACGGAGCTTCGGAGATTTTAACCGTACGGGGGATCAGCGTCTTAAACGCCTTATCACCAAAGTACGATTGAACCTCCTCAACAACCTGATTCGATAGAGAAGTACGCGAGTCATACATGGTCATAAGCACACCATAGGTGTCTAAGCCCTTGTTCAGACGTGATTTGACCATCTTCATTGACTCAAGCAGCTTCGTAACGCCTTCAAGTGCATAATACTCGCATTGGATCGGAATCAAAACGCTGTCTGCTGCGGTCAAGGCGTTGATAGTAAGCAGGCCGAGCGAAGGGGGACAGTCAATGAAAATAAAATCGAACTCGTCCTGAATCGGCTCAAGCAAATCTTTGAGACGGGTTTCACGAGCAATTGCGCTTACGAGTTCAATTTCTGCGCCTGCAAGCTGAATTGTAGCCGGAATTACGAATACCTTTTTGCAATTTGTATCAAGAACAAGCGATTCTGCCGGCACATCATTCAACAATGCGTCATAGATGCAGTGATCAAGGTCTTCTTTTTCAATTCCAAATCCGCTAGTGCTGTTTCCTTGCGGATCAAAATCGACAATCAGCGTCTTACGACCCTGCTCACCCAGTGCTGCTGCAAGGTTTACAGCCGTCGTTGACTTACCGACGCCACCTTTTTGATTGATGATTGCAATGATACGCGTGTCTTTTGCACTCTTAGAACGCTTAACGTCGCGAAATCCCACGGTCCCTCCTGGTGTGTATTAAAGCTGTCAAACGGAGGATGTTTCACGTGAAACATTCCGATTCGATATCAACCGCCATGTTTCACGTGAAACACCGCAAGTTGTTAGTATCCATTATGTTTCACGTGAAACATCTAGGCAAGCGGATTCTTCTTTGCCATGCCATTTGCACGAGGCAATGAGACGGATGCTGGATGACTCTTCTTAAGAACAATGAACTCCCTGTGGCCCAGGCCCTCAGGCAAATCGATAGCGTCATTCAGAAGCAAAGTGAAGCCGCAAATCTTTGCAGCTGACATGCCAGAAGCAAGCTCCTCATCCGAAGGATTGCCCTTGGTGATAACAAATAGCCCTCCATCCTTGAGGTACGGAGCCGCATACTCAACAAGAATCGGTAGAGGGGCCAGTGCACGGGCGGTTACAACAGAGAACTGCTTCTTATGGCTTCGAGCATATTCTTCAAGACGATCATGAACCGCATGAGCATGTTTCAATCCAAGAGCATGGACAAAGGAATTAACAGCATCAACCTTCTTGCCAACAGAGTCAATATAAGTAGCTTTACGATGCGTGGTTATGGTTAATGGAATACCAGGGAAGCCCGCACCTGTTCCCATATCGAGCAAAGCTCCCTCAGGAGCCTTATTGATATAGGGGAGCAAAACAAGTGAGTCGAGGATATGAAGTACTACAGCATCTTCTACGTTAAGAATACGGGTGAGATTGGTTGTCTTATTTGTTTCAAGAACCAAATCCAAATGCTGGATACATTTCCTCAGCTCAACATCAGTTACGCTCAAGGAATACTCTTTGCAATAGGAAGTTAGACGACTCAACATCTCGTCAGCCTGCTGATCAGTAAGTACTAACAACGAAAGCTCCTTTCTGACAAAAATCAGTGTATCGAGAACTTTTGACAAAAAAAGGGGACGTGGAAACCACGTCCCCTTAGCATAAGCTCGAGAAGATTATCGAGCAACAATCACCACATGGCGATCAGGGTCAGAACCCTCAGAATGAGTATCGACGGCATCATTGCCACGAAGTGCAATGTGAACCAGTCGACGCTCGTAGGCATTCATGGGCGGAAGCGAAACACTCTTATGAGTGCGGATGGCACGCTCGGCAGCAGACTGGGCCATGGAAGCAACCTTGTCCTGACGGCGACTCTTGTATCCCTCTACGTCCACCACAACCGGATACCTAAAGCCAAGTTTGCGGCTCACCAGCAAAGAGAACATAACCTGAAGGGCATCAAGGGTGCGACCATGACGGCCAATGAGAACAGCAAGGTCGGGAGCCGTTACATCCAAAATCAGCTCACCCTCGTCGCCCTCATACTCATCGATAGGAGAGTTGGCGGCATCGAAGTGCGAAAGGATGGAACGCAGGATGGAAATCGCAACATCGGCAATGGTGTCGAGCTCCTCATCGGTCAGCTCTTCACCAGCCTTGTAGCGCTGTGCAATCTCGGGATAATCGCCCGCGACCTGCGGGGCAACCTCCTCAAGCATATCCTCGATGATCTCTTCAGACATAACGTACTCCAAAAGTTAGGTACCTAAATAAGATTGATATCCCGTTACTTCTTCTTGTGCGGGCGCGGCTTCTTCTCTCGACGAGTGACCTCAACCTGCAGCGGAGCGTTCTTAAGACGCTCCTCCTCATCGGCCTTCGCCTTGTCGATGACCTTCTGCGTCACAAAAATCTGCTGGATAACCTGCCAAGCAGACGAGACGTCGTAGTACAGCAGAACACCAACGGGAAGGCTCCAGCCCATCCAAAGCATCATGACCGTCATGACAACGGCCATCATACGCATGCTCTGAGCCTGCTGGCCGGTCTGGTTGCGCGACATATAGAGCTGCGGAATCAGGGTCAGGACGGCGAACAGGATCAGGCAAACCAGCGCAGGCAGTGCAACCATAAAGCCATCGGCAAAGGAAGCGCTCGGCGTGGTGGTCAGGTCGGGCAGGATGTTGAAGAACGAGAACGTGCCGTCGTTAAAGTACTGCGGCAGGTTGCGCAGCAATGTAAACAGGGCGAACAGGATAGGCATCTGAATCAGCAGCGGCAGACAGCCAGCCATGGGGTTGAACTTGTTCTCGCTGTAGAACTTCTGCATCTCCTCGGCCTGACGCTGGGGATCGTCGGCATAGCGCTCCTGGATCTCGAGCATCTTGGGCTGCAGCACCTGCATGCGAGCCGTCGACTTGGTCGACTTGAGCATGAGCGGCGTCAGCAGCAGACGGATGATGACCACCAGGATGATGATGGACAGGCCCCAGTCGACCGCAAAGGTCTGGATGAGCTTGAGCAGCTCGAAAAGGATGTTAACGATCCAATCCCACATGTAAGTTTTCCTCCGATAGCGAGTGCCCGCTAGGGCACAGGGTCATAACCGCCGACGTGCAGGGGATTGCAGCGAGCGATGCGCCTCACGGCAAGCCAGCAGCCTCTCAAAACACCGTGCTTCTCAATCGCCTGGACGGCGTATTGCGAGCACGTTGGGTAATAAATGCAGGCGTCAGGCAATAAGGGCGAAATAACCTGTTGATATATGCGAATAGGAGCGATGGCAACACGTCGCAAAACGTGATTGCTCATCGCTCCTCCCCGGCAACGCCGGCGCGCTTCATAAGCGAACGCAACGCCTTGTCCATCTCCTGCGGCGAGGAAACCCTCGTCTTGGGAGTTGCGAACAAGATGATGTCATAACCCGCAACGGGAAATCCGCAGCTGCGGGCGGCCTCGCGCATCACACGCTTGGATCGGTTGCGCACGACGGCACAACCGAGTCGCTTAGCACCAACGAAGGCGACCCTTCCGGAGTCGCCTTCGCCAACCGATTCACATATGGTCATTCGAATCAGAGGGTGATTGAAACGACGCCCCTGACTGAACACATGCTCGAAATCTTGCCGAGACTTAATAGTCTTCATGCGAGATGTGTGTATCGCTGCTAGACAGTGAGACGCTTGCGGCCCTTGGCGCGACGACGGGCGAGCACGGCACGACCACCCTTAGTGGCCATACGGGCACGGAAGCCATGGGTCTTGGCACGCTTACGCTTATTAGGCTGATACGTACGCTTCATCTTAAGTTCCTCCTGCTGCATTTCGAGTGTCCGCGGGGACGCGGACGCAGATATAGACACGTGAGCTTGAAGATTGTAGGGAAATCAATGTTCAAATGTCAAGAAATCAAAGGTAAAAGGTTGCGCAGTTCACACGGTTCCCCCATAAGCCAAGCTCGATTTAGCGGTGCATGGCAACTTTTCACGATATTTCATCGAGTTTTCAACAGGTCATGTTGGCAATGTTGAGAACTTTTCGTCCGTTTTCCAAAGTTTTCAACAGGTTTTGAAAAGTTGTTGAAAGATGAGAAACATTGCACGGTGAGCTACTATTTGTTCGAAACCTTTTGGAAGATTGCGAGCGGCATGTCTGACGACTTTTACACCATGGTCGATTCCGGAGACCCGGCACCCGACAACGAGCACATCACCGGCGTGCGCGAAGAGCGTGACGAAGGTGAACAGACGACAACGCAGGCGCCAAAAGCCATGTACGCCGCGCGCATCGCCGTCTATGACGACATGCTGTCGACACCGCGGGTGATCGTCATTGATCCGCAAGATGTCCGCACGTATTTGGAAGAGACGACCAACACCGTCTACCAGTGCATGAAAGAACAAGGTGGCCACATCTCGCTCATGGTCATCCGCGAGATTGTCGAAAACTTTATCCACGCACACTTTGCCGAGCCCATCATCTCGATTCTGGACGGCGGAGACACCATCCGCTTTGCTGACCAAGGACCCGGCATCGACGACAAGGAACGTGCTTTCGACTTTGGCGTTACCAGCGCAAACAGCAAGATGAAGCGCTATATCCGTGGAACCGGAGCAGGGTTTCCCATGGTGCAGGAGTATTTGGAAAACGCCGGCGGTGCCGTATCCATCGAGGACAACATGGGCAACGGCACCGTGGTTACGGTAAGCCTGAACCCTAAACGCGTGCAGGAAATCGAGCGTGCCGGCGGACGCGGCGCTGCCGTGCGGCCCGAGACGGAGCAGCCCACATATCCCCTGCCGGGAGCTTTTGCGCAGCAGCCCGTGGCAACGCAGCAGATGCAGCCCCCCGTGGGACAGATGCAGCAGCCCGGAATGCTTCCCACACAAGAACCCCAGGCGGCATCTATGTCGATGCCGCCAAACATGCCAGAGGCCATGCCGCTGGCTGATCAGGATGCAGCAGCAATGCAGCAGGCGACGGGGGCGCCGGGTGGCCAGCAAATGGGCTATCAGCCGTACCAACAGGGATATCCATATCAGCAGATGCCGCCACTGGGGTATGGCCAGCAGTTCCCGCAGCAGTACCAGCAGGGATATCAGCAGCCGTACCAGCAGATGCCGCAGCAGCAGTACAACCCTTGGACCCAGCAGATGCCTCCACAGCCTTACCAACAGTGGCCTCAAAGTTTTCAACAGCAAATGCCGCCGATGCAGAGTTCTCAACAACCAGCAGCTCAAATGATGTATCCTAATGCAGCAAATCAGTATGCGCAGCCACAACCGGACGTGTTCGTAAGCGATCGCGGCAACGCCGCGCTGGGCTATCTGGCGCAAAATCAAGCGTGCGGTGCAACCGATCTGGCGAGGACGTTTGGAAACTCGGCCCCCACTTGGTCACGCACGCTCAATGACTTGGCGCAGGCCGGCTTGGTCATCAAGCATGGCCAGAAATACCATCTGACCGAACTCGGCGCCGCTCGCGTGCGAGCTCAGAGCTAAAGAACGGGAGAGACAGTGGACGAGGAAGCAAGCATCATCCTGGGGGATGCCATCGCCTTTTGTCAGCGCGACGGCCAAGATGCACGCCTCATCAACATGCTGGGGCAATCGCGCGCCATAAGCCTGACCGAAGATACGCTCACGATCGAGGCCCCCTCGCGCTTTGCCATCGCGCAGCTCAAAAAGCATCAGCCGACTATTGAGGCCTATCTGGAAGAAATCGCCTTTGCGCCGATTGCGCTCGACATCGTGGCACCGCAAGGCGCCGCGACGGAATCCGCTGCCGCGACGGCGCCCGCCACGGCTCCCGCTGCTTCCCCGGCGGTGCCGGCCTCCGCAGGCGACGTGCCGACAATCGAGCACCAGCACAGCGATGTTTCCCGTGAAACCATGGCGCCGTTGCCGACCGCGGTAGCGACGTCAACGAACGCACCCGTCACGCACATGCCCATCGCTCACGACGCAGCGGCGGGCGCGGATTCGGGCATTGCAATCAAGAACACGCTCTCGGCCGACGATTTTCGTCGCATGATGAACCAGATGAAGGGCGGAGCGCCGACTAAATCCACGCAAGCTGCGACCCCCGCTTCACCCATGCCAGCACCGACCGTGCCGGCCGAGCAGAATACGGATGGAGCCCCGCTCGCCGCGAACTCAAAATTTACCTTTGAGAACTTTGTCTACGGCCCCGAGAACAGCCATGCCTATCGCTCGGCACTCAAGTTTGCCGCCCTCGCGGACGAGCGCGGCACATGCACATCACTGTTTATCTACGGCAAATCGGGCCTGGGCAAGACGCACCTGCTGCTTGCCATCAAAAACGAGCTCGCCGAGAAGTCGCCCGAGATCAAGGTCAAGTATGCCAACTCCCAGGCATATCTGGACGACCTGATGACCGAGTTCGACCGCCAAAAGAAGAGCAACGCCCCCATCATGCAGGCGTACCACGGCGTGGACGTGCTCATCATCGATGACATCCAAAACATCATCGGCAAGCGCGCGAGCGTGGACTACTTTTTCCAGCTCATGGACGAGTTCATCCGCAACAACAAGAAGGTCGTCATCGCGGCAGACCGCGCCCCCAAGGACCTGAGCATGGACGAGCGCCTGACCAGCCGCTTCAACGCCGGCATGCTCTGCCTGGTCGCAGAGCCCAGCTACGAGATGAAATACAAGATCTTGCAGCGCTATTACGAGAACACCATCGTCGCCGCTCCCGAGGCAGGCGACGACTCACTGTTGGCGGCCTACGGGGGCGACGGCGGGCACCTGACCGACGAGCACTTTAAACACATGGCCGAGGTGTCGGGCACCAACATCCGCGAACTCGAGAGCTTCTGCGAGCGCTGCGCCGGCGAGGCGGGCGACCGCGAGCGCGAGGGCGGGGAGCTCACCTTTGACGATATCGACGCCATCGCCAGCCAGTACTTCGACACATCGGCCAAAAAGATCAACGTGCAAACGGTTCAGTCCGTCATCGAAGAGCAGTACGGCGTGACGCACGAGGAGCTCATCGGCCCGCGTCGCAACGCCAATATCGCCAAAGCACGCCATATCGCTATCTACCTGGCCATCGAGATGTGCGAGATGACGACCACGGCGGTGGGCGCCGAATTTGGCAACCGCAACCACTCGACCGTCAGCACGAGCTACAAAAAGGTCCAGAAGATGATCCAGGAAGACCGTACCGTCACCGAAGACCTCAAATCGCTGCGCGATAAAATTACACTGCGCTCGTAGGGAAATAGAGACACCTGTTGAAAACTTGTCGAAACCATGGGCATAAGGTGTCTAAAACCCAACCCGCGGTGGTGAAAAGTTTTGCGCAGGTTTTGAACGTGGAAAACCACCCCCGTTGCACACAGGTTGCTGTCGATTCTCTTTCTGGGTCTGACCTGCGTCTTTGGGAGTAATCAACAGTTTCGTCAGTGCTATTACTATTATTAAGATATTTATATCTAAAGAAAGGTATTAAAAGATGAAGTTCACCGTCAGCCAGAGCTCGCTTACACAAGCCATCGGCGTCGTTATGAAGGGTGTCGCTTCGGCGTCCACCCTTCCCATCCTGTCGGGCGTGCTCGTCAAGGCGCAAGACGGCATCTTGGAATTCCAGACCTCTAACTACACCATCTCGATCCGTCATCGCATCGCGGCACATGTCGAAGAAGGGGGCGAGATGGTTATCCCTTGTAAGATGCTCTCCAATATCACCAAGACCCTCCCCGATGCCCCGGTCACCTTTGAGCTGTCCGAGCGCCAGGTGCTGATTGGTTGTGAGAAGAGCTCTTTCCGCCTGAACACGCTCGATGCCAATGACTTCCCCGAGTTTCCGGCCTATGCCATCGAGAGCGCCGTGGAACTGCCGACCGATATCTTGTCCGAAATGGTCGGCCGCGTGTGGCGCGTCACCTCGACTGACAAGGCCCGCCCCATCCTGGGTGGCGTGCACATGAAGGTCGAGAACAACACCGTGCGCCTGGTGGCGACCGATTCCTTCCGCTTGGCCGTGTGCGATACGCAGGTCGAGACCTCAACCCTCGAGGGCTCCTTTGAACTCAACGTTCCGGCCGACGCCTTTAACGACGCACTGAACATCATGGCCAGCCAGGCGACCATCATGATCGGGGCTACCGACACCCAGGTCGTCTTTGAGGCCGGCAATACCACCTACGTGTCGCGCCGCATCGAGGGCGTGTACCCCAACTACAAGCAGCTCATCCCCGATTCGTGCGTGACGAGCGTCAAGATCGACGTCGCCGCCTTTAACGCCGCCCTCAAGCGCGTGGCCGTTATCGCGAGCGCCAACCCCGCCGTCAAGTTCGAGATCGATGTCGAGAACGGGCAGATGGGCCTGTCCTCCATTTCCAATGACCAGGACCTTGCGCAGGAGACGATCGATGTCGAGGCCGAGGGCGAGTCGGGTACCATCGCCTTCAACTACCACTACATCTTCGGCTGCCTCAATGCCCTGTCCAAGGAGAAGGAGATCACGCTGGAGCTCAAGAGCTACTCGCAGGCGGGCATCTTCAAGTCCTACGACAAGATCAACTACCTGTACCTGGTCATGCCGGTCCGCATCTAGCGCTGCGCCATGACCATGTTCGCCCGTGATCTTTCCGTTGCGCATTACCGCAGCTTCGATAGCTATCGCCTTGCCTTGGACGAGGGCGTGACGATACTTGCGGGACCCAACGCGGCGGGAAAGACCAATCTCATAGAGGCGCTGCAGCTGCTGACGAGCGGCGCCTCGTTTAGGCATCCGACCGCCGCCGAGCTCGTCCATGATGGCGTGGGCTCGTGCAAGGTCGAGCTGAGGCTCGAGGGCGACGGCCGCGTGCTTGATATGGGATTGAGCGCGGAGGACGGTAAACGCTCGTTTAGCCGCAACGGCAAGAGATGCTCTGCCGCCGGTGTGCGCGGGGTTCTGCCGAGCGTGCTGTTTTGCCCCGACCATCTGGACATGGTTAAGCGAGGCGCCAGTGTGCGCCGCGCCGCCCTCGACGACTTTGGCATGCAACTGAGCGCACGCTATGCCGATCTTGCGAGCACCTATGGTCGCTGCGTGACCCAGCGTAACGCCTTGCTCAAGGAGGCCTGGTGCTGCCGCGAGATGCTCGGCGCGTGGAACGATTCGATTGCCCGCGCGGGCGCGGCTCTGCTCGTGCACCGGTTGGCCCTGCTCGACCGGCTGGCGGGCCATGTGCGTACTGCCTACGGGCAAGTGGCGTCCGGTGAGGCTGCCAACGTGACCTATACGTCCACGCTGGGGGATTTGCCCCAGGTCGGGGATCGCGAAGAGCTGAAGGGCTGGGCGTACGAGCGCATGCTGGCCGCCCTTGATGAGCACGCCGACGAGGAAATTCGCCGCGGCGTGACGTTGGTGGGACCGCATCGCGATGAGATTGAGTTTACCGTGGCGGGTCGCTCCGCCCGTTCGTTTGCCAGCCAAGGCCAGCAGCGAACGTTGGTGCTGGCCTGGAAGGTGGCGGAGGTGGCCGTGGCTCGCGATGTCCTGGGCACCGCCCCACTGCTGCTTTTGGACGACGTGATGAGCGAGCTCGACGGCGAGCGTCGCGGTGCTTTCCTGCGGTTGATCGGCGATGATATCCAGACGGTCATAACCACGACCAACCTGGGGTATTTTACCGATGACCTGCTTGATCGAGCCAAGGTGGTGAGCATGGGTGAGACGTGCTAATTACGAGCGCGAGAGCGAAACGGTCGCCTTCAGTGGGTTTTTGAACGCAGAGCGCCAGCGCATCCTGGCGGCTGCAACGCCTAAGCGCCGCGCGCAGATGGAGGCTGCCGAGGAGTCGCGCGCGGTCTATCGCGCGTGGAACGCGGTGTGCTCGGGCACGCGCGAGGGGCGGCATGTGACGGGTCTGCGCTACCTGCCCGAGTCCAATGAACTGCTGGTATATCTCGATTCGCCCTCGTGGACGCAGGAAATGACGCTGTTGCGTGAGATCATCCGCGCGCGCATGGAGCGCGCCGGTGCGCATGTGGACGGCCTGGTGTTCAAAACCACCGCACCCGGTCACACGCCGCCCGCCGCCAAGGAGCGCCTGCGCCCGGCGACGACCGAGCACCCGCCGGCCCCGCACGCCGACCTAAGTGAGGCCGAGCGCACCGAGATTGAGCGCCAAGTGGCGCCCATCGAAGACCAAAAACTGCGCGAGGCCCTCGAGAATGCCATGAGAGCCAGTGCCGAGAGGGCCAAGGGCGTGCAAAGCAAAAAAGAGCCTTAAATCGCATCTGGTGGCCTTGTAGAGCCAAATACCCTCATTCCCGAGGGTATTTTTTTACGATAAACTAGTAAGGCTGTACACATTTTCTTGACTGAAGGAGGACGTGTGGCAAACGAAAACGATTACGATGGCGGCGAGATTAAGATTCTCGAAGGTCTCGAGGCCGTTCGTAAGCGCCCGGGCATGTATATCGGCTCGACGAGCGCCAGCGGTCTGCATCACCTGGTGTGGGAGATCGTTGACAACTCCGTCGACGAGGCCATGGCCGGTTTCTGCACCGAGATCCAGGTGACGGTCCACGCCGACAACTCCATCACGGTCGTCGACAACGGGCGCGGTATCCCCGTCGACGAGCACCCTGTTAAAAAGATCCCGACGCTCGAGGTCGTCATGACGATTTTGCACGCCGGCGGTAAGTTCGATAATTCGGCCTATAAGGTCTCGGGCGGCCTGCACGGCGTTGGCATCTCCGTCGTCAACGCACTGTCCAAGCGCGTGGTCGTTCAGGTTCGTCGCGACGGCAACACCTACGAGATGGAGTTCTCGCGCGGCAAGACCGTCAAGAAGATGGAGGTCGTGGGCACCTCGGATTCGACGGGCACCACCGTCACCTTCTGGCCCGACGACGAGATCTTCGAGACCTGCATTTACGATTTCGATACGCTGCACAACCGTCTGCAGGAGACGGCGTTCCTCAATAAGAACCTCAAAATCGTGCTGACTGACGAGCGCGAGTCTACTCCCCACGTGGAGGAGTTTTGCTACGAGGGCGGCATCATCGACTTCGTCAAGTTCCTTAACGAGGGCAAGGACGTCCCCGAGGCCTTTAAGGAGCCTATCTACATCGAGGGCAAATCGGACCCGGACGCACCTGTGGCCAAGATGGGCGAGGTTGAGGTTTCCCTGCAGTGGAATAGCGGCTACGGCGAGAACGTCATGTCGTTTGCCAACGACATCTACACCCCCGAGGGCGGCATGCACCTTGAGGGCTTCCGCACCGCGCTCACCCGCGTGATCAACGACTATGCGCGCAAGCAGAACCTGCTCAAGGAAAAAGACGCCAATCTGACCGGCGACGATGTGCGCGAGGGCCTTTCGGCCGTTATCTCGGTCAAGCTGCCCGATCCGCAGTTTGAGGGCCAGACCAAGGCCAAGCTCGGCAGCTCCTATATGCGCGCGCTGACGCTCAAGATCGTGACCGACGGCCTCGCCGATTACTTGGAGGAGCATCCCAAGCCCGCCCGCGAGATCGTCAAGAAGGCGCAACAGGCCTGCAAGGCGCGCAACGCCGCCCGCAAGGCGCGCGAAGCGACCCGTCGCAAGAGCCTGCTCGAGACGGCGTCCCTGCCCGGTAAGCTCGCTGACTGCTCGGTGCGCGATGCCGAGCTGACCGAGCTCTTCATCGTAGAGGGCGACTCGGCAGGCGGTTCGGCCAAGGACGGCCGTCGCCGAGACATCCAGGCGATTCTGCCCCTGCGCGGCAAGATTTTGAACGTCGAGCGCGTTGGTGACCATCGCGCGTTCTCGAGTGACACCATCCAGTCGCTGATTACCGCGATCGGCTGCGGCGTCACGACGAGTGCCGGCGACGGCGGCGATTTCGATATCACCAAGGCGCGCTACCACAAGATCATCATCATGACCGATGCAGACGTCGACGGCGCGCATATCCGCATCCTGCTGCTGACGTTCTTCTACAAGTACATGCGTCCGCTGATCGATGCCGGCTACGTCTATGTTGCCTGCCCGCCCATCTTTGGCATTAAGGTGCGCAACAAGATCCACTACGTGTATCCCAACGGCCGCCAGCCCGAAGACGAGATCCTGCGCGATACCATCCAGAGTCTGGGCCTGAACCCCGATGATAACGACGAGGACGGCAAGGCCAAGGACGGCAAGATCACCAAAAAGCGCAAGGGCTATACCGTCCAGCGCTACAAGGGCCTGGGCGAGATGGACCCCAAACAGCTTGCCTCGACGACGATGGACCCAAAGACCCGCATTCTGCAGCGTGTGTCGATCGAGGACGCCGTGGTGGCGGACCGCGCCGTGCGCGAGCTGATGGGTTCCGAGGTCGGCTATCGCCGCGAGTACATCGAGAAGCATGCACATGATGCACGATTCCTTGACGCTTAAGAGGAGGTAACGTGGCAGACGATATCAACAACAATGAGGGTATGGATGAGGCCGGCGATGCCGGTATGCCCGATGATCTGAAGCGCCTGCTTGCCCGTGCTGAGCAGGGCGAGGACGGCGACCCGGACGCCTATAACCCCGATGCCGATGATGATGAGGAAGAGGACGACGACGCCGAGCTCGAGGAGAGCTTTGGCGAAGTCGACCGTGGTGCCTCGGCCGGCGAGGATATCAACGGCGGTCAGCTCCAGATTTCGGAGTTCGGTCGCGAGATGAAGCAGTCGTTCATCGAGTATTCGATGTCGGTTATCACGGCGCGTGCCCTGCCGGACGTGCGCGACGGCTTAAAGCCGGTACACCGCCGCATCCTGTACGCGATGAACGAGAGCGGCATCTACCCCAACCGCCCACACAAAAAGTCGGCCTGGACGGTCGGCGAAGTTATCGGTAAGTACCACCCGCACGGTGACTCTGCGGTCTACGAGGCCATGGTCCGCCTGGCGCAGTGGTTCTCCATGCGCACGCCGCTCATCGACGGTCACGGCAACTTCGGCAACATCGATGGCGACGGCGCGGCGGCCATGCGTTACACCGAGAGCCGTCTGGCAAAGCCCGCCATGGAACTGCTGCGTGACTTGCAGAAGGATACCGTCGACTGGCAGCCCAACTACGACGAATCGCTCGCCGAGCCCGTGGCGCTGCCCGCGCGCTTCCCCAACCTGCTGGTCAACGGCAGCCAGGGCATCGCCGTCGGCATGGCCACCAACATCGCCCCGCATAACCTCACCGAGGCGATCGAGGCCACCTGCTACCTGATCGACAACCCCGACGCCACCGTCGACGAGCTCATGCAGATCATGCCCGGTCCGGACTTCCCCACCGGCGCCATCATCATGGGCAGCGCCGGCATTAAGCAGAGCTACGAGACCGGCCGCGGCTCTATTACCGTGCGTGCCAAGGCACATGTGGAGTCCACCAAGACCGGCCGCAGCCGCCTGGTCTTTACCGAGATTCCCTACATGGTCAACAAGGGCACCCTGCAGGAGAAGATCGCCCAGCTCGTCAACGACAAGCGCATCGAGGGCATCTCTGATATGCGCGATGAGTCCAACCAGAAGGGTATCCGTCTGGTCATCGAGCTCAAGAAGGGCGTCATTCCGCAGGTCGTGCTCAACAACCTGTATAAGTACACCTCGCTGCAGACGACCTTTGGCGCCAACAACCTGGCACTCGTCAACGGCGTTCCCAAATGCCTGAGCCTGCGCGAGATGCTGCAGCACTATATCGACCACCAGGTCGACGTCGTCACCCGCCGCACCCGCTTCGACCTTAAGAAGGCCCAGGCCCGAGCGCATATCCTCGAGGGTTACCTGATGGCCCTTGACCATATCGACGAGGTCATTAGCATCATACGCTCCTCGCAGACCGACTCCGAGGCCAGCAGCCGCCTGATCGAGCGCTTTGGCTTTACGCCCGAGCAGACCACGGCCATCCTCGAGATGAAGCTGCGCCGCCTGACCGGCCTGGAGCGCGACAAGATCCAAGAAGAGTTGGACGGCCTGCGCCGCGCCATCGCCTACTACGAGGACCTGCTGGCGCATGAGGAGAAGATCCTGGGCGTCATCAAGGAAGAGATGCGCGAGATCTCCAAGAAGTTTGGCGACAAGCGCCGCACCGAGATCAGCCAGGTTGAGAAGGATCTGGATGTCGAGGACCTCATCGCCGACGAGGATATGGTCGTGACCATCACCCATACCGGCTACGTTAAACGTATCCCGGTGGCTGCCTACCGTGCCCAGAAGCGCGGAGGCAAGGGCGTGTCGGGCGTCAACCTCAAAGAGGACGATGTTATCGACGAGATGTTTATCGCGTCCACGCACGAGTACGTGCTGTTCTTCTCGAGCAAGGGCAAGGTCTATCGCCTGAAGGTGCACGAGCTGCCGGTGGGTACGCGCCAGGCGCGCGGTACCGCGATCGTCAACCTGCTGCCCTTTGAGGACGGCGAGAAGATCGCGAGCGTCATCAGCTGCCGCGAGTTCCCGGCCAACGAGTACCTGATGTTTGCCACTAAGAGCGGCATGGTCAAGAAGACCGTGATGAGCGCATATGACCGCAGCCGTCGCGACGGCCTGATCGCTATCAACCTGCGTGACGACGACGCGCTGCTGAACGTGCGCCGCGTGCGCGAGGGCGACAAGATTATCCTGGCCACCACCGCGGGCAAGGCGATCATGTTCTCCGAGGAGCAGGTACGCGCTACCGGTCGCGATACCAGCGGCGTTCGCGGTATCGGTATGAAGGACGGCGTGAGCGTTCTGGGCATGGAAGTCACTAACGGCAACGGCGATCTGTTCGTCATCACCGAGCGCGGCTACGGCAAGCGCACGCCGGTTGCGGACTACCCGGAGCAGAATCGCGGCGGCCAGGGCGTCTACACCATTCAAATGACCGAGCGTAAGGGTAACCTCGCGGCCATGAAGACGGTGGGCCCGCAGCACGAGCTGTTCATCGTGACGGAGGGCGCGACGGTCATTCGCGTCAAGACCGACGAGATCAGCCAGACCGGCCGTGCCACCCAGGGCGTCAAGATGATGACCGTCGACGACAACGACCGCGTATGCGCCGTAGCCCGCATGACGGCATCCAAAGAGAAGCCCGAAGGCGAAGCCACAGAAAACGGCTCCGCCCCCGAAGAAACCCCTGTCGATCTAGGCGACGGCAACGACATGCCAGAAGATCTCCTAGACGAGTAAGAGACTCTAGCTGGTTAAAATTATCAGACCCCATATATCGGCGGTCGGCGCACTGCGCGCCGACCGCTTTTTTGAAAACCTTGGGACCCCATGGTCGCTGGGCTGGCGAGATGGTTTTGGTTTGTCGCGAGTTCCGCACGCAAAGAAGGCCACTTAATGTGGCCTTCGTCTTGCGCA
>CABUIE010000022.1 GCA_902491565.1 uncultured Collinsella sp.
GAGCGTCCGGCTGATAACCGGGAGGTCACAAGTTCGAATCTTGTCAGGTCCACCATCAAAACTGTGAAGAGCCCTGGGGCATTGCCTCGGGGCTTTTTTCTTGTCTGTGATAAATCTCATTTTGGTTTTGTGTGCTGTGCGAAAGATTGGGTAGTATAGCTATTCAATGCGGCGACCTTGCCGCGTGTTAACCGCTACGTACCGGAGGTGTTCCATGGTTCGTGTCGACATAGAGACCATCGTCATGGCCGCCGGTCCCGTGCCATCGCTTATCGTGCTTCGCGAGCGCTGCAGCAAATCGGACTCGCCCGCGCCACTGCGTTCCCTTTCCATTCAAACTGGTTCGTTTGAAGCCGCTGCCATCAGCCGCGGCATCGATAGCGGCCGCGCCGAGCGCCCGATTACCCATGACCTGTTGCTCGATACTGTTGGCGCCCTGGGTGCCAAGCTCGAACGCATCGAAATCGTTCGCGCCGAGCCGCCCGTGTTTTACGCGACGGTTGTCGTGTTGGCCGATGGCAACGAGCATAAGATCGATGCGCGTCCCAGTGATGCCATTGCCCTTGCCGTGCGCAGCAATGCCCCCATGTTTGTGGAGGACGACATCATGAATCGCCTGGGCACCGTTTCTGCCCATGCCGAGGAAGTTGACGACGAGCGGGAGTTCGAGAAGTTCGACGAGTTCGTCCATACGCTCTCCCCCGATGACTTCTAAATGTGGGGCGGCCAGGCTGCGGAGCGTTCGCTGATGGCCGGCGGTATGTCGGCTGAGGCGGCGGCCATTGCGCGCGAGGCCCAGATGCGCTCGGAGGCTTCTGAGGCGGCTCGCATTGCCTATGTGACGCAGGCCCGCACGCTTCGCGAACGCCGCGGCTCGTTTATCAAGATGGTTGTCGTCTCCGCCCTTGTCGCGGCAATCTGCTCGCGCCTTCGTGGTACAGTTGGTGCGCTTGGGTTTTCGATCTCTACGGGCCTCGTGATCTGGGGTGTGGTCGATGCGGTCATGCTGACCAGTCAGATCAAGGTGCTCGACAAGCGCGCGATGGATATGATGCGCACCCGCGACGCTGCCGCTAAGATCGCCGCCGAGGCACAAGAACTGTAATGACGCCAGACTCGATGGGAAGGTCTAAAGATGGCACAGGATATGCAGGACGCCGGTAACGTCTCCGCCGAGCTCGACGCCATGGTGTGCGATCTGATCGGCGCGTTCTTGGACGACCTTGCCGCCGGTGAAAACCCTGGCGTGGTCGTGGCAATTGAGGACGCCGCTTCCAACCGTTGTCTGGCGGCGCTCGACGAGGACGGCGAAGAGGCGTGCCTCGAGGCGGCCACCAACTTTATCTCCGAGCACAAGATGGGTCTTAAGGACGAGGGCCTGGGCCGTATCGCTCGCTATGCCATCGGCTACACCGGCTGCGTCGAGATTGACGGCGGCTATCACGATGCTCTGCTCGTGAGCTTCTTCGAAACCACGCTCGAGAGCGGTTTTTCGGCATATGTGCTGTATGAGGGCATGGGCGCCGGCGATGGTTTTATGTGGAGCGACCCTGAACCTGCAGGTGAGGAAACCCCTCTCATCTAAAATCGCTAAAATAAACGAGTTTTCGGTAAAAGGCTCAATATTCCCGCCGAGCGTTGCATTGCTGGGTGGGTCGCATACGCGTGCCGGTTGTATATAGATAGAAGATAGGGGAACTACATGCGCGTAGACAATCTGAGGAACATCGCCATCATCGCTCACGTCGACCACGGCAAGACGACGATGGTCGACAAGCTCCTGCGTGCCACGGACGCCTTCCGTGCCAACCAGCAGGTCGAGGACCGCGTCCTGGATTCCAACGACCAGGAGCGCGAGCGCGGCATTACGATTCTCGCCAAGAACATCTCTATCGAGTACAAGGACGTCAAGATCAACGTCATCGACACCCCGGGCCACGCCGACTTTGGCGGCGAGGTCGAGCGCGTGCTGCGTATGGCCGACGGCGCCCTGCTGCTGGTCGACGCCTTTGAGGGCCCCATGCCCCAGACCCGCTTCGTGCTGCGTCACGCTATCGACACCGGCCTTAAGATCATGATCGTCATCAACAAGATCGACCGTCCGGGCGCCAACCCCGAGAAGGCCTACAACGACTGCCTGGACCTCATGGCCGACCTGGGCGCCACCGACGACCAGCTTGAGTTCGCCATGGAGCACGTGGTCTACGCCAGCGCCATGAACGGCTTTGCCCGCCTTGACCCCAACGACGGCAACATGGACATGTACCCGCTGCTCGACATGATCATCGACGACATGCCTGCGCCCGAGGTTGACGAGAACGCCCCGCTGGCCATGCAGTGCGTGACCATCGACCACTCCAACTTCGTCGGTCGCATCGGTATCGGCCGCGTGTACTCTGGCACCATCCACCAGGGCGACCAGATTCTGGTCGTCAAGAACGACGGCTCCAGCGCCACCGCTACCGTCAAGCAGCTCTTTACCTTCGACTACCTGGGCCGCACCGAGTGCCAGGAAGTCGGCGCCGGCGATATCGCTGCTGTCGTGGGTATTGACCGCACCGATATCGGCGATGTCTACACCGATCCCGAGAACCCCGTCGAGCTCGAGCCCATCGAGATCGACCCGCCGACCCTGTCCATCGTCTTTGAGGCTTCGACCTCCCCGCTCGTCGGCCGTGACGGCGACATCGTGGGCGCCCGTCAGCTTAAGGAGCGCCTGTTCAACGAGGCCGAGAACAACGTGACCATGAAGATCGAGGAGCTCGAGGACAAGAGCGGCGTCGAGGTCTCGGGCCGCGGCATTCTGCACCTGTCTGTTCTGATGGAGTCCATGCGCCGCGAGGGCTTTGAGTTCCAGGTCGGCCGTCCCCGCGTTCTGTTTAAGAAGGACGAGAACGGTAACAAGATGGAGCCCGTCGAGCAGGCCGTCGTCGAGTGCCCGGACGAATATTCGGGCAAGGTCGTTGAGGTCTTCGGTACCTCCGGCGGCATCATGACGAGCATGGATACCTCGGGCATCGTGACGCACCTTGAGTTTAAGATCCCGACCCGCGGCATCATGGGTCTTAAGAACCGCATTATGAACGTCACCCACGGCGAGGGCGTGTTCTACCACACCTTCCTGGAGTACGGTCCTTACGCCGGCGAGATCGGTAACCGTCAGAACGGCGCCATGATCTCCATGACCACCGAGAAGGCCGTTGCCTATGCCCTGGGTACGCTGCAGGAGCGCGGCCAGCTGTTTGTTGAGCCGGGCACCGAGTGCTATGAGGGCATGATCGTGGGCGAGCGCAGCAAGGCCGGCGACATGGTCGTCAACATCGCCCGTACCAAGAACCTGGGCAACCAGCGTTCCTCGACCTCCGATATCTCCGTCCAGCTGGTGCCGCCCCGCACCTTCTCGCTGGAGGAGGCGCTGGAGTACATCGCCGACGATGAGCTGGTGGAGATCACTCCCAAGAACATTCGCCTGCGCAAGCGTCTGCTCAACGCCACCGACCGCAAGAAGGCTGCCGTCCGCGCCGGCCAGGTCAACAAATAAGCGCTGGGCTTTATAGCGTCTAACAAGAAAGGGCGCCGACCGTGATGGTCGGCGCCCTTTTTGTGCAAGAGGATTGAGCTGGTCTGCGCCACCATAAAGGTGCCTGGCCCCTTTATGTTGGTTGGCGGCTAAGCGGTGGGGAGTTCTGGCGTGTTAGTCGGCTGCTGCGGTTTGAGGTGGGCGTTGCGCCAGATGATTTGGATGATGTAGCCGAGTGTAAAGACGAAGGCCACGCCGCTGATGAAGTCGCCTACGAGGGGGATTGCCGTAAGCGCGCCCGCGGCGATGCCACCTACGGCCGCCATGGCGTAACGGTTCTGGCTGTGTCCGACCATGCGGGCGATCGCACACCCCGCAAAGGCACTCGACACCAACGCGATGCCGATAACGCCGCACAGGAGGGTTCCGGCAAGCGACAGGCCAGCGATAGAGATAATCAGCAGCAGGACGGCGGGGACGACAGCAATCGTACCCAGAAGACCGCTCACCCACAGGGGCGTGGGGCGCTGGTGATGCATGCCGGCGGCACTGGCGGTCGCACGCGGAAAGACGAGCTCGAGCAGCAGGGCGACAAAGCAAGTCGAGAGCGCCGAGGCGACGATGCCGCCGATGACATCGTTAACGGTGGAAGTATCTTCGTTCTCGGTGCGGTCGATCTTAAGTGCGCCTACCTCGGCTCCCGCGGCGCGCTCAGGGTCCTCGGAGACGTGCGCGTTCACGGTGCCGGTGATATGGGCGTTCTTGCCCAGGATGAGCTTGTCGGCCCAAACCTCGACATCGCCCTCGACGGTGCCATCGATGGTCACCGTATCGCCTGCCAGCGCTGCCGACTTGGTGGAGCCTCGCAGGGCAACCGTCTCGCCCATCGCGTAAAAACAGTTGGCGGTGCTACCGGTGTTGAGCACAACGTGCTGGCCGGCCACCGTGACGCTGCCATCAACCGTGGTCTTGGCGATGTCGATGGTGCGTGCCGCCAGACGGACGGCGCCGCCAACCGTGCAGTCGCGGATCGAGAGGGTATCGCCCGCGGCGATGACATCACGGTCAATGGACGCATCGTCCAAGTTGAGGGCCTGGCCGGCCCAGTACAGGTCACCATCGACGCCGGACGGATTGGCGTCATTGTCGGTCGCAAGTACGTTGCCTGCGGTGTCCGTGCCGGCGAACGACGCCGTGGGAAGCACGGTGATCGCCAGCGCGATGAGCGCGAACAGGATGGTGATGCGGCCCCATGCTTTACGGCGCTGGGTCAACGGGAATTGATTACAGGGCATAGTGAATCCTTCGTCAGATGCTCGATATGCATCTAACAGGGTACCCAACGCGCGGGCGCTCTAAAAGAACCTCTCGGTTGCATTTCGAGGGGTTGTGTCGTGCTGCCTACTTTTTACGGTGCAAAAAGCGCGCGATGTCTTCTTCGGTGGGGCTTTTGATGTCAAAGCGCAGCGAGAGCCAGCGCAGTCCCATGGTCACGACAACGCATACGACCAGCGCGGCGACATTGCTCATGATGCCGCTCATAACGAGACACACATAGCTTGTCGATCCGGCGATGGCGGCGATGGCATAAAAGTTAGTACGTTGGAAAATGCCCGGAACCACGCCCATAAAGCCGTCGCGCAGCATGCCGCCGCCTACTGCGGTAAAAAAGCCCATCATGATGCACACCGCCGGCGCAAAGCCGTAGACCAGCGCCTTGTCTGCTCCAGTGGCGGCGTAGATGCCGACCGAGATGATGTCGAGCAAGGGGATGAGTTTTTCGGGCTTGTCGACGATTGCCGGGAAAATATAGATGATGGCCGCCGTGGCAATGGAAAGCGGGAGTGCCATCGGCTGGTTGAGGATGTAGACGTTGCCCACCTGCAGCGTCATGTCGCGCAAGAGACCGCCGCCCAGACCGCAGACCACCGCGAGCGCGACCGCGCCCACCAGGTCGAGCTTGTGCTCACGCGCAACCAGCACACCCGAGATCGATGCAGCGACAACAGCGAACATCTCGAGCCAAAACGGAATAGCGACCATGGCATCCGAGGCATGTGGGGTAACGGTCATAGCGGCGACGACGGGCAAGATGGGGTCCTTTGGATTGTGGGTTTAGACAATGCCCGTACATAGTACATGTTCGGCGCCGATTGCGATCCTATTGCTCGGCAAACGGTCGGGACCGGGTATGGTCATAGGTTCCAAACATGTACATCAGCCTCCAAAGATGTCAAAAAATGTCGGTTTTGGAGGGTGATGTACATGTTTTGGTTGGGGCGTGCTGGGATGACGTTACTCGGAAGGCGTGTCTTCGCCCTGCGCGCTCTTCCAGTTGCGGATAAGTGCCTTGCGCAGTTCGTTTTGCTTTCGCTGGTACTCGGCGTCCGTGTAGCGGGGCATACCGAGTGCTTCGCGAATGCTGTTCATGGCGCGATGAAAGGCAAGTTGACTTGCGAACTGTGCCGAGGTGAGCGTAACGATTCGATATCCCATTTGGGCGAGTACGGACTCTCGTTCCGCATCTGCGCCCTTGCGCTCGGTCTCGTCGTGAAAACCGCCCTTATATTCGATGCCGAGTTCTCTGCGCTGATAAGTAACAAGAGCGTCGATTTTGAGCGTTCGAGCTTTGGTGCAATGCCAAAGACGTTGAGGGATTTCGAGCGGTTTGTTGAGTTCGATACCTCTGATACCAATGCCGCCTTCGCTTGTTGGGAGCGAGAGGGTGATGGACGATGCGGTCTCCATGGGCGAGGCTGAGTGGTCGTAGATGTGTCTGAGCGCGAGTCTGGCGCGTGTGGCGCCGGGTTTGCCAGGGTGCCGATCGAGTAGCTCGACAATTTCGTCCTTGGAGGTGGTGGCTGGTTGCTCAGTGTAAGGGTCAGAGGAATTGAGCCCCATGCGATAGTCGCCGCAAACTTCGTAACCATACTCGAGGTATTCGATCCTATACATCCACTCGGCAGCGAGCACGAAGGTGAAGGCTTCGTCGGTGATAAAGATGCCGGGCGTAAGCTCGTCAATATGGTCGTAGGGTAGGTTTTGGCCGAGAACGTGGCAGGTGACACCGTTGGTGCGAATTCGCTCGAAAGCAAATACTACGGAGATGTCGATAGTCTTGAGCATGGTGGACGGAATGCCGCAGTCGGTAAGTGCCTGCCGAATGCGCGCGATGCGTTGCTGGGTAGAGAGGCCCCGCACACCTATCTGGTAGTCGCGTTGTGCGACGGCTTGAACCAGGTTCCGCGGTGCATGATGGACGAGCCACGCCGTTTTATGCGAAATGAGAACAGGAGTATCCATTGGGGGCCTCTCGCTTCGAGCTGACACCAAACTCTTATGTCCGTTGAGGTGGGGAAATATACCGGATGCACGCAAATCGACTCATGCTCGGTGCGCGTCGTATGCAAACGTGTACATCACACTCCAAAAACGACATTTTTTGACATCTTTGGAGGGCGGTGTACATGTTTGAGATATGGGCTGGGATCGACCACGATGGGGGCGTGGTCGAATAGGAGGGATGTCCAAATTTTGAGCGGAGCTCAAAATTTATCCGGTCGGCTTACGCCGACCGCGCTGCGCTAAAAACGCGCCACGGGCGCGTTTTCTTTACGCTCCGCGCCCTGGCGGGTTCGAATCCCTCCTCCTGCGCGTAATTGAAATGTGCCCAAAAAGAAAAAAGCCCCATTGCTGGGGCTCATACCATCTAATGGCGGAGGAGGAGGGATTCGAACCCTCGTGACCTTATACAGGCCAAACGGTTTTCGAGACCGCCGCATTCAACCACTCTGCCACCCCTCCGCGTGGGGTAAAAACAAAGCAGGCTCGAAGGCCTGCTTTGGAATTAACTGGCGGAGAGTCAGGGATTTGAACCCTGGAGACGCTTTTGACGCCTACACGATTTCCAATCGTGCTCCTTCGGCCACTCGGACAACTCTCCGTTAAATGCGAAAGTCAGTATACACGAGGAATCGCAAAGTGCAAACAGAAAAGTTGGCATTTTTTAAAACGCTTGGCCGCGTTTGGCGTTGCAGCGGAGTTTGAGATGCCAAAAAACGGCTTCCGACCAGCGTGGTTGATCAACTCAATTGTTCAAAAAGGGTATTCATAAGCGACTTGGCAATGAATTTAAAAATCTTTGATTGGTGCTGTGGGCCACTGGTATGCATTTTGCGACCACAGCCTTGTGCCCGTTGACCTGCGGCTTGGCTCAGCTTGTCCCCGCGGCACCGTATCTTGTCCACAAATCCGTCAAGCATTTGGTCGGCATTTGGTTGGAATGCGCATGAAACACCGTGCGAGTATGGGCATATGTGGAGGTCATGAGGTTGTAGCTGCATATTCTTGCAGCCTAGGAGGTTGAAAGATATTATTACCAAGTCTTTTCCTGCTTCAGGCGCACCTTCACGACCTGAAGCCACATTTGCCCAGAGGAGGTGACAATATGAAGGCTTATGAACTGCTGTTCTTTGTTGACCCGTCGCTCGACCCCGAGACTCGTCTCGCTGTTATGAAGCGTATCGATACCACGATCGCTGAGGGCGCTGGCAAGGTCGACTCCGTTGACGAGTGGGGCAAGCGCAAGCTCGCCTACGAGATCAACGACCTCACCGATGGTGACTACACCCTCATCAACTTCCACGCAGATCCTACCCAGATCGCCGAGCTTGATCGCGTCCTGCGCATCACCGACGCTGTGGTCCGCCACATGATCGTCCGTCGCGACGACCAGGAGTAAGACTGTCGTTTTGGACTGGGCTTGTGCCCCAAGAGGAGGTAGTGAGTTATGAGCATCAATCGAGTGAACATCACCGGTAACCTCACCCGCGATCCCGAGCTGCGCGCCACCGCCGGCGGAACCCAGGTTCTGTCCTTTGGCGTCGCCGTGAACGATCGTCGCCGCAACGCGCAGACTGGCGAGTGGGAGGACTATCCCAACTTTGTCGACTGCACCATGTTCGGCACCCGCGCCGAGGCCGTGAGCCGTTTCCTGGCAAAGGGAAACAAGGTCGCGATCGAGGGCAAGCTGCGCTACAGCTCTTGGGAGCGCGACGGCCAGCGCCGGAGCAAGCTTGAGGTCATCGTCGATGAGATCGAGTTTATGAGCTCCCGTGGTGGCCAGGGTGGCTACGACCAGGGCGGTTACGCCCCCGCAGCTTCCGCGCCCGCAGCACGTCCTGCCGCGCCGGTGGCTACGCCGCCCGCGGTCGACGTCTACGATGAGGACATCCCGTTCTAAGGGTTGTTCACCTATTTTTGAGTGAGAGGCGGCTTCGGTTCGCCGAAGTTGCCAAATGAAAGGTATTTTGACATGGCTAATGATTTTTCTGCACGTCAGCCGCGTCGTAAGTACTGCCAGTTCTGCAAGGAGAACACTGAGTTCATCGACTATAAGGACACTCAGCTTCTCCGTAAGTACATGACCGACCGTGGCAAGATCAAGCCCCGTCGCGTCACTGGCGCTTGCACGCAGCATCAGCATGACATCGCCAACGCCATCAAGCGCGCCCGCGAGATGGCTCTCCTGCCGTACACCGTCCCCGTGGTTTCCTCTCGTGGCAACCGCGACCGCGGCTAAGAAGGGAGACGCATCATGAAGGTTATTCTTCTCGATGAGATCAAGGGCAAGGGCGGCGAGGGTGACGTCGTAGAGGTCGCTCAGGGTTACGCTGAGAACTTCCTGTTCCCCAAGAAGCTCGCTGTTGCCGCCACCAAGGGCAACCTCAAGCAGCTTGACGAGCGTCGCAACAACATCGCCAAGCGCGAGGCCGTCCGTCTGGCTACCGCCAACGAGACCAAGGCTGCCTTCGAGGGCAAGACGGTCACCGTTGACGTCAAGGTCGGCGACGAGGGCATCCTCTTTGGCTCCGTTACCGCCGCTATGATCGCTGACGCCATCAAGGCTCAGCTCGGTATGGACATCGACCGCAAGCGCGTCGAGCTCGGTAAGCCCATCAAGGTTGCCGGTGCCCACACCGTTGCCATCTCGCTGTACCGCGAGATCAAGGCCGAGGTTGTCGTTCTCGTCGGCGTTACCGCCGAGGAGCTCGCTGCCGAGGCTGAGGTCGAGGAGGCCGCTGAGGTCGCCGAGGCCGAGACCGCCGAGGTCGAGACTGAGGCTGCTGCCGAGTAGCATTTGCTGCAACGCAACAATCTTGTTCTAAGAAGGGCGCTCTGGGAAACCAGGGCGCCCTTTTGTTTTTTGCGCTGAGTGAGTGTCATGGTGAACATTGCGTCGAAGTCCTATATACAGGACCGTTCATCCGTTTGGTTCGGTGATGATTGGCGGCGCGCGCCGCGTTTTGGGACCGTGGCTGATACTATGGATGCTCGCAAGCGATATGAATGAGGATGCTCATGGCATATGACGATAGGGAGACCGGGCTGACGGTTGAGGACCGCGGCTCAAAGTTGGGTCTTCCCCAAAACCAAGATGCAGAGGCCAATGTACTGGCCGCTATGCTGCTATCGCCCGAGGTGGTCGAAGAGGCCCAGGTCGAGCTGCAGCCCGATGACTTCTACCGGCCCATTCATAAGACCATCTATACCGCGATGGTCGATATGTACAACAGCCGCATTCCCATCGACTCCATCTCGCTGATCGATTACCTGCGAAGCATCAACAAGCTCGATGCCGTGGGCGGCGAAGCGTACATTTTGGAGTTGATGGGTCAGACCCTGTCGCTCGTCAACTGGCAGCACCATGCCGCCATCGTTCGCCGCGATTCGATGCTGCGTGAGCTGATCGGCGCCACCAACGAGATCAACGCGCTGGCATATAACGCCCCCACCGACACCAAAGAGGTTGTCGAGCTGGCCGAGAGCAAGCTGCTCAAGGTTACGGCGCGCGAGGTCAAGTCGAGCTACAAGACGCTGACCGAGTTTATGGTCGAGGCCTATAACGAGGCCGAGGAAGTGTGCCAGGCCGGTGGCCAGGCCGCGGGCGTGCCCACGGGCTTCCCGTCGCTCGACCGCATGCTCATGGGCTTCCGCGAGGGCCAGCTCATCATTATCGGCGCCCGCCCTGCTGTGGGTAAGACGTCGTTCGCCCTGAATCTGGCGCTCAACGCTGCCGCTGCCGGTTATACCGTCGGCTTCTTCTCGCTGGAGATGTCGGGCAAAGAAATTGCCCAGCGTCTGATTTGCGCCTACGCCATGATCTCGATCAGTGACTTCCGCATGGGCCGCATTAGCCCCGAGCAGTGGGCCAATATCAACGAGGCCACGCAGACCTTGTCCAAGCTCGATATTCTGATTGACGATACGCCCGGCACCACAGTGACCGAGATTCGCGCCAAGAGCCGCCGCATGCTCCATAACAAGGAGAAGGCAATCATCATCCTGGACTACCTGCAGCTGGTGAGTCCTCCGCCGGGGCGCCGCTCCGAGAGCCGTACCGTCGAGGTTTCGGAGATGTCGCGTGGTCTGAAGATCATGGCCAAGGAGCTCAAGATCCCGCTCATCGCGCTGTCGCAGCTCTCGCGTCAGGTCGAATCCCGTACCGGCAAGCGCCCGCAGCTTTCCGACCTTCGTGAATCGGGCTCCATCGAGCAGGACGCCGATATCGTTATGTTCTTGGACCGCTCCGCCGACGAGGCCGAGGCCTCGCGCGACGATCGACCCGACGAGGGCGTTACGCGTATCGTCGTGGCCAAGAACCGTTCGGGCCCGATCGGCGACGTCGATCTGATGTTCCTGCCGGCATCCACCAAGTTCTATGAGCTTGATGGGGCACATGCCGAGGAGTAGGACAGGCGCCCGTTGCACGGGTATACTGGGAATGTTTTGTGCTTCTGCGTGCCGGCGTGGCGCGTAGACAGTCCATGAATGTAAGGAGTAAACATGCCGTCAACCGTTTTGGTCGGTGCCCAGTGGGGCGATGAGGGCAAGGGTAAGATTTGCGACCTGGTCGCCGGCGACTTCGATGCCGTCGTGCGCTACTCGGGCGGCAACAACGCCGGTCACACCATCGTCGTCAACGGCAAGAAGTACGGCCTGCACCAGGTGCCCTCCGGCATCATGTATTCCGACCACGTGTCGGTGATCGGTAACGGCTGCGTCGTCAACCCCAAGGTTGTCCTTGAGGAGATCGACATGTTCGAGGCCGACGGCATCACCACCAAGAATCTCAAGATTAGCGGCAACGCGCATGTCATCATGCCGTACCACATCGATCTGGATGGCGCCTTTGAGCAGAAGCTCGGCAAGAAGAACATCGGTACCACCAAGCGCGGCATCGGTCCGTGCTATCAGGACAAGATGGCTCGCATCGGCCTGCGCATGCAGGACATGCTGGACGAGGCGCTGTTCCGCGACAAGCTGGAGACCGCTCTCGCCCGCGTGAACCCCGAGCTCGAGCTCATCTACAACCTGCCCACCTACACCGTGGACCAGATTTGCGACGAGTACCTGCCGATGGCCGAGCGCCTGCGCCCCTACATCACCGAGACGAGCCTGCTGCTCAACAACATGATCGACGAGGGCAAGAACCTGCTGTTTGAGGGCGCCCAGGCGACGCTGCTCGACATCGATCACGGCACCTATCCGTACGTGACGTCTTCTAACTGCACCGCCGGCGGCGCCATTACCGGTTCCGGCGTCGGCATGAAGAACGTCGACCGCGTGCTGGGCGTCATGAAGGCCTATATCACCCGCGTCGGTTCGGGCCCCATGCCCACCGAGCTTTCCTACGAGTCTCAGGCCGGCCACGCGCTGACCGAGGAGGGCTATGAGTACGGCGTGACCACCGGTCGCCGTCGTCGTTGCGGCTGGTTTGACGGCCCCATCGCCAACTACGCCTCGCGCGTCAACGGCCTCACCGACATCGCCGTGACCAAGCTCGACGTGCTTTCGGCCTTCGACACCATCAAGGTGTGCGTGGCCTACGACGTCGATGGCGAGCGCTACACGAGCGTGCCCGAGCATCAGGTGCGCTTTGAGCATGCCAAGCCCATCTACGAGGAGCTCCCTGGCTGGAAGTGCGACATCACCGGTTGCCGCAGCTTTGACGAGCTGCCGCAGGAGGCTCAGGACTACGTGGCGTTTATCGAGGATCTGGCACACACCCGCGTGACGTTCATTGGCGTTGGCGCTGGTCGCGAGCAGATCATCAACCGATTCTGGAAGTAATCGGGACTATTTGGTTATTGCGATATACCCCTTTGCAGCCCGGGTGGGCGGCCGAGGGGTATATTTGCTTGCAAGGGGCTCGCGCGGAGCGGGCCATTCATCCATAGAGGAGGCACCCTTGAAGGCGGACACTCAAACCATCGACATCCTGTTGTTGGGCAGCGGCGGCCGTGAGCATGCTTTGGCAGCCAAGCTCGCAGCATCACCGCGCGCCGGCAAGCTCTACATCGCGCCGGGCAACGGCGGCACCGCGAGCTGCGGCGAGAACGTTGTTCTCGACGACTGCGATCCTGCGGCCGTGGCGGCGTTTGCGCAGAGCCACGGATGCGGACTCGTGGTAATTGGCCCCGAGGCTCCGCTCGTGGCGGGCGTGGCCGACGCCGTGCGCGCGGCGGGTATTCCCTGCTTTGGCCCGGGTGCCGAGGGCGCCCAGATGGAGGGCTCCAAGCTGTTCTCCAAGCAGCTCATGGAGCGTGCGGGCATTCCGACGGCAGCCTACGGCTCGTTTACCGACGAGGCTTCGGCTCTCGCCTACGTACGCGAGCAAGGCGCCCCGCTGGTCGTCAAGGCCGACGGCCTTGCCGCAGGCAAGGGCGTTATCGTGGCGACCGAACTTGAGCAGGCCGAGGAGGCCGTGCGCGAGTGCTTTGGCGGCACCTTTGGCGATGCCGGCAACACCGTGGTTATCGAGGAGATGCTCGTTGGTCCCGAGTGCTCGCTGCTGGCCTTTACCGACGGCAAGACCGTGCGCCCCATGGCCACCTCGCAGGACCACAAGCGCGCGCTTGAGGGCGACCTTGGTCCCAACACCGGCGGCATGGGCGTCTACAGCCCGGTGCCCATCGTGACTGACGAGGAGCACGCCACCATGGTGAAGGTCATGGAGCAGACCGTGGCCGAGCTCGCTGCCGAGGGTATCGACTACCGCGGCTGCCTGTACGGCGGCTTTATGCTCACGCCTGCCGGCCCCAAGGTGCTGGAGTTCAATGCCCGCTTTGGCGACCCCGAGACGCAGGTCGTGCTGCCGCGCCTTAAGAACGACCTGGTCGAGGTCATGCTCGCCTGCGCCAACTGCGAGCTCGATCAGATTGAGCTCGACTGGCGCGGCGAGTGGGCCGTGGCCGTTGTCCTGACGAGCGCGGGCTATCCCGGCAGCTACGAGAAGGGCAAGGTCATCACCGGTATCGCCGATGCCGAGGCCATGGAGAACGTGACCGTGTACCACGCGGGCACTGCCGTGGTGGACGGCCAGCTCGTGACCAATGGTGGCCGCGTGCTTGCCGTGACCGCTCTGGGTGACACGTTCGAGAACGCTCGCAACCTTGCCTACGAGGCCTGCGAGAAGATTGATTTTGAGGGCAAGACCCTGCGTCACGACATCGGCCTGCGCGCGCTGCGCGGTCGCGACGCCTGGGATGCCTAAAATCCGAGAGGAATGAGACGGATGGACGAGAAGAACGAAGAGCTCGTGGACGCGCAGATCGTCGAAGAGGACAGCCGCATGTATGGGCACGCCGAGGGCGAGCCTGGTGGCGAGGTCGCTGACGAGCCGGCGCTGGTGTTGGGCGATGACGACCCGCACGATGCCGAGCTGCACGAGAAGATTCTTTCGGAGGAGTGCGCCTGGAAGGGCAAGATTCTCGACGTCCACCGGCTTGAGGTTGAGCTGCCCAACGGTCACCGCAGCGCCCGCGATATCGTTCGCCATCCGGGTGCGGCGGCCGTTGTGGCACTGACCGAGAGCGGCAAGATCGTACTGGTGCGTCAGTACCGCACCGCCATCGACCGCGTGACGGTCGAGATTCCTGCCGGCAAGCTCGACCCGGGCGAGGACCCGCTCGATTGCGCCAAGCGCGAACTGCATGAGGAGACGGGCTTTAGGGCTGGTCGTATTCGCTTTTTGACGTCGATTGTCACGTCCTGCGGTTTTTGCGATGAGATCATCCATATCTACTTGGCTACCAAGCTCGAGTTTGATGCGCCCAACCCCGATGATGACGAGTTTGTCAACGTGGACCTGGTGCCGCTGCACGAGCTGATCGACGCCGTACTCGACGGCAAGATCGAAGACGCCAAGACCGTCGTAGGCGCCTTGGCCTGCGACAGCATCGCGCACCGACTAGGCGGGGCCGAGCTTTAACGAGCGGGGATGATCCCGCAGGTTTGTGTAAGTCAGCGAAAGTGCTCCATTTGAGACAAGGTGGCCTAAAAGAGGAGGGAAGCGTATGGATATACGCGACCGACGATTGAAGGCCAGATTGTCCAAATGGAGCACTTGCAGCGTCGAGACGAAACGCGGTTTGGTAAAACCGCGTAAGGTGATTATGCTGAAGAGGTTTCTTTCGTATTACGAGCCCCAGATGGGGCTTTTTGTTGCTGATACTGTTTGTGCTCTGGTGCTTGCCGCCATTGACCTGGCGTTCCCCATTATCCTGCGCAATTTGACCGGTGGGCTGTTTACTCAGGGTCAGGCTGCCATTATGCAGGCGCTCGGCATGATCGCGGTGGGCTTGGTGCTGATGTATGCCGCCCGCTGCGCCTGCCGTTATTTTGTGAGCTATTGGGGTCACGTGATGGGCGCGCGTATGGAGTCCAAAATGCGCGAGGACCTGTTCGACCAGTATGAGCGCTTTAGCTTTGCGTACTTCGACCGCAACAGCTCGGGCGACATGATGAGCCGCGTGGTCAACGACCTGTTCGATATCTGCGAGGCGGCGCACCACGTGCCCGAGTGGATCATCATCTGCGGCATCGAGATCATCGGCTCGTTTGTGATCCTCTTTACCATCGCCCCGGTGCTGGCGCTTGCCATGGCCGTGGTGACGGCGGCGTTTGCGGTCATTATGTTTTGGCAGAACATGCGCATGCGCGAGGTCTTTAGCGACAACCGCAAAAAGATCAGCGGCATCAATGCGCAGCTGCAGGATTCGCTGGCGGGCATGCGCGTGGTCAAGAGCTTTGCCAACGAGGAGACCGAGCGCGCCAAGTTCCGCGCCTCCAACAATCGCTATCTTTCGTCCAAGGAGAACATGTATCACGCCATGGGCGTCTATACCGCGACGTATGGCCTGCTCTCGGGTGTGCTCTATGTGATCGTGGTGCTGCTGGGCGGCTGGCTGGTCGCCCAGGGACAGCTGCAGGCGGTCGATATGGCGACCTTTGCACTCTATATTTCGCTGTTCTGCACGCCGCTCGAGACACTCGTCAATTCGGCCGAAACGTATCAGAAGGCTATCGCCGGCTTTAAGCGTATGGACGAGGTGCTCTCGACCGTGCCGGATATCCAGGACAAGCCGGGCGCCACGGATCTGCAGGTGACCGCCGGCGCCGTGGAGTATCACGACGTGTGCTTTAACTACGAGGATGTCGAGCTGGGCGAGGGCGATGCCGACGAGCGTCCCGTTATCGACCATATGGATCTGTCCATCAAGCCCGGGCAGACCATCGCTTTGGTTGGCCCTTCGGGCGGCGGCAAGTCCACGACCTGTTCGCTGCTGCCGCGCTTTTATGACGTGGCTGCCGGCTCCATTAGCATCGACGGCCAGGATGTGCGCGATGTGACGCAGCAGAGCCTGCGTCGTGCCATCGGCCTGGTGCAGCAGGATGTCTACCTGTTTGACGGAACAATCGGCGAGAACATCGCCTACGGCAAGCCGGGTGCTACGGCAGAAGAGATCGCCGAGGCGGCCCGCCGCGCCAATATCGATACCTTTATCGAATCGCTTCCGCAGGGCTACGACACCGTGGTAGGCGAGCGCGGCAGCCGTCTTTCGGGCGGACAGAAGCAGCGCGTTGCCATCGCGCGCGTGTTTCTCAAGAATCCCAAGATCCTTATTTTGGATGAGGCGACGAGTGCTTTGGATAACGAGAGCGAGGAGGCGGTGCAGGAGTCGCTCGAAGAGCTGGCACGCGGCCGTACCACGATTATCATCGCCCATCGTCTTTCGACCATTAAGCATGCCGATGAGATTGCGACCGTTGAGCATGGTCGCGTTGTGGAGCGTGGCACGCACGAGGAGCTTCTCGCCCGTGGCGGCACCTATGCCCGTTACTATCGAATGCAGTTCGAAGGTGCGCGTGCGCACGAGCTCGACTGATTGATATGACAGGAAGTTTATGGCTGACAAGAACCCTTTGACTCCGGAAGAAGTGACGGAGTTATTCTCCGAAATCGATGCATCCGGTGTCTTGGATCCCACGCTTGCCAAAAAGCGAACCGAGCGCATGCGTGAGAAGGAGGCTGCGGCCAAGCGCGGTGACAAAGCGGCGCTAGCGCAGCTGCGCAGCGAGGACCGCGCGAGCCAGGCAAAACATATCGACCCGCTGTCCGAGGACGATCCTTCGGGCTCGCAGGTGAGCCATACCATTACGAAGACCGCGATGGCCGTGGTCATCGGTATTTTGGTGCTGATCGTGGGCATGCAGATTGGCTACGGCGTGATGCGTCGTCTGAACACCGCCAACCTGTCCGAGAGCGTTTCGGTCGATACCGTTTCTACAGCACTCAAGGGTGGACTCGAGTGGGGCAACGGCTTTACGCAGTTCCCGCTCGACTTTACCGTCGATGAAGCCGATGAGCGTACGGGCACGGTCGAGGTGACGGTGTTGGACACATCGTCTGCCAACGAGCTCGAGCTGCTGTCCAACGGGCAGATTCAGGCCGCGGCGCTCGCGACCAACGCGCTGCTCAACGATAAGATTGACCGCGTGGTGTATAACGTTCACGCCTATATCGACGAGGATAGCAACATTCAGCACGATTCCTTCTTTGGCATGTTCCCCGCGCGCGGCCACCAGAGCGCCATTTTGACGTTCGTGTGGACCAAGAGCTCATCCAACGCCACGAGTATCGACTGGAAGATGCGCATCGTGAGTATGGATGACACCATCGCCGAGCGCATTCAGAAGCAGGTGAACTCGGTGTCGTCGTTGATTGAGGACCCGGTGGTGAGCCAGACCAAGATTGACGAGGAAAAGGTCGAACGTGACCTGGAGCATCGTCTGCATGGCCGCGAGATTTTCCGCGGCGGCAAGCCCGATCGCTCACCGTCCGATTTGCTGGAGCAGGACAAGAGAAAGTAAGACGTCATCATCCCGCGTGAGCCACAAGCCTCGCGGGATGATTTTTTTAATCCCCGTCCCAGAAAAATCATTATGCATAGAAAGTCATAATTATCATTTCGTAAACATTTCGATGAAATTAACGCCATGAGGCATGCTTGCGGTTACAATACCGCGAGGCCTAACTACACACCTTTAAGCCGGTCCTGTGAGACCGGGAAGGAGAATTATGGCGAACAACCATACCGTGGGCGCTGCCGCCCGCACCTTCGCGCCCAGCGAGCTTTGCCAGCGTATGCTGGCCAAAACCAGCAAGGGCACCTGTGGTCCCTGCATCCTGTATCTTGAGGATGGGACCATTTTTTATGGACGTGCATGCGGTGCCGAGGGCACCGCGACCGGCGAAGTCTGCTTCAACACCTCGCTCGAGGGTTACTTTGAGGTCATGACCGACCCGAGTTATGCCGGCCAAATCGTAACCATGACCTATCCGCAGATCGGCAACTACGGTATCGACGAGACCGACGTCCAGTCGGCCTTCCCCGGCGACGCCGTGCGCCCTGCGAGCGCTCCGGCTATGCGCGGCATGATCGTTCGCGACATGTGCACCACGCCTTCTAACTGGCGCTCGGCCGTCAGCGTGCCGGAGTATCTGCGCGCCCACGGCATCGTCGCTATCGAGGGCGTCGACACCCGCGCTCTGGTACGCCACCTGCGCGACAATGGTTCCAAGATGGGCATTATCTCGACCGAGATCTTCGACGTCGACGAGCTTGCCGAGCATCTGGCCGCAGCGCCCACGCTGGTAGGCGAGAACCTGGTCAAGACCGTAAGTTGCCCCGTACCTCACGAGTTTGTGGCCGCCGACCTGCCTGCCACGCATGACTTTGCGCTTACGGCTGCCGCTCCTGCCCGTCACAAAGTGGTCGCCTACGACTGCGGTGTGAAGCGCGGCATTCTGGAGGGTCTGGTCCGCGCCGGCTGCGACCTTACCGTCGTGCCGTGGGATACGCCCGCCCAGCAGGTGCTCGACATGAATCCCGACGGTGTCTTTTTGTCCAATGGTCCCGGCGACCCCGACGCCGTGGTGGAGACCTACGAGCAGGTGCAGCAGCTGATCGGCAAGGTGCCGGTCTTTGGTATTTGTCTTGGTCACCAGATGATCAACCTGGCCTGCGGCGCTCAGATGGAAAAGCTTAAGTTCGGTCACCGCGGTGGCAACCAGCCGGTCATGAACCTGGTAAGCCGTCGCGTGGAGATTACCGCGCAAAACCATGGCTTTGGTCTGCTGTTCCCCAGCTTGGGCAAGCTTGTCCCCGAGCTTTCCGGCGGCGAGACCGAGCATGCGGCCGATGGGGATCTGCGCGTCTGGGTGCGCCGCGGCATCGCGCCAGTCGTGATGAACGAGCGCTTCGGCCGCATTCGCCTGACGCATGTGAACCTCAACGACGGCACCGCCGAGGGCATCCAGCTGCTCGACGCGCCGTGCTTCTCGGTGCAGTACCACCCCGAGGCCTCGCCCGGACCCACCGATGCCCACTATCTCTTTACTGCCTTTACGCGACTCATGGACGGCGAGGAGAACTACCTGGACATCGACACCGCGAAGGACCGCCTGCAGGGCTGGAACTTTGCCGACAATGGTTCCGCTGCGACCGAGACCGAGGAGAACTAACATGCCGAAACGTACTGACATCAAGCGTATCCTCGTCATTGGCTCGGGCCCCATTGTCATTGGCCAGGCCTGTGAGTTTGACTACTCCGGCGCCCAGGCCTGCAAGGTGCTCAAGGAGGATGGCTTTGAGGTCATCCTGGTCAACTCCAACCCGGCGACCATCATGACCGACCCGGGCTTGGCCGACCGCACCTATGTCGAGCCCATCACTGCCGAGTTTATCGAGCGCGTAATCAAGAAAGAGCGCCCGGACGCGCTGCTGCCCACGCTGGGCGGCCAGACCGGTCTGAACGCCGCCGTCGAACTGGCAAAGGACGGCACGCTCGACAAGTACGGCGTCGAGATGATCGGCTGCGACCTTGCCGCCATCGAGCGCGGCGAGGACCGCAAGCTCTTTAACGAGGCCATGGCCGAGATCGGCCTGGAGGTCGCGCGCTCGGGCTATGCCTACAGCGTGGCAGACGCCGAGGCCATCGCCGAGCGCGTGGGATATCCCTGCGTGCTGCGTCCGAGCTTTACCCTCGGCGGCGCCGGTGGTGGCATCGCGCATACTCACGAGGAGCTCGTCTCCATCGTGAGCCAGGGCCTGGAGCTCTCACCTGCCCACGAGGTATTGGTCGAGGAGTCCATCGAGGGCTGGAAAGAGTATGAGATGGAGGTCATGCGTGACCACGCCGGCAACGGCATCATCGTGTGCTCCATCGAGAACCTCGACCCCATGGGCGTGCATACCGGCGACTCCATCACCGTGGCGCCGGCGCAGACGCTCTCCGACCTTGAGTATCAGCGCATGCGTGTCGCCTCGCTCGCCATCTTGGAGAAGATCGGCGTCGAGACCGGCGGCTCCAACGTACAGTTTGCCGTGAACCCCCAGACCGGCCGCCTGATCGTCATCGAGATGAACCCGCGCGTGAGCCGTTCGTCCGCCCTCGCTTCCAAGGCCACGGGTTTCCCCATTGCCAAGGCCGCCGCGCGCCTGGCTGTGGGCTACACGCTCGACGAGATCGTCAACGACATCACCAAGGCTACGCCCGCCTGCTTTGAGCCCACGATCGACTACTGTGTGGTCAAGGTGCCGCGCTTTGCCTTCGAGAAGTTCAAGGGTACCGACCCCACGCTCACCACGCGCATGAAGGCCGTGGGCGAGATTATGGCGATCGGCCGCACCTTTGAGGAGGCCTTTGGCAAGGCCATGCGTTCGCTGGAGGACGGTCACCAGGGTATCTGCGCCGGTGGCAAGGAAGGTGCCGACAAACTGAGCGACGACGAGCTTGCTCAGGCCGTGGCAACCCCGACCGAGCATCGCATCTTCTTTGTGGTCGAGGCCTTACGCCGTGGCTGGGACATCGCTCGCATCCATGCCATCTGCGGTATCGATCCGTGGTACCTCAACCGTATCAACGATATGGTGCAGGTCCAGGAGAGCATCCGCGGCCTGCGTGTGGAGGATATCGACGCCGACGCGATGCGCCTGCTCAAGCAGTACGGCACGAGCGACGCCGAGATTGCCGCGCTGACCGGCTCGGACGAGCGCTTTGTGCGCGCCTATCGCAAGGGCCTGGGCGTGGTTCCCAGCATGAAGACGGTTGATACCTGCGCTGCGGAGTTCTCGAGCGCCACGGAGTACCACTACAAGACGTACGAGAACATCTACCGCACGAGTCCGGATGCCAAGAAGTGCGTGGCTCCCGACGAGACCACGCCGGCGGACAAGCCCAAGGCGATGATCCTGGGCGCCGGCCCCAACCGCATTGGCCAGGGTATCGAGTTCGATTACTGCTGCGTGCACGCGAGCTATGCGCTGGCGGCCCGCGGCTTCGAGACCATCATGGTCAACTGCAACCCCGAGACCGTTTCGACCGACTACGACACGTCCGACCGCCTGTACTTTGAGCCGCTCACCTACGAGGACGTCATGGACGTTATCGACGTTGAGCGCCCCGATGGCGTCGTGGTGACGCTTGGCGGCCAGACCCCGCTTAAGCTGGCGCGCATGCTCGAGGAGAGCGGCGTGAACATCATGGGCACCAAGCCCGATGCCATCGACTTTGCCGAGGACCGCGAGCGCTTTGCCGCCCTGCTCGACAAGCTGGGCATTATGTATCCGCCGGCGGGCCAGGCAACCTCGTTTGAGGAGGCCGAGGCCGTGGCCGCGCATATCGGCTACCCGCTGCTGGTGCGTCCGAGCTACGTGCTGGGCGGCCGCGGCATGATGATCGCCTACGATGCCGAGCATCTGCGCGATTACATGGCCGAGGCCGCGCGCATTAGCCCCGACTACCCGGTGTATCTGGACCGCTTCTTGGAGGGTGCGATTGAGTCCGATGTCGACGCCCTGTGCGATGGCGAAGAGGTCTACATCGGCGGCATTCTGGAGCATATCGAGGAGGCCGGTATTCACTCCGGCGACTCTGCGACCTGCATCCCGCCGTTCAGCTTTAGCGAGAGCCTGCAGGCAAAGCTTCGCGAGACCACGCGCCGCATCGCGATGGCGCTGGGCGTACGCGGCCTGGTCAATGTGCAGTATGCCATCAAGGGCGAGACCGTCTACGTGATCGAGGCAAACCCGCGCGCGAGCCGCACCGTGCCGTTTATCTCCAAGGCCACCGGCGTGCCGCTGGCCAAGTGCGCGGCGCGTATCATGGCAGGCGATTCCATCGCGAGCCTGGGCCTGCCGAGCGACGAGCGTCAGCTGGACTGGTTCTGCATGAAGGAAGCCGTTATGCCCTGGGGCCGTTTCCCGGGCGCCGACGTTATCCTGGGGCCCGAGATGAAGTCTACGGGCGAGGTCATGGGTATCGCCAAGAGCTATCCCGAGGCATATGCCAAGACGCAGCTGGCGATTGACTACAAGCTGCCCGACCCGAGCGCCGGCAAGGTGTTCATTAGCGTGTGCGACCGCGACAAGCGTCATATCCTTTCGGTCGCGCGTATCCTGCGTTACCTGGGCTTTGACATCTGCTCCACCGAGGGCACGGCGCGCGTGCTGCGCGGCGGCAACGTGACCTGCGAGGTCGTGGAAAAGATTAGCGGCCCGCACGACGGCGAGCGTCCCAACATCGGCGACCTCATCGCCGATGGCAAGATTGCGGTGATCATTAATACGCCATACGGCCCGGGCTCGCGTGGCGACGGTTATCTGCTGCGCACCGAGGCCGTGCGCCGCGGCGTGACCTGCGTGACCGCGATGTCTGCCGCCAACACGTACGTGAGTGCCATCGAGGCCGTGCGCGAGGACCAGCAGGGTCACGGCAGCGCCAACGACATGGGCATGGACGTCATCGCCCTGCAGGACCTGCCGCAGCACACGGTGTAGTTGACCTGGCCGGCCGGGGCGGGAGGGGCCGAGATTTCCCCCTTTCGCTCCGGCTGCAAGCAGAGTCGCTCAGGAGGAAACTCGGCCCCTCTTGCCCCGACGCACTGTGTCTAGACGGATTGCACCTCCTGTTTTTAGAGATAAATACCATTTAGCGGTGATATTCAACCGTTCAAGATATTATGTAATGGCATATTACGTCATATGACGTAATATGCCATTAGCAGTCAAGGATGATTGTCTGTGTTCAAGTCGAGAAAGGGGCAAAATGATTAAACTGTGTCGCGTCGATAGCCGGTTAGTGCATGGGCAGACCGTGTTCTCTTGGTATCCAACGCTTGAAGCAAACGCTATTCTTGTGGTTTCAGATGAGTACGCCGCAAGCAAAGAGCGAATTCAAGCGCTGCGAATTGCAAAACCCGCTGATGCCAAATTGGTTGTCAAAAGTGTAGAAGATTCCATCGTGGCCCTTAACGGAAGCGCGGTGGATAAATACGAGCTAATTGTTGTTGCGGGAAATGTACATGACGCCTGTGAAGTTGCGCGTGCGTGTCCAAAAATAACGTCTGTGAATTTAGGCGGCGCTCGACCGTTGGGGGATAGCGTAAAGGAGCTTGGCCCTGCTGTGCGCCTTTCCCAATCCGATATTAATGAAATTAAGAAAGCCATGGCTGATGGAATCGAGTTCGAGGTAAGGCAGGTTGCTAGTGAGAAAAAACGCATCGTAACAAGTTTTGATTTGTAGGAAGAGAGAGAAATATGCTGCTTCAGGCTTTTCTGGTTGGTCTTGCTGCTGCTATAGGTCAATCGGATTATTTGCTCGGTACCGCGATGGTCGAGCGTCCGATTGTCCTCGGAGCGATTGTCGGTATTTTTTTGGGTGATATTCCGACTGGCGTTATTGTTGGTTTCCAGCTCGAACTCGCGTTTATGGGGGTCTGGCAGGTTGGTGCTGCCGTGCCGCCCAACGTAATTGTTGGTTCAGTTTTGGGAACAGCCTTTGCGATTACTATGGGTGCGGGTCCCGAGACCGCTCTGACTATTGCTATGCCCACTGCGGTGCTTGCCGGCATGTTTGACAGCCTTATGTATAGCGTTGTTACGCCTCCTATGGCTGTCTGGGCTGATCGTGGTGCCGAAAAGGACGACCCCAAAACGATTGCAGCCGCTATGTGGACCAATGGAATTCTCTACATCATTGCGCTTGGCTTGATTTGCGGCGTGGCTTTTTACGTTGGAAATGATGCTGTTCAGGCGCTGATTGACGCCATCCCTGATTGGCTTACGAATGGGCTTACGATCGCAACGGGTATTCTGCCCGCGCTTGGATTTGCGCAGCTTATGTCAATCCTGTCCACCAAGGAGCTGAGCTTCCTATTCTTTGGAGGCTTCTTGCTGAGTGCCTATCTAAATATTCCGACGATCGGTATCGTGGCGTTTTCGCTGATCCTGATTGGGATCCTCAATATGGCTCACATTTTTATGCCTGCCAGTGCGGCGGTCGCTAAGGAGGTTGACGATGACAACGAATTCTAATGATGTTCTTGAGCTCTCGCCGGAGTCAAATAAATCGACCGATAAGAGAATAACCAAGAAAGACTTAAAGGCGTTATTTTGGCGTAGCTTTCCACTCAACATCATGTGGAGCTTTGACCGACAAATGAACGTTGGTTTCTGCTACGACATGATTCCGGTAATCAAGCGGTTATACGATAAGCCCGAAGATCGGATCGAGGCATATAAGCGTCATCTTGAGTTCTACAATATTCAAGTTACGTTTAATCCTCTGGTCGCCGGCATTGTGGCCTCCATGGAGGAGGAGAACGCCAACAATCAGGACTTTGACGCCGCCTCAATTAACGCCATGAAAGCATCGCTTATGGCTCCGCTTTCCGGTATTGGAGATTCGCTGATCGCCAGTACGCTTCGCATGATTGCGACGGGCGTTGTGACGGGACTTTGCCTTTCGGGCAGTCTGCTCGGCCCAATCCTGTTCCTGCTTCTTTATAATGTCCCAACGATCCTGATCCGCTGGTTTGGGCTTCAGTATGGTTATTCGCTTGGCAGTGGCATGATTTCAAAGCTGAACGATTCTGATGTAATGCGCAAAGTTACGTCCGGCCTGGCGATTGTGGGACTAATGGTAGTTGGTGGAATGGTAGCGACCACCGTTGCAGTTACCACTCCGCTCGCTCTTAACTTCGGCGACACCGCGTTTAAGTTGCAGGAAACGCTCGACGGGATATTCCCGGCTCTTTTGCCGCTCTGCGCGTTCGGAATCATGTGTCTTTGCAATAAGAAACAGGTCAAAATAATTTGGCAGATTGTGGGCATTCTCGCTGCTGGTATTGTGCTCGGCGTCCTGGGGATTTTGGGCTAGAGAAGGCGTCCATCTTTTGAGATGCTGAACTCGAAGGACGATGCGTCTGCTCGCCAAACGGTTTTTGAATAGTGGAGCGGCATCTCATCGCAGGCATATGTGACGTGCTCGACAACGCTCACGGGGGCTCCAACGATATAACCGAGAAGGCTTGCTTCTTGGAGCCCCGCTATTCCTGCGGTGATTTTGAGCTTCTCAATACCGGTTGCGATGCTGTAATGGTTGGCGATCAGGTCGAAAAGACTGGCATTGTCTGTGAGAAGCTCCAGCAGTCCGGGTAGAGTGCTCTGCGTTGCATAAACGGTGTCGATGGCGCAGGGGGCATTTTCGATATAAACCAAGCGCGCAACTCGTTGCACTACGGTTCCGTTGTCAATTTTGAGCTCCCGTGCAATGTGGGCATCAGCCTTGATTAAGCCTGTTTCCAAGATGGACTTGGTTGTTTTATCGCCGTATTGGGGGTCGGAGCTCAAATTGAAAATGGTGCTTGTTCCTCGTTTCAGGGTGAGCTTCGATGGGTTTACGAATGTTCCCTTGCCTCGCAGGCGGTAGAGCAAGCTTTGGTCAATGAGATTCTGTACGGCGCGTCTTACGGTGATCCTGCTTACTTTGTATTGCTTGCAAAGCTCGGTTTCGGTGGGAATCTGACTGCCGCCGGGGAGTTCGCCAGAAACTATTTTCTTGAGGATGTCGTTTTCAACGGTCTGATAGAGAAGTTCTGGCTGAGTGAACTCGTCTTTTGCTGCAGGCATGGTGGACCCCTTGGTTTTCAGTTTCTTTAGTACATAGATATACGACAACTGAGGACATCATAAGCCGTTATCTCAAAAGTTATGGAAATATCGATTTGGCGTTATTGCCGAGAGGGGATTTAAGATGGGTAGACAATACGACGAGGCGTTGATTGGTGCCATTTCCAGTCGCTCGTTTATAACCGAGAAGAGAGGGCTCGAGGTTCAAATTCGTCCGGTTCCTGATGATGAAAGAGAGCATGTGCTTGACCCACGAATTCTCGAGGTATCCCGCAAGAAGATGCGGAATGTTAGCATGTCTCCGAGCTGGACGAGCCTTATTGGAATGCGTCATCGCCCGGATAAGCCGACATACCGCCTACTCGATGGTGAGGTTCAGCGCGATGAGATCCTCATGGAGGCGGCCGATCGCTATATAGATTTATTCGTCTGGACGCCACCAAATCATAAGGAGGCAAGTCCGGCGCTTGTTTACCTGCACGGCGGCGCGTTTATGGCGGGGAATGTTCTGCAATTTGAACATCAGCTCGAGTTCATCGCCGAAAAGTCTGGTGCAGTGGTGGTTTATCCGGAATACCGCTTGGCGCCGGAGACGGCATTTCCGGGGCAGATCGAGGATTGCGTTCTTGCTCTTGATTATGTGCGCGAGCATGCCGCGGATCTCGGAATCGATCCTCATAAAATAATGGTCGCCGGCGACTCCGCGGGAGGAAGCCTTACTAATGCGTGTGTTCAGCTCAGGGGTGCTGGAGCTGTAGCCCATGCCTTCGAAATCTATCCTGAAGTCGACCTTGCGGGCGAACAGGGCGAGGGATATGAGGATTTTCCTGCGATAGCCGATCAGGAGGACGTTGCGCGTTTTCGCATCGACCATCTTCGCGATTCGGACGGTCCGATGGTCGAACTTTGCGCACACGGAAAAATGTCTCCTCATGACCCGTTGATTTCTGCGCTAATGCTTGAGGACTGCACTGATTTCTCCCCGGTGACTATCGTGACATCCGAATACGATCCGCTTCGTATCCCCGATGAAAAATGGGCTACAAAATTACGGTCTTCAGGAATCGATGTTGAGGTCATCGAATATGCCGGGTGTGACCATGGTTTTTTCGATCATTTTGGCGTGTACCCGCAATCGGAAGACGTGTGTTTGTTGATGGCCGAGAAGCTTAAAGAAATGGCTGCACAATAACGTCTCTCGGCGATAAGGGACTGAAGTCGCCTGTGTTTCTGCGTTTGTGGTTCTCGGTCTGATTATAAAAATGAGGCTTGCTCCTTGCCCGAGTGGGTGGGGAGCAGTTTGTTTTTTGTAGCGATGCGAGGCGAATGCCGCGTGCTTTAGATTGCCATTTTGCGGTAATGTCGAGAAAGTTGGTGTAGCGCCCGATCCGAAGTGAGTCGGCCCGGCG
>CABUIE010000023.1 GCA_902491565.1 uncultured Collinsella sp.
ATAACCATGCAACGGAAAAGAGCCGCCCTTTCGGACGACTCAAACTGTAATGGGGCTTTTTTAGCTACCCCGACTGAGGCCGCGAGCTTTTTGGCCGATTGCCGACGGGGGCAGCTAAAAAAGCCCCGTCCCAAATTAGCTACTTATGGTAAAGCAATTTAGCAAATACATTGCATCTGACCTGTATTTTCTTGTAGTGGTATCTTCATAAGGTGACCACCTTTACCTACCGTTTACCGCCACATTTACCTCGTTTACCAAACCCCGCACCCTCTACGCAAGCCTACTCAATGCCCGCCGTATAGTACCCTCACGGCCCGCATCCGGCGGGTCGATTCGTCACCACGGTCGTGCGCGAGAGCGAATGGAAGGGGAAGTATCGTGAGCGATTGCAAGAGGGTTTACCGTTTTGGAACCGACGCCCAAGGCACCTGTGTCACTGAGGGCGACAAGTCCATGAACTTCGTGCTTGGCGGCAAGGGCGCAAACCTTGCCGAGATGAGCCGTATCGGCCTGCCGGTTCCCGGTGGCTTTACCATTACCTGCCAGACTTGCGTCGAGTACTCCGGTGCCGGCAATGTCTGGCCCGAAGGCGCACTCGATGAGATTGTTGCCGCTGAGGCCGACCTTGAGGCCCGCTGCGGCAAGAAGCTCGCCGACGCCTCCGATCCGCTGCTCGTGTCGGTTCGCTCGGGCGCTCCGTTCTCCATGCCCGGTATGATGGACACGGTCCTCAACTTGGGCCTTAACGACGACTCAGTTCAGGGCCTTATCGCCCAGACGCAAAATCCGCGTTTTGCTTGGGATAGCTACCGCCGTTTTATCCAGATGTTCTCCAACGTCGTTATGGGTGTTGACGCGGACCTGTTCGAGAATGCGCTGACCCAGGCGCGCCTGGTCGCCGGCGTTCGCGTAGATTCCGAGCTTTCGGCCGAGGACCTGCAGGAGCTCGTCGAGACCTTTAAGGGCATCTTCTCCGAGAACGTCGAGGCCGCCCTGTATCCCGAGCTCGAGGTAGCCGACGGCAAGCCCGTTTTTCCGCGCGACCCGGAGCTCCAGCTGCGTCTTGCCATCCAGGCCGTCTTTGGCAGCTGGATGAACGAGCGCGCCTGCATCTACCGCAAGCAGCATGGTATTTCCGATGAGCTCGGCACCGCCGTCAACGTGCAGGCCATGGCCTTTGGTAACAAGGGCGAGACCTCCGCGACCGGCGTCGCCTTTACGCGCAATCCGGCCGACGGCACCAAGGAGTTCTACGGTGACTTTTTGGTTAACGCCCAGGGCGAGGACGTCGTCGCCGGCATCCGCAACACCGAGCCCATCGCCGACCTCAAGGCCACTCCGGGCCTCGAGTCCGCGGGCGAGGAGCTCGAGCGCGTGTTCCTGACGCTCGAGAATCATTACCGCGATATGTGCGATATCGAGTTCACCATCGAGCAGGGCAAGCTCTGGATGCTCCAGACCCGCGTGGGTAAGCGCACTGCCACCGCCGCCCTGCGCATCGCCATCGAAATGGTCGAGGAGGGCCTGATCACCCGCGAGGAGGCCGTGAGCCGCATCGATCCCGCGCAGCTCGACCAACTCCTGCACCCGCAGTTTGACGCCTCCAAGAAGTACGAGGCGCTAGCCAGCGGTCTGAACGCCAGCCCCGGGGCCGCCGTGGGCGAGGTCGTGTTCTCGAGCGACGATGCCGTCGCGCGTTCCGCCGAGGGCCACAAGGTCATTCTGGTTCGCTGGGAGACTAACCCCAACGATCTGAAGGGCATGGTCGCCGCCGAGGGCATCCTGACCAGCCACGGTGGTAAGACGAGCCATGCCGCCGTTATCGCCCGCGGTATGGGTACGCCCTGTGTCTGCGGCGTCGAGCGCTTCCATATCGACGCCGCCGAGAAGGTCGTGCGCATTGAGGGCAGCGACCGCGTGCTGCATGAGGGCGATGTCATCTCCATCGATGGCACCCAGGGTATTGTCGTCGACGGCGCTGTCGATCTGGTTTCGGCCGAGCTCACCGGCGACCTGGACACCATCCTGTCCTGGGCTGACGAGATTCGTCTGGACGAGACCGGCGGCCACGCCAACCATGTGCGCGTCAACGCCGACAACCCCGAGGATGCCGCGCTCGCACTCGAGTTTGGCGCCGAGGCCATCGGCCTGTGCCGCACCGAGCACATGTTCCTGGGCGACCGCAAGAACATCATCCAGAGCTTCATTCTGTCCGATGATGAGGCCGTGAAGCAGCAGGCCCTGGCCGACCTACTCAAGGTTCAGACCGAGGACTTCCTGGCGATGTTCAAGACCATGTCCGGTCGCGATGTGGTTGTTCGCCTGCTCGATCCGCCGCTTCATGAGTTCCTGGATAATCCTCGCGAGCTCGAGGTCGCCATCACCAAGAAGGAAGCCGCTGGCGCCAGCGAGGAAGAGCTCTCCGTCCTACGTGCCCGACTGCGTCGTATCGACGGCATGGTCGAGTCCAACCCGATGCTCGGCCTGCGCGGCGTGCGCCTGTCCGTCGTCTTCGGTGACCTGCCGCTCATGCAGGTCCGTGCCGTGGCAACGGCTGCCGCCCGCCTTATTAAGGAGGGCGTCGACCCGCGTCCCGAGATCATGGTTCCGCTCGTTTCCATTACGGCCGAGCATGTCCAGACCCGCGAGGTCATCGAGCGCGTAATCGCTGAGGTTTCTGCCGAGGAGGGGGTCGAGCTCAATATTTCCGTGGGCACGATGCTCGAGCTGCCGCGCGCCTGCATGGTCGCCGACGAGATCGCCCATCATGCCGACTTCTTCTGCTTTGGCACCAACGACCTTACGCAGACGACCTTCGGGTTCTCTCGCGACGACGCCGAGGCCAAGTTCATCCCGCTGTACATGCATAAGAAGATCTTGAAGGACAACCCCTTCGAGACCATCGACACGGCGGTACTCGAGCTGGTGCGCATGGCCGTCGAGAAGGGTCGTACCACCAACCCCGGTATGCACTTTGGCGTGTGCGGCGAGCACGGCGGCGACCCCAAGTCCATCAAGGCCCTGTTTAACGTGGCCGATGTGGACTACGTGTCCTGCTCGCCCTATCGCGTGCCCCTCGCGCGCCTGGCTGCCGCTCAGGCCAAGCTCGAGACAAAGCGTTCCGCCTAACGTTTTACGTATGGGCGCCTAACGTAGCCCCTTCATGCCGCCCGTCTCATTCGTGAGGCGGGCGGTTATCATGTGCGGGTTTTGTCTTTTTGTCTGCGTAAAAAATTGTTCTTGCAGCAGAAACCCGCGCGTGTATACTCGAATACGTTTGTTCAACTACGTGCCGGCCAAGGTGGTACGGCACCTCTAGAAGAGTAAGGAATTGCACATGGATTACATCCGCGCAATCGAGCGTCAGCAGATCCGCGAGGACATTCCTCAGGTTCGCGTCGCCGACAACGTCAAGGTTCACTACCGCATTAAGGAAGGCGACCGCGAGCGCATCCAGGTCTTCCAGGGCGACGTCATCCGCATGGCCGGCGCCGGTGCCCGCGAGACCTTCACCGTCCGCAAGATGTCCTTCGGTGTCGGTGTTGAGCGTACCTTCCCGCTTCACAGCCCCAAGATCGCCAAGCTCGAGGTCGTTCGTCATGGTCGCGTCCGTCGCGCCAAGCTGTACTACCTCCGCGACAAGGTGGGCAAGGCTGCTCGCATCCCCGAGAAGCGCTAAGAAGATCGCAGCGTCTGTCCACTCGTTTGGACGTAAGGGTCACCTTCGGGTGGCCCTTCTTTTTATCTGATTTGCATGCAAGGAGGGCCTGGTATGGCCAATATGACGAGCTCGGTTTCGGCATCGCAGGTTGCCGGTGAGCTGGCGAGCGCCACGTTCGAGGAGATTCCCGCCCTCGTGGAGCATTATCGCGATGATCCGCGCCAGCAGGTTATTAAGGCTTGCGAGCGTGCCCTTAAGCGCCATGCCAAGGAGCTTGCCGAGCGCGAGCGCGTCAACGGCATGTACGAGCTTATGCATGAGCTCGGCGGTGATGGCGTGGTCGTGGGCGTCGACGAGGTGGGCCGTGGCTCGGTAGCGGGCCCCTTGACCGTGTGTGCCGTGTGTCTTCCGATGGAGCCGCGCATTTGGGGTATCAACGATTCCAAAAAGCTCACGCCGGCGCGCCGCGAGCTGCTCTCGGTGAAGATTGCCGAGGTGGCGACTGCCATCGGCTTTTGCCATATCGCTCCTGCGGATATCGATGAGATGGGCATGGCCCGCGCCATCCGCGCTGCCGTCGCGGGCGCCGTGGCCGATGCGGGGCTCGAGCCCGATTGCGTGCTTATGGACGGCAACCCCTTGGGCGCCGTTCCCAACGAGCGCGACGTGGTGAAGGGCGACGCCAAGATCGCCTGCATCGCCGCGGCGTCCATCATGGCCAAGGTCACCCGTGACGAGATGATGGTCGAGTACGACGCCGAGTATCCTGAGTACCATTTGGCCGAATCGAAAGGGTATGCGAGCCCCGAGCACATCGAGGCCATTCGCAAACATGGTCTTTCTCCGCTGCACCGTGTGAGTTTTTGCGGAAACTTTCTGCAGACTGAGCGCCTTTTCTAGGCCAATTGTGAAGATAGGGACCTCAAGGGTTCCATAAACTTGCTGGTAGGGGCCGTGTGCAACGCCATTGTTGCATTTGGCCCCTCATTTGTCGGCATTTGGTTTGCTTTTGGTTTGCTTCCAGTACTTACCCGCATGAAACCTGCCCTCATTATCGAGGCAATGCAGAGAGCGGGAAAGGAGACCCCATGTGTGCCGCAGCCAAACTGAGCAAGACGCAGCAGCTCAAGGAGCTTTGGGAAGAGGGGGAGCTCGATTGCGGGTCGATCACGCCTGAGTTTATCAAGGGGCTCAGTCCTCGCGAGCTCGGTATGCTGGGCGAGCTTATCGCAATCGATTACTTTAACGAGCGCGGCTATACATTGCTGGAACAAGGCTATCGATGCTCGGAGGGCGAGGCCGACCTGGTGCTGCTCGATGAGCTCGACGATGTGGTGGTGATGGCCGAGGTCAAGACCAGGCGTGTTGCGCTGGATTGCGACACGCGGGTCTTTCCCGAGGAGGCCGTGGACGCCCAAAAGCAACGCCGCTACCGCCGCATCGCAAGTTGCTATCTCATGGAGCATTATCCGCTCAAAGCGATCCGCTTTGATGCCGTGGGCGTCACCATTCGCGGCGGGCATATCGCCGAGATCGAGCACCAGTACAACGCGTTCGATTGGCAGGTGTCGTGATGGCGTTCGAAACCTTTGCCGTTCACGCAGCCTGTATCCGCGGCGTCGAGGCGATTCCCGTCACGGTCGAGGTGTCGCTTGCGGGTGGCATCCCGGGCATCCAGATGCTCGGGATTCCGAGCATGGAGGTCATGGAGTCGCGTGGGCGCATTCGCTGCGCGATGCGCTCCGCCGGATTCGAGATCCCGCGCTCGGGAATTACGGTCAATCTGGCGCCGGGCGATATCCGAAAGACCGGTAGCGGCTTTGACCTGCCGATAGCCATTGCGGTGCTTGCAGCCGACGGGCAGATTTCCCGCGACAATCTCGACCGCTGCCTCATTGCCGGCGAGCTCGGCCTGGATGGTACGGTGCTTCCCGTCAAGGGCGAGGTGGCGTTCCAGCTGCTGGCTCGCGATATGGGGCTGTCTTTTATCGCCGGTAGGTCCGACCAACATGTTCCACTCGCGGGGGTCGACTGCGGTTTCATCGATCATCTGTCTCAGCTTGCTCACGGTATGGGCGAGGCGGCTCGGCATTATCTGGATTCCGAGGGCGTGGAGGCCACCTTTGAGCCCGAGCTCGATTATGCCGACGTGTTGGGGCAGGAGGTCGCCAAGCGCGGCATGGCGCTTGCGGCGGCAGGGGAGCTCGGCCTTCTCATGATCGGCTCGCCCGGTTCGGGCAAGACCATGCTTGCGCGCCGCATGACGGGTATCTTGCCCGAGCTTTCCGTCGAGGATCAGCAAGAGGCGCTGTGTATCCATTCGGTCTTGGGTGAGAATATCGATGGCCTGCTTGCGGGGCATCGGCCGTTTCGAAGTCCCCATCACAGCATTTCGACAGCGGGCCTTATTGGCGGAGGGCGCCCGGTGCATCCGGGCGAGATCAGCCTTGCCCATGGCGGCGTGCTCTTTTTGGACGAGCTTGCCGAGTTTCCCACCGGTGTGCTGCAGACGCTTCGTCAGCCTATCGAGCGCGGCTATGTCAGGATCGTGCGCGTCGATGGCGCCTTTACGTTTCCCTCGCGTTTTCAGCTGCTTGCGGCGAGCAATCCCTGCCCCTGCGGCTTTTTGGGCGATCGTGAGGTTCCGTGTCGCTGCTCGGCATCGATGGTCGAGCGCTACCGGTCCAAGTTGCGCGGTCCTTTGGCCGACCGTATCGACCTGATGATCGACGTGACCCGCCCCGATCCGCAGGTGATTATCGAGGGCGCCGAGGGCATGTCGTCGACCGAGCTGCGCGACTACGTTGTCCGCGGTAGGGCTTTTCGTGCCTGGCGCGAGACCCATATGGACGATGCGGATGCCGAGGCCGAGGATGCCGAGTCCCGCTCTATCGATGGTGTCGTATCGACCTTTGCGCTCGATCGGGCGGCGGAAACGTGCGTGCTTGGATTGTCGAAGCGTACGCATCTCACGGGGCGCGGCATCGTGCGTCTGGTGCGCATCGCGCGCACGATTGCCGATGTCGCCGAAAGTGAGCGGGTGACGCAAGATCATGTGCTCGAGGCCGCCATGTATCAGGGACGGAGGGATCAGTGATGGGTGAGGCCCGCTATGAACTGCATCCCGGGGATGCGTTGTATCCAGATACCGTTTTGGAGCTCTCTGATGTACCCCAGACGTTCTATGTGCGTGGCGACCCCGCCGCACTGTCGTCTCCCGCGCTCTCCATCATCGGCGCTCGCAAGGCCTCGCCGTACGGCCTTGCCGTGGCAGAACTGGCCGCGAAAGTTGCGGTCGAGGCGGGGGTGACGGTGGTATCGGGCGGTGCGGTCGGTTGCGACCAGGCGTCGGGTTGGGCCGCAGTCAATGCCGGCGGCAAACATGTCGTGGTGTTGGGGACAGGCGCCGATGTAATCTACCCGCGCTCGAGCGCGGGACTCATCGCGCGCACGATCGATACGGGCGGCGCGGTCGTGTCCATCTCGCCTTGGGGTATGGGGCCGCGTAAGTTTGCCTTTCCGCGGCGTAACCGGGTGATCGCCGCGCTTTCGCAGGCGCTCTTTGTGTCGGAAGCCGGCATGCCGTCTGGGACGTTTTCTACCGCCGAGACCGCTATGGACTTGGGGCGCGAGCTGCTTGCCGTGCCGGGTTCGATTTTGTCTCCCGAGTCTCGCGGTACCAATTATCTAATCGCCAACGGCGCCTGCTGCATTATTGACGAGGAGTCCATTGAGATGGCCATCTCGCGAATCTACGGCACCCTGCGCTATTCGCGTCCTGATGCACCCGGTATCGCAGATCTGGACCCCACGCAGCAGGCCGTGATGCATGCCCTCATCGCCTCGCCGCTCAAGGTCGATGATATCGCCGCACTCGTCTCCCTCGATGCCGTCGGAGTGCTCAAGCTCCTGGGCTCGCTCGAGCTCGAGGGCCTCATCGAACGCATGATGGATGGAAGGTATGCGCCCTCAAAGTTTGCGCTTCACGCTCAGACGCCCTTCGGTCACAATGGGAGGCATGTCAATTAGAAAGGTGTTTGCAGATGCTGTTTGATCAGGTGACGGTTATCGGTGGTGGTCTGGCGGGATCGGAATGTGCGATTCAGCTGGCAGATCGCGGGTTTGCCGTAAAGCTGTGCGAGATGCGCCCGCAGGTGAGCTCTCCTGCCCACCATACCGATCACTTGGCGGAGCTCGTCTGCTCCAATTCGTTTAAGTCGACCCGTCCCGATTCCGCCGCCGGCCTGCTGAAGGCCGAGCTCGAGCGCATGGGCTCGGTGCTGCTCGACTGCGCTCATCGCGCCGCCGTTCCCGCTGGTGGCGCCCTGGCGGTCGACCGCGTCAAGTTTTCCGAGCTTGTCGAGGCCGAGGTTGCCGCCCGCCCCAATATCGAGGTTGTCCACGGTGAGGTCACCCAGATCCCCGAGGGCCACGTGGTCATTGCCGCAGGGCCCTTGTGCTCGCCGGCATTGAGCGAGGAGGTCATGAAGCTCGTCGGTGGTGACGCCCTGGCGTTCTTTGACGCGGCCGCCCCGATTGTCGATGCCTCGACGCTCGATATGGGCGTGTTGTTCTCGCAGTCGCGCTACGAGGAACAGGGGAGTGGCGACTATCTCAATGCCCCGCTCAACAAGGAAGAGTACGAGGCCTTTATCGAGGCGCTCACTACGGCCAATCGCGTGGTGCTCAAGGATTTTGAGGGCGGGGACCTATTCCAGGCCTGCCAGCCTGCCGAGGAGGTTGCGCGTACGGGCAAGGATGCCATCCGTTTTGGTGCTATGAAGCCCGTCGGGCTCACCGACCCGCGCACCGGTCGCCGTCCCTGGGCGGCAATTCAGCTGCGCGCCGAGAACAAGGAGAAGACCGCCTATAACCTAGTTGGCTTCCAGACCAACCTGACCTTCGGCGAACAGAAGCGCGTCTTCCATATGGTTCCCGGACTGGAGAACGCCGAGTTCTTCCGTTACGGCGTCATGCACCGCAACACCTTTGTTGATGCGCCGCACGTGCTCGATGGCACCTTTGCCGTGCCCGGCACGAGCGTGCGTCTTGCCGGCCAGATTACCGGTACCGAGGGGTACATGGAGGCCGTTGCGACGGGTCTACTCGCCGCGCTCAACACCTATGCCGAGGCTATCGGTGCCGCGGGCGTCGAGCTACCGCGCGAGGGCGCCCTGGGCGCGCTTGTGGGGTATGCGACCGATCCGGCTACGGTGGGCTACCAGCCCATGCACGTTAACTTTGGTCTTGTGCCGCCGCTCGAGGACGGTAAGCGTCGCAGCAAGCGCGATCGTTACCAGGCCTATGCTGATCGCGCCCTCAAGGCTCTTGATGCCTATCTGGAAACGCGCTCCGATCTGTTTGGAGGCGAGAGGTCATAGCTTTTGACCTGTACGATGCCGTTGACGCGTTCATTGCCTACATTGCACGCGTCGAAGGGCTCGCTCCCAATACGGTAACCGCCTACGCCTCGCGGCTCGAGCGCTTCGCCGCGTGGTGCGACCGCGAGGGCATCGACGCTCGCGCCGCCGACGTGCGGACCGTTCGCTCCTATTTGGCCGAGCTGTCGCGTGGCCAGGTGGCGGCTCGGACCCTTGCGGCACACCTGTCTGCCATTCGCTCGCTCTATCGGTGGATGGCTGCCGAGGGAATCGTTGAGGGCGACGCGGTCTCGGCGATATCCTCGCCCAAGCTGCCGCGCGATCTTCCCGGCGTGCTGACGACCCGGCAAGTCGAGTCGTTGCTCAAGACCCCTGACACTTCGACGCCTGCGGGGCTGCGCGATGCGGCGATGCTCGAGCTGCTCTATGCCTCCGGCGCGCGAATCTCGGAGCTTGCGGCGCTCAACGTGGAGTCTTTTGGTTGGTCCGAGCGAACACTGCGACTTTGGGGCAAGGGGAGCAAGGAGCGTATCGTGCCTCTGTATCGGCGCGCTATCGAGGCGACCCGCCGCTATATTGAGGAGGGGAGGCCACAGCTCCTTGTGCAGGCAAAGCGTGTCGATAGTGCGAACGGCGTGCATCCGCTGTTTATCTCGGCGCGCGGAAACCGCATGAGTGCCGCCATGCTCAGGAGGCGGTTCCATATGCTTGCGGCACTTGCCGGCATTCCTGCCGACATCGCCCCGCATGCGATGCGCCATACCTTTGCGACCGACCTGCTCGAGGGCGGCGCGGATCTGCGCTCGGTTCAGGAGCTGCTGGGGCATGCGAGCTTGTCTACGACGCAAATCTATACGCATCTCACGCCCGATCGGCTTAAGCGCGCCGTGAGTCAGGCCCACCCCCGCGGCGAGTAGTAGAAGGGCCCCGCACCGCACCGAGGTGTGTGGTTTTGATTGCGGGTTGGCAGGAAGAGGCAATCCTGCTATCATTCATCGGGTTGCTTCGCGGCAACAGGTTTTTATCACGCACGCGCGGCTACTTCATACCGTGGTGCCCGGGCTTTGGTAGCACATGTCCGGGTTGGTTTTGGAGGATGACCCCGCGCGGAGGCAAACCACAGGAGGTTTAACATGGCTACCAAGATTAATATCCGCACCCTGCTCGAGGCCGGCTGCCACTTCGGTCACCAGACCCGTCGCTGGAACCCCAAGATGAAGCCGTTCATCTTCGGTGAGCGCAACGGCATCTACATCCTCGACCTCAAGCAGACCATCCTTGACGCCGACCAGGCCTACACCTTCGTCAAGAACGTCGCCAAGGGCGGCAACGTGCTGTTCGTCGGCACCAAGAAGCAGGCTCAGGAGGCCGTCAAGAACGCCGCTGAGCGCGCCAACATGCCTTACATCAACCAGCGTTGGCTCGGCGGTATGCTGACCAACTTCGTCACCATCCGCTCCCGCATCAACCGCATGGAGGAGCTCGAGGCCATGGTCGAGGACGGCCGCATGGCAGTGCTGCCCAAGAAGGAGCAGGCAGTGCTCGGCAAGGAGCTCGCTAAGCTCCAGACCAACCTCGGTGGCGCCCGCGACATGAAGGGTCTGCCCCAGGCTCTCTTCGTCATTGATACCAAGCGCGAGGAGAACGCCATCAAGGAGGCCCAGCGCCTGAACATCCCCGTCGTCGCCCTGATCGACACCAACTCCGATCCCGACGAGGTCGAGTACGGCATCCCCTGCAACGATGACGCTATCTCCGCTGTCACCCTTATGTGCGAGCTCATGGCCGATGCCTGCCTCGCTGGCTCCGGCAAGGAGCAGGTCTCCGAGGCCGAGATGGCCGCTGAGCCCAAGGCCGAGTAAATCAGTCTTAGTTAATTCTTTTTCATCTCTTTGAAAGGAACCACAATGGCCCAGATTACTGCCGCTATGGTCAAGCAGCTCCGCGAGATGACCGACTCCCCGATGATGGAGTGTAAGAAGGCTCTCGTCGAGGCTGACGGCGACATGGACGCTGCCGTCGACGTTCTGCGCAAGAACGGCCTCGCCAAGGCTGCCAAGAAGGCTGGCCGTGAGACCAACGAGGGCGCTGTCGCCGCGTTCGTCTCCGAGGATGGCAAGACCGGCGCTCTGCTCGAGCTCTCCTGCGAGACCGACTTCGTCGGCTCCAACGCCAAGTTCACCGGCTTTGCTTCTAAGGTCGCCGAGGTTGTCGCCACCACCGAGCCGGCTGACGTCGACGCTCTGCTCGAGAAGCCGATGGGCGAGGAGACCGTTTCCTCCGAGCTCACCGAGATGATTCACATCATGGGCGAGAACATGAAGATCTCCCGTTTCGCCGCCCGCAAGGCCGAGAATGGCGCTCTCGCTTCTTACATCCACATGGGTGGTAAGATCGGCGTCCTCGTCGAGTTCGCCTTCGAGAAGGCCGAGACCGCTCAGGCCGACTCCTTCAAGACCTTCGCTCACGACGTCGCCCTTCAGGTTGCCGCCGTCGCCCCGATCTGCGCTACCCGCGATCAGGTTCCGGCTGAGACCGTCGAGCACGAGAAGCAGATCTACATGGCTCAGGCTGCCGAGTCCGGCAAGCCCGAGGCTATCCAGGAGAAGATGGCTGTTGGCCGTCTGGAGAAGTTCTACAAGCAGTCCGTGCTCACCGAGCAGGAGTTTATCAAGGACAGCTCCCTCACCATCAAGAAGTATGCTGAGCAGGTCTCCAAGGAGCTCGGCGACACCATTACCGTCGTTGCGTTCGACCGTCTGGTCCGTGGCGAGTAAATTAGCTTTTGTAGCTGGTAATGAGCAGGCTGTGGGTTTTACTCACAGCCTGCTTTTTCATGGCTCTTATCAGAGCCTTTGCTATCATATTGAGAGTCTAATTAAAGGAGGATCGTTTTGTCCGACATCCGATATAAACGCGTGCTTCTTAAGCTTTCCGGCGAAGCACTGATGGGCGACGGCCAATATGGCATCGACCCCAAGGTTACCGACCACCTTGCCAAGCAGGTCAAGGAGCTGCTCGCCGTTGGCCATGAGGTTGGCGTTGTTGTCGGCGGCGGCAATATTTTCCGCGGCATGGCCGGCGCTGCCGGTGGCATGGAGCGCGCCCAGGCTGACTACATGGGCATGCTGGCAACCGTTATGAACGCGCTCGCCCTGCAGGATGCCTTCGAGCACAACGATGTTCCCTGCCGCGTGATGAGCGCTATCCAGATGAACGAGATCTGCGAGCCCTATATTCGCCGTCGCGCCATCAACCACCTTTCCAAGGGCAGCGTCGTAATTTTTGCCGCCGGGTCGGGCAATCCGTACTTTACGACCGACACCGCCGCGGCTCTTCGTGCCTGTGAGATTGGTGCCGAGGTCCTGATTAAGGCCACCAAGGTTGACGGTATCTACGACAAGGATCCCGTCAAGTGCGACGATGCCGTCCGTTTTGACAAGATTACCTATCACGAGGTTCTCGTCCGCGGTCTGCAGGTTATGGATTCCACAGCTACGGCACTGTGCCAGGATAACCGTATGCCGATTTTGGTCCTCAACATCGATGGCGAGGACACCGTCAAGCGCGCGCTTTCGGGTGAGCCCGTCGGCACGCTCGTCTATCAGGAGGATTAAGCATGGCAGAGAACATCACCGCCCACATGGACAAGTCGCTCGAGTCCCTCAAGCACAACTTCTCCAAGGTTCGCACGGGCCGCGCCAACGCTAACATTCTGTCCGACATCTCGGTCGATTACTACGGTGTCCCCACGCCGGTTACCCAGGTTGCCGCCGTTAAGACCCCCGAGGCCCACATGTTGCTCATCGAGCCCTGGGATAAGGCGCTCGTCAACGCCATCGTGAAGGCTATCAGCGCTTCCGATCTGGGCATTACCCCCAACTCTGACGGTACCGTCGTGCGCCTGCCGTTCCCGGCTCCCACCGAGGAGCGTCGTCGCGAGCTCGTCAAGGAGTGCCGCGAGTATGCCGAGCAGGCCAAGGTCTCCATTCGCAACATCCGTCGTGACTTTAACAACAAGCTCGAGCGCGACGAAGATCTCACCGAGGACGATGTCCGTCGCGAGCAGGCCAAGGTCCAGAAGCATACCGATGAGTATGTTGCCAAGGTCGAGGAGCTTCTGAAGGAAAAAGAAGCCGAGGTCATGGAGATCTAAGGTGCAATACGACGAGAACAAACTGGTCGAGTACTTTGCCGACGCCCCTGCGGGCGTCGGTTTTTCCGACCTTGACCTCAATAAGATTCCGCATCATATTTCGTGCATCATGGACGGTAACGGTCGCTGGGCCACGGCGCGCGGTCTTGCCCGCACCGAGGGCCACAAGGCCGGTATCGTCTCCCTGCGCGAGATTATTACCGCATGTGTGCGCTTGGGAGTCGACGTCCTTTCGGCCTATGCGTTTTCCACCGAAAACTGGAATCGTCCACAGCACGAGGTCAACGTTTTGATGCATCTGTTTGCCAAGACGTTTATCGATGAGTTGCCTCTGCTTAAGCGCGAAAACGTGCGCGTTGTCTTTTTGGGCGATATTTCCGCACTGCCCAAGAAGACCCGCGATGTCTTTGAGCGCGGTCTTGCCGAGTGTGCCGACCACACCGGCATGACGCTGGCGCTTGCCGTCAATTACGGCGCCCGTGCCGAGATCACCCGTGCCGTCCGTCAGATTGCGCTCGACGCCGCTGCCGGCAAGATCGACCCTGCCGCCATCGACGATGATATGGTTGCCTCCCATCTCTACACCGCTGGGCTGCCCGATCCGGAGCTTGTGATTCGCACCTCCGGCGAGCTACGCCTTTCGAACTATCTGCTGTGGCAGGTTGCCTATTCCGAGTTTTATGTCACCGATACCTATTGGCCCGACTTTGATCGCTGGGGCCTTGTCGACGCCATTTTGGCCTACCAGGGCCGCGACCGTAGGTTTGGTGGACTGAGCAAGACCGAGGAGGCTTAATCGTGTCCGATCGTCCCAAGGCGTCTGCTCCCAAGACGTCAACTCCCAAGGCGCCTTCCGCCAAGAGCGGCGCGGCTACGACTTCGTGGTTGGCCGGCTTTATTACCCGCGCCGCCGCAGGTATCGTCTACGCCGTCGTGTTCATTCTCTGCTTGGTTTTGGGTATCGTTCCCACTGCTATCTTCGTCTCCGTCATGAGCGGCCTGTGCTGCTATGAGTTTTTCCGCATGACGAAGCTCGATGGCAAGGTGGCCAACGAGCGCCTGGGTATCGCTGCCGCCGTGCTCTTTCCGCTCTCGGCGCTGGGCGACTCGCTGCTGTTGAATGCCCTGCTTTTTGCACTGATGCTTGCGGTGGGTATTTGGTACGTCTGGTCGTCGCGTACCCGTATATCCGATGTAGCCGTGACGCTCATGGGCCCCATCTACACCGGTTTTATGCTGTCGGCCATCGTGCTGCTGCGCGATGCCGTGCCCGGTTTTGCCGGCGCCCTGCTTTCGGTGGGTGTTTGCGCGTCTCTCTGGGTCTCCGATTCGTTCGCCTATATCGTGGGTAGCCGTATCGGCAAGCACAAGATGGTCCCCAAGATTTCTCCCAAAAAGAGCTGGGAGGGCTTTTTCGGCGGCATCTTGGGCTCGGTTCTCATCTGGCTTATTTTGTGGGCGACCCATTTCTATAAGCTGAGCTTGCCCTATGCGCTGCTGTGCGGCGTGGTCGTGTCCATCCTGGGCGTTATCGGCGACCTCATCGAGTCACGCATCAAGCGTGGCGTGGGCGTCAAGGATTCCGGCAATCTGATTCCGGGCCATGGCGGCATGCTCGACCGTAGCGACTCGCTTATCTTTGGCTGCATTACCGCGCAGCTGCTTTTGATGATCGGAGGCGTGCTGTAATGGCCTTTCAGACGACGTACAGCCCCGATGGCCGTCTGCGGGTTGCAATTTTGGGCTGTACGGGCTCTATTGGCACCCAGGCGCTCGATGTTTGCCGTCAGCATGCCGACCGTCTGCAGGTGACGGCGCTTTCCGTTAATTCCAGTACCGCTGAGCTTGTTGCGTTTGCCCGTGAGTTTTCTGTTCCGGCCGTTGCCGTGGCCGACACCTCCCACGGCGCGGACGCTGTGCTGCAGGAGCTGCCCGAGGGCACCGAGCTCGGTGTTGGTGCGCAGGCAGTTTGTGAGCTCGCACGTCGCGATGACGTCGACTGTGTGCTCGTCGCTATTGTGGGCGCCGCCGGGCTCGAAGCGAGCCATGCTGCCCTGACCTCGAACAAGCGTCTTGCACTTGCCAATAAGGAGTCGCTCGTCGTTGGCGGCGACCTGCTGATGCCACTGGCGCAGCCGGGTCAGCTCATTCCGGTCGACTCCGAGCACTCCGCCATCTATCAGTGCTATCTGGGTGAGAATCCACGCGAGGCCCACTGCATTTGGCTTACCTGTTCGGGCGGTCCGTTCTTTGGCCGTACGCGCGAGGATCTCGACCACGTGACCCGCAAGGACGCCTTGGCGCATCCCACGTGGGCCATGGGGGCAAAGATCACCATCGACTCCGCCACCCTTATGAACAAGGGCTTGGAGCGTATCGAGGCGATGCATCTGTTCGGTTGCGACCTCGACTTTATCAACGTGGTCGTGCAGCGTCAGTCCAAGATTCACTCTATGGTCGAGTTTGCCGACGGCTCCGTGATAGCGCATCTCGGTGCGTCCGACATGCGCATTCCCATCCAGTTTGCCTTTTCGTATCCCGAGCGCTGGGATACTCCGGCGCCGCGAATCGATTTTCGTGAGTTGGGGCAGCTTACCTTCGACGCTGCCGATATGGACACGTTCCGCTGCCTGGCGCTGGCCGAGCGTGCCGGCAAGACGGGCGGCACTATGCCGTGCGTGCTGAATGCCGCCAACGAAGTTGCCGTCGATGCCTTCCTGCACGATACCTGTACCTTTACCGATATCGATCGCATCGTTGAGTCCTGCATGGATGCACACGATACGCAGGCGGTTACATCTTTTGAGCAGCTTCGCGATATCGATACGTGGGCTCGTGCCAAGGCCGCCGAGGTGCTTGCTGCAACCCGCTCTTAATCGTAAGGATTGCTTTTCGTTTTATGGATACTGTTCTGAGTGTTCTTTCCTCGGTCTTTTGGGGCCTTTTGATGCTATCCGTCCTCGTGTTTCTGCATGAGGGCGGCCACTTTTTGGCGGCCCGTGCGTGCGGCGTGCGCGTCACCGAGTTTTTCTTGGGCTTGCCATGCCGCTTTGACATTCATCATACGTCGCGTCGCATTGGTACCAAGTTTGGCGTGACGCCGCTGCTGCTGGGTGGTTATGCCGCTATCTGCGGTATGGACCCGACCGATGTCTCGTGTGCCGACCGTGTGCTTGCTGCGATCTATCGTCATGGTCGCGTTTCAGTTGCAGACCTTTCCGTCGAGCTGGAGCTGTCCGAGGAGGATGTTCTCGTGGCTTGCGCCTTGCTTTTGGGCTGGGGTTCCATTGCGCCTTGGTACGAGGAAGGGGAGAAGCCTTCACCCAGTTACTATCCGGTTAGGTACCAGACGCTGCCGCGCGATGCTGCAGGATATACCACCTTTGACGGTCGCAAGTTCGATCGAGAGCATGCGACTGCCGAGGGCGATGTGTGGGAGTTGCCGGTCGCCGCGTCGGAGTTTCTCGAGCAGGAGCGTTCGCATACCTATCTGGGTCAGGGTTTTCTCAAGCGTGCCTTTATGCTGCTCGCGGGCATTCTCGTCAATATTCTGACGGGCTTTTTGCTGCTTATGAGTATCTACTCTATCGCCGGCGTATCGGTGCCGGTCGATAGCAATGTGATCGGTCAGGTTGAAGAAGGCTCTATAGCCGCCAAGGCGGGCATCGAGGCCGGCGACGCAATTTTTAGTGTCGATGGCGTGTCGTGCTCTTCCTGGATGGACGTGTACGATGCGATCGGAGCGGCCGCCGGCAAGGACGATATCGCCATTGAGTATCGGCGCGACGACAAGAAACTTTCGACCTCGGTTGCGCTCAAGGAGGACGAGCGTTTGGGCGTTTATGCCTCCACGCAAGTGGTCCATTTGGACCCCATTACGTCGGCGCGCCTGTCGTTCTCCTATGTTCAGCAGACTGCTGAGGGCGTGATGCGCCTGCTGCAGCCGCAGCATACGATGGAGATACTCGATCAGTCCTCCTCGATTGTGGGCATCAGCGTCATGTCTTCTCAGGCGGCGGCAGCTGGTCCCGCGACGTTCTTGACGTTTGCCGCGCTCATCTCGTTTTCGCTGGGCTTTATGAACCTGCTGCCTATTCCGCCGCTCGACGGGGGAAAGCTGGTTATCGAGATCATCCAAAAGGTCGCCGGTCGCGAGCTGCCGCTCAAGGTGCAGACAATCGTCAGCTATGTCGGTATCGTGCTCTTTGCACTGCTGTTTGTCTACATGCTTCGTTCCGACGTCCTTCGATTTATTTTGTAGGGGAGTGTTTGGATTGTCTTTGTCCCATCCTTTTCCGCGCGAGCTGACGCGCCCCGTGTTTGTGGGCGACGTGCAGATAGGCGGCGGCGCTCCGGTGGTGGTTCAGTCCATGACCTGTACCGATACCGCCGACGCCCAGGCAACGCTTGCGCAAGTGCGTGCGCTTGCCCATGCGGGTTGCGATGTTGTGCGCGTGAGCGTGCCCACTGAGGCTGCGCTCGAGGGCTTTCGCACGATTTGTGCCGAGTCGCCGGTGCCAATCGTTGCCGATATCCACTTTAACCATAAGCTCGCCATTGGTGCCGTTGAGGCCGGTGCTGCCAAGCTGCGCATCAATCCCGGCAATATCGGCGATTGGGCTAAGGTTGACGCGGTGATCGATGCTGCGGGTGCCGCGGGCTGTGCGATTCGTATCGGCGTCAATGCCGGTTCGCTTGAGCAGGATATCGCCGAGCGCGACGACCTTACGCAACCCGAAAAGCTCGTGATGTCGAGCGAGCGTTTCGTCAAACATTTTGAGGATCGCGGCTTTACCAATATCGTGCTTTCCGCCAAGGCGCATAGCGTGTCAACGACGCTCGACACCTATCGTGCCCTTTCGCGCGAAATCCCCCATGTTCCACTTCACTTGGGCGTGACTGAGGCCGGAACCAAGCTCCAGGGCACCATTAAGAGCTCTGTGGGCTTGGGTATTCTGCTTTCCGAGGGCATTGGCGATACCATGCGCGTCTCGCTTACGGCCGATCCGGTCGAGGAGCCGCCGGTCGCCTGGGATATCTTGCAGTCGCTCGGCCTTCGCCGCCGCGGTCCCGAGATCGTCTCGTGCCCCACATGCGCTCGCTGCCAGGTCAACCTCATTCCTATCGCCGAGGAGGTCACCGAGCGGCTTAAGAACTACTCTGCGCCGCTTTCGATTGCCGTGATGGGATGTGCGGTCAATGGCCCCGGCGAGGCCTCTGACGCCGACTTGGGCGTTGCCTGCGGACGAGGTCAGGGCCTGCTCTTTTCGCACGGCCAGATCATTGGTAAAGTAGCTGAGGACCAAATTGTCGACGCGCTTATGGCCGAGGCCGACAAGCTTATTGAGGAGAAATAAATGACTCGAGCAATGTATATGTCTAAGCTGTATGCTCCGACGCTCAAAGAGGATCCGGCCGACGCCGAGCTTGCGAGCCATCGATTGCTGCTTCGTGCCGGCATGATCCGCAAGGAGGCCGCCGGTCTCTATTCCTATCTGCCGCTCGCGTGGCGCTCGATTCGTAAGATCGAGAACATCGTGCGCGACGAGATGGATGCTGCCGGCGCCCAGGAGCTCATGATGCCCATCATGGTCGATGCCGAGCTGTGGCGTGAGTCCGGCCGTATCGATGCTTATGGCAAGGAGCTCGTGCGCTTTGATGACCGCCACGGACGCGAGTTCGTGCTCGGTCCCACGCACGAGGAGACCGTGACTGCCCTGGTGCGCAATGAGCTGCGTTCCTACAAACAGCTGCCGGTGAATCTCTATCACATCCAGGATAAGTTCCGCGATGAGTTCCGTCCTCGCTTTGGCCTGATGCGCGGCCGCGAGTTCATCATGAAGGACGCCTACAGCTTCTCCGCCACGCAGGAGAGCCTGCAGGAGGAGTACGACAAGATGAAGCAGGCGTACGCCAACATCTGCGAGCGCTGCTACATCAAGGCTCTGCCCGTCGTCGCCGATTCCGGCGAGATCGGCGGCGACACCTCCGTCGAGTACATGGCGCTGGCAGAGGCCGGCGAGGCTTCGCTCGTCTACTGCGACGACTGCGGCTTTGCTGCCGATGACGAAGCGGCAAGCACCAAGGTTGTCGTGACCGAGGGCCCCGGCGACGGTACGCTCACCAAGGTCGAGACTCCGGGCATGGGCACCATCGAGGCCGTTGCCAAGTTCTTCGGGTTCCCCGAGAACGGTACGCGCAAGTCCCTGGCGTTGATCGATGCCGAGGGTAAGCCTGTTGTGGCCATTGTTCCGGGCGATCACGAGCTCAATGACTGTAAGGCCGAGCATGTCTTTGGCAAGGGCTATCGCATGATGACCGACGAGGAGCTCCAGACCTACGGTCTGCATAAGGGCTTTATCGGACCGGTTAACCTGCCCGAGGGCATTCGTCTTGTCTGTGACGAGAGCCTTCGCGAGTCCAAGCAGTGGGCCTGCGGTGCCAACGAAGTCGACTATCACTTTACCGGTGCCTGCCCCGAGCGCGACTTTACCGTAGACGAGTGGGCCGATCTGGTCACCGTCGTTGCCGGCGATCCCTGCCCGCACTGCGGCAAGCCGCTCTCCGCTGCCCGCGGTATCGAGGTCTCCCAGGTCTTCCAGCTGGGCACTAAGTATTCCGAGGCCATGGGTGCCACCTTTATGGACGAGGACGGCAAGGAGAAGCCGCTCATTATGGGTTGCTACGGCGTTGGCGTGTCCCGCTCGCTCGCAGCCGTCGTGGAGCAGCACAATGATGAGCACGGTATCGTCTGGCCGGTCTCTGTCGCTCCGTACGAGGTCGCGGTGATTCCGCTCGATCCCAAGAAGGAGGAGTGCGCGACCGTTTGCGAGCAGATTGTTGATGGCCTGTGCGCCGAGGGCATCGAGGTTGTCGTCGATGACCGTGACGAGCGTCCCGGCTTTAAGTTTGCCGACAACGACCTTATGGGCTTCCCGTATCAGGTGATTCTTGGCAAGCGCGGCCTTAAGAACGGTACCGTTGAGCTCAAGGACCGTGCTAACGGCGAGCGCGAGGATGTGGCGATCGATGAGGTCGTCGCCAAGGTCGCTGAGCTTGTGAAGGCAGCACGCCGTTAATTGAGCCCGCTGCGTTGAGTGCGCTTACGAAGCGGCCCTGCGTCTCTCGAGGGTGAACTGCACCCCAAAACTTGGACGGCTTAAATAAGAACTACGCCGCAAGGGGCTGGTTCCGGAACTCCTCCGGGGTCAGCCCCTTCAGTTTAACCTGCCTACGCCTCGTGTTCCAATGGGCGACGTACGCGTCCAGGTCCGCCTTGAAGGACTCGAAGTCGGGCCATGTCCTTCCCCGGAAGAACTCGTCCTTCATGTGGCCGAAGACCTGCTCGGTGGCGCCGTTGTCGATGCAGTTGCCCTTTCTGGACATGCTCTGGACGATCCCGGCGTCCTTCAGCCTCCCGCACCATGCGGCGTGCTGGTACTGCCAGCCCATGTCGCTGTGGAGCACCGGCGTCGCGCCCTCGGGCATCTTCGCCAGCAGCTGGTCGAGCAGCTCGGCCTGCTGTGCCATGTCCGGGCTGGTCGACGTCGACCACGCGACTGTCTCCTTGCTGCCGAAGTCGTACACCGGCGCGAAGTGTTAGCGTCAATCTATTTTTCACCAGTTTCGCTAAACAGGCGCGCCGTTCGCGCAAAGGCGGTTTCACCGGTTGCGCTAACGTTATTTCACCGATTCCGGTCACGACTTGACGGGCCCGTCCCTCGGCAGGTCCTTCAGCCTGTAGGACCTGCCGGTTATCTTGACCAGGTGGCAGTGGTGGCACACCCTGTCCGCGATCGCGCTCGCCGCCACGTCGTCCCCGAACACCCTGCCCCAGCCGCTGATCCCCACGTTGGTGGTGATGATCGTCGAGCGCTGCTCGTAGCGCGTCGATATCAGCTGGAACAGCAGGTCCGCGCCCGCGCTGCCGACGTCGAGGTAGCCGAGCTCGTCGATGATCAGCAGCCTCGAGTGGGCGTAGTACTTGAGCCTCTTCTTGAGGATGCCGCGCGACGAGGCGTCCTCCAGGTCCTCGACGAGCCGGGCGCAGTCCACGAACCTGACCTCGCGCCCCGCCTTGACCGCCTCGATGCCCAGCGCGACGGCGAGGTGCGTCTTGCCCACGCCGGGGCTCCCCACGAACAGGACGTTCTCGGCCCGCTCGACGAACCTCAGGGTCGCGAGCTCCTCGATCTCGGCGCGCGGGACCGACGGCTGGAAGTCCCAGTCGAAGTCCGCCAGCCCCTTGACGTAGGGGAACCCCGACGACCGTATGCGCTGGTTGGTGATCCTGACCTCCCGGGCGGCGACCTCGACGCGCGTCATCTCCTCGAGGGCGGAGGCGAAGCCCCGCTCGCCCGCGGCGACCATCCTCACGTAGTCGGGCAGGGACGCCGCCATCTCGTGCAGCCCGAGCGCGGAGAGGTTCGCCTGCGCCCTGATCGAGGGGCTGCCCTCCGCGACGGCGCCCATCACGCCCCTCCGAGCGAGTCGAGCAGCGCGAGATTTGCGCGCGCGGCCTCGGCGATGTCCGCGTCGGCCAGGCCCCGCTTCCCCTCGAGGGCCTGCCCATAGTGGTCGGGGTCGTAGTTGATTGGCCTCGACGGCCCGGACGCGGCGTCGTGGACGGCGACCTCCTCGCCGGCCATCCTCACCACGACCTGGCCGCCGGGCATCGCCACGACGCTCACGCGCCGGCCGATGCAGCGCCTGGGCACGGACCACTCCCTGCCGGCGGCCCTGACGAGCATGGTCGGCGGGACGGTCTGGACGCTCACGTCGCCCACCGTCGACTCGAGGAGACGGAGGTTCCCGATGGGCCGCAGGCTCTCCTTCTCCCGCATGAACAGCGCGTCGGGCGGCAGGCCGGTGGTGCGGTTCGGCTCCGAGTTTGCCTGGGCCTCGACCCGGGCCACCGCCTCGGCGAGGCCGCCCCACCCGGTGAACTCGCCGCCGTAGGCGAGCAGGCGGTTCAGGAAGCGGTTGGCCGACTCGTCCTTGCCCTTGGTCTGCGGCGAGCGCGGCGCGCAGAGCCTTAGCTCGAAGCCGGCCTCCCGCGCGAACCGCCACGCCCTCTCCTGCCTGGTCCTCCTGCGGCCGGAGACGGTCACCAGGCACGACATGTTGTCCGTGATGCACTCCTCCGGGACGCCGCCGAGGCGGGTGAAGGTGGCGAGCAGGCAGGACAGCAGGTCGTCGAGCGTGCGGCTCCTGACCGGTATGAAGCGGTGCTTCCGGGAGTAGCCGAGCGTCGCGGTGAACACGCTGAACTCGAAGACCTCGCCCTCCGAGTCGACGAGCCTCATGCCCTCCTTCCAGTCGAACTGCAGCTGCCTGCCCGGGGGCGTCTCGAACCGCGGGTGCGGCTCGCGGCCGCCCGCGCCTCCGAAGGGCACGTCGCGGGCCCGGCACCATGCGGTGAAGGCGCCGTACCCGGGCAGCCCCTCCCCGCGGCTCTCGCGCAGGAACGCGTACACGGCCATCTTGGTCATGCCGGGCAGCTGGGCCTTCGCGCGGATCACCTCCTCGAGCGGGTCGAAGGCGCTGCCCCTCGCGGACCTCCCGTCGGCGGCGGACTCGCCATCCCGCCAGTACTTGGCGACCGTGTGCCGGTCCATGCCGTGCCTCCTCGCGATCTCGCTGAAGTTCGGTTTCGCGCCGGACCCCCTGTAGACGTTCAGCTCTCCCATTACGTTTCGCTCCATATCCCGCTCCTCCCGGGTCGGATACCCGATCGGAGCATAGTTCCGTTAGCGCAGTTGGTGAAAGTACGTTAGCGGGTTCGGCGAAAGCGCGTTAGCGCATTCGGCGAGATGCGTTTGCGAAAGTGGTCAATTTTAGATTAGCGCTAACACGAAGTAGGCCTTGCCCCAGGGCTGCTTGAACTCGGTGACGTCGGTGCCCATCTTCTGCTACGGCCCGTCGGCGGCGAAGTCGCGCCCGATGACGTTCTCGAACGTCTCGCCCACGACCCCCCTGTACGAGTTGTACCTATGGTAGTCGGTCTCGCGGCGGATGCCGCAGCGGACCCCCATCTCCCGCATCATCTTGAGCACGGTCTTGTTGGCTATGCGCGCGCCCAGCTCGGCGCGCAGGCACATGGCGACCTGGCGGTGGCCGCACCCGTTGGTCGTGCGCGAGAAGATCTCCGCCACCGCGTCCCGCAGCTCCGGGCGCGTCGGCCTGGCCGGGTGCGACAGCGCGTAATAGTAGCTGGACCGGGCCAGGCCGGCGCATTCCAGCAGGCTCCCCAGCTTGCACCCCTCTGCGCGCAGGGCGCTCACGGCCTCGACCTTCGCCCTGGTCAGAGCCCGTCCCTCTCGACCAGGGCACGCAATTTTTTTAGATAGGCCACCTCGGTCTCGAGCCTTCGGCAGCGCTCCTCGAGCTCCTGCTCGCGGGTGCGCCCGCGCGACTTGGGGCCGGACCCCTTCGGCCTGCCCCTGGGCTTGGGCCTGAGCGCCTCGGCGCCGCCCTCGCGGTAGAGCGCGCACCATCGCTTGAGCGGCGCCAGGGACATGACCCCGAACGCCTTCATGGCGTCCTGCTTGCCCATGCCGGCGTCGACCACGGCCGAGGCGGCGGCGACCTTCTGCTCGTATGTGTACCTGGTCTGCTTGCCGTCCATGGATAGCAGCACCTCGCTTCCGAACGACCGGTATACGTAGAGCCATTGTCTCACGGTGTTGCGCGGGACCGACAGCGCCTTCGCCGCCGACTTGAAGCCGTGCCCTCGCTCGAAGAGCCCGATCGCCGCCTTCCTGGCCTCGATGTCGTGTTTCACCCTCAAGTCGACACGCATAAAAAGCTGGAGTGGGTATGATGAATTGGACACCTAGTTAAGAGCGAAAGGTGTTCAAGATG
>CABUIE010000024.1 GCA_902491565.1 uncultured Collinsella sp.
CCCTCAGGGTATCGGGTTCCCACATTCATCCGCACATGTGCGGATGAATGTGGGAAGTGTTCGGATAAAGTCGATAATCAAGGAAGCTCGCCTAAGGACAAGAAGAACGCATGGCAATCGGTGTTGGTGGAAAATGCTTGCTATCCTTATCAAGAGGAATGCTGATTGCCATGCGTTGATGCTTCCGCGGACAATTCCGGCGTGCTAAAACGCCTTCTCGTTCAAGAATTCCCTGAACGCGGGAATGTCAAAGCCAACGAGACCACGCCCGCGCTCTCCAATGACGCCGTCCTCCAGGAGGCGGCGTTTGTATTGGCTTGCGTAGTTGCTGGCGACGCCCATGCGTTTGGCTATCTCCGAGACCCTGCTGGGGCCAGAATCGGGCAGCATCGCGAGCAAAAACTCAATGTCTTTATCGGAAAGCTCTCGATAGGTCGTTTCGAGAGAAGCCCGATGCCATGCTTCTCGAGTTGCCTGAAGATGCCATTCATGCACGTGCGCCAGTTGCCCTGGGCTTCTTGAACATATGTCCAATCGATGCCCACTGGACCAATTTGAACGCCGTTCATGCGCGCGTGAGACTGTGAAAGGTAGCTATCTGCCGCTTCTTCGGTTCGCTCGATAATATCTTCGAGCATGCCTGGCATGGCGGGAGACATTTGCTGCGATTCAGCCGTGTTCAAGCGCCGTTTTTTGAAAGGAGCGAGAGAAGCGCCGTCTTACCCGTTCCTCTTGCGCCCGTAAAAATGGTCGACAGGTTGGGGTCTCCCGGGCCGTTCATAAAGCCACGGTTGATATCACGGAGGATGTGTTCGCGACCCGCTAGAAAGGGAGGGACGCTTCGGAACGTCGAGGTAAAGGGGCTCTTGCTGCACTGCATGGTAGCTCCTTTGCAAGTTTTGCTAATTTTTGCAACTTTTGCTAACTTTTGCGAGTTTTGCTAACGGCTTAGGACGGTGCGGGAAGCCCCCGTATCGTCGACATTTCCGAGGATGACCTCCGCAACGAGCGGGGCCCGGGGCGCGATATTGCTGCGCTCCGGGCCCCGCTGCTTTGTAAAACTATGGCGGTTCTGCCGTCGTCCTAATCAAACAAACTCGGCATGTCGTTTTCTTTCATGAGGGCACCGGCGGAGGGCAGACTCTGCGCGGTGAACTTTTCGGCCGAGACGCCGGCGCCAAGGATCTCCTCGGTCGTGCCGACGGTGGTGACCGAGCGACCCTTCTTGGCTGTAAAGGCCTGGACGCCCTGCGTGTTGGTGGTCGTCTTGGTCTTGAGCAGCGACGTGTTGAAGTTCATCAAACGATAGTCGCTCGAGACCAGCGCGATGTCGCGATCTGTGTTGAGCACCTGGGCATACAGCAGCTTGCTGCCGCCGTAGATGGCGTTCTTGAGGCGTTTGCGGTTGGTCTTGGTGACGTATCCAGAAAGCGCGACGCGCACCACGCGGCCGTTCTCAAAGACAAACAGCACGTCGGCCTTATAGTCCTCGGGGTCGATGACCCAGATGACGCTCTCGTCGGGCTCCATCTCAAGATCGGTCGGCAGATACGAGCCCAGCTGGGCGGACTTGGTATCCTCAAACGCCGCAACCTTGCACTTGTACACCTGGCTCTTGTTGGTAAAGACCAGCAACTCGTGGGTGTTGGAGGACGGGAACTCGATAAAGGGTTTGTCGCCGTCTTTGTACTTGAGCGTGGTCGCCTTCTTGAGCACGCGGTCCGTCATCTTCTTAAGATAGCCATCGCGCGAGAGCATGATGGTAACCGGGTACTCCTCGACCTCGGGCTCCAAGCTTACCTCGATAACCTCGTGGGGCTCGATCCTGCCCGTGCGGCGCGGCATCACGTACTTCTTGTTGACCGCGGCCAGCTCGTCGCTGATGACCTTCTTGATGTTCTCCTCGCTGGAGAGGATCTCCTCAAGCTCGGCAATCTCGCCCTCAAGCTTGGCAATGTCCTTGGTGCGGTTGAGGATGTACTCCTCGTTGATGTTGCGGAGCTTAAGCTCGGCAACAAACTCGGCCTGGGTCTCGTCGATGTCGAAACCCTTCATAAGGTTGGGCACGACCTCGGCTTCGAGCTTGGTGCCGCGGATGATGGCGATGGCCTTGTCGATGTCGAGTAAGATGGCTTCGAGGCCGTGCAGCAGGTGCAGGCGCTCGGACTTTTTGCCCAGGTCAAAGTTAATGCGGCGACGCGTGGACTCAATTCGCCATTTGACCCACTCGTGCAGAATCTGGCGCACGCCCATAACACGGGGGTAACCATCGACCAACACGTTGAAGTTGCATGAGAACGAATCCTGCAGCGTGGTCGAGCGATAGAGCTTGGCCATGAGCTTGTCGGGGTCGACGCCGCGCTTAAGGTCGATGGCGATGCGCAAGCCCGAGAGGTCGGTTTCGTCGCGGATGTCAGCGATCTCCTTGACCTTGCCCTCTTTGGAGAGCTTGACGATGCGCTCGATGATGACATCGGTCTTGGTGGTGTAGGGGATCTCGTAGACCTCGATGATGCGCTCTTCGGGAATCCAGCGCCAGCGGGAGCGGATCTGGAAGCTGCCAAGGCCAGTCTCGATAATCTTTTCCATCTCCTCGCGGCGGTAGATAATTTCACCGCCGGTCGAGAAGTCGGGCATGGGCATGTACTCGAGCAGGTCGCAGTCGGGATCCTGCAGGTAGTGCATCGTGGCGGTGCAGACCTCGTTGAGGTTGAAGCCGCAGATGTCAGAAGCCATGGCGACGCCGATGCCCTTATTGGCCGAGACGAGGATATTGGGGAACGTGGTGGGCAGCAGGCGCGGCTCCTTCATGGCGCCGTCGTAGCTGTCGACGAAGTCGACCGGGTCCTTGTCGATGTCCTTGAAGATCTCGGCGCTGATGGGGGAGAGCTTGGCCTCGGTATAACGCGAGGCGGCGTAGCTCAGGTCGCCCGAATAATACTTGCCAAAGTTGCCCTTCGACTCCACGAAGGGGGCGAGCAGTGCCTCGTTGCCGGTGGCCAGGCGCACCATCGTCTCGTAGATCGCGGCATCGCCGTGCGGGTTGAGCTTCATGGTCTGGCCCACAATGTTGGCGCTCTTCTGGCGCTCGCCCTTGAGCAGACCCATCTTGTACATGGTGTAGAGCAGCTTGCGGTGCGAGGGCTTAAAGCCGTCGATCTCGGGGAACGCACGCGAGACGTTGACGCTCATGGCGTAGGGCATGTAGTTGACCTCGAGCGTCTGCGTGATCGGCTGATCGGTGACCTCGGAGTGCAGGCCGATGACGTTCTCGGCGTTAACCTGCTTTTTCTTTGGCTGGTTCTTCGTCTTCTTCTTTGCCACGATATCCTCTTGAACTTCTTATGGGCCGTCGTTATCGATTTGCTGCTACTGCAGGTCCAGCTGGTCCAGGTATTCCTTGCCGTGCTCGGAGATATGGCGCTTGCGGCCTGCCTCGTCGTTGCCCAGCAACAGGTTGAACATGGTTTCCATCTTGGTGACGTCCTCGGGCTCCACCTTGATCAGGCGGCGCGTCTCGGGGTTCATGGTGGTGAGCCACATCATGTCCGGATCGTTCTCACCAAGACCCTTGGAGCGGTTGATGGAACACTTCTGGTCGCCGATCTCTTTGAGGATGCCGTTCTTCTCGAGCTCGGTGTAGGCAAAGTAGGTCTTCTCTTTGCAGTTGATCTCGTAGAGCGGCGACTCGGCGATATACACGTAACCCTCGTCGATAAGTGTGGGCACCAGGCGGTAGAGCATGGTGAGCACGAGCGTGCGGATGTGATAACCGTCGACGTCGGCGTCCGTACAGATGATGACCTTGTTCCAGTTGAGGTTGTCCAGGTCAAAGGCGCCCAGGTTCTTGATGCGCTTGTCCTTGATCTCCACACCGCAGCCCAGCACGCGCATAAGGTCCATGATGATGTCGGACTTAAAGATGCGCGGGTAGTCCTCCTTTAGGCAGTTGAGGATCTTGCCGCGGACGGGCATAACGCCCTGGAACTCGGCATCGCGCGAGGTGCGAATGGCGCCCGCTGCCGAGTCGCCCTCTACGATGTAGATCTCGCGACGGCTCTTGTCCTTGGAGCGGCAGTCGATGAATTTCTGCACGCGGTTGGCCATGTCGGTCTTCTGCTGCAGGTTGGTCTTGATGCTCTGGCGCGTCTTCTCGGCATTCTCGCGCGAGCGCTTGTTGATGAGCACCTGCTCCATGATCTTGTTGGCGGCATCTTTGTTCTCGATCAAGTAGGTCGAGAGGCGCTCCTTAAAGAATGCCGTCATGGCCTGCTGGATAAAGCGGTTATTGATGGCCTTCTTGGTCTGGTTTTCGTAAGACGTCTGGGTGGAGAAGCAGTTGGTCACCAGCACCAGGCAGTCTTGGACGTCCTGCCACTTAATGCCGCTCTCGTTTTTGTTGTACTTGCCCTGTTGCTTAATATAAGCATCGATGGCGCTGGTCAGAGCGCTACGGGCGGCCTTTTCGGGCGAACCGCCGTTCTCGAGCCAGGAGGAGTTGTGGTAGTACTCCTGCATCGTGAAGGTGCGCGAGAAGCACATGCATGCAGTGATTTTTACATTGTAGTCGGGCAGGTCTTCACGATCGCGACCACGGCGGTCGGCCTCGATAAAGAAGGGCTCGGTAAGGTAGTCGGTACCGACCTTCTCGAGCACATAGTCCTCGATGCCCTTGGGGTAGCAAAAGTCCTCTTCGGAAAACTCGCCATCGTCGCCCTCGATGCGCAGGCGGAAGGTCACGTTGGCGTTGACCACGGCCTGACGGCGCATGGTCTCGCGATGCCAATCGTGGGGAATGCTAATCGAGGTAAAGACCTCAAGATCGGGGCGCCACTTGATAGTGGTGCCGGTGCGGTTCTCGTCGCTAGGCTCAATCTCGAGTGCCTTCTTTTTGGCGCCGACGACCTTGCCCTTCTTAAAGTGTAAGGAGTACTTGTTGCCGTCACGCCAGACGGTGACGTCCATGTACTCGGAAGCGTACTGGGTCGCGCACGAGCCCAGGCCGTTGGTGCCGAGCGAGAAATCGTAGTCGCCGCCCTGGTTGTTGTTATACTTGCCGCCGGCATAGAGCTCGCAAAAGACAAGTTCCCAGTTAAAGCGTTTCTCGGAGGGGTTCCAGTCGAGCGGGCAGCCGCGGCCGTTGTCCTCTACCTGAATGGAGCCATCGCGAAAGGCGGTAAGGGTGATGAGCTTGCCGTAGCCCTGGCGCGCCTCGTCAACGGCGTTGGACAGAATCTCGAAGGCAGCGTGTGCACAGCCATCGAGTCCGTCCGAGCCAAAGATAACGGCAGGGCGCAGGCGTACGCGCTCCTCGTCCTTGAGCTGGCGGATACTGTCGTTACCATAGTTTGCGGTGTTTTTTGCCATACTCGCTCTCTCGGTGCTCCCTTGCTGCGTTTAAGTCATATAGATAGTCAAGGTAGCATAGCCCAGCCCGTGGGCGATTCCAACTAACACGAAATCCATCGAACAATCGTTCGGTTAGATAATGAATGCTCGGGATGCGGGAGGAGCCTGTCCTATTCAAACATCTGCGGCAGGTCGATGAAGACGGTTTGATCGCTTTCGCCAGCTTCGAAGCCCGAACGGGAGAAGAATCCATAGCGATGGCACTTGAGCCCCGTTGCCTCGACTTGGGCGATTTCCTCGTCGACCATTTTTTGCGTGATGGGGGATTTGCGGAACTTTGCTTCATAGAATGCGTAGCCCTCGGGGTCTTGCGTTACCACATCGAATTCGCCGCTCGCTTTGTTTGCGGGATCGTCGTACCAGTACTTGCCAATGGCGTCGAAAGCCGGTTCGATCTTGCCGGTCCTGTTTTGCCGCACGAGGTATTGACGGCAGATCTCCTCGAACATATGTGGAACGTAGTTTTCCTCGAAGTCTTGGGAGACGTGACGATCATAGAAGACTTCCGGGTCGAGCAGCTGACGCGCAGAGGCATTGCGGAAAACGTAGCGATAGTAAAAGAGCGAAAGTGGGTCCACTACAAAGTAGCCAGACTTGCGCTTGTTCGTAGGGTCGTTGATGGGTGCGCGCTTTTGGACGATTTCGAGTGACATGAGCTTGTCGAGTACGTCTGCCATGGCCGGACCACTCGAGACGTGCGACTGTGCCAGCACGTCCCCCCAACGGGAGTAACCTTGTGCGAGAGCTCCGAAAACTTCGTTGGCGTTGGTCATCTTCGAGATCTCGGCGTTGAGATAGGACGGCACTTCGCTTTCTAAGCGTGCGCCAGGTTCTGTGACGAGTTCGATGATGTTGTCGCGTACGCTTTGGGACTGATCGATGAGGCGATTGTAAAAGGGGATGCCGCCAAAAACGCTATAGAGCCGCACCTTGTCCTCGGGTGAGAACGCGGGATAGAATTTCGCAGCGTCAAAGTAGTCCATGGGCTTAAGCTCAAGCGCGAGATCAATTCGCCCGTAGAGGGGGCTCTCATGCTCGATGAGGGATTTCATAATCTCAACGTAGGAGCCGCACAGGACAATGTTTAAACGTGAGTCTTCCCTGTGAGCGTCGATTGAGGTCTGGAGAATGCTGTCTAAGCCTTTAACCGCATCTCTCAAGTAGGGGTATTCGTCGAGAACAAGGGTAACGTTCTTGTCTTTGGCTTGGGCAAACAGAAATTCGATGAGCTCGCGGATGCCTGTGAAGGCGAGCGGAGGAAAGCTCAGCGCGTCAGCAACAAGGGCGGACAGACCCTCTAGGTTGTCTGCCTCGGAGGTTTGGCGGCACTCGTAATAGACCGTTGCGACGTCCGGCAAATCGGTTAGCGCCTGCTTGATGAGCTCACTTTTTCCGACGCGACGCCTGCCGTAAATGAGAACATTGCGCTGCTCGGGTGCTTTGAGCGTTTTCTTAATACGGGCGAGCTCACGCTCCCTGCCAATGAATTTCACTTACTCGGTTCCTTCCGACTCGGTTTTGTCCGAGTTAATTGTATCGCATGGATCAGTTTATGCCCGAGTTTACTCGGACACAACCGAGTCGGTTCTGTCCGAGTAAGTTTGAATAGCGGATCGAAATTGCTATGTCCGCATGGCGATGTCGGACATGGTTTTCATAATGACAGATATAGTTGACATTGCCTGATGGATGCAATATATTTCTGTCATGTTGCAACGGATATTTGTCCATTACCACGAAAGGAACTTTATGCCAGGTAAGAAAAACCTTCGCATGAAGGCGGCGCGCGCGGCGGCTGGCCTTTCGCAAGCCGACTTAGCCCAAGCCGTGGGCGTTACGCGCCAGACCATCGGCCTGATTGAGGCGGGCGGCTACAATCCTACGCTCAACTTGTGCGTGGCAATCTGTAAAGCGCTGCGCGTTACGTTGAACGATTTGTTTTGGGAAGACGAAATCGACGCCGACTCTAACGCTCTTTAGGAGTTCACTATGAAATTTGAAGATCTGAAAATCGTGCAAAAGTGGCGTGAATATGCCGGCCCAAAGGATGAGCGCCTGGAGGCGGAAAGCGCAAAGATCTACAAGATTGGTTTCGTGCTGCTTTCGTTTGGCATGTTGATGATCTTTTTCTACCAGTTTATAGCTCGACAGGTCGCGTGGGTTCACAGCGACGTCAGTGAAATGCCGCATGGCTTTGCAACGCCGTTCGAGGTAGCCATGTATTTGTGGCTCGTTCTCGTGATGTTGATTTGCGCAGGACTGCAAACGCGGAAGGGCTATGTCGACACCAATCGTTTTGGGCAAACCGAGCATCTTCCTGTTGGATATTTCCTGCTTCTCAGCGGTCTTAGCGGCGCCGCGTTCGCGCTTGTTATTGCCGCAATGCGCTGTATTGCTGAGGCGCAGATCGTACCACTCGAAAGCGTCTTTTGGTTGGCGAACCTGGCCACGGGCGTGTTCTGCGGTGCGACGATTTTCGCGGCCACGTTTGCTGGCCTGTGCGCAACGTTTTTCGCGGCGAAAAGACGCCGTGCCAAGCTCGAGGCAGAACTCGACTCCACTGACGATATCTAATGCGAAATGGGCTGGCTCTGGGTATCCAGAACCAGCCCATTTGATGTTCGATGAGCCGAGTCGGCGTCTCTCACAAAAGTAACTAAGAGCTAGCGAGGCCTATCCGAATTGACCTCATTGGCGGTGTCGGTTTCGAGCGCCGTGCGGCGGGCGCTGTAGGCGATAAGGCCGGCGCCTGCCGCGGCGAGTGCTGCAGCGGCTGCCGTAAAGGGAGCGTTGACATCGCCCGTCCCCGCAAGCGCGCCCGCTTTTCCGGAGCGCTTGTTATTGCCGTGGTCCTTGCCACTGCCGGAGCCGCTTCCGCCGGAGCCGCCGCCCTCGTCAGTACCGCCGCCGCTCGAGCCGCCATCGCCGTCTGCTGTCATCGGGGCGTCGTGAAGTCCTGTCGTATCCGCGCTGCCGCATACGCCGACCTGAACTTCCGAGCGCTCGCATGCCGCGTCGGGCACATGAAGCTCGTGCAGTACGGCACCCAGCGCCGAGTTTGCGCCCGGTCGAATTTCCTCGAGCGTCACGGGATCGAGCGCCACCAGATCACGCGCCTTCGCATACAGCGTTACGCGTTTGCCCACTTCGTCGCTCCAACTCTCGGGGATGGCGAAGCTCATGCGGAACTGTGCCGTGCAGCCTGGTGCCAGCACGGCGTTACCATTGTCGGCTACCAGCGGGTGCGTCGCAAAACGTGCGCCCAGCGTCTCGAGCGCGTACTTCACGTGTGCCATGTCGTTGGCCGAAGCATCCTCGGCGAGCTCCGGATCGTAGATCGATGCCATTCGTGCATTCGCTCCGAACCCGATGGATGCACTGGAGAACGGCTGGCTGGAGCCCTCTCGGTACAGATCGATCGTGCCGGCGGTCAGCAAGGTGTTGCCGTCGTTTCGCACCGTGACCATAAAGGATTCACCTGCTGCTCCGGGCACCACCGCGCCCGAGGTAGCGACCGCGCCCGTCGGAGTTGCGCACGCCACCAAGGGCACTTCGATGCCGTGCAGCTCTGCCTCGCTCTTCTCCGCGCTCACAATGTGTGTGGCGAGCGCGGAGAGCATGCCTCCCGACGTCAAAAATGTCGTTATCTGATCGATGGGATGGTCCAGCTCGCACATCACGAACGGCTCCGTGAACAGATCGCCTTCCAAGGTGCTGGCGAAGATGCGGAAGTGCTTGCCCATCACTGCTACCGGGTTGCCTTCTTCGTCGTAGGTCTGTCCCACCTTGCCATCGGTGTTCTCTACATAGAGCACGCACCTGCCGTTGTTGCTTACGCTAAACGATGCCGGGCCACAGCCTGCGGCACCCACGGGCTCCGACGCAAATGCCGCCGCGCCTCGCGTCCAAGTAATATGCTGCAGCTGCTCGTTGACGGTGGTCAAAAAGCCCGTGTGCTGCGGCCACGGCACCGCACGGGGTACCGTGGCGTCTGGTGACATAACGCCCCAGCCCGCAATGGACTGGCCGATCACGGCATACGATGCGCAGCCACAACCGTTTGCAGTTTCGTATGCAACGGGCACCACCATTTTGCCGTTGATATTCTCGGGTACGCCCAGCTCGATGCTCGATGGCGCTTGCGGAAAGCGGAGGACCTGACGGAACGTGAGGCTGTCGCCCAAATCATCCGACCACAGGGTGAAGCACTCCAGCGCAACCTCTGCCTCGCTGCCGAGCGCCTTTTCTGCGGTGGTTCCGCGGCGGTGGAGGTAGGCGCCCGACAGGCGCCCGTCGACAAGTGTCTTGCCCACCGTGATGCGTGGGCACTGCAGGCAATGGTAGCCATCCTCCTGAAGGCGGCCGCGCGAGATGCTGCGCCACGACGTGTGCGATATCACGCGAACTCCGTCGTTGCTTATGCGCAGGCGCACAACGGACAGTATGCCGGATGTGCTCGCCGTATCGAAAAGGGTGTCGTCGCCGTCACGCCGCTCGCCCGAGACCAGCAACACGTAGGCGTCCTGGTTTCCTCTTCCGTCCGTATATTCCACCACGTCGAAGTTGTAATCGTATATGCCGTCGCGCTCCACGTCGCCCTCGCCAAACCCAAGGGGAAAGTCCACAGGCGTGGGAGCGGACCACGTTCCGTTTGCCTTTGTGTGTACCACCAGGCGCGAGCGACCATTGTCGCCGTAGCGCACCGAGGCGATACGGAACAGGCATTCTACGCCGGCAATCATTGCCAGCTTCATGTGGGCTTCGCTGAGCACGCCAGCAAACAGCACGTTGTCGCTCGAGGGTTTTATGCCGCCACGCTCGTCCTCCGACACGCCGGCAGAATTGGCGTTCGGGTCGGCAACGGTGTTCGTTGCCTGACCGATATAGGTGTACTTATACATCGGCGCGGCGTTTTCGTCGTTCTCTATCAGTGCATGGACGAAATGCTCGATCTGTCCCGTGTCGTCGCTTTCTGCATCCGCCTCGAGCTCAATGCGCGTGACCGACCGGTCCCAATCGCGTACGGTAGGCGCGACATTCCTTGCAGTGGCCTTAACCTCGGCGCGTGCGAGCAGCTCGGCGTTGGTGACGATGGTGGCCGATGCGATAAATTGCGGCACGCCGCCCGCCTCGATGTTGCCGGGCGTGCCGAAGCGGGCATCCAGCGTGTAAGGCGTATCTCCACCCAATGCGAGCTCAGAGCGCTGGAGCACATACTGGTTGCCATTGTTCACCGACATATTCCACGAATCGAGGAGTGTGGGCCACGACCCCGACCAAGCCTTGGTGGTCCACTTGAACATTACGAACTGGAGTATCACATCGACATCGACGTCTGCACCTACGCGCAGTCGCGGAAGCTGGTGTCCATCTGCCTTCTCGTACCCAATGAACAGCGTGAGGGATGCGGCGCCGCGCACGGCAGACGAAGCGACGCCTGCAACGCCGGCGCCAAAGGTGACGGCAAGCCCGATCTGGATGGTGAATGAGCCCGAGGTGTTTGAAAAGTCGAGCGAAATGTTTTTAAAAAACGCCGCGCCGCTGCCGTGCGTGTGGGCACCCACGGCGAGCGCCAGCTTCGCCAGCACCCAGGGGTTGACGTTTAGGAAAAACGGCACCGGTCCTAGGGTAAACTGCTCGGTCCAATTGAGGTCGGTTCTTACCTGGAAGAGGGCCTTAATATTGCCGTATGCGGGGTCGTTGTTGTTACCCCAGGTTTTGCCCACCCAATCGTAGGCGAGCGAGCCGTACAGCTGTGTGGCGATATCCATCGTGAACAGCAGCGTGCAATGGTGGCGAAGGAGCTTGGTGTTTCTTGGATCGGTGCCCGAACCGGCACTCATGCTTTTGTACTGATTCCACTTCCCCTCCATCTCGTCGAGGTAGCGGTTTGCTTGCTTGGTGCCCGACTCGCGCGGTGACTTCTTCCAGTACTCCGGATCCGGATTGCCCGAATCGTTCATGTAGCCGACCGGCTTGTATCCTCCGCCAAACAGCACGTATCCGGCAAACGAGAAATCGAACAAAATGGGGAACGAGGGCATCCAGCACGTGAACTTATTGCCGCCGATGCCGGGAAACGCCGCCGGGAAATCAAACGGAGTGATCTCTTGGTCCATGGTAGTGGGGACGATAGTGGTCGATCCGGATTCCGCCTTTGCCGCCGGCGCGGTAACAACGGCCATAGGGGATGAGAGCGTGTAGGTTTTGCCCTGGTAGTCGAGGACAAAGCGCAGCTTGCACCCTTCTTCCAGAAGGTTTGACGCTGCATCGAGGAACTTGTCTTCGAGCGTGAACGTCGCCAGATTATTCGTGCCCGATGCGCTGGCCTTGACTTGGCCAATCTGCGTGACGGTTTCGGGTGAGCTACTCGTGGCGGGCATTACCTTGTTGATGTGCAGCGTTGCCTGTCCACCCTGTGGCAGATGTGCCTGCACGGTAAAGGCGTGCGTGTCGGGCTGCTCGTTTGCCGTGTCGTCCTTCGGCAGTGCCATGAATGTAGCGTCGGCGTACTGGATGTCCCAATCGTCGAATGTGAGCTGGCGAAAGTACGGCTCGCCGTCGGAAAGCGGACGCGTTGGAGCGGTTATGGCGGTGCCGCCCTGGATACGCGCGAGGGGAATCTCGACATCGCGGTAGCCTGCCATGCTAATGGAGATGCCGCCGTTAAAGTCGTACGCGTCGAGAAGCGTTGCCTCGTCCACGTAGCCTTCCGAAAGCGGCGCGACCTCAAAGATGGCCGTGCCTTCGTCATCGGTCGTGGCGGCGAGTTGCTTGCCTGCGGCATAGCGCGATGTGAGCGTGACCTGGGCACCCGTGATGGGCGTATTCTTGTTGGCAACGTCGACCACGACCACACCAAACATGGTGCGCGAGAGAACGAGCACCTTGAAGGGGTCCTCTTCGTCGGCATAGGCCGCGGTGGGCGCGAACGGCAATATGAAGGCGTTTGCGCTTCCCGGCACGCGAGGCAACATAATGCTCGCTAGCGAGGACGCTCCAGCAACAAGTAACGAACGGCGATCAAGCATCTTGGGCTCCCATCCCGCAGGTATCGGTGGAAATAATCCAATTTTGCGAGAAGGCGCCTCGTGGCGGTAGTGCCGTTCGATGACCAAAATGTCCAATTTGAGCGCGCGAAAGCGTCAGACCCCTGGAGCGCTTTCGATACGACGGACAGTCTGGCCGCTAGCGCAACATGTGGGCGACCAGCTCGGCGCGTGTGCCGATGCCAAGCTTTGCGTATACGCCGGATAGGCGGTTTTTAACGGTGCCCGGCGATACTCCCATATGGCGTGCGATTTCGGCGTTGGTCCATCCGCGGCAGGCGAGCATGGCCATGGTGAATTCCGTGGTCGTTAGATCGTCGGCCACGTCCTCGCCCGAATCGGGGTTGTGGATGCGCCGCCAGCCGTAGCTGAAGCGGTACGTGATCTCGATGATGCGCGCGAAGTCGTCAGGGTATTGCGTTTTTAGGCACGCCTCGATGAGCCCCTGTAAAAGGCCGTGGTGCTCGCCAATGAGCTCGATAAGGCCGTCGGGGCACGCAATGTTCCAAGCGGCTCCGAAGTGCGTTTTTGCGGCGTCGATGTCCTTGAGGCTCATGCATGCCATAGAAGCCGACAAGTGCAGGAATAGCTCCGAGATGGGATAGCTTCCCTGTTTCATGATCAGGGCGTTTTCTGCCATGCCGAGACTGCGGCCATATTCGCCGCGCAGGTACAGGGCATGCGCCATCACGTAGCTGGCGAACAAGCGCAGACCTTCGGGCAGATGCGCCGCAAGCGGATAAAACTCTTCGGCGGAATACGGGGAAGGCAAGTGCAGCAGGACGCTCGCGGCGGAGGCGAACAGGATATGCATGGCGTGGACGGCAGGCGATTCCTCGTCAGGTGGCGTATCGAGGATGCCCGCAAGGCAACGGCGGGCATCGGCGATACGGTTGAGCGACAGACTGGCATATCCGCAGATAAAGCATGCGGAATAGCGCAGTGCGGGGTCGGTGGCGTCAAGATAGGGGCGTGCTGTCTCGGCGGCGAGCGTGGCCTGTCCGCGAAAGTACAGCGCTTCTGCCGTGGCGATGGTGCGTGAATCGGGGTCGGAAATGCCTGCAACCGCAGCGTCAATCTGGCCCGGCACAAAGGCAGTGCACATCAACGGCATGGGAATGCGCGGGTAGCCATCGCAGTCCATCTTCCATCTCCCAACAGCTGGCAACTATAGCGACAATTGTACTCCTGTTGCTCGGGACTGGAATTGTTGGGCATTGCCTACGATTATGTCGAACGCATAAAGGAAGAGTCTATTGGCGATGCTCTCAAGGTGGCTACCGAAGCCAAGCTGACCTCGATATTAGGAAAAATTGCCACCCCTGCAAAAAGCTCTGTCGCAGTGATGGGAAACGCATCTTCTGGGCATTCCGGCGTCTCCAGCTAGCGCTGGACTGCTGCTGTCGCCTGCGCGTTGGCGAGCGGGGCGTGGGGACCGTCCGGCGACCAGCGGTGACGGGCGAGCCCTGCCGCGTGCGTGGGCCTCCATCGGCGTAGACCCATGACCCCTATGGCATCGGAGAAGTCCACCATCGCGTCCAGGACCTTACCGTCCGGCACGCCCAGCCTAGCGGCTCCCTTGAACCCAAGGTTGAAGGGGGGTGTTGTACAGGGCATATGGGGCCGAGTGGAAGTGGATCAAAAGAGCGTTACTTGACGTTTCATGCATAATGCCAACCGCCCCGCGATATCACGTTCGCAGCGCGCAGGGGCCGGAGAATCTTCGCGATGAGAGTTGACGTCTAATACCTTGCATCGTATAGTGTGTATAGCATAGTATATGACGAGAGGAGGTGTGCGGATGGAGGCACAGATGAAGCGCGGCTTCCTGGAGGCCTGCGTGCTCGCGGCCGTCTCCGGCGAGGAGTCCTACGGCTACCAGATTGTGAAGGACGCACCGGCGAGCATGGGGCTCACGGAGTCGACGCTCTACCCGCTGCTCAAGCGCCTGGAGAAGGCCGGATGCATCACGGCGCGCTCCGCCGAGCACAACGGGCGGCTGCGCCGGTACTACCGCATCACGGACGACGGGCGAGCGCGCATCGAGGAGTTCCTGGCCGAGTGGCCGTCCGTACGGGAGATTTACGCATACGTTGAGGAGGCGCACCATGACGCGCGATGAGTTCCTGGGCCGGCTGGGCGAGCTGCTCTCCTGCCTTCCGGCCGAGCAGGTGGAGGAGACCAAGGCTTTCTACGCGGAGGCCATCGCCGACCGCATGGAGGACGGTATGAGCGAGGAGGAGGCCGTGGCCGCCATGGGCACGCCCGGCGAGGTGGCGGAGGCCACGCTCGACGACCTGCCCGCCGTGCCGCGCGCAATCGCGAGGACGCGCCGGCGCAGCACCGCGCTGCTGTGGGTGCTGGCCATCGTGGGCTCCCCGGTGTGGGTGCCGCTGCTCGCCGCCTTCGCCGCCGTGGCCGTCACGGTCTATATCTGCATCTGGGTGCTGGCGCTCTGCGTGTGGATCGTCGCGGCGGCACTCGGGGGCGCGGGCATAGTTGAGCTCCTGCTTGCCGTAAGCGGCGTCACCATCGGCCACTTCCCGTACGCCCTCGCCTCGGCGGGCGTGGGGCTCGGCCTCGTCGGCGTGGCTCTCTTCGTTGGTGCTGGCGCTTGGGCCGCCTCAAAACAAATTGCGCGCCTCTCGGCGCTCTGGGCGAGGAAGGCCGCCTCGCCCTTCTGGAAGAACAGGGGCGAGAAAGGCGGCGCTGCCGCGCACCTCGCAGCGTAGAAAGGAGTGAGTACCATGACCAGCGCGAAGAAGATCTACCTCGCCGTGGCGGGCGGGCTCGTTGCCGCGGGTGTTGTCCTCGCGGGCATTGGCTTTATCGCTTCGGGCTTCGACCCGGCCGTGTTCACAACCCACATCGACACGCGCGACAGCACCATCGTGCTCGGCGGCGTCGAGGTGGACGAACACGAGAGTATCCCGTTCATCAGCCAGCTCGCCAATCTGGGCGAGATCGACACCTCCGGCGTCGCGGATCCCGCCGCGCCCTAGGCGCAGCGAGCCCGGGCGCTCTGCCCGCCAAGCTGCGTAAGCCGGCGAAACCCGAACCTCAACCTCTACGCAACTGGCCCCAAGCCTGCGCCGATTCGCTCTCAGCGCCGCGCGGGGGCCCGTGACGCATGCCCAAAAAGGTACGAGGAGAAAGGAACGCGATGACGACAACCACGCCCTTCCGCCTTCACGGGGTCACGCAGGACCGGAAGCGACTGGGCCGTGCGGTGGGGCTGTGCTTGGATTGGCTACACTGATATGGACAGTTCCGTGAGGGGCGCGAGAGACGGGACTCTGGGGAGATCTTCGAGGAGGAGTGTCTCGACTGGAAACGCGGGTTCAGTGGAGCAGGAACCTAATCTCTGTCTCTCTTGCTTTTTTGATTTGTTGAGAAGCCGGCATTTGGGGGCATTTTGGATAGCGAACAGTTCAAACAAGAAGCTGAGAAAATAGAACAAAGCCTGAGTGCCTTGAGAGTCGCCGAGCGCAATGCAGTGATTCCCTTCATGAACGGCGACTTTACCCAATGGGATCTATATCTGGCATCCTCCTCTGAGTATGCGATGAGACTGATAGACGGATTCATCTCCATGCTCGAGTCGAGGAATCTTGTTTGCGTCGCCCAGCTTCTCCGCGCACAGGTTGGAGTCTGCCTGCGGACATTCGCATTATTCGCCGCCGAAGACCAGGATGACTTTCTCAAGCAGGTGTTTCAAGGTGTGCCTGTGAACAAGCTGAAAGATTTCTCGGGTGAGAAGATGTCCGATGGAAGACTTCAAGACTTACTCGAGAAGTTCGATCCAAAGGTAAAAGATGTATACAAGGTGACGTCTGGATTCGTCCACTTCTCCATTGATATTCTGCCGAGCATGGGTGTGCCTGGGGAGGGCTATGAGGTCGAGTTTAATTTTGGAGCCGAGCCCAACGAGAGAAACAATGCGCCTCTCGTGGAATGCGGCAAGGCGTTCTGCCACTATGTCGACCTGCATCTCCAGATGCTCCATAAGGTGATTGCTTCGGATGAATGGTATGCCGATCGATTCCGTATCGATTCCGATGGTCCTGCAGACGAGGCCTCGAAAAGCGAGAAGGTGTAGGTCGAACGCATTGACGCTGCCTTGACAGCATCCCGATATGATAACGAATGGGAGGTTCCCTGCGAAATGTGCGCCTCTGTATATTCTCGCTAGGACGCCCTCGACCGATAAGGCATCGTTGAGTTCAATTTGAGTTCAGCTCGGGTGCCTGAAAATCGCCCAACTCTGATAAAAGGGGAGACGACGGTACACCACGTAGACGAGAGGCTATGGAAGTGCACGATTTGATTATATTGGCGCGCTAAACCGCCCCGCTGCCCAACTTGAACTCCGCTCACGCGTGTATGGGGCTGCGAGAGGTAACGGCCTGCGGCCTCCTTTGTGTGCTCGATGATATCTTCGAGCATGCCGGGCATGGCGGAGACATTCGCTGCAATCCAGCCGTGTTCAAGCGCCGTTTCGGATAGGAGCGAGAGGGGGGCTGTCTTGCCCGTTTCCCTTGCACCCGTAAAGATGGTTGACAGTTTGGGGCCTCCCGTGTCTTTAGCTTTTACCGCGCTAGATGCCTCATGGAAACTGTTGGACTTTAATCAGACAGACCCAGCATGTCGTTTTCCTCCATGAGGACATCGGCTAAAACCGCAACACCTATGCTTGTTTAAGCAAACCTCCTGATAGTCGTGGAGCTGCTGTAGCCCGACATGCAGGAGATCGCTCGGCTTAAACACCGGATGCCGCATCCGCGAAACGAGTTGCGGTGCACCCTGTTCCAAAAGGCTGCCAAGTACCATGGCGTGAGCGTTGGGGTAGCCATCATTCAGCGTGGATACATCCGGATGCGCATAGATCCAGACGATTCCAACGTTCTCGTATTTCCCGTGCAGGTAATCGAAGAGGGCAAGCGACACCATACAGTTGCCGCCGACGGTCACGACTCTGTCGGGGTTTTCTGCCGTAAGCTTCCTCTGCGCATCCTGAATCCCCGCCAGGACTTCGTCCTCGGCATAGATGCGAACTGTGGAGTGGGAAGGATAAACTGGACTTTCTTTTAAGGATCCTCAAGCGTATTGCCG
>CABUIE010000025.1 GCA_902491565.1 uncultured Collinsella sp.
CCGCTTTTTCATCGCGCTAGCGGTTCTTTGGGATCGACCTAAGGCGAGCGAACCATAGGGCTGCGGCACCCGAGGTCAGGAGCGCGGTGATGCAAGCGGCGATGGGAACTGGTCCTGTTGCCGGTAGGTCCTGCGGTAGGGTACAGCGTTGAATGACACAGTCCTCGTCATGTGACTCAAGTTTATCGTCGCCGCCGTTGCGACAAAGATCGACGCGTGCGCTGTTGGTGAGTGCGGTTTGGGGCGTATAAGCCGATGTTGCCTGCATGTGCACGACTGCGCCCCGAGCGTCTGCACCAAGGATTGCTTTGGCATCGTCAAGGTCGTCGTGCTCATCTTTGAGATCATCGCGGGTCCAAGAATCCGCATCGCTTCGAGTCGTAAAGTCGGCGGCTACCGCACCGTATTCAATTCGAATGCCCGTTACGACGGTATTGGATGCAAGGTCGAGCTCTTCCGCCTCGAGTGTGGTGGATTCCGTGGTCGAGATATCCGCCTTCCAGAGGTGCCAACCGTCGTAATCGACGAGGCGACAGTCCTCACCCAGGCTCTCTTTTACTTCGTCGGACTCAAGCCAAGGATTTTCGTGCCCATCGTCAAGTGTCGCGTTTGCCGGCTCATCGACGTCTGTCGAGTCCAACGGCGTCGTGCGATACCATACGTTGCACAGACCGTTGAGGTCGCCGATGGCGACGGGGGTTTCGATTGAGATGAATCTCGCCGTGCCGTCTTTGGCGCACTCAAGATCATCGGTAATCGTAAACTCATCAACCCAAGTAGCGGAATCGTTTCGAGCATCGATGGTATAGGAGAAAAGCCCATCACTATTGGTTTGCGTCGTGGCGCGGTTTTTACCATCGCCGTTAGCCAACAGGCCCTTTTCGATAGGTTGGACAAGTTCCTGACGCTTGTCGACCTGTCCCTTGATCTCGATGGGCGCATCCTTCATCGCGACGGATTGGACTTCTCCCGTATCCTTTATTTCAAATGTTATTTCCTCGGCAAGGTCATAGGTCCGCGGAGACATCATTTCGCGCAACGAGTAGGTGCCAGGTGCAAGATGTTCGACGCGGTGCGGCTTGTCGGATGAGGTCCAGGAGTCTATTTCGGTTTTATCGGGACCATATAAGGTGAGCTGTGCGCCTTCCACTTCCTGCTCACCGCTTGCATCGACCTTGGAGATATCAACCTTGGTGTAATCGTCGGATACGTTAAGCCGTGCTTCTACAACGGGTGTTTTCTGGTCGGCATAAGTAAGGTCGACAATATGGGATGTCCGATCGAGTAAGAAGCCTGCCGGCGCTTGAGTCTCGACAACCTCGTAGCGTGCGGTGCCAGATCCCAGCGGGAGGTCGTCCGCGCGTGCTTCTCCAGTTTCATCCGTCGTGACGGTCGCGACAGTCTCACCGTCGAGCGCGGCAATGCTACCGTCGGGGCGCACGATATCACCCGAGGCACGGATCTCAAAGATGGCGCCCGCGAGGCTGCTGCCGTCTACGGCATCGGTTTTAACGATCCTGATGTTTCCGGTCGCGGCGTGGTCATAATACGAGGCGATTGCAACGGGCGTTAGGTTCATGTCGGCGGGTATGTTTACCTCGATCTCTTCGTCGACAAGATAGGGCTCTTTGGCCGAGGTTTCGCGTACATAATAGGTGCCCGGCACGAGCGATTCGGGCAGTGTGACGGTCCCGGTCGCGTCAGTCGTAAAGGTGTCCATTACGTTATGTGCTGGATACCAGCAAGTTTGTGAGACAGGTTCATGATTGCTGTCGAGGAGTTGGAAGGTGAATCCGGCTAGTGGAACAGAAGCGCCTGTTTGGGCATCGCGTTTTACAATCTGGAGATGCGTCGACAGAGCGTGGTTGTCCACGATATATTGAAGCTCGGCGCCGTTGGAAATCTGATTGGGCCCGACGGTCCATTCCCCTGCACGTTTAAAACCCTCGGGGACGGTTTCCGGAACCTCGCGAATCGTGTAGCCGGCACGGTCGTATGGGACGGCTCCGTGGACACCGGCGGGTCGCTTGCCTGTGCCGAACCATGCTTCGGGCTGATCTTTGGTGGAGGCAAAGCCATAGATGTTTGTGGTCAGTGTGCCAACAACCTGCTGAGAGCTGTTGCTGACAACCTCAAAGGCAACACCTTCCGCCGGCTGCTCCAGGCCGGATTGGTCGCTACTGCCGTAATCCTTGAATTTGGAAATCTCAAGGTCAAACGCAATGGGGATATCGGAAATGCGAGATTCGATCTCGACCACGCCTGAATCGCCGAGCTGGTCGGCTCCAACGGTATAGGTCCAGCTGTCGTTGGATGGCAGGTAGCCCTCGGGGGCTTTTGATTCGTAGATGGTAAAGGTTCCTAAGGGGACATCGGCGAGGGTGGCCCGACCGCTTTCGTCGGTCGTGAGGATTTGCGCCCATCCAGGGGTTGATTGCGACACACACGTGAACTCTGCTCCTGCGAGTGAAGAACCTACCTGGGGGCCGGCATTCGTCGCGGTATCGAGTTTTACGATACGCAGGTTGATGGTGCCGGGCTGTTCATCAATGGCGACCCGCCCGCCGTCATTCCCCGTGGTAAAGGCGATGCAATCGTGGCGGGGGACATAGCCGGCCGGCGCCTTCGTTTCAACTAGGTAGTATGCTGTGTTGGGCAGAAGTGTTGCTTGCGCCCGACCGTTGCTGTCCATCTGGATGGTGCCAACACGTGCGTCGCTGGCGCTCTCAAAAACATCGAATGTTGCCCCGGCAAACTGATAAGTATTGTTTCCGCTGGTAATGGCAGCGTTTGCAGACTGCTTTTGGAAGGAAACAGAGACCGCCGGCAGTACATAGAGCATGTCCTGACGTTTGCTGCCGCCCGATACGGCTCCTAGATAGCGCCGCGCGCGGTGCGGAGCGGCTTTGATGCTTCCTGATTTTGCGCTGTCGTGGAGCCACCGCGCCGCCGCCACGACTTCATTGTCGGCGGTAAAGTGCCCACTCTTGGTTTTGCCCTGAGCGGTCGTGTAAGAGTAGGTACCGTCGACATGGGTAGTGCCGTTGAGCATCCATACGGCAAGCTGGGTTGCGGCGCGGGCACGATCGGGTGAAAGATGGTAACCGCCAAACGACGTGGCGGTAGGATATCCGTGACAAACGATTGCCGCGAACTCGTCGTCGAGCCACACCCAGCCTTGATCAAAGTTGAGCCATGGGCCGCCCGGCTTGGTGGGGCCGGGGCGCTCCTGGTTCATGCAGTAGGCAATCGAGGCGTCTTGAGCTTCATACTTGCCGATGAGGAAGGGCCCACAATCATCGCTAATAGTGCGGAAGCCGAGCTGGTCGTAGCCATCGACGGCAAATGCGGCTCCCGGTGCCAGGCAGCCGAAAAGCAGGAAGAGGAGCAGGAGCAGCGGACCTGTTGCGATTGCGCTGTGGACAGAGTGCGTGGGTGCGTTGGACATGGCTGCTCCTTATCCCTCGTGCGCCGCACGGGGAGGCTGCGACGCGTAGGATGAGGCTACCCCCGAGGTTCATGCGGGTAAGTACCGGAGCCTGACCAAAAGCTTGCCCAATTCCTGACAAATTGAGCTCAAATACAACAATCAAGCAAAAGTGCAGGTAGAAGATAGGGAGACCAGGAAGTCAAAGGTCCTCGTCTCCACAATTGACGTGATTTTCAAACGAATCTCCACAGCTAAAACAAGCATCACCACCCTTGTATCGAACAAGACAACCGCGTTATACTATCCCCCACATATGCGGGCATCGCCAAGTGGTAAGGCATCAGCTTCCCAAGCTGACACTCGCGGGTTCGAGTCCCGTTGCCCGCTCCAGCTAGAAGCACAAGCACGGCACCATTACGGTGCCGTGCTTTTTTCAATAAAGCGCCGGGACTCGAACCCGACAGGGTGCGAGCGTAAAGCAAACGCGAAGCGTTTGTAGCGAGCAGGCGAAGGCGCCGACAGGCGCCTGAAGCCGGTGCGGATTTGCGAAGCAAATACGCGGATGTCCCGTTGCCCGCTCCATCGAGTGCGGGAGACATGGGGACGGCCAATTCAACAAAGTCTTCCCCCGCGGCTTCGTGAGGCTGAGGGGCTCGCCTGAAGCCGGTGCGGATTTGCGAAGCAAATAACGCAGACGTCCCGTTGCTCGCTCCAATTCCAAAATGTTAGGTTAATGCCTGCTGCCCATACTTGCACCTGCGCACGGTACAATGGTTGGGTTACGACCAACGTGCCAATAACCAAAAAGGAGCCGCTATGATCGATCGCTATACCCGCCCGGAGATGGGACACATCTTCTCCCTCGAGAACAAGTACGCCATTTGGCAGGAAATCGAGGTTCTGGCCTGCGAGGCCCAGGCGGAGCTCGGCAAGATCGGTATTTCCAAAGACGAGGCCCAGTGGATCCGCGACCATGCCAACTTTGAGAAGGCGAAGGTCGATGAGATCGAGGAAGTCACGCGCCACGACGTCATTGCCTTCCTGACCAACATGAAGGAATACATCGATGCCGATGTTCCCGAGGGCGACCCCAAGCCCAGCCGCTGGGTTCACTATGGCATGACCAGCTCCGATCTGGGCGACACGGCCCTGTGCTACCAGCTCACCCAGGCCTGCGACCTGATCATCGAGGACGTCAAAAAACTCGGCGAGATCTGCAAGCGTCGCGCCTTTGAGGAGCGCAACACGCTCTGCGCCGGCCGTACTCATGGCATCCATGCCGAGCCGATGACCTTCGGCATGAAGTTTGGCTCTTGGGCCTGGGAGCTCAAGCGCGATCTGGACCGTCTTGAGGATGCCCGCAAGAACGTTGCCTTTGGTGCCATCTCGGGCGCTGTCGGCACGTACAGCTCCATCGAGCCGTTTGTCGAGGAATATGTCTGCGAGCACCTGGGCCTGGTTCACGACCCGCTGTCCACGCAGGTTATTAGCCGCGATCATCACGCCTACCTCGCCGGCGTTCTTGCCACCACCGCGGCCACCTGTGAGCGCATCGCTACCGAGGTTCGCAATCTGCAGAAGACCGATACACTCGAGGCCGAGGAGCCGTTCCGTAAGGGCCAAAAGGGCAGCTCAGCCATGCCGCACAAGCGCAACCCCATCACCATGGAGAAAGTCTGCGGTCTGTCGCGCGTCGTGAAGTCCAACGCCCAGGTTGCCTTCGATAACGTCGCCCTGTGGCACGAGCGTGACATTTCGCACTCCTCTGCCGAGCGCGTCGCCCAGGCCGATAGCTTCATCGCCCTCGACCACATGTTCCAGTGCCTCATCCGCGTTATCGACGGCCTGCAGCTGTATCCCGCCCGCATGATGGCCAACCTCAATAAGACCCGCGGCCTCATCTTCTCTTCCAAGGTACTGCTCGCCCTCGTCGACACGGGCATCACCCGCGAGGACGCGTACACCATTGTGCAGGAGAACGCTATGGCAACCTGGCACGAGGTACAGGATTGTGTCTCCGGCCCCACCTTTAAGGAGCGTCTCGAGGCCGACCCGCGCTGCACCGTCAGTCAGGAGAAGCTCGACGAGATCTTTGATCCGTGGGACTTCCTCACCCGTATCGACACGGTCTTTGATCGTCTGGAGCAGCTGAGCTTCGAGTAGGTTCGGGCATAACGTTAGCTTTTTAGGGCGCTTTGCTGGTAATGTGTGTTGCCGGCAAAGCGCCTCGTTGCATTTAGGGAAAGACGGGGATAATAGTCGTCTCGAATAACATTCTGAGAGGGGATCGCATGATTTCGTTTGATTACAAGCCTCAGGGCGTGTGTGCTCGCAATATTCACCTTGATCTTTCCGATGACGGCAACAAGGTGATGGGCGTTGAGTTTACCGGCGGCTGCGACGGCAATCTCAAGGCAATCTCCAAGCTGGTCGAGGGCGCTCCTGCCGATCGCGTAATCGAGGTTCTCGCCGGTAATACCTGCGGTATGAAAAAGACCTCCTGCGCCGACCAGCTTACGCGCGCCATCGAGTCCGCTCGCGCCGAGATCGCCTAATGGGTATCGCCGATCACATCAAGAACGGAATATCGCGTCGCGGCTTTGTACTCGGTGGGGCTGCCGCGGGCGCTGCCACGGTGCTTGCCGGATGCTCGAAAAAAACGGGCACCAGCGATGATGCCGCCGGCGAGCCGCAGGTTATCAAGGATGATTCCAAAATCATCTCGATTACGGATGAGTACGAGGCAGTCGACATCGATCTTGAGCCGGCGGCGTCATGGACGCTGCCTCTGGGTACGCTGCTGTACTACTGCGACGGCGATTACGCCGCGGCGATGATGGCGCCCGCATCGGCACTGCACGCCAACACACTCGGTGTGCTCAACCTGGGCGATGGCTCGCTTACCACATTAATCGAGGATCCTATCGAGGGCACGGGATATGCATTCTACGATGTCCGTGCCGGCGACAGTGTATTCGCGTGGGTTGAGATGAACTTTGCCAATTCATCGTGGAAGCTCTACGGTCAAAATCTGTCGGGCGCTTCGCTCTCTGGCGACGTGGTTGAGCTCGATCGAGGTGGCAAGGACTATGATCCGCCGCTGTTTACGGCGTTCGGGTCATCAGTCATCTGGTATAAAATGCCCTCGGCAGGTGGCAATAAAACGAGTAGCGATTCGTTTTGCTATCGTCGCTCGCTTGATGAATCCAAGGCCGAGACAATTTGGAAATCGACGGGTCGCTTTGCATCGGCCCCGCGCGCGAGCGACGGCATTTTGACCATCTCGCCGCGTGTCCGCAACGACGAGGGCGTCTACTACGGCATAACGGCAATCGATCTGACCGACGGCAACAACACCAAGCGTGCCCAGTTGGTCCTTCCTTCGTCAGTTTCGCCTTTCGAGGCCGTATATATGGGCGATACCTTCGTGTTTTCTATCGAGGCGGCCTATAGTGGCGTGGGCAGCCTGGGCAATATGGGCACGTATATCGGTAATGAGGGAGGGCCGTACCTCTTCCTGTCACGCGAGCCGCTCGCATGTGCGGCTGGCAAGAAGAATAAATACCTTGTTAAGGTACAGGCGTCGCATTTCCTGATCGACACCTCTGCCAAGACCTATGGCTCGCTGCTGTCGCCCGACCGCGCTTTGGAGTATGGCGATTATCCAGCTACGGCGGGAAAATCGGACTCATTCCTTACGTACGCCACGGTGCGCAACAGCCAGGGTATACCAGAGACGGTCACTGCACGCCTATTCTCTCTTTAAGCTTAGAGGGGTTAAAAAGGCGCCAACAGGGGAATAAACGCGTTGTAATTGTGAGTACCGCCCGCCGAGCTGCTGCGTCATAGCGGCATCTGGCGGGCTCAGGTGCGTTAAAATGGGCTTGTTCTTAGCTAATTGAGACAGGGGGGCCGTGTTATGGCTTCAGATGCAAAAAAGATTCTGCTGGTCGAGGATGAGAAGGCAATCCGTGACGCCGTCGCTGCCTATCTCGAGCGCGAAGGCTACTGGGTTGTGGGCGTCGGCGACGGCCAGTCCGCGATCGAGGAGTTCGAGAAGCATCAGTTCGACCTGGTCGTGCTCGACCTTATGCTCCCCAAGATTCCCGGCGAGCGCGTTTGCCGCACCATTCGCGATACCTCGGATGTCCCCATCATCATGCTGACGGCTAAGGGCGAGATCGAGGACCGTATTATCGGTCTTGAGCTCGGCGCCGACGACTATCTGATTAAGCCGTTCTCGCCGCGCGAGCTCGTCGCCCGCGTTCGCGCTCTGTTCCGCCGTGCCCATCAGGCCGACGAGCCCGCCGTCGAGGTACTCGACTTCGGCGATCTGGTCATCGATATCTCGGGCCACAAGATCTTGGTCGAGGGCAAGGAAGTCGATCTGACGGCTTCCGAGTTCAAGCTGCTCACCACGCTTGCCCGCCATCCCGGCCGTGTATATAACCGCATGGAGCTGGTCGAGAAAGTGCTCGGGTATGACTTTGAGGGCTATGAGCGCACTATCGATAGCCACGTGAAGAATCTTCGCGCCAAGCTGGGCGATGATCCCAAGAAGCCCAAGTGGCTCTACACCGTCCATGGTGTCGGCTATCGCTTCGAGGCTCCGGCCAAGGCCGATAAGTCGGACGAGAAATAGGGAAATCACATATGATACCTGCGCGCTTTGAAATCGGACAAAAGCACAAGCAGGAGAGCGAGGCGGGTTCCAAGGCTAGTTGGAACACGCCTCGTTCCGATTCACGGCCAACGATGAGCTATCCCTCGCGCATGGCACTTGCTTTTGCTCTGACATCGCTCATGACGGTATTGGTGCTGGTGGGCGTTGTCTCTGTTGTGTGGGGCACAGTCTTTTCGGATTACACACGCTCCAATATCGTCGAAATCGCAAATTCCGCTGCCGAGAAGTTGGCAACCTCATATGAGGAAAACGGCTCTTGGACCGCGGGAGAACTGCGCACGGTCGCAACGTCGAGTTTGGTTTCCGACGATCTGGGCATGCAGGTCGTCAATAAAAAGGGCGTGATCGTTTATGACGATTCCTGGCCCTCGGCAAGCGCCACCGCCGATGTACGCGAAAACCAGGCTACGACCGACGACACGAGCGGCAAGAGGGCATCGCATAGCCCGGTCTCGTCTGCTCCAACCGACTCCGATAGCGTTGCTAACGTCGAGATTGTAACGTCTTCCGGCGAGCATGTCGGACAGGTAAAGCTGTGGGCCATCGGCTCCGACGCTCTGCTCACCAAGGCGGACTCTGCGTTTAGGGAGAAGACCTTTAACGCCATGGCCCTCGCCGCGGTTGTTGCAATCTGCATTTCGGTCGTTATCGGATCGCTCGTGTCGCGCATGCTCACCAAGCCGATTCATCGCATCACCAGTACCGCAAAGCAAATCCGTGACGGCGACCTGTCGGCTCGCACGGGACTGCGCGGTGATGACGAGATCGATCAGCTGGGTGAGACCTTCGATGAGATGGCCACTTCGCTCGAGAAGGATATGAAACACGAGAAGCGCCTGACCTCAGACGTTGCACACGAGCTTCGCACGCCGCTTATGGCCATGCTCGCAACGGTCGAGGCCATGCAGGATGGCGTGTATCCCACCGACGATGAGCATTTGGAGACCGTTGCTTCCGAGACGCGTCGCCTGGCTCGTCTGGTGCAGCAGATGCTCGACCTGTCGCGCACGGAAAACAGCACGGCTCCGCTCAACCTTGAGCCGGTGGACATGGTTCCTTTCGTGCGTTCCATCGTCAATGCCCAGGAGCGCCTGTTTGTCGACCGCGATCTGCGCCTGCGTTTTGCGGACGAGACCCAGGGTCACGACGATGTCGTCGAGGCCGATCCCGACATGATCACGCAATGTGTTATCAACCTCATGAGCAACGCCATGCGCTACACCCCCGAGGGCGGTTGGGTCGTGGTGTCGGTGCTCAGTGACCGCAAGCACGTCAGCATTGCCGTTTCTGATACCGGCATCGGTATTGCCAAGGACGATCTGTCGCGCATCTTCGGGCGGTTTTGGCGCGCCGATGCCAGCCGCGCCCGCGAAGCTGGCGGCCTGGGCGTTGGCCTCGCCGTGACCAAGCAGATCGTCGAGCGTCACCATGGCTACATATCCGTGGAGTCGGAGCTTGGAAAGGGTACGACTTTTACAATTCATCTGCCCCGCGAGCACACGGCGGACGCGGCATCTACTACAATGGAGCACTAGCTTTTCGCTATTCGGTGAAGGAGGGGCCGCGTCCCTGCCGCTCCGAGTTTGCGAAAACATGCGGGAAAGAACCCGCATTTCTGTCGTATTTAGGTAAGGAGTGACTCACGTGACAACGATGGAGCGTCGTCCGGATTCCCGTGGCAAGGTTCGTGATATTTACGATGCCGGTGAAAACCTGCTGATGGTCGCCACCGACCGCATTTCTGCGTTCGACTTCATTCTTCCCGACGAGATTCCGTTTAAGGGAGAGGTACTCAATCGCATCTCGGCATTCTGGTTCGATAAGTTTGCCGACATCGTCCCCAACCATCTCGTTTCCATCGACCCGGCGGATTTCCCCGAGGAGTTTGCTGAGTATCGTGACTACCTCGCTGGCCGCGCCATGCTGGTTAAGAAGGCCCAGACGATTCCTATCGAGTGCATCGTCCGCGGCTATCTGACCGGTTCGGGCAAGAAGACCTACGACGAGAACGGCACCGTCTGCGGCATCCAGCTGCCTGAGGGCCTGACCGAGGCTTCCAAGCTTCCTGAGCCGCTGTTCACGCCGTCCACGAAGGCCGAGATCGGTGACCACGACGAGAATATCTCGTTCGAGCGTTGCTGCGAGATCGTGGGCGAGGACATCGCCACGCAGATTCGCGACCTTTCCCTCAAGATCTACAAGGCTGCCGCCGAGTACGCCGCGACCCGTGGCATCATCATTGCCGACACCAAGTTCGAGTTTGGTGTCATCGATGGCAAGGTCACGCTGATCGACGAGTGTCTCACGCCCGACTCCAGTCGTTTCTGGCCTGCTGCCAGCTACGAGGAGGGCAAGATCCAGCCTAGCTACGACAAGCAATTCGTCCGCAATTGGCTCAAGGCCAACTGGGATATGACGGGGGAGACCCCGCACCTGCCCGCCGAGGTCATCGATGGCACGTCCGAGCGCTATCGCGAGGCCTTCCAGATCATCACGGGCTCCCAGTTCACAAGCATGAAGGAGAACGCATAAGTGAGTACCCGTAGCGCCACGAACAAGCGCACGCAATCCCACGAAGTTACCGGGGTTGCGCGCAAGTCTGCCGCATCTGCTAAGCCCGCCCGCCAAGCAGCGAGCTCCGTTCGCGTCGTGCCGGCTTCGTCTAAGGCACGCCGCAAAGAGCTCGAGAAGGGCGAGAACCTCGAGGGCCTCTCTAAAGAGGAGAAGCGCGCCCGCAAGGCTAAGCAGCGCGCCAAGGAGGACCGCATCTATACGGTGTCGAATATCCTCCTCAAGCAGGACGAGGACTACACCAAGCGCCGTCGCATCTGGTGGATTGTGCTCGCCATTGGCATGGTGCTCGTCGTGGCAATTTGGGCCTCGCTGTACTTCGCTCCCGCTGGCATGGTGTCCAGCCCTGTCCAGATGGTCGGCATTGTTTTGTCCTACGTCATCATTTTGGGCGACTTTATCTATGACTTCGCTCGTATTCGTCCCTTGCGCAACATGTACCGCGCGCAGGCCGAGGGCATGTCCGAGAACAAGCTCAACGCTCTTATTGAGCGCGCGGCTGCCGAGGAGGACAAGAAGGACTCCAAGAAGAAGTAGCGTTTGCATACATACTTATCGCTAAGATATAAGGCGCGTCGTTTTTGCGGCGCGCCTTTTTACTGTTCTATAGATAGATGGAGTGGCACATGATTCGAGCTGCCCTGACGGTCGAAGAGGCTCTGGAGGGCATGAAGGCCCTGGAGCCCAAGATTAAAAACTACGCGCGCCTGGTCGTCCGCAAGGGCGTAAACGTCAAGCCCGGCCAGGAGGTCGTCGTTCAGTCTCCGGTCGAGTGCGCGCCGTTTGCGCGCGTGGTGGTCGCGGAGGCCTATGCTGCCGGCGCCGGCCACGTGACGGTCATTTGGGCCGATGATGCCGTGACGAGGCTCACGTACGAGCATGTCGAGAAAAGCTATTTTGAGCAGACGCCCGAGTGGAAGCGCATGCAGCTGGATTCCTTGGCCCAGGATGGTGCCTGCTTTGTCTTTATCGAGGGTGCGGATCCTGCGGCCCTCAAGGGCATCGATCCAGCCAAGCCGGCCGCGGCATCAAAGGCGAGGAATACGCAGTGCAAAGTTTTCCGCCGTGGACTGGATTACAACATCAATCCGTGGTGCATCGCCGGCGCTCCGGTCGTGGCTTGGGCGCACGAGGTGTTCCCGGGAGACGCCGATGAGGTTGCAATCTATAAGCTGTGGAATGCGATTCTGCACACCGCGCGCGCCGATGGCCAGGACCCAGAGAGCGACTGGGAACTCCATGACGCCGCATTCGAAAAGAACCTGCGTTTCCTGAACGACAATCGTTTCGACTACCTGCATTACAACGCGGCAAATGGAACCGATCTGACGATTGGCATGACGAAAGGCCACGAGTGGGCCGGCGGCAAGGGCAAGACGCCCGATGGGCACCCCTTCTTCCCCAACATTCCCACCGAGGAAGTCTTCACTTCGCCCGATCGCATGCGCGCCGACGGTATCGTGTACTCGGCCATGCCGCTCATCCATCACGGCAATAAGGTCGAAGATTTTTGGATTAAGTTCGAGGGCGGCCGCGTGGTGGACTACGACGCCCGCGTGGGCAAGGCAACGCTCGCAAGTATCATCGATACTGACGAGGGCGCTGCTCACCTGGGAGAGGTCGCGCTCATTTCCAAGAACACGCCGATCCGCGAAAGTGGTGTTCTGTTCTACGATACGCTCTATGACGAGAACGCTAGCTGCCATCTCGCGCTAGGTGTCGGTTTCCCCGAATGCATCGAGGGTGGGTATGACATGTCCAAGGAGGAGCTCCTGGAGCATGGCGTTAACGTCTCGAGCACGCACGTCGATTTTATGATCGGCACGGACGACATCGATATTACGGGCATTACGCCTGATGGACGTGAAGTTGTGATTTTCCAGAACGGCCAATGGAGTTGGGAATAGTCCCAGACCGTGGTACAATGCCACCCGCGGGCCGTTAGCTCAGCTGGCAGAGCAGGGGACTTTTAATCCCAAGGTCCAGGGTTCGAACCCCTGACGGCCCACCATAGAAAAGAAAGCGATCGACTCCGGTTGGTCGCTTTTTTGTTGCCGCGACATGGGTTCAAACCCGTCGGGGCGCGGAGCTGAGTAAACGCGTGAGCGTTTGCCAGCGCAGCGCGCAAGGCGAGAAAGCGCCGCAGCGGCCGCCTGCGAAGCAGGCTGAACCCCTGACGGCCCACCCAAAGATTGCCGAGACGGTCAACTTCGGTTGGCCGTCTTTTTTGTCGCCCTTTCATGGGTTCGAACCCGTATCTGTCTATATATAAGAACGCTTGGCGAACAAAACCTGCCTTTTACCGATGGGAGACAAATGGCTGATGCCTTTGGAGTAAAGTAGCGCTCCAGAGATGACCGATGTCTCAATACTCATAAAACAGCTGGTCATCGCCAATATCAGAAGCCAATGCATCAGTTTTAACCTCAGTGATGCGACTGAGGGACCTATTCATTTGTGAACAAAATATGGAGTGCGCGATTCCCGCCCCCGGGGCCCCTCCGGTCTGGCAATATATCTCCTTGCCGCGCGGC
>CABUIE010000026.1 GCA_902491565.1 uncultured Collinsella sp.
GTCGCGCCCTTGAAGTTGAACGTCAGATTGTCCAAATGCGGCCCGCGCAGCGTCGAGCGGTTACGGCGTTTGGTAAAACGCCGTAACCCCCTAGTACATCTTTGCGCCGGCGGGGATGGAGGCGTCGAGCTGAATCAGGTTGAGGCGCTCCTCGCCCTCCTCCTCGTGGACAGCGCTGATCAGCATGCCGCAGCTGGGAATACCCATCATCTTGCGCGGAGGCAGGTTGGTGATGGCGAGCAAGGTCTTGCCAACCAGGTCCTCGGGCTCGTAATAAGCGTGAATACCGGAGAGGATGGTGCGGTCGGTGCCGGTGCCGTCGTCGAGCGTAAAGTTCAGCAGCTTCTTGGACTTCTTGACGGCCTCGCATGCCTTGACCTTCACAGCGCGGAAGTCGCTCTTGGAGAAGGTATCAAAGTCGACGAACTCCTCAAACAGCGGCTCAACGGCGATCTTGGAGTAATCGAGCGTGGGCTTAAGCGACGTAACGAACGGGCTCGCGGCGTTGCCGGCCTCGGCAGCCTTGGCGGCAGCGGCACCGGACTGGAAACCCTTCTCGGGCTTCATGTGCGGGAACAGCAGCACGTCGCGGATAGAAGACTGGTTGGTGAGCAGCATGACCACGCGGTCGATACCAATGCCAATGCCGCCCGCGGGAGGCATACCGTACTCGAGGGCGCGCACGTAGTCCTCGTCGTACTCCATGGCCTCGTCGTCACCGCCGGCCTTCTCGGCCATCTGGGCGGCAAAGCGCTCGGCCTGGTCGACCGGGTCGTTGAGCTCGGAGAACGCGTTGGCGTACTCGTGACCGGCAATAACCAGCTCAAAGCGGTGCGTCAGGCGCGGGTCGTCCTCAAAACGCTTGGCAAGCGGGCTGACCTCGATGGGGTAATCGCACACGAACGTCGGGTTGACGATGGTGTCCTCGCCCAGCTCATCGTAAATCTCGGCGATGATCTTGCCAGCAGTCCACTCGGGCTTGATCTCCAGGCCCTTCTCGCGCGCGGCGGCAGCAAGCTCCTCGACCGGCGTGTCGATGGTGACCTGCTTGCCGAGCACGTCGGAGACGATGTCGGTCATGGGACGGCTGGCCCACTCACCAGAAAGGTCGATGGTCTGGCCCTGGTACTCGATGACCTCGGGGTTGCCGATGGCCTTGTTGGCAGCCTTGATGACACCTTGGGCGAGTGCCTTCATGCCCTCGAGGTCGGAGAAGGCACGGTAGGCCTCCATCGTGGTGAACTCGGGGTTGTGGGTAAGGTCCATGCCCTCGTTACGGAAGATGCGGCCGATCTCGAACACGCGCTCAAAACCACCGACGATGCAGCGCTTGAGGTGCAGCTCGGTGGCAATACGCAGGTAGCACTCCTGATCGAGCGCGTTGAAGTGGGTAATGAACGGCTTGGCAGTAGCGCCGCCTTGGATGGTCTGCAGGATGGGGGTCTCGACCTCCATGTAGCCGTCGGACTCCATAAAGCGACGGAAGGTGGAGAGAATCTGCGAACGCTTACGGAAGGTCTCGCGAACGTCGTCGTTGGCGATCAGGTCGACATAGCGCTGGCGATAGCGGGTCTCCTTGTCGGAAAGACCGTGGAACTTCTCGGGCAGCGGACGAACGGCCTTGGAAAGCAGGGTCGCGCTCTTAGGGGCAACGGAAAGCTGGCCGCGCTGGGTGCGCACAACCACGCCGGTCACGCCCAGGATGTCGCCCAAGTCGAGGGCTTTGAGCGTATTCCAGGCAGCCTCGTCCATGTCGTTGATGCGGCAGAACAGTTGAATCTCGGCAGTCGCATCGCGCACGACGATGAACATGATCTTGCCCTGACCGCGCTTGGCGACCACACGGCCGGCGATCTTCACGACATCCTCGGTGTCCTCACCATCGGCAAGATCGGCGTACTTAGTCTCGATATCGGCGACGTAGTCCTCAAGCTCAGAGTGCTCGGGATAGGGGTTCTGGCCCGCCTCGAACAGGGCGGCGCGCTTGGCCAGGCGGGTGGCGCGCTCGTCGTTGAGCGTCGATGCCTGATCGGCGGCGTTCTGGTTCTCTGCCATAAGTTAGCTCCTCAAACTAAAACGCTCCCCAGGATTCGGTCCCAGGGAGCGAAAACATACCTTTACGCGGGACCGTGGTCTAGCGTGCGATCTTGGCGATGGTGTAGACGCGAGTCTTGCCGGAAGGCGTAACGACCTCGACGGAGTCGCCCTCGCCGTGACCGATGATGGCGTGGCCGACCGGAGACTCGTTGGAGATCTTGTGCTCGAGCGAGTTGGTCTCGGTGGTACCGACGAGCGTGACTTCCATGACCTCGCCGTTGGGATCAATCAGCGAAACGGTGGAACCGATGGAGACGGTCAGGTCGCCCGTGGTGGCAGCAACCTGAGCGTTGGCGAGGATGGCCTGGATCTCGGCAATACGAGCGGCGTTCTGGGCCTGCTTGTCCTTAGCGGCGTCGTACTCGGAGTTCTCCGAAAGGTCGCCGAACGCGCGGGCTTCCTTGATGTCCTCGACGATCTCCTTGGCGTAATCGCCCTCACGCCAAGCGAGCTCCTCGACGAGCTTCTGGCGGCCCTCAGCGGTCAGTACGATCTGGCTTGCGTCCATACGGATATCTCCCCAACTCTGATCAAACAATCAACTGTCAACAAAACGAAAAAGACCGGCTAGCCTGCGGGCAAGCCGGTCAGGTGCTCACCCCAAAGGGATGGGACTACTCTGCGTCCGCGTCGCTGTCCTCTGCCTGCTTCTTCTTGGCAGCAGCGAGCTTGGCCTCGAGCTCAGCGATCTCCTTGTCCTCCTCGGACTGCTCGACCACGACCTCCTCGGCCTGCTTGGTCTCGGCCTTATCGTCGCCCTCCATACCCTCGCGGATATTCTTGACGGTAGAGCCGAGGGACTTGCCGAGCTTCGGCAGGTTCTTGGGCCCGAAGATAATCAGGACAACGACGAGAATAATGATGAGCTCAGGAGCCCTCAGTCCAAACATGTAGACCTCCACAATACAGCGAGACAAGCTCGAATGAGTATACCGCGGGTATCGCGGTATCACAACAATAGCTAAAAAAAGGGACCGCAAGAAGCGGTCCCTCCTCATGCTCTGGTCGGGTTGACTGGATTTGAACCAGCGACCCCTGCGTCCCGAACGCAGTGCTCTACCAAACTGAGCCACAACCCGTTAGCTCGACTATAGTAACAAAGATTTCCGTCGTGTGCTAGAGAAATTTTTACTTCTTTGGCACTTCGACGCGAACCGTGTTGGGAATGAACTGCGTCGCGCAGGACCACCAGCCGTTTTGCTGGGCAGCGTCGGCAAGCCTTTCGGCCATGGCGGCGGTGCCGCAAATGGCAAACGAGCAGGCACCCGATCCGCACACATCTACAGCAACGGTGCCGTCCTGTTTACGCAGCCAATCGAGAACCGTTTGAATCTGCGGCTCCATCTGTGCGGAAATGACACCCAAGTTGTTATGGATGAGTGCATATGCCGTCTCGGCATCACCAGCACGCAAGGCAGAAGCTATCGCGCCGGGCTCGTCCGCAGGCACCGGGGCCTCGTCAAAACGTCGATAGGCTTCAATTGTCGAAACACTTGCCTCGCGCGGCTTGACCAACACGACGGGCGTTGCGGGCAGCGCGGGGTACTCAGTTGCCAGCACGTCTCCCCCACCTACGTAGAACGCAGGGCTCGCGTGCAAAAAGAACGGGACGTCAGCACCAATGCCGCGCGCGATGTCGTCGAGCACGGGGTCGGTGCGATCAATTCCCCAGAGCTCCGCCAAGGCGACAATGACCGCGGCCGCATCCGTCGAGGGGCCGCCCAAGCCGGCGCACAATGGAATGCGCTTCTCAATCGTCACGCAGATGTTTGCCTCGCGACCATAATGCTCGGCCATAGCAATCGCAGCCCGATACGCCGTATTCTTTTGCATGGGAAAATCTGATGCTGGAACCGTCTGGACAGTCAGCGCCTGCGCCGGCGTGACCGTCACGGTATCGGAAAGACCGACGGCCGCCATCAGGGAATCGACCCTGTGGTAGCCGCGGTCATCGCGCTCGGTATAAACCCCCAGGTAGAGGTTAATCTTTGCCGGCGCGGAAAGGGTCAGGGACCAATCGGTCACCGCTAGTGCTCCTCGAGCTGATTGCCGAGCGGGGTAAAAATGTGCTCGCCGCTCTCGGGGTCGAACAGCTCGACCTGACCGGTGAGGACATCGATGTACTGGTAGGACTGACGCGACTTGCGGCCACGACGCTCGTCAACCTCGACGATAAAGACGGCGGGGTGCACGCTCTTGATGGTGCCCATGCGCTCGACGACGCGGGTGCGGCCCATGTTGGCCTTCACCTTAACGCGATCGCCCACCATATCGGTCAGCTTCTCGTGGATGTCGTCGACGTGATTGACTTCCATCTCTTCCATGAACAGGGCCTCCAGAAGGTGCAATTCAAAAAGGGGATAATACCCCTAAGATAGACAAAACTCTAATACTATAGCACCCTGCTGCCGTCATACGCAAGTAGCTTAAAAAGCCCGGTCCCAAATTGACTACTTACAGACTATCGGTGTCCAAGACGATGGTGAACGGACCGTCGTTGACAAGATCGACTTTCATATCGGCGCCGAAGATGCCATGTGCTACTTGCTCGACGTCCTCGCGCACAAGCGTCAAGAAGTACTCGTAGAGCTCGTTGGCGACATCGGGGGCGCCGGCATCAGTAAACGACGGACGGCGGCCGTGGCGGCAGTCGGCAAACAGCGTGAACTGCGACACCACGAGCACCTCGCCGTCGACATCGGCAAGTGCCAGGTTGGTCTTGCCGTTCTCGTCCTCGTTGATACGCAGCCCGCGGAGCTTGCCCCACAGCTTGTCGGCCTCGGCACGCGTATCGCCATGGCCCACACCCAGCAGCACCAGGTAGCCGCGTCCAATGCGGCCCACGCACTCGCCGTCGACCGTCACGCCGGCGTTGAGCACGCGCTGCACCACCGCACGCACGGTCTACTCCTCGCCCGTCAGCTTGGCGGACAGATGCTCGAGCGCGTGGAAACGATGGCTGATGGCGTTCTTCTCGTCCGCCGTCAGCTCGGCCATGGTCTTGCCCGGCGTGTCGACCGGCAGGAACAGCGGGTCGTAGCCAAAGCCGTGATCGCCGCGGCCCTCGTGCGCGATAACGCCCTCGCAGGCGCCCTCACCATAGGTGACCAGACCATCCGTGTCGATGAGCGCGACGACACTCATAAAACGCGCGGTGCGATCCTCGTCTGCCACGCCTTCCAAGTTAACGAGCAGCTTGGCGTTGTTGGCGGCATCGTCGCCGTGAATGCCCGCGTAGCGCGCGCTATACACACCGGGCTCACCGTCCAGCGCGTCGACGACCAAGCCCGAATCATCGGCAATGGCCATAAGGCCCGTCTCCTCGACCGCAGCCTGTGCCTTGATGATGGCGTTCTCCAAAAACGTCGTGCCGTTTTCCTCGGGGTCCTCAAAATCGCCCAGCTGGCCGAGCGCCACAAAGCGCACCTCGGGCATGACCTTGCCCAAAATGGCCTCGATCTCGGTGAGCTTATGGGCGTTGCCCGTTGCCACGACGATGGTCGCCGCCGGGTCGAGGGTGTCGATGTCAATCTTCTCAAGTGCCATGACTGGCCTCCTTGTCTCTATAGCAAGCCGCGTGAGGGGCGTTTGGGCACTTGACCTCTCCCCTCTCAGGCGATCGGACCTTTCAACGCAGCATTTCAGCAGATAAAACCTACCAAAATAAACCTGTCCCTTTTTGGCAGGTTAGGCGAGGGCTTGGCGCTGAAGCTCGATGAGCTCGGCGATACCCTTGTCGCCCAGGTCGAGCAGGGCGTTGAGGCGCTTGCGGTCGAAGGGCGCCTGCTCGCCGGTACCCTGGAGCTCGATCATCTCACCGGTGTCGGTGGCGACGAGGTTCATATCGACCTCGGCATGGCTGTCCTCGGAATAATCGAGGTCAAGCAGCGTATTGCCGTCGACAACGCCCATGGAGATGGCAGCCACCTGGCCGATAAGCGGGATGCGCTCGATCTTGCCCGCCTCGACCCACATGGCGAGGGCGTCGTGCAGCGCCACCCAGGCGCCGGTGATGCTCGCTGTACGCGTGCCGCCATCGGCCTGAATCACATCACAGTCAACGGTGACGGTGTACTCGCCGAGCGCCTTCATGTTGACGACGGTACGCAGGCTGCGGCCAATGAGGCGCTCGATCTCCATGGAGCGACCCTTGCGGTTGGCGTGCTCGCGCTTGCAGCGCTTGCCGGTCGACGCCGGCAGCATGGCGTATTCCGCGGTCACCCAGCCGGCCTTAGCTCCCTTTCGCCAGCCCGGCACGCCCTCCTCGATAGTGGCGGCGCACAGCACGCGCGTGTCACCGAACTCGGCCAAACACGAGCCGTGGGCGTGCTTCATGACGCCACGAGTGAGCTTAACGGGGCGCAACTCGTTGGCGGCGCGACCGTTGGCGCGGTTGACCTGCATGTACTCCATAGAAATATCCTTTCGGCAAAAGATGTGGCGAAGGCTTTGGCGGCTGCCTTACATCTATTGCAGCTCATCGATATCGATGTGTTCGATGCTCTTGAGCGGCTGACCAAAGATAAAGCTGCCCGCCACCGCAAACTCGGCAATGTTATCGGCCGTCGTGGCAAAACGATGCTGCGGCTCGGCGGCGTCGCCCGCCAGCTGCTCGCGGCGCGTGAGGATATCGGTCAGCTCGCGTGTGGTCTCCTCGGCGGAACTCACGACGCGCACCCCAGGCCCCAGCGCATGGCGGATAGGTCCCACCAACAGCGGAAAATGCGTACAGCCGAGCACCACGGTATCGATACCGTGGTCGCGCAGCGGCTCAACCGTGGCACCCACCAGCGCACGCACGGCAGGCGTATCGAAGATGTCCTCGTTCTCAAGCCACTGTTCCTGCAGATGTGCACCCGAGGCGAGCTCGTGTTCGACAACCTCGACAAAGCTCGAGGCAGGACAGCCGTATACATCGACGCCGGCATCCAGGTCCTGAATGGCGCGCGTGTAGGCGCCCGAGCGAATGGTGAGGTTGGTGGCGAGCACGCCCACGCGACGCGAGCGGGTGCTGTTGATTGCCGCACGGGCACCCGGCGCGATCACACCGATCACGGGAACGTCGAGCACCTGCTGGGCCAGACGCAAGGCCGCAGCGGTCGCCGTGTTGCAGGCGATGACCATAATCTTGACGTCGTGCTTCGAAAGCCAACGACCCGCCTGCAACGCAAACGAGCGCACCTCATCCTCGGTGCGCGTGCCGTAGGGGCAGCGCTTGGTGTCGCCAAAGTAGTAGACGGACTCGTGCGGCAGCGCCGTCGCGATGGCGCGCGCAACCGTCAGACCGCCCAAACCAGAATCGAACACGCCAATCGGGCGCGTGTCGCCTGCCGGATTCTCGATATCGGACATTACCTCACCAGTCTCTCTCGAAAAGACATGTCCAAGTGCGGCGGCGGCGCGCTACGAACGCGCCGCGACCAGCAGCTCTGCCGTCGCCGCCCAACCGTCGACAATTTTGCCGCACGTAACGAAAGCGTTCTCGCAAGCAGCCAGGAACTCGGGCGCGCCGGCGCTCGTCAGGCCATTCTCGACCAGGCAGAACGTGCCCACGTGATCGGCCATGTAGAAGTCGGACTCGGAATCGCCGAGCGCGAGCGTCTCCTCGCGCTCGATACCCAGGTGCTCGCAGAAGCGCGCAATGGCAACGCCCTTGTTGAGGCCGGCGGGATTGATATTGAATGCGCGACCGTCCTCGACGCGATCGAGCTCGAGCGTCGTCGGCTTGGACAGATGCGTCAGGTGACCGTTGCAAGCCCAGATCAGACCGCAGCCGGCCTCGTCCAGGATGGCCTGGACCTCATCGTCGGGCACATCGCCGCGCATGCCGACGGTGACCTCACGGTACTTGTAGCCGGTCGACATGTCGTTGTGGTACTCGATCTTGTGCGGCCAGCGGGCAAGGATCTTCTCGCACACGCCGGTCTGCTCGATCACCTGGTGCGGAGTAAGGCCGCAGGCGGGGTCGTAAGGCATGTCGCCGGTCAGATACTCCCAATCGTTGGCTTTGAGGTCGTACATGACCAGGCCGCCCATCTCACCAATGTAGGAGTTGAGGCCGAGCACGCGCGCGTCCTCGTGGATCATGGTACGGTTGCGGCCCGAGGTGGGAACCACCTGAATACCAGCGCGAGCGAGCGCCACGACAGCCTCGACGAGTTTGGTCGAGGGGTTGCCGTCGTTGTCGCGCAGCACGCACGAGCCGGGCGCGAGCATCGTGGCATCCAGGTCGGTAAAGACGTACTTGACCTTGGCCAAGCGCTCGCGCATCTCGCCCGAAAGCTCGGCAACGGTCGGCAGGGTGTTGTGGGACATGGTTACTCCGTTTACGTAGAAGGGTTTGGACTTGGACGGCATGTTTTGATTGGGGAAACACGCTTATGGCGACAGCGTACTTAGGGCGCCGCCGCCATCATGGTTCATTAGTCAAACTGGGTAACATCGATCAGGCGATTGGCCAGCGAAAGGTCGCTCTCGATGGGCACGAACTCGTCGCCCACGTGCATGAGCTCCTCGTCACCCTTTGCCAGCAGCAAGACAATGGTGGGAGCATCGGGGTTGACGTACTCCTCGCGCGCCGCCTTGAACGCCGCATGCACAGCGGCTTCGCGGTCGAGGATGATCTTGTTCGGCGTATCGTCGGGAACATGTTCGGCAAGCTCGCGACAGACCTTCATCGGGTCCTCGTGAGCCGGGTCCTCGTTGGCAAAGATCATCAGGTCGGAATATGGTGCGGCCTCGCGCGGAAGCTGCTCGCGGCGCTCCTGCGCCTTGCCGCCGGCAGCGCCAAACACTGCGATGACCGGGCTGGCGGGAAACGCGCGCTTGACCGACGAGAAAAGCGAACGGAACGAAAGCTGGTTGTGCGCATAGTCAACGACGCAGATCACGCGGCCGTCCTTCGACTCCACGACCTCCATACGGCCCGGCACACGCAGTTTGGAGAGGCCCTTCTTGATGGCATCGATACCGATGCCGATCTCGCGCGCAGCGGCGATAGCGACCAGCGCGTTCTCCACGTTAAAGTCTCCCGCGATACCCAGCAGGACCTTCTCCCCCACCTCGGACTCGTCGGCACACAGGCCATGCAAGTTGAACTCGATGCTAAAGCCGACCATGCGTACGTCGCTCGCCCACAGGCTTGCCTCGGGATGCTCGACGCCAACGGTCACCAAGCGCTCGGCCGTCGACGCTGCCTCCAGCACACGGTCGACCTCTTCGGTGCCCAGATTCACCACGGCGGTCTTTGCCTGGTCAAAGATCCTGAGTTTGCTCTCAAAATAATCCTCGAAGGTCGGGTGCTCGATCGGCGAGATGTGGTCGCGGCCGATGTTGAGGAAGCACGCCACGTCAAACGGCAGATTCTCGACGCGTTGGTACTTGAGCGCCTGGCTCGAGACCTCCATGACCATGGACTGGCGACCGGACATGCGGCAGTTGGCGATATGGCGCCAGACCTCGGGGGCCTCGGGCGTAGTATTGGTGCTCTCGTAGCACTCGATGCCATCGTCGGTACTCACCGAGCCGATCATGCCGCAGGACTCGCCCGCCGCTTCGATAATCGACTGGAGCATAAAAGCGGCCGTGGTCTTTCCCTTGGTGCCGGTGATGCCCACGACCTTGACGTCGTGGTCGGGACGGTCGTAGACCTCCGGCGGCAACAGGGCCATGGCCGTGCGAACGCTATCAACAACCAGCATCGCAGCACTGCTCTCCTGCGCCAGCGGCTCCAGAGACTCGACCAGCGACTCCTCGCACACAAATGCGACGGCGCCCGCATCGAGCGCCATGCTCAAAAACGCGGGCTTAAAGGCAGCACCTTTACAGAAGAACACGTCACCTGCCGAGACCGCGCGCGAATCAAACGAGCAGCCGGTCACGGCACGCTCGTCAACCTGCTCTGATGCGCGCAGCTCGCCGCACACATCGAGAAGCTTGGCAAGCGTATCGACCGTGGTCACGGTCGCGGAATCCGAATGGTGCATCTTTCACCTTTCTCAGCCATTTGGCAGGGACGGTTTTCATAGTAACTGAAACGTGCTCGCGCAAAAACGGCTCCCGGAGGAGCCGTTACGCGCAGGCATTCGTAGGCCGAGACTAGGCAGCCTGAACAGAAGGCTGGCCCTCGTCGATAAAGAAGCGCTTGTACCACACTAGGAACACGAGCGGCGTATAGATCTTGCGCTGGAAATCGCCCTTACCCGCAAAGTGCAGATCGAGCAGGTGCATGAGCTCGTCGGTATCGAAGAACTCGCTTGCCCACGGCGCGGTGAAGTACTCCTTGACATAGTCGTACCACTTTTGCTCGCGCAGCCAGTAGACAATCGGCACCGGGAAGCCCACCTTGGGACGGGTGGCCCACTCATCGGGCAGCGACTTGTTGGCAGCGTGGCGGAGTACCTGTTTGTTGCCGTTCTCGTTGATGCGGTAGCGGTCGGGAATGTGCTCGGCGAACTCCATGACTTTGCGGTCCAGGAAGGGCACGCGCAGCTCCAGCGAGTGCGCCATGCACATCTTGTCGGCCTTGAGCAGAATGTCGCCCGGGAGCCACATGTTCATGTCCAGGTACTGCTTCTTGACCAGTTCGGGCTGACCCTTCACGCGTGCGTAGATGGGTGCAGCGAGCTCGAAGGCGCCGTCGCCGGTGTTGTACTCGGGCTTGAGCACGCCGTCGACCTCGCGCTCCGGCCATACCAAAGCCTGTCCCAGGAACGACTTCTCGGGAATCTCGGCACCCTTGACCAGGAAGTTATGTCCCTTGAAGTACGGCATATGCAGCGCCAGGTTACCGAGCGCGCGACGGATGGGCAGCGGCACCATCTTTTTGTACTTGCGCACCGGGACCGTATCCTCGTAGTAGGCGTAGCCGCCAAAGAGTTCGTCGGCGCCTTCGCCCGAAAGCACCACGGTGACGTCCTTGCGGGCCATCTCGGCCAAGAACCACAGCGGCACGGAAGACAGGTTGGACTGCGGCTCGTCCATGTGATACTGGATGTCCTCGAGCGCACCGAAGAACTCGTCGGCGGTAATCATCTTGCGAACGTTCTCGACGCCGAGCTTATCGGAAAGTTCCTTGGCGTAGTTGGTCTCGTTGAAGTTCTTGTAGTCAAAGCCCACCGAGAAGGTCTTGTCGGGCATGAGGCAAGCGGCGATGTAGCTGGAGTCGACGCCACCGGAGAGGAACGACGCGACCTTGACGTCAGCGATGCGATGGGCCTCGACGCTCTCGTGCACGACCTCGTCCAGCTCGTCGACGTACTCCTCGAACGGCTTCTCGACGGCAGAGTAATCGCAATCCCAGTAGCGCTCGATGTTCATCTTGCCGGTCGGGATGTCGACGGTAAAGTAGTGCGCCGGCGGCAGCTTGTAGACACCCTCGAAGAAGGTTTCCTCGGTTGCCGAATACTGCAGCGTCATGTACGGACGCAGGGCCTTTTTGTTGACCGCCTTGTGGAAGTGCGGGTAGTCTAGGAAGCTCTTGATCTCGGAGCCAAAGAGCACGCCCGGAGCGCCGTCGCCCGCATCGGCCATGGGATAGTAGTAAAGCGGCTTGATGCCAAAGATGTCACGGGCGCCAAAAAGCTTGTTCTTCTTTTTGTCCCAGATGACGAAGGCGTACATACCGCGCAGGCGATCGAGGACGGCCTCGCCCCACTCCTCGTAGCCGTGCAGGAGGCTCTCGGTGTCGGCGCCGCAATGGAACTTGTAGCCCTTGGCTTCGAGCTCGGAACGGAGTTCTTGGAAGTTGTAGATCTCACCGTTGAAGACAATGACGACGCTACCGTCCTCGTTGGCCATAGGTTGGGCGCCAGCCTCGGTCAGGTCGAGGATCGACAGGCGGCGGAAGCCGAGGGCAACGCGGCCGTCGATAAACTGACCGCCCATGTCGGGACCGCGATGGACGATGCGGTCCATCATCTTGGTGAGCACCTCGGATTGGTTATCCGTCCCACCGACAAAACCGACAAAACCGCACATATACTATCCCCTCTGCTGTTGCTGGGCATCAAATCGAATCAGTAGCTTTTGAGTATACCCGAGGGCGTAAAGAGGGGCGGAATGTTCAGGCAATCTCAACTGAATCAGCTCCGCTGTGACACGCGGGTTGATTTCCGATCTCAGCCGAACACATTGAGCTGATGGCTCGCTCCCGCAGTTAGCCGAACGCCCCCGCGGCCCCTCCTGGGGTCCGGGGGCGCC
>CABUIE010000027.1 GCA_902491565.1 uncultured Collinsella sp.
GGGCCATTGTGGCTCTTGACAGCGGATTGGGTCATATGAGCGAAAACCCGCCAGAGCGAGCAAGGTGCCTTGAAGCGAGGCGGCATTGACCTTTTGGTCATGCCGTCGAAGCTGAAAGGCAGATTGCCGTTCTGGCGGGTTTGCAGCGTCGAGTCGTTACGCGGTTTGGTAAAACCGCGTAACTAAATACGTTCCGCGATCTCGTGGATGAGGTAGTCGGTCTTTTCCCAGCCCAGGCACGGGTCGGTGATCGACTTACCAAAGACGCCGCCGTCGACCGGCTGGTTGCCATCCTCCAGGTAGGACTCGATCATAAAGCCCTTGACCAGCTTGGAGATGGACTCGTTGCGGCGGCAGCTGTCGAGCACCTCCTTGCAAATGCGATACTGCTCCAGCGGACGCTTGCCCGAGTTGTCGTGGTTGCAGTCGATGACCGCTGCCGGATTGGCATAGCCGGCGTGCTCGGTATAGCGCTCGGCCAAGCGCTCCAGGTGCTCGTAGTGGTAATTGGGGTAGGTGCGACCGTCGAGGCCGATGTAGCCGCGCATGACAGCGTGCGCAAGCGGGTTGCCGTCGCACTCGACCTCCCAGTTGCGGAAGATGAAGCTCTGGTGCGCCTGCGCGGCGTAAATGGAGTTGAGCATAACGGTGGTAGAGCCGGCAGTGGGATTCTTCATGCCGACGGGCACCGAAATGCCGCTCGATACCAGGCGATGCTCCTGGTTTTCGACCGAGCGTGCGCCCACGGCAACATAGCTCAGCAGGTCAACGAGGTATTGGTAGTTGGACGGATAGAGCATTTCGTCGGCGGTGAAGAAGCCCGTTTCCTCGATGACGCGCAGGTGCATGTGGCGGATGGCCTTGACGCCCTCGAGCAGGTCGTCGGGAGCCTCGGGGTTGGGGTTGTGCAGAAGACCCTTGTAGCCGGTGCCCTTGGTGCGCGGCTTATTGGTGTAGACGCGCGGAATGATGATGAGCTTGTCCTTGACCTCCTCGGCGGTCTTGGCCAGTCGGTTCATGTACTCGAGCACCGAATCCTCGCGGTCGGCAGAGCACGGGCCGATGATGAGCACCTTACGTGCGTCCTCGCCGGTAAAGACTTTGGCGACCTCGGCGTCAAATGCCTGCTTTTTGGCGGTAAGCTCGGCAGAAAGCGGCATTTCCTCGCGGATCTCCATGGGGATCGGCAGCCTGCGTTTGAATTCCATGGCCATAGGGGTCTCCTCAATCTATAGAAAGAGCAATAAGCGTGTTGTCGAATGCTCGGCATTATCCGCTGTCGCACGCTAAAGTGCAAGTCCTTGTCACCCCGAAACCTACCAAAAAGAGACAGGTTTATTTTGGCAGGTTTTATCTGGGGAAACGTCGGCGGATGCCGGGAGGGAGCGGCGCTGCGCGGGACCCTAAGGCTGTTGTCGGTTCCCCAGGAAATACCCTGTGGGCAAAAAATGCCAAATATGAGTACGGTTGCTATCTTAGTAGCATATTGCCTTCGCAAAATAATAGACATAACAGCAAAATATGTTCATTAACGTAAACACATATAAGTTCGCTATAGGGCTGTTTGATCAATTTAGGGACGCGTGTAAGCCGTGAAAACGGCATTTGGGACTGTTTTGGCTGTTACTAAAAAAGTAACAGTACTCATATTTGCCATTTTTTGTCCACAGGGCTTGAAGGGAGCTGTCAATCAGGTTCCAGGGGAGGCACTTCGAGGGCCGCAGAGCAAAAAAGCGGGGACGCAGGTTGTCCTGCGCCCCCGTTTTCGGGCATTATCCGTTCTCTGCGGCGGAGTCTACGCCGCCTCGTCGAACTGCGAGTTGTACAGGTCGGCGTAGAAGCCGCCTTGGGCGAGCAGCTCGTCGTGCGTGCCCTTCTCGACGATGTCGCCGTCGCGGATCACCAAGATCACGTCGGCGTTGCGGATCGTGGACAGGCGGTGCGCGATAACAAAGCTGGTACGGCCCTGCATCAGTGCGTCCATGGCGCGCTGAATGAGCTCCTCGGTACGGGTATCGACGTTGGAAGTCGCCTCGTCCAGAATCAGTGCCGGGCGGTCGGCCAAAATGGCACGGGCGATGGTCACGAGCTGGCGCTGACCCTGCGACAGGTTGGTGCCCTCCTCGTTGATCATAAAGTCGTAGCCGCCGGCAAGCGTATGGATAAAGTGGTCGCAGCGTGCGGCGCGCGCGGCGGCCTCGACCTCGGCGTCGCTCGCATCGGGACGTCCGTAGCGGATGTTCTCGCGGATGGTGCCGTTAAACAGCCAGGTGTCCTGCAGCACCATGGCAAACTCGCCGCGCAGTGCCGCGCGGTCCCAGTCGCGCACGTCGACGCCCTCGACGCGCAGCGAACCGCCGTCCACGTCGTAAAAGCGCTGCAGCAGCTTAATGAGCGTGGTCTTGCCGGCGCCGGTGGGGCCGACGATGGCAATGGTTTGGCCGGGCTGCGCCTCGCAGCTAAAGTCGTGGATGATGGTCTTGTCGGGCGTGTAGCCAAACTTGACATGGTCGAACTCCACGTGGCCGGGGCGCTTCTCGGGAATCTGCGCGTCGGCCTTCTGCTCCTCCTCGGGCGCGGCCAGGAACTCAAACACGCGCTCGGTGGCGGCGGCCATCGACTGCATCGTGTTGCTCACGTTGCCCAGCTGCTGCACCGGCTGCGTAAAGTTGCGAACGTACTGGATAAAGCTCTGGATATCGCCGGGCGTGGCGTTGCCGGTCAGTGCGAGCTGTGCGCCCACCACGACAACGCCCACGTAGCCCATGTTACCCACCAGGCTCATAAGCGGCATCATCAGGCCCGACAGGAACTGCGAGCGCCAGCCACTAATAAAGAGGCGGTCGTTTTGACGGTCGAACTCTTCGATCGAGGCCTCGGCGCGGTCGAACACCTGAATGACGTTCTGGCCGGCAAAGTCCTCCTCGATAATGCCGTTGACGGCGCCCAGAACCTGCTGCTGCTCACGGAAGTACGGCTGCGAGAAGTGAATCATTACGGTCAAGATAATCGCGGCGGCCGGCAGCGTGAGCACGGTGACGCCGGTAAGCGGCAGGCTGATCGAAAGCATCATGACGAGCACGCCGATAATCTGCGTCACCGACGTGATGAGCTGCGTCACGCTCTGGTTGAGCGACTGACCCAGCGTATCGACGTCGTTGGTGATGCGGCTGAGTACGTCTCCCTTGCTGTGGCCGTTGAAGTAACTCATCGGCACGACAGCGATCTTGGCGGCGATTTCCTTGCGCATGCGGTAGCAGATCTTTTGCGTGACGCCGGTCATGAGCCAGCCCTGGACCAGGCTGCAGACAGAGCTCGCCAGGTACAGGCAGAGCAAAAAGCCGAGCGTCTTGGCGATCCAGTCAAAGTCAACGTCGCCGGTGCCGTTGACCTTGGCGACCAGGCCTTCGAACAGCTTGGTCGTAACCTGGCCGAGCACCTTGGGTCCCACAATGTTAAAGATGACCGAGCACACGGCAAAGGCGACGGCGGCAAACACGGCAATCTTGTGTTGGCCGATATAGCCGAGCAGCTGCCTCATGGTGCCCTTAAAGTCCTTGGCCTTTTCGCCGCGACGCATGCCGCCCATGCGGCCCATGGGACCACGCTGGCGGGTGGGCTTGGGAATCTGAGTCTTGGTCTCGTCTGCCATTAGCGCTCGCCTCCTTCCATGACGGCTGCAATTTCTTCTTGGGTAAGCCCCAGCTCCTCGGCGGAAAGCTGCGACTGTGCGATCTCCAGATACGCCGGGCAGCTGCGCAGCAGCTCCTCGTGCGTGCCGGTGCCCACTACGTGGCCGTCGTCGAGCACGATGATCTGGTCGGCGTGCATGATGGTCGCGATGCGCTGGGCTACGACCACGAGCGCGGCGTCGGTAACGTTTTTGGCCAGCTCCTCGCGTAGGCGCGCGTCGGTCTTGTAGTCGAGGGCACTAAACGAGTCATCGAACACCACGACCTCGGGCTTTTTGGCCAACGCGCGGGCGATGGCCAGACGCTGGCGCTGACCACCCGAAACATTGGAGCCGCCCTGGCTGATGGGGGAGTCGTAACCGCCCTCACGCTCGGCGATAAAGTCCTCGGCCTGTGCGATGCGCGCGGCCTGGCGCATATCCTCGTCGCTCACCATGTCGCCAGCAAACTTGAGGTTGCTCTCGACGGTGCCCGAGAACAGGCGTCCCTGCTGCGGGATGTAACCAATGCGGCGGCGCAGCTCGGAAAGGGTCATGTCGCGCACGTCGATGCCGTCGAGCGAAATGCTGCCGCCCGTGACGTCGTACAGGCGCGGAATCAGCTGTACGAGCGTGGACTTGCCCGAGCCCGTGGAGCCAATGATGCCGAGCATCTGACCGGCGTGCGTGGTGAAGTTTACGCCGCTGATGACGTCGGCGCGGGCATCGGGATACTGGAAACTCACGTCACGGAAGGTGAGCTCGCCGCGCGGCGCGCTGGCAGCGGGCAGTTTGGGCGAGGTGGGGTCGTTGATGCTCGTGGGGCAGGTGATGACCTCTTCCACGCGCTCGGCTGCGACCTCGGCGCGGGGCAGGATGACCGAAACCATGGTGAGGATCATAAACGCCATGACGATCTGCATGGTGTAGGAGATAAACGCCATCATGTTGCCAACCTGCATCACACCGTCGGACACACCCTGCGCGCCAAACCAGACGATAAGCACGGTGATGCAGTTCATGACGAGCATCATGAGCGGCATCATAAAGCTCATGGCGCGGTTGGTGTAGAGCTGCGTGGTCATCAGGTCGAGCGACGCCTTGTCAAAGCGCTCGAGCTCATGTTCCTCGCGGTTGAACGAGCGGATGGGCATAAGGCCGTCGAGCAGCTCGCGGGCGGTAAGGTTCACGCGGTCCACAAAGCTCTGCATCTTTTTGAACTTGGGCATGGTGAGGCCCATGAGCACGCCGACGACGGCCGAAACCGCGATGATGGCCACAGCGATGGTCCACTCCAGGCCGGTGTGGTTGGCCAGGACACGCATGACGGCGACGATGCCCATGACGGGGGCCATCAGGCACATGCGGATAAACAGGGTTGCGGCCATCTGGATCTGCTGAATGTCGTTGGTGCAGCGGGTGATGAGCGAGGCCTGGCTGAACTTGCCCACCTCGGCCGGTGAGAAGTGCATAACCTTGTTGAAGGTCTCGCGGCGCAGATCGCGGGCGATGGAGCAGGCAGTGCGCGAAGCCACGGCACCGGTCAGGATGGTGGCGACGAGCGACACCAGGCACAGACCAAACATCGTGGTCGCCATGCGGCTCAGGTAGGCGTTCTGCACGTCGGCGGGGTCGATGCCCTGCGCCTTGTACTCGTCCTGCACATAGCTCACGGCGCGTTGGGTCACGATGGACCCCGACATGGAGCCCATTTTATCCGCCATTTCGTTGGCGCCCTCGACGAGCTTGCTTCGGTCGATTAGGCCGCCTTCAACGCCTAGACGCAGGCCCTTCATGGTGATCTTACCGCCGTCGGCGTCGATCTGCTTCTGCATGTTCTGCGCGGCTGCGGCCTTCTGCTGCATCTCGGCGAGCTGCTCGGGCGTCATCGCCGCCATCTGCTCGGGCGTGGGCATGGCCTGGGCGGCGTCGCTGTCTTTCTCGCCGGACGTGCCAGTCATGTCGCCCAGGGAGTCGGCGTCGATGCCCTGGTTGAAGGCGAGCACGACAGTCTCGGGCAGGCTCATAATGTCGGCGAGCTTGCTGCCGTCGGCGCGCTCGTCCTCGGTGCCCTTGTACGTGCGAATCCCGTTTTTGTCTGCCTTGCCAAACGCAGCCTCCACAGCCTTGGCGTCCTTGGCGCTCATAAAGAGTTCGAGGTCGTCGAGCGATTCGGCGCGAATGGTGTCAGGCACGGGCGAGGCGATGCCGCCTTGCTGCACGCCCACGTCGACGATGTCGCTCATGTAGGTAGGCAGTGCCAGATCGGCGTTGCAACTGATTACGATAAGTACGATAGCTGCGAACAGTGCAAGGACATGCTTTTTAAAGAGCTTGAGAATCCTCACTCGGCATCTCTCCTTTCTTGATTGCGGTCGATAATTTCGTTGGCACGCCTTAGAAGGCGCACCATCTCTTGGGTATCTGTTTCGCCGAGCTGCTCGAGGAAGGCCGCAGTGCGGTTCTCGAATTCCCGACGTTTGATTTCGAGATCCTGAAATCCCTTGTCGGTCACTATGACGTGTACGCGACGACGGTCAGTCTTTGAGTGCTCGCGCTCGACCCAGCCCTTGGCCTCGAGGGCGCGTAGGATATTGGCGATGCGGGCGCTCGAGACCCAGGCGCGATCAGCGAGTTCGCTCGGCGTGAGCGAACCGCCGGCGAGTATGAGGGCGCGCATGACGGCCATCTCGCCGCCGAGGGCTTTGTCCGCAAAGCGCGAAATGCGCTGATGCATGCTGCCAAACTCAGTTAAGAGCTGACGCCCAAGCTCACGGAAATCGGTATCTTCCACCGAAAACCCCTAACACTAGAAACTATTATCGGTGAAAGATGATACCCCCATACGCGGGCCTCATACAGTGGGCAATATTAAGAGCTTATAAAGACTTAAAATCATTCAATTGCTGAAGCGTTTCAAAGAACTATCATGCCCGCGGTTAGGCGAGGGGTTGTCACCACCATGACGACCGGGACTCATATAAGCGCCACGTGCGATGCTCCAACTTCCCGCAAGGAGACACCTTACATAAGGGGGAATGGAGTCATGGCATTTGACTTCACGGGCAAGACCGCGATTGTCACGGGCGGCACTCAGGGCATTGGCCTCGAGATCGCCAAGGGCATCGTCGCGGGCGGCGGACATGTCGCGCTCATCGCAAGGAACGCTGCTAAGGGCGAGGCCGCTGTGGCCGAGCTTGGCGAGGGCAACAAGTTCTATCAGCTCGATGTCGCCGATGCGCCCAAGGCGCGCGAGACCGTCGAGCAGATTTTTACGGACCTGCCGCAAACCAACATCCTGATCAACTGCGCTGGCGTCATCAGCACCAAGAAGTTTGACGAGATCGATGACACCGAGTGGCGTCGCACCATCGACATCAACCTCAACGGTACCTTCACTATGATGAACGCCGTGTACCCGCACTTTAAGGCGGCCCATGCCGGTACTATCGTCAACGTGAGCTCTGTTGCGGGCAAGATCGGCGGCGGCCTGCTCGGCACCGCTGCCTACGCAAGCTCCAAGGCCGGTGTTAACGGTCTAACCAAGTCAGTCGCCAAGGAAGGCGGCAAGTTCGGCGTCCGCTGCAACGCCGTGTGCCCGTCGCTCACTTTGACCGATATGACCTCGATTCTCTCTGACGAGAACTCTCAGCGCATCATCAACGGTATCCCTCTGGGCCGCGCTGCCCAGGCCAGCGAGCCTGCGCAGATGGTGTTGTTCTTCGCTTCCGACCTCGCCAGCTTCGTGAACGGCGAGATCGGTGACTGCGACGGCGGCATCGTCCTGGACGGGTAATACCCCGCGATGATTATTCGGCGACGGCTCCTGCGACTCGGGACCGTCGCCTTCTTTCTGACATAGGCGCATGCGGCTTCGATTCGCATGCATCCAAAGGAGATATATATGAGTGAATCGACTGCGGTGGAGGCGCCGGCGGCAAAGGAGCCGTTCTTTAAGATGTCCTCCATCCCGGGTGCCAATATTTTGGTGCCGCTTTTGTTGGGCTGCCTGCTCAACACGCTATTCCCCGACCTGTTCAAAACGCTCGGCAGCTTTACGCTTGGTATGACCCAGCAGGGCGCAGGCCCGCTCGTGGGCGCTTTTTTGCTCATCGTCGGTACGACGATTTCGTTTAAGAGTGCTCCTGCCGCCGCTGCACGCGGCGCCATTATCATTGCCGTCAAGCAGATCGTGGTCGTTGCCGTGTCGCTGCTCATCCTTTATGTGTTCAACGACAACCTGTTTGGCATCTCTGCCATGGTGATGCTGGCGGCTTGCACCGGCGCCAACAACGCTATGTACGCTGGTCTGATGGGCACCATGGGCAACGAAGCCGAGCGTGGCGCTGTTGCCATCACCACGCTGGTTGTCGGCCCTCCGGTCACGATGATCGTGCTCGGCGCTGCCGGCCAAGCTCCGATCGGCTGGTCGCTCGTGGGTGCCATCCTGCCGATCGTCGTCGGCATTATTCTGGGCAACCTCTTCCCCAGCTTTAAGAAGATGATGGCACCGGCACTTTCCGCCGTCATCGTGCTCGTCTTCTTTGCCATGGGCTCGACCATGACCTTTGGCCAGCTCATTAATGGCGGTCTTCCCGGTATTCTGCTCGGCGTGATCTGCTCGGTGGTCTTTGCAATTCCCGTCATCGCGGTCGATAAGCTCACGGGCGGTACGGGTGTCGCAGGTGCGGCCATTTCGAGCTGCGCCGGAGCTAATGTGGCTACGCCTGCTGCCATGGCAAGCGTCAACGGGGCCATGTACGGTGGCGCCGTGCTCGCGACGGCTACGGCACAGGTTGCAGCGTGCGCAATCGTGACGGCTATTTTGACCCCGCTGGTCACCAGCTGGTGCTACAAGCATTTTGAAGGCCAGGGTCACAGCAAGGCAACGACCGACAAGGCCGCCGCAGCCGCCTAATGCCAAGCGGCAATCAAAGCTAAATAACTAGCCACGCCACAGGGCGGCCCCGGGGGAAATTCCGTGGCCGCCCTGCAGTTTCTGTAGGGTCTCTGGGACACTTTATCCTGCTAAAGCTGGCATAACAGCTAGAGTGAACGTCGTACAAAGGCAAGGAAAAATACCATACAAATCGGTGAACGGTAGTTGCTCGCGCTCGCATTTCCTGCGGATTTGTTAAAAACGCCCTAATGGTATAAAAAAAGAAACATATAACAGCCCTGATGAAGGGGGTGGCTATGTTATCCTTCTCAAACGGGTGAAATCTTGGGTTTTGGGTTGCAGTTCCAAGGTGGACAAACGTTTTTCCCTGCACCAACATGTGGCGAAGAACGGAAGAAGCCGGTAGTGCAAGCCGATAATTCAAGAATTCAATAAGCAGCGGTGTGAGAGAGCGCCGCATTACACGTAACTAGGAGCGTGGTTACACAATGCAGGAGGCATGGGAAGGCTTCAAGGAAGGCATTTGGACGGGAGAGGTTGACGTCCGAGACTTCATCCAGAAGAACTACACCCCCTACGAGGGCGACGAGTCGTTCCTCGCCGGCCCGACCGAGCGTACCAAGGAGCTGTGGGGCGAGGTTCTCGACCTGCTGCTTAAGGAGCGCGAGCAGGGCGGTGTCCTCGATATGGACACCAAGACCGTTACGGGTATCGTGAGCCACCCCGCTGGCTACATCGATAACGCCCATCGCGAGAAGGAGACCATCGTCGGTCTCCAGACTGACAAGCCGCTCAAGCGCGCGCTGCACGTCAACGGCGGTATCCGCATCGCTTGCCAGGCCGCTAGCCAGCACGGCTACAAGGTCGACGAGAACGTTGTCGAGCGCTACACCTTCGAGCGCAAGACTCACAACGCTGGCGTCTTCGATGTCTACACCCCCGAGATGCGTGCTTGCCGCTCGGCTCACATCATCACCGGTCTGCCCGATGGCTATGGCCGCGGCCGCATCATCGGCGACTACCGTCGTGTTGCCCTGTACGGCGTCGACTACCTGATCAAGGACAAGGAGGCCCAGAAGGCTTCCACCCCGACGGTCATGACCGCCGACAACATCCGCGATCGTGAGGAGCTGCAGGAGCAGATCCGCGCCCTCGGCGAGCTCAAGATGATGGCCGAGACCTATGGTTTCGATATTTCCAACCCTGCTACCAACACGCAGGAGGCCATCCAGTGGATGTACTTCGCCTACCTCGCTGCCGTCAAGGAGCAGAACGGCGCTGCTATGTCCATCGGCCGTACCTCTACGTTCATCGACATCTACGCCGAGCGCGACCTTGCCAACGGTACCTTCACCGAGGAGCAGATCCAGGAGTTCGTGGATCACTTCATCATGAAGCTTCGCATGGTCAAGTTTGCCCGTACCCCCGAGTATCAGGCCCTGTTTACCGGCGATCCGCAGTGGGTCACCGAGTCCATCGGCGGCATGGGTGTTGACGGCCGCACGCTCGTTACCAAGATGAGCTACCGCTACCTGCACACGCTCGAGAACATGGGCACCAGCCCCGAGCCCAACATGACCGTTCTGTGGTCGACCCGTCTGCCCGAGAACTTCAAGAAGTTCTGCGCCAAGACTTCCGTCGCCAGCTCCTCGATCCAGTACGAGAACGACGACCTCATGCGCGTCTATCACGGCGACGACTACGGCATTGCCTGCTGCGTGTCCTCCATGCGCATCGGCAAGGAGATGCAGTTCTTCGGCGCTCGCGCCAACCTGGCCAAGTGCCTGCTGTACGCACTCAACGGCGGTGTTGACGAGGTCTCCAAGAAGCAGGTCGGCCCCAAGTATCGCGCCGTCGAGGGCGATACGCTCGATTACGACGACGTTGTGGCCAAGTACAACGACATGATGAAGTGGCTCGCTGGCGTGTACGTCAACTCGCTGAACATCATTCACTACATGCACGACAAGTATTGCTACGAGCGTATCCAGATGGCTCTGCACGACAAGCACGTGCACCGCTGGTTCGCTACGGGCATCGCTGGCCTTTCCGTCGTGGCTGACTCCCTGTCCGCCATCAAGTACGCCAAGGTCCACCCCGTCCGTGACGAGAACGGCATCATCGTCGACTTCGAGACCGAGGGCGAGTTCCCCAAGTACGGTAACGACGACGACCGCGTCGACCAGATCGCTCACGACGTTGTGCACCAGTTCATGGAGTACATCCGCATGAACGACACCTACCGCAACTCCGTGCCCACGACCTCGGTTCTGACCATTACCTCCAATGTCGTGTACGGTAAGAAGACCGGTTCCACGCCTGACGGCCGCAAGGCTGGTCAGCCGTTCGCCCCGGGTGCTAACCCCATGCACAAGCGCGATAGCCACGGCGCCATCGCTTCGCTGTCTTCGGTTTCCAAGCTCCCGTTCCGCGATGCTCAGGACGGCATCTCCAACACCTTCTCCATTATCCCGAGTGCGCTCGGCAAGGAGGACCAGGTGTTCTTTGGCGATATCGACCTTGATCAGCTGGGCGAGTAACTATTGTTAGTGCTATACTAACAATAACGATTACTGATTAGCGCGCCGGTTTTGGCCGGCGCCTATTAATCGAAGGAGACACATTATGAAGGTTTCTGAAGTTTCCGAGACCCAGGCCGATAACCTGGTCCACATGCTCGACGCTTACGCCGAGAAGGGTGGCCACCACCTGAACATCAACGTCTTCAACCGTGAGACGCTGCTCGACGCTCAGGCTCACCCCGAGAAGTATCCGCAGCTGACCATCCGCGTTTCCGGCTACGCCGTGAACTTCCACACGCTCACCAAGGAGCAGCAGGACGAGGTCATTGCGCGTACCTTCCACGACAAGTTCTAAAGGGACTCAACTCCCGCAGGATCGCCGGGGCTGTTTGGGCTATCTCCCAAAACGTCCTCGGACATGCAAAGAGGCTCGCTGCGCACTTCGTGCGGCGAGCCTCTTTGCGTCCTGACGCTCCTATTTGGCAAGGTGTTTTTTAGAATCCATTTTGCGCTCGGCCTCG
>CABUIE010000028.1 GCA_902491565.1 uncultured Collinsella sp.
GGCGCCCCCGGACCCCAGGAGGGGCCGCGGGGGCGTTCGGCTAACTGCGGGAGCGAGCCATCAGCTCAATGTGTTCGGCTGAGATCGGAAATCAACCCTTAGGCGAGCTTGCGAGCGAGCTCTCGCACCTCTTCCAACTTGGGCGACGATGCCATGCTATCGCGCTCGGTCATACCGCTGATGGTGATAATGCCTTGGTCCTCCCACTTGCAGTACGCGCAGGTTGACTTGTACATAGCGATCGCCGCATCATAGACGCCTTCGCTGTGGCTATCGAGCAAAAGGGCCGTCTTGGTGAACGGGAAGCCCGTGGCACCGAAGGCGTACAGGCGGTCGATGGCGGCCTTCTCCTGCGCAGTGATATCAAACCAGTAGATAGGCGAAGCGAAGACGACCATATCTGCGTCTTTCATTGACTCGATCACGTCGGCCATGTCATCCTTCTGCACGCAAGTGCCCTCATGGGCGAAGCAATACTGACACCCCAGGCAACCAGCGATTTTCTTACTGGCAACGCGGATGACCTCGACCGCATGGCCGGCCTCGCGCGCGGTCTCGGCAAACGCCTCGACCATGGTGTCGGTATTGGCGCCCTTGCGCGGGCTACCACTCAATACAACGATATTCATAGAAATCTCCCTCCTTCATGCCGCAGGCGCGCGGCACACATTTTGTTGTAACCAAAACAGATGGAGTTATTCAATCGCCTCGTTTCAGCTACTCCCACTCTTTAGAAGAATCGTTGCTGGGGGCTTGGTATTGAATCAAGGCACGCCTTATTTCAGATATTCCTTAAAGAAGGCTTTCAGCTTTTCAAACGGAATGACATCCATCTGATCGTAAAGGTCGGTATGGTTGGCACCAGGGATAATGAGCAGCTCCTTGTTGTCCCCGGTCAGCTTGCCGTACGCGGTTTCGCTGAAATAGCGGGAGTGCGCCTTCTCGCCGTGCACCAGCAACACGGCGGAACGGATCTCGCCGGCGTACTGCAGGATCGGCATATTCAAAAACGACAGCGAAGACGTCACATTCCAGCCGCCATTGGAGCCCAGGCTGCGGGGATGGTAGCCTCGCGGAGTCTTGTAGTAGGCGTAATAGTCCGCCACAAACTGTGGCGCGTCATCGGGCAGCGGATCGACCACACCGCCCGCCAGCGCGTAGCTGCCGTTTTTATAGTCCTCGGTGCGCTGCGCGTTCAGTGCTTTCCGCTTTTCGAAGCGCGCCTGCTCGGAATCCTCGGCGTCAAAGTAGCCGTTTGCGGTCACGCGGGTCATATCGTACATGGTCATAGCCGCGGTGGCCTTGATGCGAGTGTCGATGGCTGCGGCATTGATCGCCATGCCGCCCCAACCGCAGATGCCGATGATACCGATGCGCTCCGGGTCAACGCTATTCTGCACAGAGAGAAAATCCACCGCTGCGCAGAAGTCCTCGGTGTTGATGTCCGGCGACGCCACATAGCGGGGCGCACCGCCGCTCTCGCCGGTATAGGACGGGTCGAAGGCAATCGCGAAAAAGCCCAGCTCCGCCATTTTCTGCGCATAAAGGCCGGACGTTTGCTCCTTCACCGCGCTAAACGGGCCGCTGACGGCGATGGCGGGCAGCTTGCCTTCCGCGCTCTTTGGCACGTACACGTCGGCCGCCAGCGTGATGCCGTATCGGTTGTGGAAGGTCGCCTTGTTGTGCTCGACCTTGTCGCTTTTGGGGAACACCTTGTCCCATTCCTGCGTCAGGTTCAACTGTTCCATGCTTAATCCTCCTTGTTAGTCGCTTTAAGGTATTCCTTGTCGTCCACGGGCTCCAACCACTCGTTGGAGATCTCCTCGCCCGGAACCTCCAGCGCGAGATGGGAGAACCAGCTCTCGGGCGCGGCTCCGTGCCAATGTTTCACACCCGGGGCGATGTTGACCACATCGCCAGGGCGCAGCTCCTGTGCCGGTTTACCCCATTCCTGGTAAAACCCTCGACCAGCCACGCAGATGAGGATCTGCCCGCCACCGCTTTTGGCGTGATGGATGTGCCAGTTGTTGCGGCAGCCGGGCTCGAACGTCACGTTGTAGACGCCGACCTGCTCGGTGGAAAGGGGCGCGAGGTAGCTTTGCCCGATAAAGTACTTCGCAAATGCGTCGTTGGGGGCACCGATGGGAAAGGCCATCTCGTTTTGATGCTTAGCTCTTGCATCAGCAGCATCGCTATCCGCCCAGACCTCCTTCGCCATGCGAAAGGCCGCCCACGCCTTGGGCCATCCTGCGTAAAACGCCGCATGTGTAAGGATTTCCGCTATCTCCGTCCTGGTCACGCCATTGTTCTTTGCGGACATCAGATGATATTGGAACGAAGAGTCCGTCAGGCCCTGCGCCATCAGGGCCACCACCGTCACGATGCTACGGTCCCGCAGGGAGAGCTCGCCCTCTCGGCTCCACACCTCGCCGAACAGCACATCGTCGTTGAGCTGTGCGAATTTGGGGGCGAAGCCCCCCAGGGCATCTCTACCCGCCGTCTGCTTAATTGCCATGATCTTTTTCCTCCCGTTGATAGTTCTAGACACGAACCTGCCTCCGCGCGGCCAAGTGGCCCGCCTAGATTTCCATGCCCATTCGTTGCGCCTGCTCCAGAGCGGGATGCCCAGCGATATCGCACACCCCGTTCACGCCGCCGGCGAAAACCGTTTTGCCCATTACGGACCACCCCTTGCGCTACCGATTTGTATTGACGAGAATGAAGGTAATACCTAAACCTGACTTTAGGTCAAGGAATGAAGTCGAGATTTATTCGGAGGGGCCATGTACACAATCGGACAGGTGGCGGAGATGTTCGGTCTGCCCGCCTCAACGCTGCGGTACTACGACAAGCAGGGATTGTTCCCGGGGCTGGAGCGGACGTCCGGCATTCGCCGATTCGGCGATACGGAACTCGAAGCGCTTCGGGTCATCGAATGCCTAAAGAAGGCGGGAATGGAGATCAAGGACATCCGACTGTTCATGGAATGGTGCGCAGAGGGGCCATCGACCTACCCCAAGCGCAAGGCCATGTTCGAGGAGCGGAAGGCCCACATGGAGTCGGAAATCGCGAACATGAACCGTGCGCTGGATATGCTGAGATTCAAATGCTGGTACTACGAGCAGGCGATTCAAGATGGCAGCGAGGATAGGCTGGAAGCGCTGATTCCCGACAATTTGCCGGAAGAAATCATAGGCGCCTACGAGAACGCGCACGCTCGATAAAGCCGTTCGCTATCCATGGGGCTCCGGCAAGGAGCTCCTTCCGAACAGAACGAAAAAGAAAGCCTCCGAACCAAAGGTCCGGAGGCCGTTATTTCCGCTATTCCCACTCGACAATAGGATCCACTGGCCAAAAGCCTGTCAACATCAAAACAAGTTCTCAATCCGTCGATTCTACGTGAGGCAGTGATCCTCATTTGATACCCGCGCTGTCTGCGCACTAGGAAGCAAAGGAATCTGGCCACCACTCAAATAAGATCACCGCCATCTTGCATAAACGACGCCATGTTAAGGTGCCTGACGCCATCCCTCTCCTGCAATAGAGGATCAAGCGTGAACAAGTAGCGCGGATACCCATCCCTAATGTGGCCGAACGGCCTGTACTCGCGCTCCTCGACGCCTCTGTCGGCAATCGACATAGAGACCTGGATGTAGGCGTAAGCATTGCGCCTACGAGCGATGAAGTCACACTCGAGCTTCCCAATACGGCCCACAGAAAGCTCGTACCCGCGCGATGCAAGATAGAGGTAGATCTTCACGTCGGTATATACGCAAGATGCACCCCTTTTTCTCAGCGTCCATTTCATCAGTTATGGGGGTGCTTTTTTACATTTTATAAAAAAGCGTACCGATAACTTATTCCCACTCAGTTTCGGAAATCGAATGGTTTTGAAGTTTCGAAAGCGGCGTCCCAACATGCGTAAGGGCATGTTGGGACGCATCAGTAAAACGGGAATCGACTCACGCGAGAAGGCGCCGCCCCGTCGCCTCGAGACGTGCGACAGGCAGATTAGGTTTGGGGAGTAGAACGGCCCTTGCGCGAGGCGTGAATTGTAATCGATAAAGCCGAGCTTTGAGAACATGCGGTTTATCTCGTCGAACGTTGAGCCGACAGGGGCTTGCGCCACAGTGGGCGACTTAGCGACGCCCATGTCCATGATGCCGGGCACAAGCGTGAATGAGCCACGTGGAGGCGAAGGGGCCGCCCGAGAGGTTGATGGTGAGCGAGCACCAAAGGTCAAGGTGGCCCTCGCCTTCCGGGCTTGCGAGGTCGAGGGCGAGCGCCCCTCCCTCGGTCGCGTACAGCGGCGGCAGGCACTCGGCCAGCTCCTCGGTCATAAGCGCTTACATGTCCGTCTCCCCTCTGGGCCACGTCGGACCCCTAGAATCTTCGCCCCGCGGGCAAAGCCTCGGCGCGCCCCATGGCATCTCGACTTTGCCCCCTGCAATGTCGCGCAGCGGAGACACCACCTGAGACGGATGTCGATGCATCGAACCCGAGACCGGGCGCGGCGGCGGGGAGCCTCTCGCGCGAACAATCTGCTCGATCCTGCCGCACCCATCTTAAAAAACAGTTCGAAAAACGTTCAATCGTACGACATCCGTCGAACAGTCGGGGGTACACACCACTACAGAAGACCCACAGAACGGAGGGCGAGATGGTCGGCGACGGGTTCAAGGCACTCTCCGGCCCCACGCTCCGCCAGGGAGGGCGTCGGGAGGGAGGCCGTAATGGGTGAGAGGGGCGAGCGGCCGGAGCGGGTGTTTCCCGGCAGGACAGACCCGTGGTTCATAGCGGCCATGGTGATTGTGGCGGGCGGTTTATCCGCGGCGTGTATCGCGTGTTTCCTGAGCTCGAGTCCCGCGCTCCTATGGGGCTGGCTCGCGCTGCTGCCCGTCCCGGCCCTCGTGGCCCTGGCCGCCCTACCCATCCGCAGCAACCGCCTCGAGCTCTACGGCGACCGCCTCGTCGTCGTGTACGCTGGGATGCGTTCGGTGATACCCTACGCCCACGTGCGGGGCGTCCGGCGCACCAGGACGCTCTGGGCGGGGACGGCCAATTCGCTCGACCGCGTCTATATCAAGGCGCCCTACGACGGCGACGCCATCGTCTCGGTGACCGACAACGATGCCCTCGTGGCAGAGCTCGAGCGTAAGTGCGGCCTGCGACCCGGCTGCGAACAAGGCAACTAGCTTCGCAGGGCGGCTATCAGCGACTTGCTGCTCATCGTCATATCACGGCGGCCAATTTTGGGTCGGGCTGGCGGAGCATGTCGAGGACGGCAGATACGGCGCCGCCCGCATCGTCTTCGGCGCAGAACCGTCCAATGAGGAGATCCTGCGATTCGTTGCCAGCAAATGGGCGAAGCTCTCGTTCTTCGGTCACGATTCGACCGAGGCGAGCAAGCCCGCGAAGAACCCCAAGCGGCGCGCCCGTGAGGCGGCGAAAGCCCTTAAGCGGCCCGCGATGAGCACCAAGGCGCAGCAGGCGCTCGCAGCACAGAGAGAAGCGATGAAACAGGAGTCAGCTCATGCAAGAAGCCGACGCCGCGCGGAAGAGGCTGATGCGCGCTTCGAGCAGCGAAAGCTGAAGCGCAAACAGAAGCATCGTGGGCATTGATTGCCATTTGCAGCAAGGCAAACCATATACAGCAGCGGCGCCAGTTCCACTTGAAGCCGACGCCGCGTAGACGCTGATGGTGACGGCTATGCACGGGCACGGGCGCGCCACCGCACTTCACAGCTTGTTTCTCAAGTATTTGGGACGCACACGCGGCGTTCGAAAATGCGGAGCGACTCCGCATGGCTCGAGACTGAGCCGAGGTGCCCTACTTCTCGCCTTCCAGCAGGCCCACGATGCGATCGATGTCGACGGCAAAGCGGGGCCTTCCCTCGCGCTCATAGAGGTCAAGGTACGCCTGGCACTCGGAGACAATGCGTTTGGTGTTGCCATCGATGATGCGCTGGAGCGTCTCGTAGTAGGCCGAGCCCTCGGTCCTGAAGCGGCGCTGGTAGGCCTTGGTTATGGGGAACATCTTGATGTAGTGGATGCCGTGGCGGCAGCCGGGGCGCGTCGTGGGGCGGGGTGGCAACGCAAAGTACTGGTCTTTGGGCACGTTAGGGGCGATGTTGGAACGCAGCGGCACGGCGAAGTCCCTGCGCTTTCCGCGGAAACGCAGCCTCACCACCACGATGCAGGGGCGATTGTGCTTAAGCATGAGCTCACGGTCGCCATCGACGAGGTCGAAGAAGTCCTGGGAGATGGATACGATCTTCATCGGTTGCGCCCCCTTCATACGAAGCGGGGCCCGCATCGCTGCAGGCCCCTACAGGTGGGCGATATTCTACGCCTTGCGGCACCCCGTCGCCCACGGAGGTTAAACGTACACGTAAGCCGTACTCTGAAAGCCGCGGCTTCCGGCAAGTAGTTTATACCACGAAAGGTCGCTTTCGATGCGCCTAGCTCGCAAAATAACACTCGCTGGGCCGTCACCCCTGATCTTCTCGACCGTCTCCTCCGGGTACTTATTGCGTGCCACGGGCACCTCCGTCCTTGTTATCGCGATAAACATACCATGAGTGGCGTACGGGTCGAGAAGGGCTGGCGCCAAAAGAGCCCAACGGCCGTTACGGCTTCGTTAGAAACGCGCCCCACCATGGATGGTGAACCCGAAAGGTAAGGCGCGCGGGCACGGTGGCTCGGCCCGCGCGCCCGAAAGAGAAAGGACGAACCCATGGATTACATGCTCGAGACGCGCGGGCTCACCAAGCGCTTCGGCCGCGGCGACCAGGCGCAGGATGCCGTGGCCGACGTGAGTCTTCATATCCGCGAGGGCGAGGTGTACGGGCTGCTCGGCCCCAACGGCGCCGGCAAGTCGACAACGCTCAAGATGATCTGCGGGATGCTGCGGCCGACGGCCGGGGAGATCCTCTTTGCCGGGCACGCCTGGCGCCGCGAAGACCTCTACGCAATCGGCAGCCTCATCGAGGAGGCGCCGCTCTACCCCAACCTCACCGCGCGCGAGAACCTGCGCGTGCGCACCACGCTGCTGGACCTTCCCGAGAGCCGCATAGATGAGGTGCTCGCCGCCGTGGACCTCGCGGACACCGGGAAGAAGCGCGCCGGGCGCTTCTCAATGGGCATGCGGCAGCGCCTGGGGCTCGCGCTGGCGCTGATCGCCCGGCCACGCCTGCTCGTGCTCGACGAGCCCACCAACGGCCTCGACCCCATCGGCATCGAGGAGCTGCGCGACCAGATCCGCGGCTTCGCGGCGGCGGGCACGACGGTGATCGTCTCGAGCCACATCCTCTCCGAGGTGCAGCAGATGGCGGACACCATCGGCATCATCTGCGGAGGGCGCCTCGCCTACGAGGATGCGCTTCGGCCCGGGCAGGACCTCGAGGAACTCTTCATGAGCTTCTGCCGGGAAGGGCGACGAGCACGCGGGGAGGTGGCGGCATGACGGGCGAGAAAGGCGGCCTGCTCGCGGGCCTGCGCGCCGAGGCCCTGAAGTCGCGCCACGCGGCACCGGTTCGCCTGGCCGTGCTCATGGCGCTGCCGATGCCGCTGCTCGGCGCGATGCCCTACCGGGGCGTGCAGATCTTCAGCGCGTGGAACTACTGGTACGCGCTCTTCCTGCCCGTGTCTCTCTCACTCGTGGTGGCGTGCGTCGCGCGGGCGGACGCTCGTACGCGGATGCGGGGGCTTCTGGGCCTGGGCTTCCCGCTCGGGCGCGCCTGGTGGGCCAAGGCGCTCTGGTGCCTCGCACTCTGCATGCTCTCGAACCTCGTGGTCTTCGGCATCTACCTCGCGGGATCGGCGTTCTCCTCGCAGGGCCTCACGGCCGCGGGCACGCTCACGATGCTCCTCTGCGCGCTCACCAACACGGTGACCGCGGCGTGGATGATCCCCGCAGGGCTCTTCCTCACGGCGCGGCTCGGCATGCTCGCGGGCATCTTCTGCCCGCTCGCCGCACAGCTCGTGGGTGGGTTCGCCTGGTCGCTGATGCCGCTGCCGCAGCTCTTTCCGCCGTCGGCGAGCATGGTCATCCCCACGAGCTTCATCCCCGTGCTGCCGAGCGGCGAGCCACTCGCGGCGGACATGGCGCTCGGCGGGGCGCTCACGGCGGACGGCATGCTCACACTGGCGGGCCTTGCGGTCTGCGCGCTCGCGTTCGCCGCGCTCACGGCGGCGGGCGCGGCCTGGTTCGCACGCTCCGAGGAGAGGTGATGGCCATGACACGACTCTCCGACCCGACGCCGCGCATGACTCTCCCGCGGGCCCTGCTCTCCGAGGCCCTGCGCCTGGCGCGCTCCCCGCTCACGGCAGTGCACCTCGTCTGCGGCCTGGCAGCCGGTCTTGCCTGCGGCGAGTACTTCTCCATAGCCCGATGGGACCCGGCGCTGGGCGCAGACGCCTACGCCCAGTTCCTCGGCGCCCTCATGCCGCTCATGTCCGCCATCGTCTGCGGGCTCGCCGTGGACGAGGAGCGCGCTGCCGGGCGCCTCGCCAACCTCACGGCAGTCCCCTCGCGCGGGCGCGCCGTCGCGGCGAAGCTGCTCGCCCTTGCGGCGCTCGGCGCGGGCGCGCTGGCC
>CABUIE010000029.1 GCA_902491565.1 uncultured Collinsella sp.
TCATGCCGAAATGGCGCGAAGCACGCGGTTGACAAAACTATAGAGACACGTCCCAGAATAATCATTCCCGGGCGCGTTGCGGTTGCCTAGTACTGGCTCTCGTGCTTGCTGAAGAAGTCGAAGCGCGGGGGCAGCGGCTTCACGCGGTGCTCGCCAGGCTTCTCGCCCAGGCTTTCCACAAACTCGTCCGTGGAGGCAAAGATGTTATCCCAGCTAAAGAAGGCGACCGGATCGACGTCGAAGTACTCGCAGATGAGCTCGCAGCCGGCCGGAACGATGCCGTGCATCAGGACGGTCGCCACGCGCAGCTCGGTAAAGGCGTCGACCAGGGCCTGCTTCATGGCGGCGTTGGCTGGCTCGCCCTCGAGCTTGTTGGCGGCCTTGGAGGCATCGCTCCAGCGCTTGTTGGCGGCACGCAGGTAGTCGTCGCACACAGCGAGCGCGCGGTGCGTCTCGAACTTGTACATGGCCTGCTCAAACGCGAGGGCGGCCTGCTCGGCGGCCTCCACCACGGTGGCCGAGGCGGCGCCGGCGGGGATGCAACCGTTGCGATAGGGGCTCTCGTCGCCCTCCTTGACGGCGACGCCGTAGAAGCAGCTGCGGGCCAGGCGGTTGAAGACGCCGGTCAAAAGGGCGCTTTCCTTAAGGGCCGGATCGATGACGCGCTTGTCGTCGCAGGCGTGCACCTCGTTGCCGTCCTTGTCCTTGCCGGTCACGCGGGTGTCGTATGCCTTGGGGCTAAAGCTCACCGGCTTCTCGGACAGGCCGAGCGACAGCCAGTGCGCGCGCATCTGCTCGCAGGTGTAGTGGTTGAGCAGGTCGTCTGCCGGCGGGGGAGGCGTCTGCGAGGACGAGCTTGCCTTTTTGCCCATGTAGAGCAGGTGGTAGCAGGCGCTGACGGTGCTCTGCGTGAGGTCCCAGCCCAGGGCCTCCCACATGGCGGTCTGCGCGATGCAGTAGAAATAGATGTTGTCCTGACCGATGAACTGGTAGATCTGAGCGTCGTCAGAGCACCACCAGTCGCGCCAGTCGAGCGAGCTGTGCTGGTAGGTGGGCGCGGGCACCTGTGTGGAGTCGGCGGCGGGCTCGCCCATGAGGGCGGCATCTTGGGCGGCGACACCCTCTGTCACGCCGGCGGCCTTGGCATCGCGTGCGAGTACGGTGCGGGTGTAGCTGATGGGCGCCCACAGGCTTTCGGGCCAGCACCAGCAGGTGACGTCGGAAACGCCGTCGACCTCGGGCACCGGAACGCCCCAGTCGATGTTGCCGGTGATGCGGAAGGGCACGAGCGCCTTGCCACTGCGGAAGCGCACACCGCCGTTGGCGAGCACCGCGTGGGCGTCGTCGCGCTCCTTCCAGCTGGGGAAGGTGACGGTAAAGCTGCTCTTGTTGCCCTCGGGCTCCAGCACGGTGTGCTCGGGCAGCTGGTCCTCGACGGCGTCGAAGGCCTCGCGGAACTTGTTCTGGATGTAGAGCTGTGCCGGCAGCAGCCACTCCTCCATGGTCTTGGAGACCACGGAGCGTACCTGCGGGTTCTGGGCGAGCTTGGCGGTGTAGGTCTTCATAAAGTCGAGGTAGGCCGGTAGGTCGAAGTAGAGATTGTCGACCGGGCGCAGCTCGGGCACCTCGCCGGTGAGCTGGCTCTTGGGCGCGATGAGCTCCTCGGGCTCAAACTGGTGACCCAGGTCGCACTCGTCGGCATAAGCCTTCTCGGACTTGCAACCTTGGATGGGGCAGCGGCCGATGACCTGGCGACCGTTGAGGAATGTGCCGGCCTTGGCGTCGTAGAACTGCAGCGTGGAGCGCTTGGAGATGGTGCCCTGCTCGTGCAGGCGCTCGATAATCTCGGCGGTCACCTCGTTGTGGATCTGGGCCGCCGGCTCAAGGCCCGAGCCGCCGTAGATGTCGCAGCTGATGTTGTAGTTGTTGAGGGTCGCGGCCTGGCGGGAGTGATTGGACTCGACATACTCGCCGATGGACTTGTCGTAGCCTTCGTTTTCCTTGAGCTTGCGGTAGCTCTCCATGATGGGCGAGCCATAGCAGTCGGTGCCCGAGGTGAAGATGACGTTCTCGCGGCCCAGACGGTCGCGCAGGAAGCGGGCGAAGAAGTCGGCCGGGACAAAGACGCCGCCGACGTGGCCAAAGTGAAGGCCCTTGTTGCCATAGGGCTCGCCGGCGGTAACGATGGCGCGGCGAGGCCAGCTGGGACGGTCGTTCATGGAGTATTTGGATGCCATGGGACTCCTTCGCATATGGTGGGAGCGCGGCCGGGTGCGGGGCTCGGCGGCGCGGTGGTCAATTCGTGCATATCGTTCGACATTATCGCACATGCGGACGGGTACGTGGCAGGGGCGCTATCCTAAGATGCCATGAATGAGATTTCCAACATACATGCGTTTGAGGACGAGGATTTTCTGCACGCCTGCTTTGTGTGGGGGATGGCCGTCGTCGGCGTGTTTGCCGTGTGCCTGGTGCCGGTGTTTATGCTGTTGGGCGGGCCTGCAGACTTGGATGCGGCTGACGCGGGCGGCTGGATGGCTGTCGTGGGCTGGATAGTCGGCTTGGCTGCGATCTCAATGGCGTCGTTCGCCGTGCACGAGCTGGTGCACGGTGTGTTTTTTAAGCTGCTGGCGCCTGCGGGCGCGAAGGTGACCTTTGGGGCGAATCGCGAGACGGCGATGATCTATGCCTGCGCCGAAGGCGTTGTGTATTCGCGCCGGCGGTACATGGCGGTTTGCCTGGCGCCGACGGTTGTTGTGACGACAACGCTTGCCCTGGGGTTTGCGTTTTCGGGTTATCCGCTGCTGTGCTATCTGGCTGCCGGCTTGCATTTGTCGGGCTGTGTAGGCGACTGGTATTACGTGCGGACCATTTTGCGCGACCGCCGCATTGTCGCCTGCGAGGATACGTCCTTTGGCGTGCGCTTTTTTGGGTGAGGAGATGTCGATGAAGTCGTTGTTGCTGCATGCGTGCTGTGCACCATGCTCGCTTGAGCCGGTTCGCCTGCTGCGCGAGGAGGGGTTTGAGCCCACGATTTGCTGGACCAACCCCAATATTCAACCGCGCGATGAATGGCAGCGCCGCTTGGACGAGCTGCGCCGGTGGTGTGCCGATGGCGACATCGAGCTCATCGAGGCGGGGGAGGACCGCGAGCGCTGGGAGGCCGGCGTGGCCCCACTGGGCGCCGATCGGCCTCGTCGCTGTCGCGCGTGCTATGCCCTGCGCTTGGCCGAGGCGTGCCGCGTGGCCCAGGAGCGCGGGTTTGAGTTCGTGGGCACGACGCTCGCCGTCTCGCCGTACCAGCTGTTCGATACCTGCAATGACGTGCTTGAGCGCTTGGCGGCGGCACATGGGCTCACCCCGGTGATTCGCGATTTTCGCCCGTATTACCCCGAGGCGACACGCCGTTCGCGCGAGCTTGGCATGTATCGGCAGAACTACTGTGGTTGCCGCTTCTCGGCTGTCGAGGCGGCCATGGACCGCGCCCGCATCCGCGACGAGCGCAAAGCCGCCAAAAAGTAGTTCACTTGGGACGTCAGCCTGCTAGGATGTAGAGCGGACTTTAGCTATATAAGGAGAATCCGACGTGTCTATGCGTACCGATGATTTTGACTATAACCTGCCCGAAGAGCTCGTCGCCCAGGCGCCTGCCGAGCCGCGCGACTCCTGCCGCCTGCTGGTGGTTGATCGCAAAGGCTCCGAGACAGGAACGCCGTTAGGGCATGGCGGCACCGTCGAGCACCGCATCTTCCGTGACATCATCGACTATATCGAGCCGGGCGACGTGCTCGTCATCAACCAGACGCGCGTGATGCCGGCCCGTCTTATCGGTCGCAAGACGGGCTCGGGCGGCGTGGTCGAGACGTTGCTGCTCAAGCGCCGCGAGGATGTTGACCCGCTGGGCCATGTTTGGGAGTGCTTGGTCAAGCCGGGTAAGCGCCTGAAGCCCGGTGCTCAGATTGAGTATCGCGCCGGTGGCGCTCATGCGCCCGAGGGGGCTCCCGTGGTGCTGACGGCCGAGGTCGTCGACTTTGTCACCGATAGTCGCGGCGGCCGCCTGGTGCGTTTTGAGCCGGCCGGTTGCAATGCCGCCGGCGAGCCGCGCACGCTTGACGAGGCCATCCATGCTGCCGGTCACGTGCCGCTGCCGCCCTACATTACCGATTACGAGGGCGATCCCGAGAAATATCAGACCGTGTACGCCATGAAGGAGGAGCACTCGGCTGCCGCTCCCACGGCGGGCCTGCATTTTACTCCTGAGCTCATGGCCGCTATCGAGGCCAAGGGTGCCAAGTTTGCCGCCGTCGAGCTCGAGGTGGGCATCGATACCTTCCGCTTGGTGGAGGAGGACGACCCCACGCAGCACGTCATGCACACCGAGCGCTACCACGTGTCGCAGGAGGTTGTCGACGCCGTGCATAAGGCCAAGGCCGAGGGTCATCGTGTGATCGCCGTCGGCACTACCGCAGTGCGCTCGCTCGAGAGCGCGTTTGACGCGGACGCGCCGGTGTCCGATCCGGCTGTGACGGCGCGCTATTTTGAGGGCCGCGAGGACGGGGCCGACACGCTCGGCCGCGGTGACATCGTGGTGCGCGAGAATGCGACGACGCAGCTCTACCTCATGCCCGGCTCGACCTATCACGTGGTCGACGCGCTGATCACGAACTTCCACGTGCCGCGCTCCACGCTCATGATGCTCGTGAGCGCACTTGCCACCCGCGACCAGATCATGGATGCCTACGCCGCCGCCATCGAGGAGCGCTACCGCTTCTTCAGCTTTGGCGACGCCATGCTCATTCAGTAGGTTACGGCGTTTTACAAACGCCGTAACCGGTCGACGCTGCGCGGGCCGCATTTGGACAATCTGACGTTCAACTTCAAGGGCACGACCAGAAGGTCAGCGCCCTTTCGTTTCACGTCACCTTGTCTCAAATGTGACCCGCTCGCTGACTCTGCCATTACATCGGTGTTGCCGTGGTTGTTGAGTAGTCATTGGGCACTTGGCACTTGGGGACGTTCCTTTTGTGCCGGCACTTGGGGACAGTCCTTGCGCCGATCTAAATAAGTTGCGGTGAGATAGTTCTTGAATTGACCTTTTTGAGGGCTAGATAGGAACTATCTCACCGCAACTGCGTTGGGGCGTTTTTGGCAACTGGCTTACTTGCTCGCGAACAGCCAGATCAGGATGATCACCAGAATCACGGCGATGATGCAGGCGATGGCGCCGGTGAATTTGATGCGTGAGTCGCGGGTACGCTCGCGCACCGCGTCCTCGGTGGCCTCGAGCTGGGCGACTTCTCGCTCGGTCTCGGCGTGTTCGGCTTTGTCTCGGGCCAAGGACCCTGCAAGCGACTCAGTGATCTTTGGGTGGTCGTGTACCTCGGTCGCCTGTTCGATAATCGACTGCGCATGCGCGGCATCTGCTTGGGCGTTGGCGATGCTCTGCTCTTGGTCGCGGCGTGCCTTGTCCTCGGCAGCGATCTTCTCGTGCAGTTCGCGCTGACGCGTCGCGGCGGCAGTCTTCGCCGTCTGCAGCTCGTCGCGCGCGGCATCAGCCTCAGTCGTCACGGCTTGGTGCGCGCGTTTGGCTTCGGCAATGGGGGCTTGAGCCTGCTCGACGGCCTGCTCGGCTGCGGCAAGCGAGTGCTCAAGGTCGGCGGTGATGCGCGGGACATCTTCTTCGGCTTTACGCAGGGCATCTGCCGTGTCGGAGATCTGCATCGAGAGCTCGCTGGTGCGCACCGTATAGTTGGCGGGATTTGCCGAGGGATTGCGTTGCAGCTCGGCATACTCATGACGCAGCGTCTCGAGCTGGGCGCGCGTGGCGTCGACGGTTTGTTGTGCGGCGGCAATGCCGGCGTCTCGCTCGGCCTTCACCTTGTCGCGGATGCGCTTGGAATCCTCAAGACGTCGAATGAGGCGGTTGCCGGTCTCGCGCGAGCTCGCCTCGCGGGCCTCCACGGCATCGAGCGCGGCTTTCAGCCGGAGCTCAGTCGCGTCATCCTCTGTCTTCATTTGTTCGAACTGACTCTTGAGCTCTGTCGCTTTGGCGGCGTGGGCATCACGGTCAATCTCGGCGGCCGCTGCAGTCTTTTGGGCCGTGGCAATCGCCTGGCGCTGGTCGGCGACGATCTGGTCGTAGCGGCCTGCGATATCCTGGCGCGTCTCGAGTTCCTCGGCCTGATCGGCAATGCGCTGCTCAAGTTCGGTCAGATGGGCGCGGGCATCGGCAAGTGCCTTTTTCGCGGCGTTCATCTCGCGCATGGCCGAGGCACCCTGGGCGATAAAGGTGCCCACGGCGTTCGCGGTGTTCGAGACAGCGGTCCCCAGATCGCGACTCGCGGCGGGGGAGTGGGGGACGGTCGGGCGAGTGGTGTCGGCAGCGTCCGCATCGGCAGTCTGCGGCGCGGCGATATTGCCGGTACCGCCCTCGACCACAGAAAAGCCTGCTGCGTGCGGATCGACCGCATCGGCGCCAATCGTGGGGTGCTCGAGCTGCAGAAATGAGGGCATGGTGCTGCCCTGGTCGGCAACCGGAGTCTCGCCGGGCACAAAGGTCGAGGCCGCCTCGGCGGCCTCCTCTTCCTCGGCATCAATATCGGCATCGGCGACGGCGTCTTTCATCGCTTTGACAGCATCCATCATGGAGTCCATGACGGCATCGAGCTCTTCTTCCGAAGAGACCTCGATGGGGCCCGCTGCTTGCGGGACGTCGTCCTGTACAGGGGCGTCGTCCTGAGCGGGCGCATCGTCGTTTTGCTCATCGGCGTTTTCTGTTTCGGGGGTTTCCGCCGTAGCGCTTTCGTCCAAGATGGGGTCGTCGATGTCGATACCATCGCAGGTCACAGCGTCAGTATCTGCGGTGACGTCTGCGGGATCATCAATATGCTGTTGAGTCTGGGGGTCCAGCTCGTCTGTCATAGGCATGTGCTCCTCATCGTTGTTTGTCACCCTATGATAAAGTCTCGCGCCGACATCCCGCGCGCCGCAGCAAAGTTTCAAAACGTGTTCGATGGCTCGTCGCGTTAACAAAAACTCGGCCGTTCTATTCAATTTTTACTTGACAATCCCTTCGCCGAACGACGTGGTGCCGTTCGCCTACCGCGGTCTTTTATTTTCGCTTGAACACGCTAAAGTTGCATCTCAGCTTTTGGCGCGTGAAGTTGGATACGCGCAGTCGGCGGGCGTGCCCGTCGCGATTTGAAAGGACTTTGTATGGGACTTTTCACTGGTAAGACCGTGATCGTCACCGGCGGCGGCAAGGCCACGCTTAAGGACGGTTCCGCTGGCTCCATCGGCTACGGCATCGATATCGCATTTGCCAAGGAGGGCGCGAACCTCGTCATCACCGGCCGCAACGTCGCCAAGCTCGAGGCCGCCAAGGAGTCTCTCGAGGCCGAGTACGGTGTCAAGGTTCTGCCTGTTCAGGCCGATGTCTCGGCTGGTCAGGACAACGAAGCCGTCGTCCAGAACGTCATCGACAAGGCCATTGAGGAATTCGGCCGCATCGACGCCGTCGTCAACAATGCTCAGGCCAGCGCCTCGGGCGTGACCATCGCCGATCACACCATGGACCAGTTTAACCTGGCCATTTATTCCGGTCTGTATGCCACCTATCTGTATATGCAGAAGGCCTATCCGCACCTGAAGGAGACCAAGGGCTCCGTGGTCAACTTTGCCTCGGGCGCCGGCCTGTTTGGCAACTACGGCCAGTGCAGCTATGCCGCTGCCAAGGAGGGCATCCGCGGTCTGACTCGCGTTGCCGCCAACGAGTGGGGCAAGGACGGCATCAACGTCAACATCGTGTGCCCGCTTGCTTGGACCGCTGCGCTCGAGAACTTCCAGGATGCTTATCCCGAGGCGTTCAAGGCCAACGTCCACATGCCGCCGGCTGGTCACTACGGCGACGTCGAGAAGGAAATCGGACGCGTGGTCGTTCAGCTCTGCGGTCCCGACTTTAAGTACATGAACGGCGAGACCGTCACCCTCGAGGGCGGTATGGGCCAGCGGCCTTAGGGGTTACGTCTCAGGTTCCGCCGTTCTAACGAACGGCGGACCAGCCGACGCTGCGCGGGCCGCATTTGGACAATCTGACGTTCAACTTCAAGGG
>CABUIE010000030.1 GCA_902491565.1 uncultured Collinsella sp.
CGGCAATACGCTTGAGGATCCTTAAAAGAAAGTCCAGTTTATCCTTCCCACTCCATTGGATACGCCTAGGCGCGGTCCAAGAAATCGTCCGCACCCCCAACAGGAACTATTCCACCGCAAGTTATTGGGGAATGGAGTGCGGGCAGCCCCGGTCGGGCTAAAGATTGTAGGTGACTACTTGGGGCTCAGCGGGTTCGACGAAGATGGTTGGATTCGCCTGTTCCACGCGGACGAACTTGACGGTCACGGCCTCAAAGCCCGCCTTGTGCAACGCATCGGCGTAGACGCGCGCCTGCAGGGCGTGCTTCTCCTGCAGCTGTTCCGGCGTCTCATCCGGCGTGCCACCCGTCTTGTAATCGATGACCAGTGCGCGCGACGGATCGACCGGATCGGTGGCCAGTACATCGATGGCGCCCTCGGCATAGGCGCCGTAGCGAGCGATGTCCTCGTCCTCGCAGCCCAGCGAAAAGAACGGCACCTCGGCGCGAACGCACGGCCACGCGAGCAGGTCGGCACGAACAGCCGACTTGAGCCAGCGGTCCAGGGCAACGTCGAAGCGTTCGCGTTGCTCCGGCGTCAGGCGCCACAGACGCGCCAGTGCATCGGCACGCGCGGCGGGCAGCGCATCGGCACCCATCTCGATCAGCCACTGGCAGGCGGCATGGAACGCCGAGCCCAGCGCCATGGGGTTGCCGGTAGGCTCAACGGCGGCCACGTCTGCATCCGTCATCTCGGAACCATCCGACTCCGCATCATCGCCGGCCTCGTCCATGGGCACGCGCGCCTCGGCAGCACGGTCCTCGGACTCGGCATGCAGCGCCGCGGCAATTGACGAGTAGCTGTACGAATCGCGCGCCGGATACGGACAGATACCCATGCGCACGCCCACCGCCTGGGGATACACGAGCTCAAACGCATCGGGCTCGGGGTCGGCAGGACCGGGGACGGCGGCGCGGGCATCTGCACCGGCGCCCTCCGGCTTCGCATCACCGCGAACGAGCCTTCCCTCGGCATCCAGCGAAGCGTTGGCCTCAAACGCCTGCTCGCCAAAGGTAAAGCCCGCGAGCGAAATGAGCTCGTAGTCGCCCGGCTGGGAGTTGTCGAACACCAGGCGGTCGGCATCGAGCTGCGGCATGTCCAGAGCGTCGGTCGGCAAAATACGGCGGAGCACGTCGTAGGTCAGATCGGTCTCGACGTCGAAGGTCGGCGCCGTCACCTTGCCACGGCTCACGCCGGCATCCATCGCCAAGATCACCAGCTCGCGCGCACGCGTCATGGCAACATAGAGCAAGCGGGCCCGCTCCTCGAGCGAAAGCTGCAGGTCGTCGTTGCGCAGGCGAGCAAATGCCTCGGCGGGAGAACCCGTCGCACAGACGTCCTCCATGAGCTCCGGCGGCAGCCACAGCGACGTGCCCTTGCCCTTAAACGCGTGCTCAAACTGCTTTTTGACGTCGTCTCCCTTCACAAAGGTTCCGTCGGCGAGCTTAACGCCGTCGAAGCGTGCCGGCAGTGCCACGACCTGCGCTCCTCCCTCGACGCGACCCATCTGTGCCGCACCCGAGGACTTACGCACGCCAAAGCACTCGGCGACCGCCACGACCGGATATTCCAGACCCTTAGAGGCGTGAACCGTCATGATGCGCACCGCGCCGTCGCCCTCCTCGTTGAGGGCACCCGGGGCTTCCTTGCCCGCCAAGAAGCGGTCGAAGGCCAGCGCGATGGAACGCGGCGAGTTGCCGAACTCGGCCTCCGCCTCGGCCACGGCGTCGAGCGCCTTGAGCACGTTGGCGGCAATGGCCTTGCCCTCGGGACCGCGCTGTGTCAGACGCACAAACCAGCCGGAGGCGTTGACCACGTCGCGCGCGATGGCGGCGAACGAATCGCGGCCCACGCGACGAAGCGCATACCGCAGCACCTCGCGGGCGCGCGTCACGAGCGGCAGATCTTGCAGACCCGGCACGTCGAAATCACTCATGATGCCCGCGTCGATATTCCGGCGCGAGGTCTCCCCCGTCTCGCTATCGAGCTTGGTCGCCAGCGCCAGGAACTCCTGGGCGCCGAGCGCAAACATCGGCGAGGCCAGCAGCGGCATAAGGCCCTGCGCCGTATCGGCCGGATTGGCGAGCGCACAAACCAGGGCGCGCACCGTCTGCACCTCGGCGGCTTGGGCAAAGACCGAGCCGCCCGCGATGACGCAGTCGAGCCCCTGGTCGCGGAAGGCCTGTGCGTAGACGTCTGCGTTGGTCATGCGGCCCAGCAGCAGCACCATGCCGCCCTGGGGCTGGCCGGCATCGGCAAGCGCGCGGAATCGCTCCGCGATTGCACGGGCCTTGGCCTGTGTGCGCTCCTGCGTGCTGCCGCCGGCAACAAAGAGGGCCTGGCGACGCGAGGCATCTGCCACCAGCGTGTCCTTGCGGCCGTCGCTCGCCTCAAGATCCAAAAAGCCCTGCATCAGGCCGCCGTCATCGCCGTCGAAGACGCGTGCCACGTAACGCAGTACCTCGTCGTGACTGCGGAAGTTGCGCACGAGCTTGACGAGCTCGCCAGCAGGGGCGTCGGTCACGGCAGTCGCCTCGGGCGCGGCAGACGAGCCCACCTTGCGCTCCTGGCGGCGGAAGACCTCGACCTCGGCGCCGCGGAAACGATAGATCGACTGCTGTGCATCGCCCACGGTACACAGCGCGCGCTCCCCCGCACCCGTCAGGTAGCGGATCAGATCGACCTGCATCTGGTCGGTATCCTGGAACTCGTCGATCATGACCATCTTAAAGCGGCCCTCATATGCCGCTCGAATAGCCGGGTAGTCGCGCAGCGCCTCGTATGCCATGCGCAGTAGGTCGTTGTTGTCGAGGGCAGACTGGCCGGCCTTCAGCGCGCGGTACTCAGCCTCTACAGAGCGGGCCAAGCCCACCAGTGCATCGAGCGCGGGACCACCGCAGGCAAGCACGATATTGATAAACGCATCGGCGGCCTCGGCCTTGAGCAGCTCGACCTGCTCCTTGGGGAATGCCTTGCTCGCACGCGGCATGCTGCACGACATCATGAGTCGCGCCGCATCGGCCATGGTCTTGCCGCTCACCTCAAACGCATCGATGGCGTCGAGTGCCACCTGCGCCTTTTCGGTCGCCGCCTTGCTTGCACCCAACGCCGATCGATAGGCATCGGCAAGGGCCGAAGTGTCGGCTTGACCGCGTGCCACGCACACGTCGTCCATGCCGCCCGGCAGCTGGCTCGAGAGCTCCAGCAGCTCGCGCACCAGGCCCTTGATGGTGGTTCCGGCGCCAAAGGGGCCGCCCTCGCCCGCCATGGGGTACCAGGCGTAGAGGCTTTTAAGCGAAGCGGCGAGCTCGGGGGCAGCATCGGGCGCCGTCGCGCGGGCCAGCACATGCTCAACAGCCTGGTCCATAAGCTCGTCGGTATCGGTGAGCACTGTGAACTCGGGATCGATGCCCAGCTCCAACGCGTGTGCGCGCAGGATACGCGAGCACATGCCGTGAATGGTCGAGATCCACGCGTCGTCGACGGTCAGTGCTTCCTCGTCCATGCCCTCGTCGATAAGCGCACGGCGCACGCGGTCGCGGATCTCGGCCGCGGCATCTTTGGTAAAGGTAATGGCGAGCACCTGGTCCAGGTGCTCAACGAACGGACCGGATTCGGGCGAGAGCGCGTAGACGATGCGGCGCGTGAGGGTAAAGGTCTTGCCCGAACCAGCGCCCGCCGAGACAAACAGCGGACGGTCGAGCGTTTTGACGATCTGCAGCTGTTGCGGCATCAAAGTCGAAAGATCCATGGTCTACACGTCCCTCCTTACAAACGTTCCTTCGTGGTTATACGAGCAGCGCGCATGCGCGGCCTGAGCTGACGTCGGGTCGACGGCGGCAACGTTGCCTGCCTCGAGCTCGCGCAGGCGCTCGGCGATGCCGGCCTCCACACGATCGAGCAGGGCGTCGAAGTCCATGCTGCCGCCCTCGCCCGGAAAGCCCTTCTTAAGGCCCGGGATGCGACCGTCGCCGCGCTCTTCCTCGAGCAGCTCGGCACTCGCGGCGCCTCGCAGCGCCGGCTTGCCGCCCTTGGTCGAAAAGTAGAGCGCCGCGCGGGTGTCCAAATCCAGCGCCCGGCGCATGGCCTGCGCGTAGATGAGCGTTTGGGTATGGGGCGGCAGCCAGCGCGGGTCTTCGATGGGAGCCTCGCCCGATTCCTCGTCGCGCACCGTAGGGTCGGCGAGCTTAAACTCCTCAACGCCCGTGCGATGCTTGTAGTCGATCACCACGGCACGATTCTCGGCGTCCACGTCCACGCGGTCGATGCGCCCGCCAAGCGGCCAACCGGCATACTCAACCTTGAGCTCGTTGAAGGCGAACTCCAGGTAGCGCGGGGCAAAGGGGGCAAGTGCCTCGGACTCGTAGGCAAGCACGCCCTCCAGCTGCGGCAAGATCTCGGCCACCTGACGCTCCTCCACTGCAGAGAGCGGCACCAGCGGGCCCTCCGTGCCTCGCTTGCCGGCGTGCTCGGCCAACGTCTCGTCAAAGACCTCGCGCAACAGCTCCTGAGCGCGCGGCAGATTCTCGGGCGTCACGCGCTCCATGCCCTCCTGGGGCAAGCGGGCATGCAGGTGCTCCAGCACATCGTGGACAAAGTTGCCCTTCTCCATATTTCCAAAGCCCGCGTCGATGGACTGGGGCTTCACGCGATACGACACGAACCAGCACAGCGGGCACGTCGAGTACGCCTCGATCTGCGAGGCGGACGTCAGACGCGGCACGAGCGGCGCGTTCTCGCCCTCGCCATCGCGACGACGCAGGACCAGGTACGGCACGGCCTCGGCACTCAGATGCTGAGGGGCTTCACAGGTCACGCGCTCGCGCTTGAGGCCTTCACCTGCCGCGGGATCAAAGTCGGCGATGATATCGCCCTCGCCCACGCACGTGGGCTTGGCAGCGCCAGCGGCCTCGGCATGTGCCCGCAGCTCGGTCCATACGGCTGCCGGGTAGCACTCGCACGCCTGGCGATCGTGCGTCACGCGGGCGAGCGCGACCGGACCGCTCGCCGCCTGCATCGCACGGCCAAAGCGCACGCGCAGCAGGGCGGCGGGCTCCAAAGACACGCCGTCGCGGCGCAGCTCGGCCGTCAATGTGGCAAGCGGGCCCTCTTCGTGCGAAAGCGGATAGCTGTCCAGGTCGACATCGGCAAACAGCACGACATCGTAGCCGCCAGGACGCAAAACCGACGCATCGGCAAGCGACACGAAGCGCACTTGTGCCCGTGGCGTGCGATCGACCTCGTAGGTCGCGTAATCGTAAGCGGTACTGCGCTTGTCCACCTTGGTTCGAACGCCGTCGAGAACCGGCACGGTCGCGGCCTGCGACACGTCGAGTGCGCGAGCATCGTTCATAAGGATGTCGATGGCATGGCGCAGCAAAGCCGTCTCTGCCTGGCGACGGGCCTGGCCGTCAAGGCCGCCTAGAGCGCGATCGGGCAGCGCCTCGGCAACGGCGAGCATGGCCTTGAGCGCCGTCACGGGTTTGTCGCGCCACAGCGCCTGGAACACGTCCGAGACCACACACGGCACGTTCTTAAACCAGTTTTCGTCGCTCGCCGCCTTGCGCGCGCCCCTCACCTGACCCTGGACGCTCTGCAGCAGGCTCTTAACGCCCGCAGTGGTCTTGTTGCGCGACAGGCGTATGTTCTTGTCGAAGCCGCGGGCGCTCGCGGCGTCGGCACCCGAAAGCGGACTGTAGATCCAGTCGGTAAGCTCCGGCGCGGGCCACCACTCGGTCTTTGACGCCATGCCCTCATCGGCGGCCTTCATGCGCTCGATCAGGCCGGCAAGCGCCGCAAACTGCCTGCCCGCAATGGATTGGGAAAACGCCGTGAACTCAGTTGTCTCGGCAGCGATATGACGAGCCGCCAGACGAGAGGCGAGCTCACCGAACAGCTGGGATGCCCGGGCAGAAACAACGAGCACGCGCACGGGGTCGACGGGCGTCGCGGCGCCGGCGACCTCGGAACCCAGGCACGCTTTTACCAGATCATCAATTGCGTCCGTATAGACATGAGCACGGGCATGGGGGCCGGCGACCTCAATAAAGGCAGGCTGAGCGGCGATCCCGCAAGCGGCATCAGACGCGACGGCGTTCTTCCCCAGCGGCGCGATCTCAAACAACACATCGCGGGCATCAAATGCCGCGGCAAGCTCCTCGCGCATTGCCGCCTGCTCGCGTGCAAGCAGCACGACGACCTCTCCCCCATTGTTCGCCACGGCAGACAGCAGCTCGAGCAGACCGTGCGTAAACGACGTGATACCGCGCACGCATACGGCGCGAGTGCACGTCGGCAGGCTATCGGCCAGGGCACCGGCCATAATATCAGCTGCCTCGCAGGGCTCGACCATATCTCGACGGTCCAAGCCGCTCGCATAGGCGCTCAACAGCTCGAACACGCGGGCCTCAGCGTCGCTTTTGGGCTCGGGCTGAGCGGCGGCATCGCGGCAGCGTTCGTCGCCCGTCCCCGCCACGCCAGGCAACACATCGCGGGCCATACGCGAAAGCATGCGTACCGTGCCTTGGCTGCGCGAGAGCGGCTGCAGAGCAGCGTCGTCGCGGCGGTCGATCATGTCCGAGAACAGCATCTGGCGCTGCAGGTTGTCGACGAAACCGCGCCCGTCGCCCAAAAGCTCCCAAAGCGAGCGAAGCCACGATGTAGGCGTCTTGTAGTCAATACCCAGCGAAATCCCGGCTTCCGCCGCATCATGACGGCACAGGTCGAGCTCGGCAAACGTAGGTGCCAGCAGCACGGCACGTCCGTGGCAGTCAACAAGGTCGGCAAGCAGCGCCGACTCGGCATCGCTCAAATCCGTGCCGGCATTGGTGGTATAGATTCGAACAGGCATGGTCCTCCGCTCAAACTGCTCGCAATAATCAATGCATCCATCCTACCCGCCCAAGCGGACACATTGCCACCGCAGCTCCATCTTTTGGTACAAAGCAACCTGACCCCAACGCACCAGCCGATTGCGGGCATATAAAAACCGCCCCCGGGAGAGCGGTTTTGTACAATTCGTTTTTTGCGCGGCCTACTCGCCATCCTCCAGTTTGATGAGGATCTTGCGATAGCCACCGTACTCGCCATTAAGTGCCTTGGATACACGGCTCACCGTGGTGGACGAAGCGCCGGTGCGGGCCTGAACCTCAACATAGGGCTCGCCCTCATCCAGATAGCGCGCGACCTGCAGACGCTGAGAAAGATCGCAGATCTCGCGCGGTGTGCAGATATCGGTTAAAAACGCCTGGATATCGTTCTCGTCATCCAAAAGACTAAATGCGTGGACCAGCTGCTTGACATCAGGCTTGTCAAACATGTTCTCGATATTCATCGATCACCGCCAAACCCGCCAAAAGGCATCGAAGTTGATACTGACATCGGGCATCGTTCGCCCGTAAATATGCAATAAAACTATGCATAGGCCATTTGCCCGTAGCAGTGTAGCACACCACCAAACTAAAGTGACAAGACTCTCTGTCAGCGGCACGTTTTTCAGGACGACCTTGATTATCGACTTTATCCGAACACCTCCCACATTCATCCGCACATGTGCGGATGAATGTGGGAACCCGATACCCTGAGGG
>CABUIE010000031.1 GCA_902491565.1 uncultured Collinsella sp.
GTTTATCGCGAGTTCCGCACGAACAGGAGGCCACTTAATGTGGCCTCCGTCGTGAGCAGGACTGTAGAGCAGGAAAGTTCATATAAGGCCGCCGGGCCGGTCAGGGCCGGGGACCGCACCCGTACGACTACAGCGTCATGTTCGGATCGGCGTCGACGTCGAACGGCGAGATTTCTCCTCGATCGAATTTACGGCGGGCGACCTCCGCGATCATGGCGGCGTTGTCGGTGCATGCCGAGAGAGGCGGCACCGTCACGCGGATGCCCTGGCGCCCGAGCTTCTTGATCATCATCTCGCGCAGATGCGGATTAGCCGAGACCCCGCCGCCGATGCAGTATTCCTTGCATCCGGTGGCATGCAGCGCGTTCTTGGCCTTCTTGTACTGAACGTCAAAGACCGCAGCCTCAAACGAAGCCGCCAGGTCGGGCAGATGAATCGTGCGCCCGGCCTTGGTCTCCTGCTCGATGTAGAGCGTCACCGCCGTCTTGAGACCCGAAAGCGAGAAGCGGTAGTCTCCCCTGCTGTTCAGCGCACGGGGGAAATCAATCGCCTTGGGGTTGCCCGTCTCGGCGAGCTTGGAGATGATGGGGCCGCCGGGATAGCCCAGGCCCAGCGCCTTAGCCACCTTGTCGAAGGCCTCACCCACGGCATCGTCGAGCGTCTCGCCGAGCACCTCGTAGTCGCCCCACGCCTTGACGTGAACAAGCATGGTATGACCGCCCGAGACGAGCGTGAAGATAAACGGCGGCTTGAGATCGGGCTGCGCCAGCAGGTTGGCAAACAGATGGCCCTCAAGGTGATTGACGCACACGAGCGGCTTGCCGGCAGCGTAGGCAAAGCCCTTGGCGAAGGCGACGCCCACCACCAGAGCGCCCACCAGGCCCGGACCCTGTGTCACGCCAACAGCGGCGAGTTCGCTCGGCGCGATGGCTCCGCCCTCAAGACCAAGCGATGCCGCGGCATCCTCGAGCGCCGCGTCCACGACGCTCACGATAGCCTCAACGTGCTTGCGCGAAGCGATCTCGGGCACTACGCCGCCAAAACGGGCATGAAAATCGATCTGCGTCGAAACCTGATTGGCCAGCATATTACCGTTCGCATCGATAATCGCCACAGCTGTCTCATCGCACGAACTCTCGATGGCAAGCACCAGGCGACGGCGCTCAATTTCGGCGCGTTCCTCGACGGTGCGCTCGGGTGCAGGTAGCGGCCATACACGCTGCTCAGCCGCCGTCGGCTCGGGCGAAGCATTGTCGACCGGGAGCACCAAGGGCAGCGGCGCCGTCATGACGATGGCATCTTTGCCAGCACCGTAGTAACCGCGGCGGCGGCCCGCCTCGGTAAAGCCCAGAGAGGCATAGAGCGCAATAGCGCCCTCATTGCCGTCCTCGACCTCGAGCGAAGCCGTGGTGCAGCCGAGCATCTGGGCATCGTAGCTCACGTGCGACAGCAGCTTGCGGGCAATACCCTCGCGGCGATGCTTCGGGTCGACGGCAACATCCAGAATCTGCACGTCACCGTCTACGACCATGCCGCCGGCAAGGCCCAGCAGCTGACCGTCGTCGTGCGCCACCCACCAGCTGCGCGGCGCCGCAACATTCTCGCCCAGTTCGGACAGGAACATGCCCGGCGTCCACGCCTCGTGCCCAGCGCCCTCAAAGCAGGCGGCCTCCAGCGCACTCGCGCCCTCGGCATCCGCCGCACCCATGGGGCGGAATTGCAGATGGCGACCGGCGAGCTCATCGGCGACGCCCGTGATTTCGCTCTGCGCGCTCTCGGCAAGACCGAGGCGTTTGCGCTCGTTTTCCTCGGCGTCGGAAAGGCGCGTATAGATTGGTAGGACGCGGGCCGGGTCGCCGTCACCCGCGGCATGCGCAAGGAGGAGGCCCTCGCCCGAAGGCCACCACAAGCCGCGCTCTACGCAGCGAGCGGCCTCATCCTCGCCCAGCAGCTTGCCATAGCGCACGAGACCGTCACCAGTCAGCTGAACCTGGTCCCAGTCCGCGGCTTGGCGCCACTCATCAAGCGCCACGGCAGCCTTGACCACGTGCTCGCGCTCAAACTGACGCTCGGGGCCCTCGTCGCTCAGCACATACAAAGCCGGATACACCTCGCCGCGCATGGCATCGGCCAGAATGCCGAGTTTGCCACGCACGCCAGCCTTCCACGCGGTCCATGCGCAGGCATCGAGCGTCGACACACCCAACAGCGGCACGTTGGCACCGCGCGCCAAGCCCTTGGCGGTGGAAATGCCGATACGCACGCCGGTAAACGAACCCGGACCGCGACCGACGACGTAACTGCCCACGTCGGCACGGTCCATGCCGGCCTGAGCAAGCACGCTATCGACGGTATTCACGAGCTCCACATTGGCATGGCGACGACACATATGGTCGCCGCTCACCAGCTTCGCCTCGCCCGTCTGCCCATCAATCCAGCTTGCCGCGCAGGCAAGCATATCGGTCGAAGTATCGAGCGCTACCACCAGCGCGTAATCGTTATGCAAGCTCATCTTGTACAGCCTTATCAATCAAATCGGAAAGCTTCGCTGCGCGCTCGCCGTGCGCCTCGAGCGTTATCATTCGCACGTCGCTATCGTTCTCATCACGCTTAAGCGTTACCGAAAGATACTCGTCTGTCAGTTCGTCCTGGAACTGTTCGCCCCACTCCAACAGACAGGCACCCTCATAGCCCAGTACATCGAAAATGCCCGTATCCTCGAGCTCGTAAGCATGCTCCAGACGGTACAGGTCAAAGTGGAACAGCGGAATACGCCCCTGGTCATGAACAGCCATGAGTGCGAATGTGGGGCTCGTGACCATATGTCCGTCGCCCAGACCACGCGAAACGCCCTTGGTAAAGTGGGTTTTGCCCACCCCGAGGCCGCCGGTCAAAATCAGCACATCACCGTCTTCCAGACACGGCGCAACCAACTCGCCAAAATGCTCCGTATCGGCAGAGCAAACCGTTTTATAAATACCTACCCCCAGGCGCTCCAGGGACATATATGCTCCTTATTATTCCGAGGCACCCTCTGGCGCGGGATGCCGCTCCAGATAGTCGCCCAGCATCTTAAAGTCTTCCTCCAGTAGCTCCTGCCACGCCGGATTACGCAGCGCCGCCGCCGGATGGAACGTGGGCATCACCACAAAATGCCCCATCTGATGGAACCTGCCGCGCAGCTTGGTGATGCCAATCTCGGTCTTAAGCACAAAGTGTGTCGCAGGGTTACCGAGCGTCACGATGATGTCGGGCCAAATGCTTCGAATCTGCTCACGCAAAAACGGTGAACAGGCCAGCACTTCCTCGGGCCGAGGATTGCGATTTCCCGGCGGTCGACACTTAAGCACGTTGGCAATGTAGACGTCTTCGCGCTTGAGGCCAGCCAGCGACAGGATGCCGTTGAGATCCTCGCCCGCCGCCCCCACAAACGGTTCGCCTTGCAGATCCTCGTTACGCCCCGGCGCCTCGCCGATAAACATGACGCGGGCGTGGGGGTTTCCCACGCCAAACACGATGTTATGGCGCGACTGATAGAGCTGGCAGAGATGGCAGTCGCCTAAAACAGCCTCAATCTCCTCGAGTGCAACCTCGCGCGGCGCTTGGTGACTATGTCCGGGGATGTGCATGACACCCATAGTGGCTCCTACACGTAGACCTTGTCGAGACGCATGCCAAAGCCGCAAGCAACCTCGTAGTTAATCGTGCCGCGCAGGCGAGCCATCTCGTCCATGGTGATCTCGGCATCACCATCGCGGCCGACAATGATCATCTCGTCGCCATGCTCGGCCTCGGGAATCTCATGCGCCGGATTGGACTGGATGGCGACCATAAACTGGTCCATGCAGATGTTACCCACCTGACGCACACGTTCACCGCGATACAGCACGTCCATGCGATTGGAGAGCGTACGCGAAAGACCGTCGGCATATCCAATCGGCAGCGTGCAAATCTGAACGCGTGTGCGCGGCACGCGATAGGTAAATCCGTAGCCCACGCCTTCGCCCATTGCAGGATGTGACACACGCGTCACGCGCGCATGAACGCTCATGACAGGGTCCAGCTGCATCACGCGGCTGCTCAGCTCGCACGGCTGCAGGCCATATAGACCGATGCCGGCGCGAATCATATCAAAATGCATCGAGGGATCGAGCATCGAGGACGGCGTATTGGCACAGTGCACGATACCGCACTCAAAGCCCGCGTCCTTAATGGCTTGAACGGCCTCGGTAAAGCGCTGGCACTGCAGCTTATAGTCCCAACCGCCAGGCTCATCGGCCGTTGCGAAGTGCGTAAAGACGCCATCGCACTGGATACCGCGATGGAAGCTAATGCCACGAACAAAGTCGAGCACCTGCGTGTAGTGAACACCGATGCGGTTCATGCCCGTCTCGATGGCTAGATGGTACTTGCCCACCTTGCCTGCCGCGACAGCACACTCGCCATAGGCAAGGGCGAAATCGGACGTATAGACCGAAGGCATGATATCGAACTCGAGCAACGTCGGAATGGCCTCGATAGGCGGCTCGCTCAGGATCAGGATGGGTTTTGTGATCCCGCCCTGTCGAAGCTCAACGCCTTCACTAACCGTCGCCACGGCAAACATGTCGGCACCGGCCGAATACATGATTTTGGCGCACTCGACGGCACCATGGCCATAGGCATCGGCCTTCACTACGCAGCACAGTCGCTGACGTGGATCGAGCAGATTCTTGTAAGCCCTCGTGTTGCGGCGAAGCGCCCCTCGGTCAATCTCAACCCAGGACCAGCGCGTCAAATCGGCTTTATTCATGATTAGTCATCCGACCCTTCGTCCATGATTCCCAGATCATCGAGTGCATCCTTTGCCGCCAATTCCATGGCAGGACCGATCAAGTCGATCAGATCGGTCGCAATAACACTCTTCTCACCGTACTCCGTCGCCGCGGCAAAACCCGCGTAACTGTGAAGCGCAACGGCATACGAATACAGCAGCTCCCAGCGATCCATCTCATCACGCATGGTAGCCAGTGTGCCAGCCAAAATGCCCGCAAGAACATCGCCCGAACCGGCAGTCGCCAACGACGCCGGACCCGAGAGCGGCAAAAGCACGCGCTCAACGCCACAGATAGCCGTCGTCGGCCCCTTGGCAATAACCACGAGATTGTCGGAGCCAGCAGCCCAGACAACCTTCTGCGCGGCCGCAATTGCAGTCCCCAGATCGTTAACCTCGTCACCGGCAACCAAGCGCGAAAGCTCGCGATAGTGCGGCGTCATGACGAGTGGCTGCTCACGGCGGTACATCTCAGGGTTGCTATCGATACCGTCGATAGCAATCTTAGAAAGGCAGTTGAGCGCATCGGCATCGAGGATCAGCGGCACATCAAGCTCCAACAAGCCCGAAACCACCTGCATGGCGCCGGCAGACGTCGTCATGCCGGGACCGCACAGTACGCAGCTGTACTTCTTTGCAATCTCGCACACGGTCATACGAGCAGCGGCACCAAAAGAGCCGCGGGAATCGGACGGAATAGCAAAAACCGGAATCGAGGGAAGTGCCATACGAATAAGATTGGCACACGCATCGGGCGTCGCGACAGCCACATAGCCGGCACCCGCGCGGGCAGCAGACTTGGCGGCCATAATGGCAGCGCCAGGATACTGCGCCGAGCCGGCAACAATAAGGACAGAACCGCGAGAATACTTATCGATATTCGTGGGCAGCGGAGCAAAGAAATCCACCAGGTCACCGGGCTCGACAATCTCGGCGGCATGGTCGACATCATCGATGACCTCATCGAGGCGATCATAGAGGCCACCGCACACCAGATCACCGGCGTACTCTGGGCCATCAGCGCTGTAGAGGCCAATCTTGGGCGTGATCATCGTGACCGTGCGCTCGGCACGGATGCAATCATCGTCGACAACACCGGTTTCGGCATTCAGACCCGAAGGAACATCGATGGACACCACATGGTCGGCGCAGTCGTTAACTGTCGGAATCCAGATGGAGAACGGTGCACGCAGGTCACCGTGGAAACCGGTACCAAAGATAGCGTCAACAACAACGTCGGCCTTATCAATCAAAACCTCAAGCTCATCTCGCGAGGGACCGACACACACATGCACGTCACGACCGGCGGTACGGCGGGCAACATGGCGAGCCAGAGCGGCAGGAATCTCATCCGGCTCAACCGGAGACACGATATCCACGTCAACGCCCTTATGACTCAAAATATCAGCCGCGACCCAGCCGTCGCCACCGTTGTTGCCAAAACCGACCAGAACAAGGACGCGATCGGGATTGAGTTTTAGAATTTCACGAGCAGCAAACTCACCCGCCAGTTCCATAAGCTCGGCCTTCGAAGTTCCTTCGCGTTCGATAATATCCTCGAGGCGAACGACTTCCTCGGTACTCAAAACCGGTTTCATCTATGCTCCTAGCGTATCTTGCGAAGCATCACCCTGGTGCTCCGTCAAAGCTGAATTTTGCAGTTGCTCAAGCTCATCTAAAACCGAGCGAGCCTCTTTATAAGTTTGTGCAACGCGTTCCTTGGTGCTCACCTTTTCTTCCTTAGGCTTAGGTCGAGCATCCTCGGTAATCGCAATGGCATTGGCTACGGCCAAATCACCCGTCAAGGTAATGGAAAGCGCAACTTCAATGACACCCAACTCTTGAGCAATCTCGAGCGCTCGACCTGAAAGCACAGCTTTAGGCTTTCCGAGCTTATCGCGCGTTACCGAGACGTCTTTGCGGCCGACGCCCTGACTAAAACCCGTACCAAGAGCCTTGAGAACCGCTTCACGAGAAGCAAAACGGCTCGCATAGTGCGCCGCAGGACGCGATGATGCGTCGCAATATGCGCACTCTTCTTCGGTAAACACACGCCGAGCAAACGACGGCGTCTTTTCAAGGATTGATTTCATGCGGGAAATCTCGACGATATCAACGCCGATACCAGCTTCAGCCATATTCACCTCCATATTGCACAGGCTAAGTTATTGTAGCCCGTTAACGGAAGATGCGACAAACGAGGGTCATAAAACACAGCGAGTTTGTTAGATCTGGCTTAACGCAAAAAAGGGGGAGGCCGCGAGGCCTCCCCCTTCTTCAGTCCGTTGCGACGGCTCGGTGCCGTCCACCGGTCAGCGGCGCCCTGGCCTCCCACGGGCTGACCC
>CABUIE010000032.1 GCA_902491565.1 uncultured Collinsella sp.
GGCGCCCCCGGACCCCAGGAGGGGCCGCGGGGGCGTTCGGCTAACTGCGGGAGCGAGCCATCAGCTCAATGTGTTCGGCTGAGATCGGAAATCAACCCGTGCTCGCCCGGCGCCGCCGCGCCCGAATAGATACCGATGCACGGTACGCCCATTGCGTGCGCGCCCTCCACATCGTTGAAGCGATCGCCGATCATCACGGCATCGCCCGCGGCCGCACCCAAGGCCGCCAACGCGTCGCGGACCGAATCGGCCTTGGTCTCGCGCCCCTGCGGCGGATTCATGCCAACCACCGCCTCAAACTGAGAAAGTCCCAGCTCTCCCACCATGTCAACGCACTTTGCCTCCATGCGCGACGTCGCCACGGCCAAGCGCTTGCCCTGGGCGACCAACCCATCCAGCAGCTCGGGGATCCCGTCAAACACGGGATACTCCTCCGGTCCCAGCTCGTCAAAAAAGGCGCGGTACTCGTCGGCCACCACAAGCGACTCCTCGCGGGAGAAGCCATAAAAGTCGTGAAAACTCTTCCACAGGGGCGGCCCGATCATGCGACGCAGGTCACCCATCTGCGCCTCCGAAAACCCGCGTGCAGCCAGCGTCTTGCGCGTCGAGGTCATCACCGCCCGACCCGTATCGGCCACCGTGCCATCAAAATCAAACAGCACGACCGGCCGTTTGCATATCTCCAGCGCCTCCATCGGCATCCCTCTTCCCCAGTTGACGATTTCCACACCGACACTTCAAACTGTTGACTATTCAACGATTGAACCTAGAAATGTGGAACGACTCCACTATACTTGTCGCACTTTGCTCTCAGAAGGCGGCGCCGTCGCGCCCCAACGAAAGGTGCAATTATGTCTTTTGCCATCATAACCGACTCCACGTCGGACATCTCCCCCGCCCGCGCCCAAGAGCTCGGCATTTACGTGATTCCGCTGCATGTGATTATCGAGGGCGAGGACCTGCTCGACCAGGTGCAGATTACCGCCCAAGAGTACGTCGCCCGCATGGCCGGCTCCGAGCAGCTGCCGCACACCTCGCAGCCGAGTGCCGGCGAGTTCAAGGAACTCTTTGACCGCGTGCGCGCCGACGGCCACGATAGCGCCATCTTTATCTCGCTGTGCAGCGAGTGGTCCGCCTGCTACGCCAACGCCAGCCTGACGGCCGAGACGCACGAGCTCGACGTGCGCTGCATCGACTCGCGCACCGGCTCGGGCGCCGAGGGCCTGCTGGTGGAGTACGCGCTGGCCATGCGCGAGGACGGCCGCAGCCTGGACGAGACCGAGGCGCAGATCCGCGCGACGCTGCCCGACGCCCACCTGCTGCTGATTCCCCGCACGCTCGAGAATCTCGTTAAGAACGGCCGCGCGCCCAAGCTCGCCGGCCAGCTCACGCAAATGCTCAACATTCGCCTGGCCGTTTCGCCGGAGTGGAAATCGGGCGAGATCAAGGCCATAAAAAAGGGCCGCGGTGCCAAGCGCATCGTTACCAACACCATGGCCGATTGCCTCGCATTTTTGGCCGAGTATCCGGGCTCCAGCGTGCGCGTGCTCACGACCGGCGCCGCCGAGGAGCAGGAGCTTGTCAACGAGGCACTCGCGGGTCAGGATTACGTAGACGCCGGCACCGGCCCCATCGGCTGCACCATCGCCACCCACGTAGGCGTCGACGCCATCGCCATCAGCTACTGCCCCCGCTACCAGTCAACTCACTAGGGACGCCCACATCAGTTGCGGTGGAATAGGGACTGTTTTTGGCTTATTAGCCGCCAATCAATCCCTATTCCACCGCAACTTAGAAGCAGTTCATTTGGGACGTGTCTCTATAGTTTTGTCAACCGCGTGCTTCGCGCCATTTCGGCATGAT
>CABUIE010000033.1 GCA_902491565.1 uncultured Collinsella sp.
ACACCGCCGAGTTCGCGATCCCCGGCCTTGACGACGAGTTCCGCGTCATCGTCTCTCCGTGGATTCTGACGGTGCTCGTGACCGACCGCCTGGCTCGCTACTACGAGACGGTCACCAAGCACAACCTCAAGTATCGTCGCTACTATCACCAGTTCGACTACTAAAGAAAACGGGTGCGGGAACGTGCCGGGCTATTGAGAGGAACACAGAATGAGACAGTACATCATCGCCAGCCATGCGCACTTCGCTACCGGCATCAAGGAGAGCGTCGAGCTGCTCTCGGGCGCTCGCGACAACGTCCACGATCTTTCGATGTTCGTCGATGGCCGCATGGACGTGGCCGAGGAGGCCCAAAAACTGCTGGCAGGCATGTCTGCTGACGATGATGTCGTTGTCTGCACCGACCTCTTTGGCGGCAGCGTCAACAACGAGTTCACCAAGATCGTCCAGACGCGTCCCCGCACGTACCTCGTTACCAACATGAACCTTCCTCTCCTCATCCAGCTGCTGTTCTCTGACGAGTCGGCGCCGGTTGAGGAGACGATTCGCACCATCGTCGCTGCGGACGATACGCGCGTGAAGTTTGTCAACGATCTTTTGGTCGATGACGACGAGGAAGAAGAGTTCTAATCCGCAGCACCTACTGACACGCCGTAAGACGGCACAAGACCTTTGGGGGGTCACATTATGATTCAGCTACTTCGCGTTGACCATCGCCTGCTTCATGGCCAGGTTGCAGTTTCCTGGGTTCAGGGCCTTGGCTCCAACTGCATCTTCTGCGTGGGCGATAAGGTCGCTAACGACCCGGTGTGGAAGACGACGCTCAAGATGGGCAAGCCTGCCGGCTGCAAGCTCGTCATCAAAGATATGGAGCATGCAATCGAAGCTATCAACTCGGGCGTGACCGACAAGTACAAGATGATCATCTGCGTCGCCACTATCGCTGAGGCAAAGCAGCTTGTTGAGGGCTGCCCGCAGATTAAGTCGGTCAACCTGGGCAACACCAAGCCCAAGGACGAGAAGCGTCCCGATGCTCGTCAGGTTTCTCGTCAGATCTTCCTGACCGCGGCCGAGGAAGCCGATGTGCGCGAGATGCTGGATCGTGGCGTCGAGGTCGAGATTCGACCCCTGGCCGACGACCCCAAGGTCGACTGCGCCAGCGTGCTCTAGGCGTTCAATTTCGAAGAGTCTGAGCTCTTCGTAGTGTCCTATTAGGAAAGGGGGATATATGCTTACCCAAGCAATCCTCATCGGACTTATCGCCGCATTTGGTAAGTTCGACTGCCAGCTCGGTACGCTCTATGCGTTCCGCCCCATCGCCCTGTGCCCGCTCGTGGGCCTGGTGCTGGGGGACCTGCAGTCCGGCCTCGCGATCGGTGCGAGCCTGGAGCTGCTGTTCATGGGCTCGATCTCCATCGGCGCCTACGTGCCGCCCGATGAGACGATCGGCGGCGTGCTCGCCTGCGCCTTCGCTATCCAGCTGGGCCAGAGCACCGAGGCAGCCATCGCGCTCGCTATGCCCATCGCCACGCTGTGCCTTGCCATCAAGAACATCCTCAACGCCGCCCTGCCGATTTTGGTTGACCGCGCCGATGTTTTCTCTGCCCAGGGCAACCTTAAGGGCGTCTATGCGATGCACTTCCTGATCGGTTCCACCGGTATCATCATGGCGTTCCTGCTGTGCTCGCTGTCGTTCTATCTGGGTGCTGACGCCATCCAGGGCCTGCTCGACTTCATCCCGCCCTTTGTCCTTGCTGGCTTTGGCGTTGCAGCCAACATCCTGCCTGCCATGGGCTTCGCCATGCTCGGCCGCCTGG